>JBNPEG010000037.1:0-11225 GCA_051117555.1 Elainellaceae cyanobacterium | reverse complement strand
TACCGTTGCATTTGAGCTTCAATGGGAGCAGGGTAGGGGCGCATTGGTTTTCCGGCTCATCGTCTACTTCTCTAGCTTACAGATGCAGAAGGTGGAATTACAGCTTATTTAATCCACGATCCTTAGGGTTTGAACAGCCTGCTGATCCGGCAGTCACTCAGCAGGCTCCCGATTCATCGAATGAATCACCGGTGTCCATTCCTGCATCTCCGTCTTCAGCGCCAGGTTCTACTATTGATGTCTCTCCAGAGGCGTCAGACGACGCATCCATGCAAGAGGGAATGGGGCAAGAAGTAATGCCATCAACGGAGGGCACTCAGCTTGAATTACCTGAGCCAGACACATCTCAGACGTCAGGCGATGAAGTCACCGATGAGCCAATTCCATCAACCGATACGACTCAATTAGACGTTCCAGAGTTAGAAACCGATTCGTCATCGTCCTCACCGGGAGTCACCTCTGAAACGTCAGCGACATCGGGCACTGGGACAGATGTCCCTCAAGTTCCAGACATTCAGTCTCCGTCAGTGCCATCGGGATCAGATGACTCTTGATCAGGACTGATGCAATTCACGATGGTTTGGTCTTCTATCCTAGAGGCATCGGATTAAAAGTTCCTCACATGGGTGAAATTTAAGAAGCCAAACTCGTAAGCCCTGTTGATGGATAGTCAGCAAACACTCATTGAATTCTTAGGAACTCCTAAGAATTCAATCAGGTTAGATTCAGGGTGGTACTTCATACTCAAGATAGATAAGCAGAGTGAATCCGCTACAACTAGACACTTTGCAAGGAGGTCTATCATGAAACGTCTATTGATTGTTGGAGTAGCACTTCTCATGTCAGCAGCATCGACGTTGACAGCGACGACTGCTAGAGCTAACGTCGTCGGTGCCAATCCTGCTGATCTGGTTTATCTAGCCTATCAGGGCTATCTTACGGAGCAGGGAATTCCTCGCTATGGTCGCCTGCTTGATGAGCTTCACACTCGGCAAATCACTGTCGATGATGTGATCGAAGCGGGCATCCAAGCGAATCGAGTTTCAGAGGATGCCCGGACTGATCAAAGCTATCGTCATGCAGTCCGGCTTCAAATTCGTGGATTAGTTTTCAATGATAATGGAGTGTAGCTTCTAGGCGATCGCCCGTCATCCAATCAGTTGGGTGGAATAACGGGCGATCGCCGCAACACGTTACGGAGCAATTTCCGGTATCCTGAAATCGGGGACTGTCGTGCATTAATGAACTGCGTAACACTATGACTGCTCTCGATTATCCACTGATTCCGACCGCGTTTCCGCTAACGGCAGTGGTTGGGCAAGAAGCCATCAAACTGGCGCTTGTGCTTGCTGCCATCGATCCAGGCTTGGGCGGCGTCGTGATTGCCGGACGACGAGGCACGGCAAAGTCAGTCATGGCAAGGGCTCTCCATGCGCTACTACCCCCGATCGAGGTTGTCGAAGGATCGTGCTGTAACTGTGACCCAAATCAGCCCGGCGAATGGGATGATGAAACCCGTCAAAGATTCGAAAATCTTGAATCTTCTAACCTTCCTCCAACCCAAATTATTCCAGCCCCTTTTATCCAAATCCCTCTAGGAGTCACAGAAGATCGATTGCTAGGTTCTGTCGATGTGAGCCAGTCGGTCAAACAAGGAAAAACTGTATTCCAACCGGGGCTCTTGGCTGAAGCGCATCGGGGTATTTTGTACGTCGATGAAATTAATCTGCTCGACACCCAAATTTCAAATCTACTGCTATCGGTGATTACCGATGGACGCAACCAAATTGAACGTGAGGGCATCAGCTTTCACCATCCCTGCAAGCCATTGCTGATTGCGACCTATAACCCCGAAGAAGGAGAGTTGCGTGACCATTTGCTAGATCGAATTGCGATCGCCCTTTCTGCCGATGAAGTCTTAGGTCTAGACTTGCGAGTTTCCGCGGTTAATCAAGCCATTCAATATGCTGAGTCCCCTCAAGAGTTTCTAAACCAGTATATAGACGACATTGATACCCTCAAAACGCAAATCATCCTTGCGCGCGAATGGTTGAAAGATGTTCGAATCAAGTCTGATCAAATCGCCTATTTGGTAAATGAAGCACTCCGGGCTGGAGTTCAAGGGCACCGAGCAGAACTGTTTGCGGTCCGCGTTGCTAAGGCGCATGCCGCACTAGATGGGCGCACCGAACCAAACGCAGACGATTTACGGCGTGCGGTCGAGTTGGTGATTGTGCCGCGTGCCAAAGTGATTCAAACACCACCGGATGAGCCACCTCCACCTCCACCACCCCCGCCAGATCCTCAAGACGACTCTGACCTCGATCAGGACGACTCGCAAGACGAGCAGGATGAGCCCGACGAACCCGAGGAGCAAGAAACGCCTGAAATTCCGGAGGAATTTGTATTTGACCCGGAAGGAGTCATCCTTGATCCAGCGATGATGTATTTCGCTCAAATGGCTCAGCGTCGAGGCAGTTCTGGCGCACGCAGCCTAATTTTTTCCGACGATCGCGGACGATACATTAAGCCCATGCTGCCGAAGGGCAAAGCCCGCCGGATTGCCGTTGACGCCACGCTGCGAGCGGCAGCCCCTTATCAGAAAAGTCGTCGCCTCCGTCAGCCGAATCGCCGGGTCATTGTCGAACAGGGCGACCTCCGGTCGAAGCGACTAGCGCGCAAGGCAGGTGCTCTCGTTATTTTCTTAGTTGATGCATCAGGATCAATGGCTCTCAATCGGATGCAGTCTGCTAAGGGTGCGGTCTTGCGATTGCTGACCGAGGCATACCAAAATCGCGATCAGATTTCCCTAATTCCGTTTCGGGGAGAACAAGCTGAAGTGTTGCTGCCACCCACTCGTTCTATTTCAGCCGCCAGCCGACGATTAGAAAGAATGCCCTGCGGAGGCGGATCACCCCTTGCCCACGGATTGACTCAAGCCGTTCGGGTTGGCATGAATGCTCAAAAATCTGGAGATGTCGGGCAAGTAATGATCGTGGCGATCACCGACGGGCGCGGCAATATCCCACTCGCTCGTTCCCTTGGCGAACCCATTCTGGAAGGCGAAAAACCTGATATTAAAGCCGAGCTATTAGAGATTGCCGACCGGATTCGAGCAACTGGCTTTCAGCTTTTGATGATTGATACTGAAAACAAGTTTGTCTCCACTGGATTTGCTAAAGAACTAGCGAAACACGCCGGTGGGAAGTATTATCATCTGCCAAAAGCAACCGATCAGGCGATCGCCGCTATGACAAAAACCGCGATGAGCGATCTCAAAGCCTAATCCCTGATCATAAAAAAGACCTCAATTTGAGGTCTTTATCCAGGGATATTTTTAAGTCGTGTGGGGCAGACTATAGTGCTGTAGGGCGCTGTTAGGCGTAGCCGTAACGCATCGACCTGCTTTGATGCTTAGTTCACATCATGTCCGACAGCGGCGATCGCCTCTTTAATTGCGCTCTCGTCTGCTTGAGTATCAACCTCAACCTGCTTCGTTTCGATGTTGACATTGACGCGTGCGGATGAGTCAAGCTTGTGGATTGCCTTAGTAATCGTGTCTGCGCAGCCGTCACAGACAATGGATGGCACATTAAGCTGCATGCTATCTCTCCCAATTTTTCCTGAGTGTCTACCTATGGCTTAACAAACCTACGCAGGGTATTCAAGCATCCCTTTATTCCAAAACTAACCAGCGGAATCATCAACGTCGCAGCCAGACCGATCGATGTAGACGATGCTGACTCAGGAGGAGAGTACGACGCCGATCTAACAGTTGGCATCGTCGGCGTTGAAGTCGCTGTTAAATAGGATGTATTTGACTCAATAGGACGAAGCGTTGATGCCATAAAGGCATCAGAATGACTGGGTTGATGCCCTTCCATATCCATGTCAGGCATATCGTGCTCTTGCATATCATGGTCAACGCCCCGTCCAAAAAAGTTGAAAAATCCCATGCTCACCGGGGCTCTTGTTACCACTCCCATCGAGACGGCTCCAGCACTGAAAACCCCCATTGACACCACACCCAATGAGACAATTCCCATCGGAGTAATGCCAATCGCCACAACCCCATGCGCCGATAATCCGATCGCGATCAACCCGTGAGCACTAATGCCAATTGCTACAGTCCCGTGTGCTTCGACCCCGACAGATAACCATTTGCGCTGCTTTCCCGCTGCACGAGACATATCCTCAGATTGCATTCCTCTTTTCCATACATGACCTTGCTAAATTCAAGCGGAGGTATCTGGCGTTGTCAAAAGACAGGCTGTCAAACTCATCGATGCAGACCACGATTTGGCTCTGTGTCTTAACCTCTCCTTATCCGCCAAAACGTTCCCGTTTGTGGCAATCTGGAAAATAGCAGGCTGATTAGCTTTATATACATAAACGATTGCATATGCAGACTTTGCCCAACCCCGTTACATCCTCCACACCCTACGCTCAGCTTTCAACTGACACAACCATTCATCGCCGCAAGACTCGTCCTGTTCGGGTCGGTAGCGTTACGATTGGTGGAGGACATCCCGTTGTTGTCCAATCGATGATTAATGAAGACACGATGGATATTGACGGCTCAGTCGCTGCGATCCGGCGTCTTCACGAAATCGGGTGTGAAATTGTTCGCGTGACTGTCCCTAGTGTGGGGCACGCCAAAACCGTCGCTGACATCAAACAGCGGCTCCGAGACACCTATCAGGATGTGCCATTGGTGGCAGATGTGCATCATAACGGCATGAAGATTGCCCTAGAGGTGGCTAAGCACGTTGACAAAGTACGGATCAATCCGGGCTTATACGTATTTGAAAAACCCAAGAGCGATCGCACCGAATATACCCCAGCGGAGTTTGCAGAAATCGGCGACAAGATTCGTCAGACGTTAGAACCGCTAGTCGTATCCTTGCGCGATCAGGGGAAAGCGATGCGCATCGGGGTTAATCACGGCTCGCTGGCTGAGCGCATGCTGTTTACCTACGGTGACACACCTGAAGGGATGGTGCAGTCTGCACTAGAGTTCATCCGCATTTGTGAATCCCTCGACTATCAAAATCTTGTGATTTCGCTCAAAGCATCGCGAGTGCCCGTGATGATTGCAGCCTATCGCCTCATGGCACAGCGTATGGATGAGTTTGGGATGGATTATCCCCTCCATCTCGGCGTGACGGAGGCAGGAGACGGAGAGTATGGCCGCATTAAGTCAACGGCAGGCATCGGCACCCTTTTGGCCGAAGGCATTGGAGACACGATTCGTGTTTCTCTCACAGAAGCGCCTGAAAAGGAAATTCCGGTTTGCTACAGCATCCTCCAATCGTTAGGGTTGCGCAAGACAATGGTGGAGTATGTCGCCTGCCCATCCTGTGGACGCACGTTATTCAATTTGGAAGACGTTCTCCATGAAGTTCGGGAGGCGACTAAGCACTTGGCTGGCCTAGATATTGCCGTAATGGGATGCATTGTGAATGGCCCTGGAGAAATGGCAGATGCCGACTATGGCTATGTCGGCAAACAGCCCGGATACATTTCGCTATATCGAGGACGCAATGAAATCAAAAAAGTACCTGAAGACAAGGGCGTTGAGGAGTTAATTAATCTGATTAAAGCAGATGAACGCTGGATTGATCCGTAAATCCTCAATCAGGGACTCCGTCACAGTTTGTAATATTCGAAATTAGCCTACTTAAAGCTGTCATCAGACATGCCATTCCTTAGCAGGCTGTGTTAAATTGAGCGTACTTCGTCGCATACTCTTAGTCACCCATTCAATAGACATGAGAACTGTAAAGCGCGGTCTTGTCCTAGGTGCAACGGCAGTAGCAGTTACTGCAATTGTTACAGGAATTACTAGCCTCCATCTTTCGCGAAGCCAAGCATTTTTCCAAGATAGTCCCAAAGAGCTAATCGACGAGGTTTGGCAACTTGTTAATCGCACCTACGTAGATGGAACCTTCAATCACGTTGATTGGGAGGCCGTTCGAGTAGAGTACTTGGAGCGTGAATACAGCAACCGCGACGAAGCCTATGTTGCGATTCGCGAAATGTTAGAGCAACTTGAGGATCCATACACTCGTTTTATGGACCCGCAAGAATTTCGCAATATGCAAATTGATACGTCGGGTGAGCTGACTGGCGTAGGGATTCAAATTTCTCAAGACGAAGAAACGGATGAACTCATTGTTGTTTCTCCCATCGAAGACACCCCGGCGTTTGAGGCTGGGATGATGGCGAGGGATGTCATCGTCGAGATTGACGGTGAGAGCACAGAGGGTATGGATATCAACGATGCCGTCAATCGAATCCGGGGGCCTGTGGGCTCGACTGTTACGCTGACGGTTCGTCGAGAGGGTGAGCAACTTGACTTCTCAATCGAACGGGCTCGCATCGAAATTCATCCGGTGCGCTATTCGCTTCGTGCCGAAGATTCACAAGGCGGAGTTGGATATATTCGTCTTACTCAGTTCAGCGCCAATGCGGCCGAAGAAATGCAGGAGGCGATCCGAGAGCTGGAGAAAGATAATGTTGAAGGGTATATCTTAGACCTGCGCTCTAATCCAGGTGGATTGCTCTATTCCAGCATTGATATCGCTCGAATGTGGCTCGAAGATGGCACCATCGTTTCAACGGTCGATCGCCAAGGCGTGACCGATCGCGAACGAGCCAATGGGCGCTCTCTGACAGACAAACCCCTCGTCGTTTTGGTAGATGGCGGGTCTGCTAGCGCCAGCGAAATTTTATCAGGCGCGCTGCAAGATAACGAACGCGCGATTTTGGTTGGCACCCAGACCTTTGGTAAGGGATTGGTACAGTCAGTGCGGCCTTTGGGTGACGGATCTGGCTTAGCAATCACCGTTGCGAAGTATCTTACGCCTAGTGGTCGAGATATCAACCAGGAAGGAATTGTGCCTAATATTATCATTGAGCTGAGTGAGGCGCAACGAGAAGAACTGTCTCAGGATCGGACATTGATTGGCACATCCTCTGATCCCCAGTATTCAGAGGCGCTAGAAATTTTGCAGCAGGCGATCGCCAACCGCAACCAGCAGCCGAGAGCAGAAGTTACGCCATAGAGACGTCCTTAAAATTCGAGGCGTCTACCTCGTATAGGCTCATCCCGATTACATAGGCTGGCATTTGCCCGATCTGATTAATCCTACCCGTCGGGCGATCGCGTCTTCGTGAGACGAGAAGGGTCCCCATTGCTGAGGCTCTTGATCGCTGTTATTGCGAGAGTCTGTAGAGGCGGGGGGCAGGGTGTAATCTGGAATAATGTCGCAGCGATCATCGTCTCGCTTTACGATATACCAGGCGGTGGGCTGACTCATAGCACTTCTGTCATGTCTTTGGTTATCTTTATTCTGATACTGGATGAATAGATTCTGGCAATAACTCTGGCAATCAATTCTGGCATAACTCTGCTTAATTGATTTGAAAGCCGAGACGAACGTGATCATGGTATAGTTCACCATGCTTCTTTACTGCATATTGATACATTCAACGATGGGCACGTATGGCTTCTGACCCTGGTTCGATCGATACTCAATCTCCAAAAAACTCGCAAACAGTAGAACAACCATCGTCTCGCGTTCAGCCAGAAAAAGAGCGATCTGCCTGGTCGCGCTGGTGGGCATCGCAGCGAGACAATATTCAACTCGTTACTATTGCGCTAGTGGTGGCATTGTTAATTCGGATGTTTATCGCTGAGCCGCGCTATATTCCCTCTGATTCGATGGCGCCGACGCTGGAAGTGGGCGATCGCCTCGTAGTTGAAAAGGTTTCGTATTATTTTCGTCCGCCAGCCGCCGGGGAAATCATCGTCTTTGACCCGCCCCCTCAGCTCCAATCTCAAGGCTATTCGGTTAATCAGGCATTTATCAAGCGAATTATCGGCGAACCTGGACACGTGATTGCAATTCGCGGCGGGGTCGTGTTTCTCGATGGGCAGCCCGTACAGGAGGACTACATTGCCGAACCGCCTCGCTATGAACTGCTGCCTGTGAAGATTCCTGATGGGGTGTTCTTCGTCATGGGGGACAATCGCAATAACAGTAACGATTCCCATGTGTGGGGATTTTTGCCCCGCGAGAATGTGATTGGGCATGCGATACTCAGGTTTTGGCCACCTCAACGGGTCGACCGAATTCAGCAGCCTGCCTATGGTTCGCAGCGTACATAATGCATTAAATCACTCATGATAGGGCTGGGGATGGAGAGTCGTCGTTGCAAGTCGGCAAGATTGCGATATGCTCCGCGCTGCTGACGCTCCCAGACGATGGCCCCTGCCAGATCGGCCTTTAGCATCGGAATTTGCATTAAGACATCGACTGAAGCGGTATTGAGGGGGACAGGGCGGATGGTTAATGCGCGATCGCCCTTGTCGTAGTAATAAAATCTTAGAATTGGCTCTAAGGGGCGTAGACGGTGAAGCGGCATGTTCAGCGCAGCAGCAACGTCATCAAGGCAGTGAAACTGAATACCGGATTGAGCCAAATCAGTGAGCGATCGCGCTTGGTGAATCGATAGGCCGGGCAACCGTAGCCAATCGTCAACGCTCGCCTGATTGACATCAATACTAACGCCGAGGGATGCCGCAATCTGCACCTCTTCGATGGACTGAAAGCGATAGTAAGGGTCGCGCCGCAGTTGAGTTTGCAGGGGTTGAAGCCGAGCCTTTAACTTAGCTTGGAGATTTGCCGCAGATTTTAGCCATTTCTGAAGCTCCAAGGTGCTCTCTCCTTGTAGATCTGTGATGGGTGTAGATATGAGATGAGATACATATAGCCGTCCTAAATGATTTGTAAGAGGGGTGGGGGTGCGTTGCTCCTTCTTGGGGACTTCGTGCTCAAACCCCTTTGGGTGTTCCCACAATTGATTTGGGATTGCTATATGTAACGTTGCTGCTAATCAATACAGTCGAGAAGCCGACGACGTTTTTGCTCAAATTCATAGTCTGATATCAGCCCCTCTTGCCGGAGTGCTTCCAACTGGCGGACTGCATTGGCGATCGCCTCGACTGAATCCGATTTAGATACGTTTAATTTAGGATCACAATCCATCCGCGGTTTCTCAGCAATTGCCTTAGGTTGAGCACCCTCATATCCCACTTGAAAAGAGGTGCCTTGGTTAAAGGTGTGATCGAATTCATCGTCGTTTTGAGACCAGTACCACAGCCCCTCGATCACGCTCGCTACTTGTGGCACATGGGTGACTCCTAAAATCAGGTACACAATTCCCCATCGCCATTCTCTCAAATAAAATTTATGAAGCCCCGGTACAGCAATTCCTGCGAATGCCAAGACGATTGACACGTTCCGATTTCTAGGCAGAGCAATGTGTTTCAAAACAGAGGGCTGCGTCATGGGATGTTGATGCTGACACCATACCGAGTTTTTATCATGCCACGCAGTAAGCAGGCACGTATATCGACCTGCATTTTAAATCAATGTGGAGCCGAGGCTCATTATTCATCATGCTGCAATTTGCCCATTTTGCTCGATGCTATGACAAACTGTTGTGAACCCCGCGTTTCAGTCAAAATTGATTAGTATAAAGGTATACAGCATCAAGTGTCCGAATCCTCAGACGATTTGCATTAAGATCCCGAGGCTCACTATGCGATCGCTCAAACCTGTCGTAGCTGTTCTAAGTTTCTGAAATATTTATTTTTGGTTTACTGGGTTTTAATGAAAATCTTGTCTTAAATTTTGTACCCTGTTGACAAGAGCAGGATGTGCCGCCCAAATTTCTACTAACTCCAAAAGTACCCGCCCAAAAAAGCATTCTTACCTAGGGATATCAAACCATAAATTTGGTTTTGTAAGCCTCAACGTCTATTGAGCCGTGTGATGAGGCCATCGATGAGCATATCGGTTTGGGCACAACGCCAACACTATTTTGGGATGAAACTATAAACTTTTTGAACGAATAGGGTTGTCTCCGAAAGGATACGTATGATCTAAAGAGACGCTCCAAAACGCTTGGCATGGCTAATATTTCAACACGATTTATTCTTTGAAGCGACCTACCCACAAGCCAATTATCAATGTCTCAGGTTACTTTTTCTGCTGAATGGCTAGAGAAATTTACAGACCCCTATGCTGTTTTGGGGCTATCGGTCGCATCTGACGATCGTCGAGTGTTGAAACGGTATCATACGGTTGCAAAATTGCTCCATCCTGATAGCTTGATTGGGTCAGGGAATGAGGCCATTGGTGGAGCAAATCAGCTTTTGGCGCGCTTAGTCAACCCTGCCTATCAGCGCTTAAAACAGGATAAGGGGCGGGCAGATACGCTGGCGATGTTGCGATTTCGTGTGCGCCGCCTGACGCGAGATGAATCGATTAAGCCTGAATTTGATATGGCACGCAGGCTGCTCAATCAGCCCGTTCCTCAGGTGGATATGTTTTATGAGCAGGCGATCGCCAAGTTGGCAAACCTTCAATACCAGTCTTTAGATCAGTTTGAGCCAATCACCGAGCAGCTCAGCGAGTTAAATCTGGTTTATCTACGCTTAAAAATGGGCGAACCCATCATGCGAGAGAAACCGATGGGTTTGATTTCGACCCCGCAGAAGGTGCCTCACTATACGCCACCTGTTTCGGGTGACCGGGATAAAGTCAACTATGCTCAGAAACATTATCTACGCGCGCAGGAGTATGTTAGAAAGCAGAATCTAGCCATGGCAACTCAAGAATTGAAAGATGCCATCCGCATTGATTCAGAGCAAAGTGAATACCATGCGTTGATGGGCAGAATCTATCTGATGCAAAATCTGCCTGGGGCTGCAAAATCCTATGTGCGCCGGGCGCTTGCGCTTAATAAGCAAGACCCACTCGCGCTTGCCTGTGCGAAGCGGTTAGGCATTTCAGCAGATGCGCCCAATCAAGGCAAGCTGAGGCATGAACCAAAACCTAAATCGGGCGGATTGTTTGGTAATTTTTTCGCATCCGATCGGCGGCGCTAGTATCGAGAATTGCTCTATCTAGTGGCGTGGCACAGCTAAGATGGTGCATTGGTAGGGTGCCGTTAGCGCAGCGTAACGCACCGGATTCAAGAGCTTCAGCCCTTTAGGGATTTGCATCATCTTAAGCATGTCAGACCAGTAGGATGGGTTAGCGATAGCGTAACCCATGCGGGCGTTGGGTTATTGCCTTCGGCAAGGCTGCGCCTTTCTTGAATGCCCCTTGGGCTATACGTACCTCAACCCAACCTTGTATATAAGCGGTACG
>JBNPEG010000193.1:0-11245 GCA_051117555.1 Elainellaceae cyanobacterium | reverse complement strand
AATTAATTCAGTAGACTAATTCAGATTAATTTAACCGAGCGAAGTTAAACGGAGCGGTGAAATTGTTGTAACGAATGCGTAAACGACCCTCAAATGTCTGATCTAAGGTCTCAACTCGTTTGCTAAATTCTGGCTCTGCATCCCAGGGAATCAGATACGCAGCGTTGTAGATCATGGCATCAGTGAGCGGATCATTTTCTATCGCGTCGACCGCAAGCGAATTTAGTGTATCCCGGAAGACCGAAATAATATGCTGCTGGCGATCGCCCATTTTCTGCTCAATGGCCTGACCGATGCGGACGACCTCATCCATGCTGAGCGATTTCCCCTCAAGGCGATCGCGCTCAGAGCGCAGAGGGCTATCCTCAGCCATCAATGCCTCTAGTTCCGCAGGTTGATCCCAAAAGACTTTGACACCCACTTCTCGATGCCCCAAGAGCTTATTGAATAACCCTTCGAGATGAGCTCCATGAGTGCTAATCAGCTGCTTTTCAACAGTGTTCCAGTCTTCGATGACCAGGCCGAACTGTAATGGTAGTAGGGTTCGATAACCCTCTTCCATCGCCTGCTCTAACACCCGTTCATGTCCCAATAAATTGCGCCGACTCGCTAAATAGCGACTCTGTTGAGCGTCTGAATATAAGAACACAAATTCTTCGATCTGATGAGCCCAAACAGGTTGTTGATCAAGTCCATTCAAATCGAGATTGAGCGGTCCTGGAGACGGAAAAATACCGTATAGATAAAGACCTTGTGTCATAGATTTAACCTGCATTATGGAATAGGCTGTGATGTCAGAACAAGCTGAAGTTTGGCATGAATCAAATTTAATTGGGCAAGCCCTAAATCAACACTGCCCTGCAGAACAATGCCGGTATGCAAGAGACGGTCGAGAAGTTCCAAAATCGAAGGATTAGCAGACGTCTCTCCGGGATAGTATCCGCCTGCTTTGGGCAGCAGCGTGCCAATGTCGCCCAAGTCGATATTGAGATCAGCCGGGTCAATTTCAAATACATCGCACAGGTTCAACACCTGTTCTTCGAGTTTTCTGAGGCTTCCAGCAGCCCGATCAAGATCATCGTCGCTGAGCTGATCGGCTTCCATGCGACGAATGACTTGGGCTTCCATCAGTTGCCGAACTAACTCAACGACAGTCAACAACAGCGGAGCCAAGCCAGAATCTTTTCCCTGAGACGGGCAAGTGGGTAGGAGCTCAGGAGAGTCAGGCGCAATATTAATCGATATCGGTGAATCGGAGGGGGGCATGGCGGGTCTTCATCCAAAAATGACAACCATATGCGGAGGGTTAACCAACACGCTCTCAGTTACTTCGAGCGAGACCGGGGCAACCGCTTTAAAAATTCCTGCTGATACTTTAAGAAGGCAGCGTGCCATTCACGAAATCGACGCTCTCCATCTCGAACGAGCATCTGTCGATAATGTTCTGAGTTTACAGGTTTCTTCGGGGGGGTCATGGTTTGGTTCCTTGGGTTTTCTTACTCCACAGTTGATTACGCCATTGATGATGTGCGTCATGAGCTAAACGCTGATGCTCGCCGGCGACTCTACGTCCTTGGTCGAATACCCTGTGATGCGATCGCCCCAATGCCGGAACCGCTCGAAAACTTGGAACTGTCTTCGACGTTGCAATCTGTCTCATAGACTTAACGGTGATCATGGTCGTATTCCTCATCTTCCTCAATCGGATGGCTCGACCTGCTGAGTTGCATGTGCAGGCGCAGGCGCAGGCACTGCAGCTTTGAGCGATCGCAGTTCAGTTTCCAAACTGTCAATTCGAGATAGGAGTTGTTGATTGGCGTCCAGGAGTGTTTGAGATTGACTGTTGAGATAAGGATCACTCTCCCACCAGTTGATGCCAATTTCTCTGGCTTTATCAACCGATGAAATCAGTAACCGAATCCGAATACTCAACAGTTCGGTAGAGCCAACCGATACAGAGATATCTCCTGCAATCACGATCCCCTTGTCTAATACTCGCTCTAACACATCCGCCAGGGTTGAACCTTGCGTCGATGTAGTAATCGTTCGATTGGCGTTTGATGAATGGGTTGGAGAGGCGATCGCCATAATTGTTAGACCTCACTATTGGTATAAGACGAAGCAGAGTCTTGCCCAATCCCATAGCACTCATCCAGCACACCTTTTTTACTCAGTGCTTGCAGTGCATTTATGGCCTGGAAGCGGCTAATGCCTAACGCAGTTTCAATCTGGGATGGAGGAGCATCAGGAAACTGCTGCAAATAGAGATACACATCGTGCTCAAATGGTACTGTTTCTGCGAAGGATATAGAAATAGATGCTGAAATGGGTTTGGCGATCGCGCCCACATCAATATCATCTAGCGCATTGACAGCTTCAATTTCGCTAATGGAAATTTCGACATCTTCCGGAATCATCTCTCCAGGCGCATACGTAATCGCGGTAAGCCCTGCCGTTGAATTCAATACCGTCTTATCTAACCCCTTATGAACTAATTCTGATTCAGACGGTAGCTCCGTATTGGTTAATTCCTCATGGAGGTGGCTTAACACCTCACGAACCATTTCATCAGAAACCTGAGAGGTAGGTTGTTGCGACGCGGTTGTCCCAACTGGGCTAAAAATTTCGTCTAAATCGGGGGCATGGATTTCATTCAAAAGGTTCGATGTTAAATCGATCTTTGAATTCCACTCATCGTCATTATCAACAGCAATTGATTCAATAGACGTAGGCAAAAGCTCGACAACGGAGCCTTGCGTAGATTCAGGGAAAGGAAGTGAATTGAACAGATCCCATAAAATCTGGGTCGATTCACATAAGGGTAATCCTGCGCGAGAAAGTAGAATGTCGTGACAAATATCTCGAAATTCAGGATTCTCAGGGGCGACCGAAATCCCATGTTCTTGACAGACTTTTGCCAGCATTAAACAGGATCGCAAACCTGATGAATCGCTTGCACCTACGTCAGTGCGAAAGGCTTTTACCACTTGCACGATGAATGCCGCGCTTTCGCGTCCAATATTTGTTTTCTGAATGACGATTTCTTGCTGGGTAAGCTCGTCGGGTTCAGCGATATTGAGAGTGATGAGACGATCGAGTAAGGCATCTTGAGTGTCATGAACGCCACAATATTCGGTCGGATTCGACGTAAAAATGGCTCGAAAATGCGGACTCACCCGAATATATTCGTTACGAGAGCCATTCGGTGGCAAAACGAGCAGTTTCTCCTCCAAAGCCGATAGCAAAACATTATTGACTTCAGGGCGTGATCGGTTGAATTCGTCATACACCAGCGTAAAGCCTTCCCGACAAGCAAGGGTCAAACGAGAATCAACCCAGTTATGGCGAAGTTCGTCTTCAACCTTCACAACGCTGTGAATGAAATTGTCAAATACTTTCTTGCGGGTATAGCCTGTTTGATTGCCAATCAGATCAGATGTCTTAAATTCATCGTCGCCAAACAGCAGCATGATGGGACGACCTAAAAGGTCAGCCAGGTGGAGTGCGAGCGTAGTTTTCCCTGTTCCGGCAGGTCCACGTAGATGAACAGAAAAGCCAGACTGGAGATAGCGAAGTGCCCGCGCTGACACTCTTTCTATAGCGGGTGTGTTGACAAACTGCCGGGGGCGAGCGTGAAGAATCGTAGTCACAGGTTAATATCCTCTTGAACGAGATAGACGCGATCGCGCTGAGTCACCATTCCTTTTTTGATTAAAGATCGCAGTGCATTGACGGCTTGAAAGCGATTCATTCCAAGTGCAGATTCGATAGCAGTGAGCCGTGCGCCTCCTGATTCATGAATAAAGGTAAAGATGTCTTCTTCTAAATGCTCGGAGTCGTGCTGCGTCGAACCGATTGGTGTGATTAAACCAGACGACACAACTAGAGTTGGAATTGAGCCATTCTGGGAAGTTGGCACACGTTCACCCCCTAGAACCTGGCCGATATTGGCTACGTTTAAGGCTTGAGCTTGCGGATGGTCAGAAACCGATGCCGGAGCAGGAATCTCTTGAGCTAGGTTTACGGCAGGCTGAGAACCGGACGGACTTGGATGGTTTGGAGAAACCGATGGGCCCTCCTCACTGGAGATGGTTTCATCACCCCACACTACTCGATGCAAATCTGCACGATAGTCACGCAAGTATGCTCGAAATTCTGCGAGTTCTCGAAAGAGCGCATCCATCTCTAGCATGCGAATCTCGCGCTGCTGCTGAAATTCGTCTTGAATCTGTTGCGATCGCTCCTGTCGCAGATATTCTAAATTAAAAAGATAATCAGAGACTTCTAAGTGCAGCGCATCTACGTACGCTTGCAATTCAGAAATAAGGTTGGCTCGGACCCGGATTTGTTCTTGCCGCTGAACCTCCAAATAGGCGTGCGTATCGGCTCGAATCACCCATATCTCTTCACGAATCTCAAGCAAATGAGCACCAAGCCGCCCTCTCAGCGCAGCAACTGACATGCGAAGGTGTTCATAAAAATGCTGTAAGTCTTGTGTAAGCTGCTCGGCTTTTTGAATCCGTTCAGCCGCCATCACAGATAAGACATAAGCAGTCTCGGCTTGCAGGGTTTCTACAAAAGCACGAAGCTCCTGTACGAGCTGTTCAGAGAGAACGTGCCGCTGTCGGCTGAGACGATCAAGAAAATCGTGAGTATTTTTTTGCAAATCAAGTTGAAATAGACTGAGATCATCCCGCAGATGAGATCTCATAGCTTGGCGGTCTTGATGGAACGTTGCCAGGGTTTCACGAACGTGCTGTTGACGCTGGGCAAGTTCTTGCTGACGCTGTAACCGTTGCTGCTGCCATTGTTTTTTTAATGCGACCATGAAACCTCCTACGAAGCGAGAGCAACCCAAGATATCAATAGAGACATGCATTAACGTTGGGGAATCTTGAAGACTCCCCAACAGTCGGAGGATTTAGGCAGCAGGAACGGCTGCTTGAGCAGTCAGACCCACTGCCTCGGCATACTTCAAATAGGTGTCTACAGAAGCAATGACGACGCGAGCTTCAACAGCCAACAGTTCAATACCTACGAGCGATACACGAACCCAAGCATCGATGACGATACCTTTGTCTAAAATGCGATCAACAACTTCAGCAAGACTAGAAGAGGAATTTACTTTTTCAACTGCCATGATGAATTACCTAGTGCTAAGGGATTTGAGATTTTGAAAATGCACAACAACATCAATGAATTCAGAATTTTGAAGAATTCAAGAATTGATATGCATGGAGGTTTAGATGCTGCCTATTCCTTCGGAAATCGGGATAAAGATCGAAGCATCATCGAACAAGATAGACACTCTCGACAAACCTGTTGCTGTCACAAATACGGAATTTTGATAAAGGCATATCCATGAAGCAGGTAAAATCATTGAGTATTTAGCACCGATGCTTTACTCGATCTCTAGGCAGCATTTCTCTTGTCCTAACAACATTTCAAAGCTGAACTACTGTTCCTTGAAGAACAGCATGTCTTAGGGAGAACTATTAAAAACATTCCCAGTTTTTAATAGCGGGTAACGCGATTTTCCAAAGTCATTAGATATTGGTTGATAACCAGCAAATTTTTTCCTAGATCATAGTTCTTAAATCTAGAAAAGCCTTGATTGTTGGGGTTTTACCCATCGAGATGGAAGATGTGTAAATCGATTAATGCATGATTTATGACAGCACGGATGGTTGAAGACGGTTTTGGTTAGGAGAAAGCGGAAATACTCGAATCGCGCCCTCTGAGATTGATACGCGAACTCGTGATCCCATAGGTAGCGCTTCATCAAACGAACTGCGGGCGACTAGGATGCGCCCAGTAGGGGTTCTGAGCCGGTAGCGGTGTTCCCGTCCGAGAAACTGGCGATCGTAGATAACGACATCACTAGTTTCGTCGAGAACTAGCTGCATATCTTCTTGGCGAATCATCAGTTCGGTGGCATCGCTTTCAAGGGGAGCATGATGGATATCAAGGTAGCCCAATTCGGTTTTCCATCGGTTGCTCTCTCGATATGCCTCGATAAAATTGGCTTGTGTCACAAACTCCGCTACAAAGCGCGACGATGGATTACGATAGATGTCTTCGGGAGAACCCACTTGTTCTAAACAGCCGTAACACATGACGGCTACGCGATCGCAAATGGATAGCGCCTCTTCTTGGTCATGGGTGACAAAGATTGCGGATGTGCCTGCTGCTTTCAAAATATCGCGCAGCTCTTGACGAAGCTGCAGCCTCACTTTGGCGTCTAGATTGCTAAGGGGCTCATCTAACAATACCAAGGCAGGATGAGGAGCTAATGCGCGAGCTAGAGCAACTCGCTGCTGCTGTCCTCCCGAAAGTTGATGAGGGTAACGGTTTTCGAAACCCTCTAGGCCAACTAAGGCGATCGCATGCTGGAGGCGATCGCGCATTTTCTCCTTAGTCTGTCCACGCAGACTTTTTAGACCAAAGACAACATTCTGGGCGACTGTTAAATGAGGAAACAGAGCATAGTCTTGAAACACCATTCCAATTCCGCGTTTTTCGGGAGGTAGCCAAACGCTTGAATCAGACACGAATTGATGGTCTAGCTCAACAGTTCCAGTTTGGGGACGCTCAAAACCAGCAATTAATCTAAGAAGAGTCGTTTTACCGCATCCAGACGGACCCAGTAACCCTAGCAGTTCTCCTTGATAAAGTGTGAGATTAACAGAACAGACGGCAGGTATGTCAACGCGAGAAAACTGCCGAGTTAAGTTAACCAAGCGCAAAATTGCAGGTGGGTGCATGCAGATTCAACCAATGTGCAGCAAAATACTGAGCAATAGACTCCAGACTGTTTACTAAATGCTCAATTCCTCAGTTTAAGACGTTTCTGCAATTAATTCTCATTAGGAACTTGGATTTTCCTGAGTTGGCTTAATCAAGATAAAAATGTCTAAGATGCTAGGACAGTGCGCATACTCATGGAACCGTTTAGCGCGTAGCCCCATCATGCGCTCAAAGAGTACTTGCTAAACGGTTCCGCTAAAGTGCGGTAAAGTATTTTGAACTGCGGTAAAGTATTTTGAACTGCGGTAAGGTATTTTAAATTGCGCTAAATCCTAAATCATGCCATTTACGAACTTGTCTCGGGTCCGTAATTAACATCCAGTTGGTTGACAACAGCAGATGCTCCGGCTTCAAATGCTTCTTCAGTTGCTTCATTGCGTTCATACCAGGTTTCCACCGTGCCAGTCAGCGTTGCAACGCCATCTTCAACCGAGACATTAACGCCCTCTGTTTCCACATAGGGTGACCAATAGATGCTGTCTAGGATGTCATTTGCAAGTTCGGTATCTGTTTTAGCAAACTGACGATAGTCAAAGTCATTCGCAATTGGGTCCCAATCATAGAAGTCGACATCGAAGCTGAGTTGCTCGTAGTCAACTGCCAGATTATTGTCAATGCTAACGACTCCTGCTATGCGGGCAGCCAAATCACCCGCTTGCCATTTCTCAAAGTATGAGTCGACGACACCAGTGAGTGTCACCACACCATCGTTGACAGATACCAAAATTTCACGCGCTTCGACATATGGGTCGCGGCTTAGCGCTTCTGTTATGTTGCTTGATAGACGTTCATCAGCAATCTCTGCGCCAGCCTCAACCCGGATATTATTCTCAACGTGCCATACGCCGACTGTGTTCGCTGCATCTTGAGCAGCTGCTCGTTTTGACTTGAGATTGTCGACAGTGCCAGTTAGAGTCGCAACACCCTCATCGACCGTAACGTCAATTGCAAATGAGGACACTCGCGGGTCGTAAAGCAATGCATCGGTTACGGCATTTTGAATATCGCTGTCTGTTGCGCTTGAAAGCAATGTGGTTCGACTAGGCGTATTTTGTAATCCAGGTTCAACATCAAGCTCGGCGTCATCAACCGACCTGACTCCCGCAACATATGCATCTGCCACGGCAAGGGACTTCTCGTAGGCGCTACCGACCAATCCATTCAACGTGACGATGCCGTCATCTACGGCCACATCAATTTCTCCTGCATTGATTCTGGCATCCCATTCGATCGCGCGTTCTACCTCTTCCTGAATTTCAGCATCTGAGCGAAACACCTCATAGCTGACATCAATCTCGTTTTCGATACCCTGAACACCTCGAATGCCCTTGGCAATCCGAGTTGCGAGCTGTTGCTCTTGCCAGGAGTCAACTGTTCCCGTCAGTGTCACAATGCCATCTTCGGTTGTTGCTGACAGTTCCCAACTCTCCGTAGCAGGATCAGCGGCAAAAGTTGTCAACACGTCAGCCGTAATCGCCGCATCGTCTCGCTCTGAGGGGGCAACTTCAATTCTATTGATGACCGATCGTACGCCGAGAACCATTTCAGTGATTCGCTGGGCTCGGTCTTTTGCCAAGATATTATTGACGGTTCCTAATAGGGTCACGACCCCTTGATTTGTTTCGATTTGGATTTCATCAACAGGAACTCCCTGCGCCGCGCGAAATTCTTCATTAACGGCATCGGTAATCTCGATATCGCTGATGTCTTGATCGGTATTGACTGCAACGTTTTGAGGAGAGTCTTCTGGCTGGGGCGTATTAACCTGAGGCTCACTGCATGCTGCGGTTGTGGTCAGTATAGTCGCAGTCAGCGCTGCTGACGCGAGTTTCCAAGGATATAGAGGATAGACAGCCATAGCTCGACCTCATCGTTGCTTCAAGCTATAGGTTAGCTATTCGCGATGTCACAGCTCATCACACTTTTGGACAAAAATTAAATCAGCCTTACGTTATAAATTTAGGTAGAAAACATCGTCGCGGAATGGCTGTCAGATAAGGCGATACACTAATTTGGAAAGAAGAATATCTAGGCTTACACATCACCAGAGTTCAGAATCGAATCTAGCAGCGGGTCGGCTCCAAATCGAATGGCATCTGTGCATGGAAGACCGGTTTCGTGGCGGACCTCATCGATGGCTTTTTGAGCATCGGATTTACTGAGGTGATGAGTGTTGAGGGCGATCGCCACGACCCTAGCAGGTGCAAAGGCACCACCCGCCGAAGCAACGGCCTCATATAGCCGAACCATTTCGGGTAAGGGTGGAAATTTAACGTGGGAAAAGTGCTGGATATGGGTTTGTCCGGCTCGATGCACCAGAATTAAATGGGTCGGTTGCGTCCCGCGAATCAGGGGCAAGGTTGCCGTTGAGGCTGGATTCATCAATGATCCCTGCCCCTCCACACATACCATGTCGTACTCTTGTCCGTAGCGCATTACGAGCTGCTCAATGGCACCCGCCGCAAAATCAATTCGCACCGCATCGAGAGGCACTCCATCGTGACCCAGCATGAGCCCTGTTTGTCCGGTTGCTAAAAATTTGGATGGGATGCCCCGCTGTAACGACGCTCGATAGAGTTCTAGACTGGTCGACATTTTGCCAACGCTCATATCCGATCCGACCGTCAACACTCGTCGACAAGGCAGCAGTCGTGCCTGACCACTACCAACCGTTAACCCCTCTGGTTCGCAGCGTACATCCCAAATCCACTGCTGGTCATGCAGTAGGGAGTTTAAATCTGGGTCAGCCGCCATCGCCGTGTGCAAGCCATTAACGACCGAGAGCCCTGCCTGGATTGCTTGTCTGACTTCTTGGTGCCACGGTTCGGGTAATGCTCCTCCAGAGGGAGCAATGCCGATCGCCAATACGTCGGGGGCAAATTGCAGGGCATCTTTAACCGATGCCACAATCGGCACTGGACGAGGAATTCCAGTCAAATCGGGAATTGAATCTCCCGCACATTCTTCGTCAATGACGGCAACAATCGGCAACTCACTGTAGCGAAGTAGTGAAATTCCGGTCTTGCCCTTTGCGCTTTTTAAGCCCTGATGGAGCAAAATAGCAACACGATGATTAGCCTTCAGCACGTTGAACTCCCAATCCTGGTAAATCGTTTGGTTGCAGTCGCCCGCCTTGAAGACTTGCCCCAATAAACGGGTCATCCGACAAGTTGAGATGGCTATCTAAATCAAGGTGGGTTGCAAATGATGCGAGTTGAGCGGCTGCCGTATTGGCTAAACCGCTGTCTGAATAGCAGCCAAACATGAGTTGCAAATCGTGGGCTTGAGCCGTGTGAATCATCCGCCTCGCCTCAGAAAGTCCTCCCGACTTCATCAGCTTAATATTGATGCCATGGACTCGACCTGCCAGCTTGGGAATGTCTCGGCTGGTGAAACAGCTTTCGTCAACAAAGATTGGCAATGGAGATTCGCGGTAAAGTTTGGGCAAATCGTCGTCCTGACCTTGGGGTAAAGGCTGTTCGATATAAGTAATTCCTTGATCGGCTAACCAATGGCTCATGGTCAGCGCGTCCTCTAAACTCCATCCGCCATTTGCATCAATGCTGAACTTTGCATGGGTCGGCGCGATCGCCTGTACGGCTTTCAACATAGACTGATCGGCTTCAATACCCGCTGGATTGCCCAATTTCACCTTAACGGCTTGCACGTCTGTAGACTGTAGCCAGTGACGCATTCGTGCTTGAGCCGCTTCGGGTGAGCTAATGCCAACGGTGACGGAGGTGGGTATGATGCGATCGCGATCGCCTCCCCAGAGTTTCCAAAGTGGTACATTTAACCGTTTACCAATCCAATCGTGAATGGCTATGTCTAGAGCCGCTCGTGCAGCAGACGGAATAGACTGATGGTTTAGCAGGTCGTCAACGGGCTGCTGGTCATACGGAGTGAACGACTCTAACTGGGGCGCAAGCTGCGCAAGACTCGTGGCGATCGCCTCGGGTGTTTGGGGTGGGCTTCCGACCGAAAACGGAGAGGCTTCTCCCCATCCTTCGATGCCATCGTGTTCGAGTCGCAGCCAAACATTGGTGCTCTCACTGCTCGTGCCGCGACTGATGGTGAGGGCAAACCGTTTATGAACGGTAAAGGTCTGCACCTGAATTTGCATAGGTTAATACGACTGGCTAGGGCTGTAATTGGATATCTCTAGCAAGTTACCATCTGGATCTCGAATATAGATCGACAATATTGAACCCATCGCTCCGGTTCGTTGCACAAATGCGGCTTCGGACATTATTCCGCACGCGTGTAGGTGAGAATTGACCTGGTCTAGCGGTGTCTCAGTCACAAAACAGAGATCGGCTGAACCGGGAGTTGGCTGCATTGCCTTGGGGGTGGCCTCAGTGCCAAATTCATGGAGATTGATTTTCTGTTGCCCAAACTGGAGCGCTACTCGTCCGGGTCCAAAGATGACCACCTCCAT
>JBNPEG010000097.1:0-11319 GCA_051117555.1 Elainellaceae cyanobacterium | reverse complement strand
ACATTTTGTTTTTGCTGATTCTGGTTGAGCTATTTCGTCTGTTGATTATCTATTTACAAGAACACCGAGTTTCTATCGGGGTAGCGGTTGAGGTTTCGATTGTCTCAGTACTCAGAGAAATTATCGTGCGAGGGGTTTTAGAAACCCCTTGGGTTCAAGTTTTAGTAGCTTGTGTCTTTCTGCTTGTGTTGGGTGCATTGCTCGTCATTAGGGTGTGGATACCGCCAACATTTGATGGCATTGATCCAGAACAATTTACATCAGAGCGGCACCGTTCACGTATTCATAAGCAAGAAGAACCCATCTCGTCTTCGCTAATAGACAATCGCAAAGATTTATCAGTTTTCAACTCCTCAATGACGGAGGCATTGTCAGAGCAAATCAGGAACTCGTAGTAGCTCTTTTAGTCCATAAGCACCTCAATTTGTCGGTTTCGGGCACATAACGACGATCCAGTTCGTCAGCCCATCCCCTTGGAGGACACAAGGCCCGGATATTACCGTAAAATTTTCTAGGCACGGGCACGCCATCGCATGCCCCCTGCAAACGTGATAATTTAGCAGACAATTTAATTTACGTTCCTTAGCACGTTTGTCAATCAATCCGATAGAGATTGCAAGAGCCCTCCTCTCTGCCACTTATGACTGAAGCTCATGTCAGCGTTTTGCCAATCCGGTGTCATCTTTCGCATTTGAGCATCGTGACGGAACCCACAGATGAAGCGGTGTCCTGTTCAGCAATCGAGCAGGACGAAGGAGGATACCTCTCTGTTACCGTAATGTTTGAAGGTGCAGGGGCGATCGCCCTGATGCCGCTTGCGCCTGAGATTACGGTTGAGTTTTATGCAAAGCCCGTCGGTTTAGGTGACGATGTAGAATTGGGTCGCGCTACAACTCAGGCGATCGCCAACGTTTTCACCTACACGCCTACCCTGTCGTTCGAGTCTGCCAGCAAAGCAGGGCTGCAAACTGGACACATCTATCGGATTGGTGCCATCCTCCGTGTCGGTTCGCCTGATTGGGTTGCCCTCATTCATGGCTTTATTGAGACTCTCATCATTGAAATTTATACTAACCCTAATTCTTCCCCCAATTCTCCGAAGTCTTCAGACGCTCCAAGCGCGTCTTCCCGGTCCAATTCCGATTCAAAAATTGCCGAGAAAACCAGCACAAAGAAACCCAAGTTCGTCAAATAATTTGAATATTACCCTACTTGTTTTGATTAGCAGTTAAATTGGGGTATTAACCGCCATCTCGCCTAAAAACCAGAACTCTTCCTAGAAAATGAACTATAGTTCTGGAGATGGAAACGGTTTAATGCAGTTGCTGATCGAGATTTCGTATCCATGCCTCAAGACACAAGCGCCCAAAACATCCGAACCAAGCAATCTGTTCTTGATGCTTCTAAGCAGTTGCCTAGTTCTTCGTCAGCGAATTCAACGCCATCTGATAATCAATCCGCGTCTGATGCTAATTCGATGGCTGAGTCCTATGCAGAAAACCTAATTGACGAGCTTTTCGATGACGTCAATCGAATGCTAGACAATAAGGCAATCATGGTGCCCACGTCTCACCCGTCATCCAAAAATCGTTCGTCAGCCCTCTCTTCATCCTCTGATACGCTGAGCCACGATGAGTTGGCGGATAGGCTGGCATCTTCACCCGATGAGTTAGGTCGCTCAGACTCAAATCACAGACATAAGCCTCGTCATCCGTTTGGAGCGTCAATCGACAAGCTGTTGCTGTTAGCTGCGTGTGCGTCATTGGGCATCACGGCTGCGTTATGGTTTGTGCTCCATGGTCGACAGCCCACCCCAGCCAATTCCTACGGGCGGGTGGGAACTGAAACCACCGAGTCAGGCGACCTCGCCTTTCTAGACTATATGCAGCGATCGCTCGAAACGCTTGACCATAAAGCAGATGCTGAAAAACGCACCGCGGCCATGACACCCCCTGATGGCAACGGGTCGATGAATACCGTATCTGTGCCATCATCCCCCGACTCATTAGCTGAGAGCCCGGAGCGCATCTATATTCCGGTTTATCAGCCTCCCCAACCGCTCACTCCCTCCTTGGTCAATCCACAACCCGTCCCCTTTCAAGCCCAGCCGTCCCAATCCGCGCCTGCCCCGGCCCCAGCTCCGGCAGCATCTGCCTCAGCCCCAACTCCAGCGGCATCTCCCTCTCCAGCGCCTACCCCGGTTGCGAATGTGGCTCCAGCCAACCGCTATTCATTAGTTGCGCTGCTGCAAATGGGCGATCGCTCGGCTGCTATTTTTGAATTTGATGACACGGCTCGCCGCGTTGAAGTGGGCGCCCAAATTGGCTCTAGCGGATGGACACTGGTGTCAGTGTCTAACCAAGAAGCCATGATTCGCCGGAATGGAGAGGTGCGATCGGTGTATATCGGTCAGAGTTTTTGACAGAACGGTACGATAAAAGGGTACGCTGTCGGAGGAATCCCTGGAATGGGAGTATTTGAAGACTTCAGCCGCTTTCTGGAAACCCGACTCGAGGAGTTTCTGAAAAATAATCCACATCTTGAGTTACAGGCGCTTGACGAGCAGCTTCGCGAACAAGAAGCTGAGACGTTACGGTTGGTGGCAAGCTTTCGAGTTCGAGAAAAGCAGCTTCAAGATGAGATTTTAGCCACCGCGCAGGACGTGCAGCGCTGGCATTTTCGCATCGAGAAGGCAAAAAAGGCACAGCGGTTTGATCTGGTGCGACCGGCTGAAGAAAGAGAGGCAATTCTGCTGCGTCAGGGCAATCAGCTTTGGGGACAGATGAAGGGCGTGCAAGAGCGAATTCAGCAGTCAATGCGGCTTCAGCAAGACATTCAGCAGCGACGCAAAGAAGTCAAGGCAAAAATTGCTGAAGCCCAAGCAGCACGAACGGCTTCTCAAGCTCAGCAATGGCAAACCAGCGGCTGGAATCAGACCTATAGCCCTGATTTTCGCAACTCCGCCTCATCTAGAAGCGCAGACCCCCTTGAGGAACAGTTCAATCGCTGGGAAATGGAAGAAGAATTAGAGCAAATGAAGCGCAAAATGGGGCGCTAATCGGGTACTAATGGGGCTCTATTGAATCGGATTTCTGAATTTCAAATGAGATTGGCGGAGTTGGCACCTGTTTCGGCTGCACCAAAAAATCGGGCAGCCTAGGTTCTGCCGTATCCGAGGACGGAGATGATGCGGTCGATGTGGTCGACTCAACTGAAAACGACGGCGGGCTAGGCACTGCCGTCGGTGAAACCGCAGAGCGATGCTGCGCCGGAAACTGCCACCGACTCTTGATGTGCCTGTTGCGATTAGAGGCGATCGCCAACAGGGCCCCGGCTGCAATCAAAACGGGGAACGGCAATATCGAATCCCATAATCCTAAATACCAGTCCATAGCCGATTCAGGGTGTCAATATTTTGCAGAATACCCGATAGGGCGTAGCAGATGCCAATTAGGGATGCCAATATTAACGAAGTCGACGTGCTGCGTTAATAGAATCGTTGCCCACGGGCTCGAATGGCTTGATCGGGAGCATCGCTAAACACGCCATCCACACCTAATTCAAAGAACTGCTGATATTCTACCTGGGGATTGCCTCGATAGGCTGGATGCAAAAACTGGGGTTCGCTCCGGAAGGTATAGGCATGCACCCATAGCCCCTGAGCATGCGCATCTGCAATGAGGGAGGTTGGTAACCCAAGTTCAGTCGCATCATCAAGATGAGGCAGCACAATCAGCCCCTTTGCAGGGCTAATTCCATTCGCGTAGTCGGCGATCGCCCGGAGCCCGTCGGTTGTCACGAATGATCCATAGGGCTGGTTGCTGTCTGCCGCATGCTCGTGTGCCTTACCGAGAAGCTGTGAAATTGGCAGATCGGTGTGTTGGCGAAGGGTGCGAAGCGATTGGGGTTCGAAGGATTCCAAAATGACAGGAGCGTCGCTGCCCGTATATCCCCAGCGGGTCAGGCAATCCAATACCATCGGCTCGATGGGCAACCCAACGGCCCGGAAATAGCTGGGATGTTTGATTTCGAGATACAGCCCCGCCGTTTTTCTGGTTTGAGCTGTTTTCTGCTTCACCAGTTGAATCACCTCTTCCAGCGTGGGGATACCAAACCGCCCATTAAACGCCTGGTTGCGACATGCAAATCTCTCTCTCACCCGCAGCCGTTGAATATCAGCATACGTGAAATCTTCGGTGAACCAGCCCGTCAGCAGATGCCCCTCCATGCGTTTGGTTGTCTTTCGATGGGTAAATTCGGGCTGATGAGTAATATCAGTCGTTGCTGAGAGTTCATTATCATGACAGACGATCAGCACGCCATCGCGGGTCGGCATCACATCTAGCTCAAGATAGTCGGCTCCAAGATCAATAGCATGGGCGAAGCTTGCTAATGTATTTTCGGGGCGATCGCCACTTGCGCCTCGATGGGCAATCACCAATGGAATCTGAAATGGAATCTGAGACGACCCATGGCGCTTTGGATTCTGAGCATCTGGTGGCATGATAGATATAAAGCTGCTGTATTCACTCACCTACACGAGATGACTATAGACGACTTTATCCAGTGTTCAGACTGCTCGACATCGTTTTCTCCAGCCCTACGAGCCTTATGGTATGACAATCGCGGTGACTGGCACCGTGCTCATGCCATTGTTCAAGAGGAGGGCGATCGCGATAGTGCGTGGGTGCATGCTTATTTGCATCGCAAGGAAGGCGATTTGAGCAATGCCGGATATTGGTATCGTCGCGCTCAGAAACCTGCGTCGCGGGAGAGCTTAATGCTCGAATGGGAGCAGATTGTTGACGCGCTGCTGATGAGCCATTCAAAGGTCTGAGAGATTAGAGTAATATTGGTGTCCTACGATTCTCAGGGGCGATCGCCCAGTTCAGCGACAGCCGTCTTGGAGCGTTACACTATCCTCTAATACCTTCGTTGAATTGGAGGGAAATGGCTGTGGCGTCAGCACCATCAGAGGCAAGACAGCGGGCAAGCGAGCTGCGGGAACTGATCCAGGAAGCAAGTTACGCCTATTACGTTTTGGATGATCCGATCATGGAAGATTCGGTCTATGACCAGCTCTATCGAGAGCTGCAAGACCTTGAATCAGAGTATCCAGACCTGGTTACGCCTGACAGCCCTACGCAACGAGTGGGAGAGCAACCCGCCAAACAATTTCAATCCGTTCAGCACAATATTCCGCTGTACAGCCTTGAGAATGCGTTTAATTTGGATGAGCTTGCAGAGTGGCAACAGCGATGGCAGCGAATCGCGCCGGATGTCAAATCGTTTGACTATGTCTGCGAGCTTAAGATTGACGGATCGGCTCTCGCGCTGACCTATGAAGATGGAGTTCTCGTGCGGGGCGCAACTCGCGGCGATGGCGTTGAGGGCGAAGACATTACGCAGAATGTTAGAACGATTCGCTCCATTCCGCTGCGGCTCAATTTGGAGAATCCTCCAGCACGAATTGAGGTACGGGGCGAAGCCTTCTTACCCGTGGATGTGTTTCATGCCATTAATCAGGAACGCAGTGATGCTGGAGACTCTCCGTTTGCCAATCCTCGCAATGCAGCGGCTGGAACGCTTCGACAGCTCGATTCTCGAATTGTGGCAGATCGTCGGCTCGACTTTTTTGCCTACACGCTCTACATCCGCGCCGATGGACGAGACTCTGAGAATCAAGCTAGCAGCGGAGGGGATCAGCCCACGCATCGGTCTGATCAATTAGACGAGTCCTCATCGACTCCATTGCATACGACGCGTTCGATGCCCTCATCTCTGGATACTCAGTGGGATGCCCTCAAACTGCTTCAGGGCATTGGCTTTCGCGTTAATCCAAATCGAACTCTCTGTTCGTCTCTTAAAGACGTAGAAGAATATTACCATCGCTGGGCAACCGAGCGCATTGACTTGCCGTACCTGACCGATGGGGTGGTGGTGAAGCTCAACTCGTTTGACCTGCAAGATGAGCTGGGATTTACGCAAAAGTTTCCTCGCTGGGCGATCGCCCTCAAATATCCTCCCGAAGAAGCGCCCACTGTGGTTAAAAACATTGCCGTTAATGTCGGGCGTACGGGAGCAGTCACTCCGCTTGCCGAACTAAAACCCGTTCAACTAGCAGGCACAACTGTTTCTCGCGCCACGCTCCACAACGCCGATCGCGTCGCCGAACTCGACATTCGCGTGGGGGATACGGTGGTCGTACACAAAGCAGGCGAGGTCATTCCTGAAGTATTGCGGGTACTGACTGACTTGCGCCCCAAAGACACTCAGCCGTTTCACATGCCGAGCCATTGCCCTGAGTGCGGAGAGCCGCTAATCAGACCTGAGGATGAAGCCGTCACTCGGTGTATTAACAGCTCATGTCCAGCGATTTTGAGAGGAGAGCTCGCGCATTGGGCAAGTCGAGGCGCGATGGATATCAACGGCTTAGGCGAAAAATGGGTGCAGCAGTTTGTTGATCAAGGACTGGTCAGGACGGTCGCTGATTTATATGACTTAACCGTCGATGATCTGGTGCAGATTGACCGGATGGGGAAAAAATCAGCTCAAAATTTGATTGAGGCGATCGCCCAGTCTAAACAGCAGCCGTGGTGGCGTGTTCTCTACGGATTAGGGATTCGTCATGTTGGCAGCGTCAATGCCCAGCTCATCGCCGAGCATTTTCCATCGGTTGATGCGCTGGCTCAAGCCAATCCCGATAACATCGAAGCCGTTCATGGCATCGGGCCAGAGATTGCTCAATCCGTGCACCAATGGTTTCAGGTGCCATCTAATCAAACTCTTATTGATCGCTTACGAGAGGCTGGCATCCAAATGGCTGGAAAGCCTAAAAGCGCCCAAGCATCGGAGGATGCGCCTCTGGCAGGTCAGACCTTTGTGATTACGGGCACGCTGCCGTCTTTGAAACGTAGCGAAGCAAAGGGGCGTATCGAAGCAGCGGGGGGCAAAGTAACCAGCTCAGTGAGTAAAAACACTGATTATCTAGTTGTGGGTGATGATGCTGGGTCAAAACTCGATCAGGCTAAATCGCTTGGAATCACCCAACTGTCTGAAGCCGAACTTCTAGAAATGCTGGTATCATCTCCGGACAACTCATAATGGGATACGTAGTACCGATCAGGCTAAATCGCCTGAGATTCTGAACTTACTTCGCGTTCCCGAATGGCTGTTGCTCAGTGGGTATCTTCTCTTGTGTGTTAACGCCCTTTTTTGTCGCATATAGAGCCCCATTTGTATGTTGCAATTTTAAGCTCTAATATGACTTGCTCCCCGAATGGATTCTCAATCCAGATCCGATCGTGGATTGAGAAAATTGCCCGCTCTCGAATCCCTCGTCCCCACTGGATTAATCTAGCCGTTGGAGTTGGCATGACTCCAGCTATTCTTGCTGGCGGTTCGGCAGTTGCAGCCGATTATGTCCGCGTCCAGTTTGGGCCAGTCGAGCTTTCAATTTCGATTGATTCATTGGAAACATTTGTAACAGAAGGCACGGTCGAAGACGACTTAGCTGCGTATGCGCGACGACTCAACGATGAACGGCTTAGTGAAATTAGGCAGTTGCTGGTCACCCCTGCCGATCTCGATGCGATCGCCCTATCCAATTTCCTCTATACGCGCCAGGGCGAGATCTTATTAGAGCGATTGGGCAACATTGTCCGTACCGAGTCAAACTCAGGATTTTATGCGCTGCGAGCCGCGTTGATTTTGTCTGCAACCAGTGCAGACGGCTTAACACCGCTTAACGTCCTGCAACAGTTTCCAACGTCTAGCATTGTCATCGATGTCGAACGAGCGCTAGCGATTGTGAGAGAGCTTGAACGGCTGATTAACACTACATCAGAGGCGATCGCTCTAGTCGAAAACCAGTTTGAATCGAACATCGGATCAAATTCTCCTGGGATCGACCCGACGACGGATTTTAGCGATTTAGGCCCGCTGAGATGGCAAGAACAAACGTTTAACCTCAATGACCAAGGTCGCGATCGCAGCTTTCAGGTTGATTTATATGTACCCAACATCTCTGAACAAGCGCCCGTCATCGTCATTTCTCACGGCTTAGGCTCAGACCGAACCAGCTTCAGCTATCTCGCTCAGCATTTAGCCTCCTACGGATTTGCCGTCATTGCTCCCGAACACCCCGGCAGCAATGCCGAGTATATCCAAGCCCTATTTACCGGGGCTGCGACTCAGGTGGCTGATCCGAGTGAATTTGTCGATCGGGCACTGGATGTCAAATATACGCTAGACGAGCTCGAACGCCGATCTCGCGCCGAATCTCAGCTTCAGGGTCGGCTCGACTTAGACAACGTAGGCGTGATCGGGCAATCGTTTGGGGGCTACACCGCATTAGCCCTCGCCGGAGCAACCATTAATTTCCAGCAGCTAGAGCAAGATTGTCCTCAGGGTGACGTTCAAGAAGATACGCTCAATCTGTCGCTATTGCTGCAATGCCGAGCGCTCGGTTTAGATTCGCCGATTCCCAATCTGAAAGAGGATCGCGTCAAGTCAGTCATTGCGATCAACCCAATCGGTAGCACCGTCTTTGGCAAAAAGGGATTCGAGACCATCGACGTGCCCGTCATGTTGGTGTCGGGGAGCGCAGATATTGTCGCCCCTACGTTAATAGAGCAAATTTTGCCGTTTAGCTGGCTGCAAGTGCCGAACAAATATTTGCTGCTTATTCAAAACTCGACTCATTTTTCAACGATTGGCCGCTCATCTGAGAGCAGCGAAACGTTGCTGTTGCCTCCCGAAATCATTGGCCCTCAGCCTCAGCTTGCTCAGCAATATGTCGAGGCATTAAGCGTTACCTTCTTTAGAGCATTTGTCACCGACCAGTCTCAATATCAAGCCTATCTAACTCCGGCGTATATCAACCGCATCAGCCAAGCTCCACTTCCGCTGAATTTGGTTCAAACGATTAATTCTGAACAATTGACTCGCGTTCTTAAGCAAAACGCACTGGTGCTATCTGCATCACGAGAGCAACGATCGAGGGTGAGACGCGCTAGATTCGATTAGAACCGCCCCGTTGATGAGTCACCCAAACATTTGGATACCGTGCAAGGATTTCTCAATCTCAATAAACCCCCAGGGTTAACCTCCCATGACTGTGTTGCCAACGTCCGCCGACGTCTGCGGATTAAGCGAGTCGGACATGGCGGAACGCTCGACCCTGCTGCAACAGGTGTGTTGCCGATCGCCCTCGGTCGAGCTACTCGGCTGCTGCAATTTTTACGCACCGACAAGGCTTATCACGCCACGATTCGCTTTGGTATTCGCACCAGCACAGACGATCTTGAGGGAGATATTCTAGATCAACAATCTGCCTCCGCGTTAGAACTGGAGAGGGTTCACGCCATTCTTCCCAAATTTCAAGGAGTGATTCAGCAGATTCCGCCGCGATATAGTGCGATCCAGGTCAACGGAAAGCGGCTTTATGACTTAGCGCGATCTGGGGAAGCGGTTGAGGTGCCCGTGCGGACGGTTGAGGTCTATCAAATCACGCCGCTAGGCTGGCGGTCAGGCGAGTGTCCTGAGTTGGATGTGGCGATCGCCTGCGGCAGTGGAACCTACATTCGAGCGATCGCCCGCGATATGGGCGACCTGTTGCACACGGGCGCAACGCTAGCGTCCCTGATTCGCACCGAAAGCAGCGGCTTTTGCCTCGATGATAGCCTCACTCTAGACGAACTGGGCGATCGCCTTCAAAATCAAACCTTTGAGCCAGTTTCTCCCGATGCTGCACTCAATCATGTGCCGCCCCAAGCTCTGAATTCAGATCTGGCACAGCGATGGCGACAAGGACAAAAGGTCATCGTTCCAGACTCATCACGCCAAGAAACTTCATCTGAGATAGTTCGAGTTCACGATGAAATGGGCGAATTTTTGGGCATTGGTGAATGGCACCGCGAGCCAACCGAATCAGAGTTCAGATTGATTCCTAAAGTCGTCATTCGTCCAGCGTGATTTGAACTAGCATCTAAATGTTGAATATTGAGACAACCCATGGGAAAGAAAAATCAAACTAATCATCCCAAAAAGCAAACATCAAAGAAGGATAATCTACCCGATTCTAACGGAACAGGTTTACCACTCGAACAATCCGATCAGCGCAAAAAAATTAAGAAAAAAGTATATGAAACTGAACTTGCGCGCCTGCAAATCGAGTTAGTTAAGCTTCAAGAATGGGTAAAACACAAAGGCTTAAAAGTCGTTGTGCTGTTTGAAGGGCGGGATGCAGCCGGAAAGGGTGGAGTCATTAAGCGGATCACAGAGTGTTTGAACCCGCGCGGATGTCGCGTCGTTGCGCTGACTGCGCCCACAGAACGCGAGAAAACCCAGTGGTATTTTCAACGCTATGTGGCTCATTTACCCGCAGCAGGAGAAATCGTACTCTTTGATCGGAGCTGGTATAACCGAGCAGGAGTCGAGCGGGTCATGGGGTTTTGCTCATACGAAGAATATGTCGAATTTCTTCGCTCGTGCCCCGAATTTGAACATATGCTGCAACGCTCTGGCATTATTTTGATTAAGTACTGGTTTTCCGTCAGCGATGAGGAGCAAGAACAACGCTTCCAAGACCGGATTAATGATCCGACTAAGCGCTGGAAGATTAGCCCGATGGACTTGAAAGCTCGCGAGAAGTGGGTGGAATATTCAAAAGCCAAGGACGATATGTTTGCAGCAACGGACACTAAGCAATCTCCGTGGTACGTCATTCAGGCTGACGACAAGCGGCGAGCGCGACTAAACTGCATCGCTCATTTGCTCAGCCAAGTTCCTTATAAAGAGCTTCCCTTTGATGCAATTGAATTACCTCCTCGGCAGCGAGAATTAGACTATCTACGTCCGCCTATGTCAACGCAAACGTTTGTTCCTGACTTGTATTGATTCCAGGCTGAGAGACTATGGCTCTGATCAACCCTACGCGTCGAGCCAGGTTGAAACGGGTTTGAGAATCGGCGGAATGTCGTAGTGGGGCGGGAATTCTAGGATAGTTTCTTGCAGCCCTAGATAGCCTGATTCACTAAAAGAGAGCAGCATTCGTTGAAGCGCAAGCCAAATTTCATATTCATATTCCCAGTCACCCTCACGAGGAGCCTGACCGGCGATCGCCCGGAGTGACCAAAAATACGTATTTCTCACGATAGAGCCGCCCTTTTTAAAGGCAGGCACATCGTCTTGGTGCAGCAGAATAACGCCGTTCTCGATTCTAGCTCGCATAGCAGGATAATGTAGTTTCCATGTACTAGTCTTTTATCCTAAACGATATTTCGCTCATAAACCAACTCTGAATTTTCCTATAGCAAT
>JBNPEG010000019.1:0-12406 GCA_051117555.1 Elainellaceae cyanobacterium | reverse complement strand
CGATCGCCATCTTGTAGGGTGTGTCAATGACGCACCTTTAAGCTTAAACAATCAAAACGGTTGCTGAACAATCGAACATGATGAGACGGTGCGTTTGCCTAACAGCAACACACCCTACTTCTACTAGGCATAACAACCGTGCTGCTGCGGGCGGAATAGACGGGGTCGATGTCACACATGGATAAAGTCGAGCTTCGTTTAATCGATCACCTAATCCGCATCCTGAGAAGATTCTCAGAGTTCTTTCCCAGTTTTCTCAGGAAACCGGCAGGCATTTCTCAGGTCGCGCGCCCATAATAAAGTGCCCTCGGAAATGTCTATCTTGGAGGCATGAATCAATGGTTGATTCTGTATGTGCATCTCAACCAGGACTACATCGGGTCGATCAGGCGCGACGACACAAAAACTGGAATAAAACAGCTTCAATTTGGTGCGAAGCAGCGTTTACGTCGCGGGCAACCCTGAGTCGATTTTGGGCGGGTCAGCCAATTCGACGCGAGATTTTTATCGCGATCTGCGATGCCGTTCATGTCGATTGGAGAACCGTATCTGCGGGAGGCTGCGACGATGAGATATCGCCTCGTCTCTCGTCTCATCTGCATGCCGACAAGCCGTCCTCAGTGGCTCGCGATCGCCCCGATTCTGATCCACGTTGCAAGACTTGCCCACCTGATTGGGGCGATGAGCCTACAACCGATAGCATCTACGGTCGACAGAATGAACTAGCGACCCTTGAACAGTGGATCTTTGGCAGTACAGAAAGCCCTCATCCAAGCGGTTGCATGGTCAGCATAATAGGGATGGGGGGTATGGGAAAGACCTCTCTCGCAGCCTGGTTTTCCCGACTGCACCAGCATGATTTTGACCGGATCATCTGGCGCAATCTTCGCAACGCACCTGCTGTTGAAACACTGGTGGTTGATATTACACAGCACTTGTCAGCTCAGCAGCTTACACTGCCCAATATTCTTGATGGATGCCTGCCTGTACTACTTCATCATTTACGAGAACAGCGATGTTTGTTGGTGTTTGATAATGTCGAATCTATATTAAAACCGGGCGATCGCGCGGGCAACTATCGTGACGGATATGAGAAATACGAGCAACTGTTTACTTACATCGGAGAATCATCGCATCAAAGTTGCCTGATGTTGACCTCGCGAGAGCAGCCCAGCAGGTTAAGCAGTCTGCCCAATATGCACTGTTTATCCGTTGACCCACTTTCTGCTGCTGCGGGTCAGCAGGTCATTTCTCATCATGCAAATGTTCACGGGGACGATGCTGATTTTGCTCAATTGGTCAACTATTATGGCGGCAATCCCCTTGCTCTCAAACTGATTGCGCCTACCATTTGTGACTCATTTGATGGCGATATTTCACATTTCTTAGGCTTTTTAGAAAAAGGTATCGTTGTTTTTGACGATATTCGTGACGTGCTTGATCAGCAGTTTTATCGGCTCAGTGAGCTGGAACAAACGGTGATGCATTGGCTCGCCATCAATCGAGAGCCTGTTTCACTCGTGGAACTTGTCGATGATGTGGTTCATCCTGTTTCTACTGGAGAGATCATTCAGGCGATCGCCTCCCTCCAACGCCGTTCGCTGATTGAGACATTTGCCAATGCTAATGGATGCCGATATACTCAGCAGTCCATCGTAATGGATTATGTGACGCACCGACTCATCAAACAGATTACGCAAGATGTGATGCAACTGTTAGGGTTTCTATCCGTCGTTCAGTCGCCCAAGAGTCTGAATACCGGAATTCAGAACGCTGATGAGAGTTATCCACGAGCGCGATCGCCTCACCGGCCATCCCGTCTTGCGACTCGATCTATTTCTCGCTACGCCGTCTTAAAAGCGCAAGCTCCCGATTATATCCGAGACACACAAGCCGTCTTGATTGCTCAGCCTATTCTCAATCAGCTCCGCGCGATTTTGGGAGCATCTACCCGTGTTGAACAGCGGTTAGTAGAAGTGCTGGTGAGCTTTCGAGGAAAGGCACCTCATGATGTGGGCTATGCCGGAGGCAATCTCGTTAACCTCTTGCGACAGCTTGGAGCGTGCTTCGATGGCTATGACCTGTCTCATCTCGCGCTTCGACAGGCAGACTTGCGCGGTGAACTTCATCGCGTCAATCTGTCGCATGCTTACGTTTCTCAATCTGCATTCACGGAAAGCTTTGGAGTGCCGCTGGCGATCGCCTTTAGCCCGGATGGTCAGCATTTAGTGACCGGAGATGCCGAGGGTCAGGTGCGGATTTGGAACCGATTGACGGGGCAGTTGCAGCACATCTGTAAGAGACATGACGGTTGGATTTGGGCTATAGCGGTGAGTCCCGACGGCACTCGCGTGGCGAGCGGCGGTGACGATCAGACGATTAAAGTTTGGAATATGCGGACGGGGCAATGTGAACAGACCTTGGAGGGGCATGTCGGGCACGTGTCATCTCTGGTGTTTAGTGCGGACGGCAACACCCTGTTAAGTAGTTCTGAAGACTACACCATCAAGGAGTGGGATCTGATGACGGGGAGATGTCAACGCACCCTAACCGGTCATGGGGGCTGGGTTCGCGCGATCGCCCTATGCCCCGATGGAATGACTCTCATCAGCGGCAGCGAGGATCGAACTATTAAAGTATGGAATTTGGCAACGGGCAACTGCGATCAAACGCTCTCAGGGCATACCGATCGGGTCTGGTCAGTGGCTGTCAGTATGGACGGTGAGCACATTGCCAGCAGCAGTAGCGATCGCACTGTGAAAATTTGGAATATCAAGACAGGCACCTGTTCCCAAACGTTGCATGGCCACACCAACTGGATTCGCGCGATCGCCTTGAGCCCCGATGGCAAGATTCTCGCCAGCGGCAGCGAAGACAAAACGATAAAGCTATGGGATATCGAGTCTGGAACGTGTTTATCCACCTTGCATGGACACACCAATTGGATTCGATCGGTGGCCTTTAGCCCAGATGGGCACAGCCTTGCCAGCAGTAGTGGAGATCATACCGTTAAACTTTGGAATGTTTGCGATCGCCAATGTAGTAGAACCTTGCACGGATATACCAATCGGGTTTGGGCGGTCGCGGTAGATTCCCAACAGGCTACGACCCGGTGGAGAGCAGATTCAATCATCGCCAGCGGCAATGACGGCGCCACCATTACGGTGTGGAAAATTGGTAGGTATTCGAGCGATCGCCCCTATCGAGTTCTTCGCGGGCATACAAGCTCGGTTTGTTCTGTGGCAGTTCGATCTCATCTCCTTGCCAGCGGCAGCGACGACCAAACCGTAAAGCTATGGAATATTGAGACGGGAGAATGCGTGCAGACGTTTTGTGGGCATACCAGCCGCGTCTGGTCAGTTGCATTCGGCCCCGATGGAAAAACCCTTGCAAGCAGTAGCGAAGATAGCACAGTCAAGCTTTGGGATATCGAATCAGGGCAATGTACGACGACGCTGCGAGGACATACGAGTTGGGTCTGCTCCGTCGCGTTTAGCCCAACGGGACACCACCTCGTGACGGGCAGTTATGACCAAACCGCAAAGATTTGGGATCTGAGGACAAACCGATGTGTGCGCACACTGAAGGGACATGATGCATGGGTATGGGCAGTGGCGTTTAGCCCAGATGGTCAACTGATTGCGACCGGAAGTGGCGACCATACTGTGAAGCTTTGGGATATCAATCAAGCATCATGTGTGCAAACATTTTATGGACACACCAGCCGGGTGTGGTCAGTTGCCTTTAGCCCCAATGGCCGCAAGATTGCCAGTGCCAGCAGCGATCGCACCGTGAAGATCTGGGACATTGAAACAGGCACCTGCTACCGGAACCTGCACGGACATACCAACCTGGCATGGTCGGTCGCCTTTAGCGGGGATGGTAGAACGGTGATTAGCGGCAGCCAAGATGAAACCGTTCGACTGTGGCATCTCCCTACGGGCAACTGCCGGACTATTCTCAGTGCCGATAAGATTTATGCAGGCACGACTATATCAGGAATTCAAGGGCTCACGGATGTTCAGCAATCTGCCCTGATTGCGCTAGGGGCGATCGCGCCGTCTCGTGAGGTCACTCGGCATGAGGACATAGGAGGGGAGAGAAAACACCTATGTTCGTCGAAATAAAGGTGGATAGGTCTTATACCAATCCAAAATCCAAAATCCAAAATCCAAAATCGAGAACGGGTTTTACCATCGGTAGCGCTGCTTCAGAATAGCCCAATGGCGCCTGAGGTGAATCATTGGATTCATATACCGTCTGACCATCGACGAGATGTCACAGGGCGTATCTAGGGGCGATCGCCATTCGTCCAGGATATCTAACTCTCCATTCAAATACTTGTCTCGGCAGGCACGACGCTGAATCTTGCCACTCGGCGTTTTGGGAATACCGCCCGGCTTGAGCAAGACGATGCCATAGACATCAATGAAATGCTGGTCAAAGATATTCCAGCTAATAATGTCTGCCACATCAGCCGCCCTTATTCGGTTGCGCTCCTCTCGTTTGACTTCTTGAACGACGACAAGCCGGTCGTCGCCATTAACTGTAATCGCAAAGGCAGCTCCACTATTGGCATGAAATCCAGGATGGCAGGCTTCGACGGTTTGTTCGATGTGATCTGGATAATGGTTGAGCCCCCAGAATACTAAAGCATCATGCAGTCGACCCGTAATAAACAGTTCACCGTCATTGATAAACCCTAAATCACCTGTTCTCAGAAAGGGGGTGTCTAGCGTGTCGTCAAGGGTGTCATTGAGGGTGTCCTTTAAGTGGGCTTGAAAGGTTTGCTGCGTTAGCTCCGGCTGATTCCAATACCCGTGTGCCACGCCTGAACCAGAGACCCAAATTTCGCCAACCTGCCCCGGAGCGCACTGTGCTAACGTTTCGGGATGGGCGATCGCCAGCTTGCTATCAAGCCAGGGGTGTCCACAACTGACGATAGCGCGACTTCGAGGATGGGATGCCTTTGTCACTATGGCTCGATCTTTTTCTAACGCGCCCTCGTCAATATGGCAGATCCGGGGTGGGCGCGTCTTTTTTCCGCCCGCAATAAATAAGGTGGCTTCTGCCATGCCGTAACACGGATAAAATGCCTCCCGCCGGAAGCCGCACGGAGCAAACTTAGCCGCAAATCGATTCAGAGTTTCTGCCCGAATCGGTTCGGCTCCTGAAAAGGCTACCTCCCAACTGCTGAGGTCGAGCTGTGAACGCTGGCGATCGCTCACCTGACGGCAGAGCAAATCGTAGGCAAAATTGGGACCTCCGCTGGTGGTGGCTCGATAGTTTGAAATGACCTGTAGCCATCGAATCGGTTTTTGGATGAATGCAATGGGAGACATCAAAATGCAGGAGGTCCCCAGATATAGAGCTTGGAGCACATTGCCAATCAACCCCATGTCGTGAAACATGGGCAACCAGCCAACCCCAATCGACGCGTCGGTGTGCCCAAACGCCATCTGTAACACACGCTGATTGTGCAGAAGGCACTGGTGAGTAATCATCACTCCTTTGGGGGTGCCCGTCGACCCAGAGGTATATTGCAAAAACGCCAAGTCATCCATGCCTATGTTGGGATCTATCCACTGGGATGCGGCATCGTCGGGAACGGCATCCGCGACAATCCAGTGCACGTCTTTGAGCGAGGCTGCAATATCGGCATCGCCAAACTGCTGTCTGAGTTTTGCTTGCAGAGAGCCTGGCGTGAGGACGGCGCGTGCTCCTGATGATACGAGTCGCCCTGATAAATCGGAGAATGCATAGCGATTACGGGGCGCGTGACTAGGCACCGCAATAATTCCGGCATATAAACAGCCCAAAAAGGCGGTGATAAATTCGATGCCAGCATCGTAGGGATAAACCAACAGCGCGCGATCGCCCTGGGAAAGGGTCGCATTGAGATGGGTGGCGATCGCCCGGGCGCGGTGATCTAGCTCATGATAGGGAATGCTGTGGAGAGTTTCCCCATCTTTGAGAAACGTATAGGCTGTTTTCTGGGGCTGGCCTTGAGCGCGATCGCGCAGTAGATCAACTAGCGTGAGATCTTGAGTGAATTGAGACAGCATGGGGGCAGCTACCTAGTAAATGATTCGGCAGATTTTGTCGCGACTGCAAACAAGGATAGCCCAACCGGAGGCGGGACTTTAGACTCGATGTGGCGAAGTAACGGCACGGCTCGATCAAACCAGCTAACGTGATGTTGAAGTGGCGTGGTACGCCCCAACACAGTGCCATTGAACCACCAGCCTGGGATACCCACCACATTGAAATACCACGTTTCTGGATTGGGAAATGACGCCCGATGTAATGCTTGGATCAACCTCGATTTAGAATAGCGGCGATGATGTCCCACTGCCGAATCCATTGGGGTATAGAGCGAATTGAGGGCAGGCACTTTGAGAATCAACTTGCCGTTGCGGGTTAGGTGCTGATTGAGCTGATGCAGCAGGTCGACGTCATCGGCAATATGTTCTAACACGTCGAGCATGATGATCGTATCAAACGACTGATGCCATCGAAGCTGAGTGACATCCGCTGTCAAGACGTGAACGTCGGAGGTCTGAGGGAGTCGGGCGATCGCCGTTTGAACATAGTGTTCATTATGGTCGATAGCGACTAGGTGAGAACAGGCGTGGGCGAGGAGTTCTGTGAAGTTGCCATTGCCGCAGCCCACTTCTAAAATGCGATCGCCCAGATGGGGATAGATTTGAGAAAAAATCCACTGATTATAATGGCTTGCAGCCCTCAAGCTCTCCAGCCAAAATGTTTGAGCATCAATTCTCATGGACTAATTCCTCGCTTGGCTGAGGCAAAATCCGGTGAGGCCAACCGTGGCATAACGCTAGATTGAATCCAATCGGCGCAACGTCGTGCATATCATAGCCTTGTATTGATTAAACCGGGTGACTTGTGTAGCAAACTTCATCTCAAATCTAAGTACATTAATCTATGGATTGGTTTCATCAGGGGTTTAATCCTAGTCCAATCGAGCGCGATCGCCCCCACCCCGTTCGCTGGGGATGGCTTTGTTTGAGCCTCATGGCTCCGCTGTATTATGGGCTATTGGCGATTCAACATGCGTTTAGCCAGAGGTACGTCGTTCAAGACGATGCTCGAATTCACATTGTTTGGCTTCAGCGGTTTGTCGATCCGCAATTGTTCACCCACGATGTGATTGCAGACTACTATTCGGCGATTCAATCCGTTGGCTTTCAATGGGTCTATGGGCTGATGGCTCACATCGGGATTACCCCTCTCGTGTTTGCTAAACTCCTACCCCTCGGCTTAGCCATCATTGCGACCGTCTACTTGTTTCACGTGGCGCACTATCTGTTGCCGGTGCCGATGAGCGGGGTGTTAGTCGCGCTAATTTTTAATCAAAATATTTGGCTCAAAGATGACCTAGTGTCGGCAACGCCCAGAGCGTTTGTGTATCCTCTCTTTGCTGCTTTTTTGTATTACCTCGTCAGGCGATCGCCCCTCCCGTGCTTGATGACGATTTTTTTGCAAGGGCTGTTTTATCCCCAACTCATGCTCGTTGAGGTCGGCATATTAACCCTGCGATTGATTCACTGGAAAGGTTTGTCTGCAAAGCGTTCACGTCAGAGCACCTATGCAGTCTGGCTAGGGGCGATCGCCATTGTCGGTTTTATGCTGCTGGTGTTTTCATCCGGCGTGTCTAACCAGGTAGGAGATCTGGTCACCGCTGAGCAGATGAAAGCAATGCCAGAGTTTCAGCCAGAGGGGCGGCGAGAATATTTTGGCGTTCATCCGATTCAGTTTTGGTTCAGCGGCGCGAGCGGTCTCAGGTTTCCCCTATTCCCCCCTATTATCGGAATCGGCGTCTTGCTTCCGTGGTTTGCGAAGGCTCGTTCGCCACTTGCCCAGCACCTGACGCGAGACATCCGCATTCTTGGGCAGTGCGTGATTGCCTCTTTGGGATTGTTTGGGGCGGCGCATCTGCTATTTCCGACCTTATATCTTCCGAGTCGATATACCTTTTACAGTCTGCGGGTGGTGATGGCGATCGCCACAGGCATCGTTCTCACGATCCTGCTTGATAGGCTTCGGCGTTGGGTCTTAACTCAGCGGCAGCAGTATACTCGATTGCCGTTATATACTTCAATGAAAATTTGGCTGATGGGGCTATTGGCGATCGCGATCGTAGTGGTTCCAGCTATTCCCGCATGGGTGATTCCCTGTCAAGGATGGGTGATCGGAACGACGCCCAGTCTCTATCAATTTCTGGCGCAGCAGCCCAACGACACGCTAATTGCTTCGTTAACGGCTGAAACCAATAATATCCCGGCATTCGCCCAGCGATCGGTATTAGTCAGTGAAGAACTGGCATTGCCCTATCATCCGGAGTTTTATACGGTCATGACGCAGCGAATTAGAGATACGCTCGCAGTGCAATACAGCCCAGATTTGTCAACGGTTCAGTCGCTTTTAAATACCTACGGCATTGATTATCTCATTGTTGATCGTGATTTTCAGCAGCCCCTGTATCTGAGTCGTCAACACTGGTTACTCAATAGCTCGATTCGCGCTGAGGTACGCCAGGTTAAGGCGCGGCTTGAACAAGGACAATTACCGGCGATCGCCCCTCTGCTTGGACACTGTTCAGTGTTTGCGGAAAAAAACCTGATAGCACTCGATGCTGCCTGTATAACAAGGATAAAGTCTAACTAGACGTCATCCAACAGAATAAGGATTCTGGAAACGTTGGGTCTTGTACCTCGACGTTAACCTACGATGGCATGTTTATTCCTGGAAATTTCCCGAGCTAAGGAGGTAATACCAATTCTCGATTTTAGATTTGCGATTTTGGATTGACGGCCACCAACCTTGCAGGGGTTCTAGCCTGTTCATTTGTAACCTTACTTCGAAGAATTGGTGTAAAACTAGTTGAGATTAGCGTTCATTTTGGAAATGTGTGATGAACGTGTTTGATATTGGATTGATGAACGTGTTTGATATTGGATTAAAACCTATGTGGAATTTTTACTCATTCAAGTCGCCTATAAATTGTCTGGCGGCCACTCGATGCTCAACTTCCAGGATGGTGAGACTATTGCTATTCTGCGTCGCTTTAACGAGTATTGCCGTTCCTGTAACCGCTCAAGACGAGCCGTTCGCAGACTGGGGCGAACCGGGTTACAACTGGGTAGGAGACTTTAATGGTGATGGTCGGGATGATATTGCATCGGTGCGCCCCAACGGAGATGTGATCCTGCATCTATCCACTGAACAGGGATTTGACCTTGAAACATGGTTTGTTCCGACAGAGTGGGGCGGCTCCAACTACACGTGGGCGAAGGATTTTGACGGGGATGGCCGCACTGATTTGGTATCTGCTTTAGAAGGTACTATTTTCGTGCATTTATCCCAAGGCGACGAATTTCGCAGTATTACTCTCGATACGCCCGACCGGTGGGGAGAACCCGGCTACAACTGGGCTGGTGATTTTAATGGAGATGGTCTGTTAGATATTGCGTCGGCTCATCCCGATGGAGACGTCACAATCCGACTGTTAACCGGATCAGACTTTGATCTAGAGACCTGGTTTGTGCCAACCCAATGGGGAGGAGCCCGATATTCGTGGGCTGAAGATTTTGATGGGGACGGTCTGACTGACTTAGTGTCTGCCCTAGAAAACGATATTTTTGTGCATATGTCTCAAGGAGACGAGTTTAGTAGTACTACCCTTGATGCCTCCGGGCGCTGGGGAGATCCGGGTTACAACTGGGTGGGTGATTTTAATGGCGATCGCCTAGTTGATATCGTATCTGCTCATCCCGATGGCGATATGACCCTGCGATTTTTCAACGGCACAGACTTTGATGTAGAGACGTGGGCCGTTCAAACTCAATGGGGCGGATCGAACTATACCTGGGCAGATGATGTCAATGGGGATGGTAGAACCGATTTGGTATCGGCGTTAGAAACGAATACGTTCATTCATCTGACGGGCGACTCTGAATTTCAAAGCCAGACTCTCCAAATTTCGAAATGGGGAGAACCGGGCTATAACCTTGATGGTGACTTTAACGGCGATCGCCGAATGGATCTGGTGTCTGTGTTTGAGAATGGGGATGTCAGTATGCGGTTGTCAACTGGCACGAGCTTTGATGTTCTAGATTGGCCGGTTGCAGGGTTTTAAGGCAGGAAGGTCTTAAACTAGCGCTTCAAACCGTATGCGTTTAGCGCATACTAGTGGCGTGGCACAGCTAAAATTGTGCATTGGGTAGGGTGTCGTTAGCGCAGCGTAACGCACCGGATTCAAGAGCCTCAGTCCTTTAGGATTTGCACTATTTTAGGCATGTCAGACTAGAATATTTTAGCGATAGCGTAACGCATCAAAGCCTGTCGGGGCGGTGCGTTACTGGGTGAATCCTCGCAGTCTTAGCTGAGAAGTAGAGCATTGCTCATCGACGAATGATTTTCGGAGGGGCATAGCATTGCCATGCCCGTACAACGGGTGGTTGGTGAGCTAGTGGTTTCCCTATCATTCATCAATTTCGCAACGCCGAGAAGTAGAGCCTACACAAAATTCCGATCAGTTCTGAGTAATACCAATTCTTCAAAGTAAGGCTACAAATGAACAGGCTAGAACCCTTGCAAGGCTGATGACCGTCAATCCAAAATCGCAAATCCAAAATCGAGAATTGGTATAATCCTTGCATTTCAATTCACAGCAAAGCAAATGCAAGTCATTTTGCAATAAATGTGAATTTTTTCAGAGCAAATGCAACTTTTTTTGTAACGCCAGAGTTTACATTCAGAGCAAACGCGAAAGATCCCCGGCTTCTTTCGAGAATTCATCTGAGCAATCAAAGATGATGCGCAGAAGCCGGGAATCTGAACCTATCGCTTTCGAAGGGCACGCTGCGCTTTGTTACGGGGCTTGCAATCCAAAATTCAAAATCTAAAATCCAAAATCATACGTATTTCGAAGGGCACGCTGCGCTTTGCGGTGACTGAGATCAATAGCGCATTCTCTTTTTTCGGGCAATAATTGAGGCACCTGAATCACGCTGCTAGTTTTTCGCTGCTTTTCATGTCCTTCCTCAGTGCCGATCCACAAACGATTCTGTTTCTTGCCGCTAACCCCAAAGATACGGGTCGCCTGCGGCTCGATCAGGAGCTGCGTGATATTAGTGACGGGCTGCAACGCGCCCAAAAGCGCGACCAATTTACCCTAGAACAACGCATGGCTGTGCGCCCCCGTGATATTCAACGAGCCATGCTGGATATCAGCCCGCAAATCATTCACTTCTCTGGGCATGGGGCAGGAGAGGAAGGATTGGTTTTTGAAGATGACGTGGGTAAGGCCAAGTTGGTAAATGGGGGTGCGCTGTCAGGCTTGTTTGAATTATTCGCCGACCAGATTACCTGTGTGGTGCTGAATGGCTGCTATTCAGAGGTGCAGGCTCAGGCTATTTCACGGCACATCCCCTATGTGATTGGGATGAACAAAGCGATCGGGGATAGAGCGGCGATCGCCTTTGCGGTTGGCTTTTACGATGCCTTGGGTGCGGGTCGTGACGTGGAGTTTGCCTATAAGCTAGGCTGTGCCGCAATTCAAATGGAGGGCATTGCTGAGCATCTAACCCCGGTCATTTTGAAGCAACCTGCAACCGACGAGGCACTGATTCAGGTCGATCCTATGTCTCCCGATTCAATACCAACTCCCATGTCTCCAAACCAGCCTCATGCCTCCCAAGCCCCACTTGAAGTTTTCATCTCCTATTCCCACAACGATGATGACTTACAGGACGAGTTGGTTATCCATCTCTCGAACTTAAAACGTCAGAAAAAGATTACAGCATGGCACGATCGTGCTGTTGAAGCAGGAGACGAATGGGATGCCCAAATTAAAGCCAAGCTAGAATCGGCTCGCATTATTTTGCTGCTGATTAGTCCACCTTTTATGGCATCAGACTATTGTTATGACATTGAAATGCAGCGAGCCATGCAGCGTCATGAGGAAGGTACGGCTCGTGTTATTCCTATTATTCTTCGCCCCTGTGATTGGAAAGATTCTCCCTTCAGCAAACTCAAGGCATTGCCTGAGGATGGAAAGCCAGTCACTCAATGGGGCGATCGCGACTCTGCGTTCCTAGATATAGTTCAAGGCATTCGCCGCGCCGTAGAATCTCTGTCAAAAAAGTAATTCGTTCTCTGCCCGACCCAGGCACGACAGCAGAGAGCAAGACTCGACAGGTGCCATTGCTCCCTTCACCGATAGCGGGATCTCCCTTCATCACTGGAGTTTAGACTAAGGAACGGGAATTAAATAATCTGTAATTCTGGTTTGGCTGTGTAATTCCATTGTGGTAAAACTTCATCGAAGACAATCTTCATGTTGGCTTTGAAATCTTCAGCAACTTTTCGACCCGTTTTA
>JBNPEG010000118.1:0-12613 GCA_051117555.1 Elainellaceae cyanobacterium | reverse complement strand
TGTCAGCATCACCCACCCTGAATCAATAGCAGGAAATGTTGCACATTGGCTTAACTTGGGAAACTTACAAAAGAACTTTCCCACAAGGATGCATTGACAATGCCTTATCAAAATATTGACGCCACCCTCACCCCCGAAGATCGTCTAGAAATCCAGGAAGCCATTCAGACTATCCAAGCAAAGCTGCCGTTCTTGGTGACACTCTCCGTTGACGAACGCAGACGGCTTTATAAAATGGGCGATAAGCGCCTTGCCTTTGTCCAAACCAGCTTTAGCGCTGCGCAAAGCAATCGCAACATTCTGCCAGCCAGCTTTGACCTAGACGGCTATGCTAACGATTACCGTCTTGCCAGCGACCTCGCCGAACTCTTGATGATATTACGCCAGCTCACCGAGCAAGTCGACGACACCCTGATGGCAGTCGGCAGTGAAGCGATGGGCAGCAGTTTGACGGTTTATGACTACGTGAAGACAGCCGCCAAGAAAACCCCCGGACTCAAGGCGATCGCCGAGCAACTCGGAAGCTTATTCAAAGCAATAAAAGGGCGATCGCCCAAGCCTAATGAAGAGAATGAGTCAGCATCGAGTTAGCGCGATCGTGGGGTTAGATTTTGCAGAGAATCTATACAGGACTTAGACCAATTTTGGATTTTGGATTTTGGATTGCTGCATTGGGCGAGGAAACCTCGCCCCTACGGAATTTCGGACAATGTAGGGGTCAGGTTACCTGACCCTTTGAATGGTCTGGGTTCTGGTAAGTTTTGTCAGTCAATCAAATACTTACGCAGTAGTGGTAAATGTATGCGCTTTGCAAGATCCCCCCGCCTGCGGCACCCCCCTTATCAAGGGGGGAAGGGGGGATCTATCACGCTATATCTAGCATCTAAGATTCCATGTGCGTAAGTCCTGTTCAATTGATCTGAGGTTCACCTGTGAATATCTGAGGTTCACCCGTGAATATCTGAGGTTCACCCGTGAATATCTGAGCATCACCTGTGAATATCTGAGCATCACCTGCGAATATCTGAGATTCATCCATGAATATCTGAGATTCATCCATGAATATCTGAGCATCACCTGTGAATAGTTGAGCATCACACGTGAATGTCTAATCATCGCCAGTCAATATCCCACACATCACCGCTGATTATCTGAGCATGGTGAATGAATATCTGAGCATCACCTGTGAATATCTGAGGTTCACCTGTGAATATCTGGGCATTGCTCATCGGCGAATGATTTTCGGAGGGGCATGAATGATTTTCGGAGGGGCAATAGCCCTATGGGCATGGCTTCGCTAAGGCATTGCCATGCCCGTACAACGGATGGTTGGTGAGCTAATGGTTTTTCTATGTCGTCAACCATCACATCATGCAGATGTATCAACTCGACTATGCCGAACCCGGTGAATGGTCGAAACCTTTGCCCACGGTGAATCCGAATGAAGTCATGCGGATTCTCACCAAACGCATCCGGGGGTTGAATACTTAACTAAGGCGATGTGCAGCTTTTCTAGAACGCCGATAAATTCTGCACTCACCCACTCTTCGAGGAGGGCGTTGCTTCAAGCCCCCTCCTCGCCCAGATTTGGGAGGTGAGGGTTGGGGAGGTGAGGGCAAAATAGTTGCACATCGCGTCTAGAGAAGAACTAACAGGCAACGAGCTATCCTTCTTGCCTGTTAGACTATCGGGGATAAAGGCTGGAGCATTACCGATGACCTCTGAATTCGATCGCCACATGATGCACCATTGCTTAGCGCTAGCTCGACGAGCATCAGGGCAGACTGCGCCCAATCCGCTGGTGGGTGCGGTGATTGTTCAGGGTGAGGAGATTATCGGGGAGGGGTTTCATCCGGGGGCAGGGCAGCCCCATGCTGAAGTGTTTGCATTGCGGGAAGCGGGCGATCGCGCAAATGGTGCGACCCTCTATGTCAACCTTGAACCCTGCAATCACTACGGGCGAACGCCACCCTGTTCTGAAGCCCTCATCCAAGCAGGAATCACCAAAGTAGTAGTCGGCATGATAGACCCTGATTCGAGAGTGGCGGGCGGCGGCATTGCACGACTCAAGGATGCAGGCATTGACGTGGTGGTTGGTGTTGAAGAAACCGCCTGTCAGGAGTTAAATGAGGCATTTGTGCATCGGATTCGGTATCACCGTCCGTTTGGCATTCTCAAATATGCCATGACTCTCGACGGCAAGATTGCAGCCACCGGAGGGCACAGCGCTTGGGTGACGAGCCTGCCTGCGAGAGCCGAGGTGCATCAGTTGCGGGCAGCGTGCGATGCGGTGGTCATCGGCGGCAACACCCTGCGAACGGATAATCCGCTCCTCACAAGTCGAGGCATGGGGCGAGAGCCGCTGCGAGTGGTCATGAGCCGCAAGCTGAATGTGTCAACTGACGCTCAGCTTTGGGATACGAGCATCGCGCCGACTCTAGTGCTTACGGAGACGGGTGCAGACTCTCACACTCAACAGGCACTGGTGCAGAAGGGCGTAGAGGTGATACGTATGGCCGCGTTAACGCCTGCCCAGGTGATGCAGCATTTGTATGACCGGGGATGTTTGGCGGTGTTATGGGAGTGTGGGGGCACCTTGGCTGCACGCGCGATCGCCGATGGCGTGATTCAGAAGCTGTATGCATTTGTAGCTCCCAAGATCATTGGCGGACACGATGCCCCTTCCCCCATCGGAGACCTGGGCTATACCCAAATGACCGATGCGCTACTGCTCGATCGATTCACGTGGCGCGGGGTGGGCTCAGATGTTTTGTTGACTGGGTATTTGTCTATTAAAGAGCCAACACTTTGACATACAGGCGATCGCACCGGGCAACACAGCCTTTTGCGTTGTCAGCGGGTGGGCGATATCCGTTTTTCTCATAGAGCCGCACGGCTTCCGTAAGCACCGTCGCGGTTTCTAGCCACATGTGCTTAAACCCCTTGGCGATCGCGGCTTTTTCGATCTGTTCGAGCAAGAATTGCCCAAGTCCATGTCCTCGTGCTTCTGGTAAGAGAAACATCTTTCGAAGTTCGACGCTTTGCTCTCCTCGCTCAATCGGATGAAACCCTCCACTGCCGACTAGTTTGCCATTCCACTCAATGACCCAAAACTCGCCGCCCGTATTCCAATAGGCGTCTTCGATGTGAACGGCATCTCGATCGGTGTGGTCAGGATCAAAGCTCATTCCATATTCGCCTAAGACCGTGCGAACTAAGTCTGCAACTAACTGGCGATCGCCTGGTTGCCATGGTCGAATCTGATAGTCCTGATAGGAGAGTGTCATGAATAGCATCCCTGCAATTTAAAGTGGCAGAGTTAATTATGGTGACGCATCTTTGCGATGTTGGGTGTATGGATTTTGTTGGAAGATTTCTTAAAAGATTGTAGTAGCCTAAGCTAATTTACAGTAATACCAATGGATACATCTATGCCTTAAGTAATAAATAGGGTTTGGTAGATCCCCGGCTTCTCGATTTTCCCTTAGCTACCATTAAAATATCCCGATACAGAAGCCGGGGATCTCACCCGTTCATACGTCTGATCCGCAACATCCAACAAGACCATGCAGGAGAGCAAGGATATGATTGCCTTTTCCCAGTCAGTACTTTCATCTCATCAGATTACCTGGTCGGCGCTACCCGACGATTTTCCCTTACCCGATGATCCTGTGGAAAACGAAGACCATCCACCGCTAGCCAATGCGCTCACCCAATCGCTCTCAGCAGTCCCTGCTCTCCTGCATGATGCGCTCATTACATCCAACTTTTCTCTCTGCGCCGGAATTGACGGACGCACCATTTGCAAAGCGCCTGACTGGATGTATGTCAAACCTGTAGAACCCAAATCCAAACCGCGTCGCAGCTATACGCCTCATGCGGAAGGGCCTATTCCCCTGATCGTGATGGAATTCCTCTGCGAAACCGATGGCGGAGAATATTCAATGGAGTCGGGACAGAAAATTGGCAAATGGTTCTTTTATGAGCGGGTAATTCAGGCTCCGTATTATGTCATTTTTGCGCCTGCTTCGGGCGAGCTTGAAGTCTATCATCTAGAGGAAAAGCTCTACCAAAAGCAGACGCCCGACGCGCATAATCAGTATTGGATAGACTACTTAGATTTGTCCCTAGGCATCTGGGATGGACAGCGAGACACCCGCACAGGTCGCTGGTTGCGCTGGTGGAATGTGGATGGCATTATGCTGCCGTTGCCAGAGGAACGAGCGCGTCAGGCTGAAAATCGAGCCCAAGAAGCTGAAGCTGCTCTGGAACAAGAGAGACAGGAAAAAGAAGCATTGCTTGAGAAGCTGAGAGCTGCGGGGTTAGAACCGTGAGCAGATAGGAATAAGGGTCAGGAATTCTAGGATTCTCGCCCTGATGCCCATGTGTCGCGCCATTTCACAATGCCTTCGCTGACTAGCACCCACCGCCGCGCGACTAGGTTTTCTCGCAGGGGCGATCGCCCGTCTCGCCACATTCCATACTTGTAGGTGATCAGCTTGCCTGCGCTTTCATCAAACGGAATTTCTGCAAACCACGTATTTGAATTGATATATTCCAGCGGATAGGCTTTGGAAATATCCCAATTGCCCAATTCGGGGCAGTCTCCCGTGACCACAATCGTTTCACCCAGTTGAGTATCTACGCCGTTGAGCTGCGCTCGGACGATGACTTGACCTTTGGCGCGATCGCCTACATGACTGAGAACAAACGCATTGCGCGCCCCTAACTCCAAGTCGGTGAGATAGCCCTCTTTGACGTGGAATTTGCGGCGAGTCAAGACGCAGGTATGGTCACCATCGGGCAAATCTGTTTCAACCGATTCAACGACGGTTTTTTCGCCTCGATTCATCGCCACAAAGCACACGCAATCTCCATATCGACGGGTATAGCAATACACGTCAGGCGTGACATGTTTTTGCCACTGGCTGCCTAACGACACGGCTGGATTGAGTCGCCGCACTCCGGATAAGAGGCGAATCGTCCGATAGATATCGGTACTTATATCCCACGACTCCATCATCGGACGGTTGTAGGGATCGTTGCCATAGTCGGTATCGTTGTGGAGATATTGCTCGGTGCCGTAATAGATGCAGGGGATGCCGCGACAGGTCATCACGAGGGCGATCGCCACCCGCAACATATCAGGATCGGGGTTCAGCGTCAGAAAGCGGGGCATGTCGTGATTGTCGATGAACGTAATCAGCTCAGTTGCCCCTGAGTAGAGATGATCTAAATCAAAGATGTTTTGAACTAGGAAAAACCCAGCTTCAGCACCTTGGGCCAGCGCTCCCCGAATGGCAGTACTTAGACCAAAATCGAGAATGGTCATGCCCGACGAGTTGGCAAATTCTACCGAGCGATCGTCGTCAGGGTGGGCATAGATCCACTCGCCCATAATAAATACGTCAGGTCGATGGTTTTGAATATCGGCGCAAAACTCTTGCCAAAACCAAATGGGCATGTGCTTCACCGTATCCACGCGGAGTGCATCTACGCCGCGATCGAGCCATTGTTTAATTGCAGCCTTGATATAGCGGCGATAGTTGGTGTTGTTTTCGTTGAAGGTGGCTAACCCCGACAGTTCGCAGTTTTGCACCTGCCAATCGTCTTCCCAATTCTGTACTTCTCCATAGTGGTGATACCAGTGATTGACATCGTTGTTAAAATCGGCAATCAGTTCTCCATCATCATAGAGAACGCCTTTGATACCGCTAACATCAGGGCTGCTGTGGTTGCACACAATATCGAGTACCAGCTTCATATCTCGCTGATGCATTGCTTCGATGAGTTCGTCAAAAATCGTGTTCTGAGTTTCCTGCGTAGTGTTGAGAGATGGGTCGTCGTCCGTGCGAATAAACCGGGGATTGATGCGCTTAAAGTCTTGCGTCCAATATCCGTGAATAGCAGCACTTTCGATGAATAAATCTTCAATTTGCTCAAATAGCGGGGTGAGCCAGATAGCAGTCACGCCCATGTTTTTGAGGTAGTCGAGCTTACTAATGACTCCTTGCAAGTCACCTCCCCAATATTTGCCCCACTCGGTGCGGGTCGGATCGTATAGCTCAGGATTTGGCCCTTCATTATTACTTGGATCACCGTCACAAAAGCGATCGACGACGATAAAGTAGATTGTTTCTTGCCGAAACTCGATATCTCGTGTGTAGAGAAATTCTAGGTCAACATCATCATCGGATGGCGATCGCGACTTTAACTCATCAAGCTGTTGATTTGGCAAATTAGAGGACGATTGAGACGACGGGCTTACCATACATGATCCTTCAAGAATAATGAGAGAAAAACATGGACAACTCAGCCGACTGATGTAGAGACGGTTCACCCATTCTACTCAATCGTTTTGTCGGTATGTCGGGATGACGATTGGCAAGGACAAACGTGTTATCCGGCAGTTATCGCTTTTTTAACGGCTGCTTCCGCATGAATTCTCGTCGTTGGAAACAATTCTACTGTCGTATCGTCAGCGCGAACGAGTAGTTCGATTTCTGTACACCCTAAAATGATGCCGTCTGCCCCTGATTCAACTAATCGATTCATGATCTGAGTGTACTGCTTTCTTGATTCTGGGTTGATGATTCCAAGATACAGTTCTTCGTAAATAATTTGATGCACTAACTCTCGTTCGTTGTCGTTGGGAATAATCACATCTAGTCCGCGTTTGTTGACCAGTCGCCCTCGATAGAAATCTTGCTCCATCGTAAATCGAGTGCCCAACAAGCCGATCGTTTGAATGTTTCGAGACTGAATCTTTTCAGCCGTTGCATCCGCAATATGAAGGAACGGAATTTGAATAGTTGCTTCAATCTCATCTGCGAGTTTGTGCATCATGTTTGTGCAGAGAACCACAAAATCTGCGCCTGCACGTTCAACGCTTTGTGCGGCTGAAACCATCAAATCTGCCGCTTCCTGCCACCGATTCCGATGTTGTAATGCCTCGATGTCTGCAAACTAACACCACGATTTTAAGTAGCCGTTGATATCCAACTCAAGTCAAGAACTTTCTTGCTTCTGATAGATGCCTGAGTCCAAATCAGCGTGACATAATCGATGCTCAAAAGTGAATTCTTTTAACCGATTGTTTCGTCTATTCAGTCGTTGCTTCTTCGCAGAATGAATAGCGATGAATTGGTATTCAAACATGTCGTTTCAAGATCATCCAGCCATGAATAATACTTTATCTAAAGCATTTCGCTCATTTGCGCCAGTAGCGACTCTCAGTTTTTCTCTCTTAGGCTTTGCCCTTCCTGTAGAAGCCTCGGAAATAGAAAATGTGTCCCCAGATGTATTTCAGTGCATGAAAGAGCACAACTCTAACGAACGAGGTTATCTATCATTCCCTAGTGAGAATAGCGGTACTATTGATGCCTATTCCCAGGTTCTTGATATTTGGGGAGGGAGCGTTGATTTTAACTATGATTCGACCTCCGAGACCCTGACGTTAACCAATCCCCAATGTCCTGGTGGTGAACGGATAGAAGAAGGTTTGAGGGATGTCGCCCAACAGTGTATCAATGGGAAGTTTGATTAGGTCAGGCAATTGACCAGACCCTATTATAAGTAATGTGGGAGACCAACTGTTATGCTCGCACAGAGATCAATACAGAGATCAATTCATGAATGCCAGATTATGAAATCATTCGCAAATTTATAGCAATGTGCAATTGCGTCAAGTACAGAATAGTAGGTATAGCAAATCTCTTTGAGAATAAACATACCTAAAAAAGGAGTGTTTCCTCGCCAATCCTAAGTACGGTTTTCCAACCCAAGTCCTACTTCATTGGGTATCCGCGAAGTAATAAGATGAGGTGCGGGTGGTGATTGAAGCGTAGGGCGCTTTATGGGATAAGTCAGGTAGAAGCGCCGTCTGATGATGTGAATAACAGGATTGGTCATGATATGGAATGGCGTGCACTCTCTCTGGCGATCGCCATCCCATTGTTGGCGGCTATTTTGGGCAATGCGTTTATTTCAGAAAACGCACTGATTTGGTATGAACGCCTTAACCGTCCGTGGTTTCAGCTTCCCCTGTGGGGGGCAGCGATTGTTGCCCTTTTGGTATATATCGGCTACGGCATCATCATTTTTAGGGCGTTCGTCAAGCATTTATGGGCGGCAGTCGCCCTGAGTGCCGCCGTCGTAATGGGTAATGAAGTCTGGAATGCCTTCTTCTTTGGCACACGCAACCTGATGCTGACATTTTGGATTACGGTCGGGTTTGCCGGTTTGGTGTTGGTGCAAGCATTTAGTATCAGGCGTGGCGATCGCCTATCGTTTGGCATTAGCCTGATTTACCTAGCATGGGTGGTGCTCTACGACTTGACTTGGTTATATCAACTAGCGACCCAAAATACGTAGGGGGCTGTTAGGCATAACCTACAAACAAATAGGGCTTTCCACTTACAGATGGCAAACTTAACTAAGGATTCAAAAAGATTCAACAGTTTCGCTACCCTGACATGCTCAGTTAGAAAGGGAAGCAATCTGGCACGGGTTAACGTTTCTAATCCCCTAGCCTCATCAGCAATATCTGACCGCCGCATTGCATAGAGTGAGAGAATTACCTAATATTCAAAAAATGTGCTTAAATCGGCGTAACCTGGTCACATTGGTTGACAATTTTTTCATTCATTTATCAAATCCCGCAATTGACAGTTTTTTGTATTAGGTGTGAGATCAGCCAACATGCGCGTTCTACTCGTTTATCCCCAATTTCCTAAAACATTTTGGTCGTACGAAAAGATTTTAGAGTTGGTGAATCGCAAAGTTTTACTCCCGCCGCTGGGTTTAGTGACCGTTGCAGCCATTTTGCCCCAAGACTGGGAGTTTAAGCTGGTCGATCGCAACGTTCGCGCTGTTACTGATGACGAGTGGGCCTGGGCAGACCTGGTGATTCTCTCTGCCATGATTGTGCAAAAGCAGGACTTGATTGACCAGATCCAAGAGGCCAAGCGACACGGAAAGCAAGTTGCAGTGGGAGGCCCCTATCCAACCTCTGTTCCAAATGTGCCGAAAGCGGCAGGAGCAGACTTTTTGATTTTGGATGAGGGAGAAATTACCTTACCCATGTTTGTCGAGGCGATCGCCCAAGGAGAGACGCAGGGCATTTTTCGCTCCAACGGGGAAAAACCTGATGTTACTGAGACCCCCGTTCCTCGCTTTGATTTGCTCGAATTTGATGCCTATGATTCTATGTCGATTCAGTTTTCACGAGGATGTCCGTTTCAGTGCGAATTTTGCGACATCATCGTGCTCTATGGGCGCAAACCTCGAACCAAGGCTCCCGCTCAGCTCCTCAAAGAACTCGACTGTCTCTACGAATTGGGCTGGAGACGGGGCATTTTCATGGTCGATGATAATTTCATCGGCAACAAGCGCAACGTCAAGCTGCTGCTCAAAGAGCTAAAGGTTTGGCAGAAAGAGCACCAGTATCCATTTCTCTTTGATACGGAAGCCTCAGTCGATTTGGCTCAAGATCAAGAACTAATGGATTTGATGATGGAGTGTAACTTCAATGCAGTATTTCTAGGAATTGAAACCCCCGACGAAGACAGTCTCTCGTTTACAAAGAAATTTCAAAATACCCGTGGTCCTTTGGTAGACGCGGTTGATACGATTACCCGGTCAGGGTTGCGAGTGATGGCTGGGTTTATTATTGGCTTTGATGGCGAGAAAAAAGGAGCGGGCGATCGCATCGTCCAGTTTGTCGAACAAACCACCATCCCCACGACAACCTTTGCAATGCTGCAAGCTTTGCCCAACACTGCCCTATGGCATCGGCTTGAGAAGGAAGGTCGCTTGCGAGATGGCAAAGATGGCAATATCAACCAGACTACCTTAATGAACTTTGTTCCAAGCCGTCCGCTAGAAGACATCGCCTATGAATACGTGGATGCCTTTTGGCAAATTTATGAGCCGAAAAAGTATCTCGATCGCACATATCGTCACTTCTTAAAGTTGGGTGCGCCCCGATGCAAAGCCCCCTTTAAGTTGCCGAGCCGCGTCGATTTGAGGGCGTTGCTGATTGTCATTTGGCGGCAGGGCATCAAACGAGACACTCGCTGGATGTTTTGGCATCATCTCGTTAGCATCATCAAACACAATCCCAGCGTGTTTGATCGCTATCTTGCCGTTTGCGCTCACAATGAGCACTTCCTAGAGTATCGCCAGATTGTGAAAGACCAAATTCAATCACAGTTGGCAGATGTTAAGGCTCAGGAGGAAACACTCAAGGCCCATCAACCCATGTCGGTGGCTTAACTCAATGCCAAGCGATCGCCAACGTATTGCAGCGTCTCGCAGCGTTTGAACGGCTGACGTCGGTGCCAGATGAGCGTGTCAAGCATGAGCGTGTCAAGCATGAGCGTGTCAAGCATGAGCGTGTCAAAAAATAGTTAGATCCCACTCCATATCTGTCAGACCGTCTTCACCGACGAGTCGGGTGCGGAAGTCTAGGTAGGCATTGCAATAAATCGAGGACTGCTTATATCGCGGGTTGGGACTGCCAAAAATTGCGTCCTGTTCGGCGTAGACTTCTAGACATTCATATCGAGTTTTGGCAGACAGAGGGTTGAGATTAGAGAGGTGCTGATTGGATAATTGTGGATGAGACAATGGCATTAGACTGATTCACATTCCTCGTAATCGTTCGTCAAGAGTATCCAGCCTAGCGAGAAATACTCGTCACCTTCAAGATGGCACCCCAATCATGGCTACAGACGAACTGGATCTCCTACTTTAATGACCGTGCCCGCTTCCGAGGGGGGCACTCGCGTGTTGACCGCGAGTCGATAGAAGTGATTAAATTGCGATCGCTCTGACCACGAGGGTAGAGTTTCTCGTCGGTGTGCGACAAATGTTTTTTGAAAGTTTGGATAGGCGTCTCCAGTTTGAGAATCGCGGGTGATTACCACGCATCGCTGAGATGGATTGACGCCCATAAACGTAGCATCCCCGATTTGAAAAGTGACGGGGCTATCGGGCGTTGAAAATAGCCGATCTTCCCAAAAGGCAGGCACGCCTGAAATTTCGATATTGGTGCGAAAGCGACGACGAATCTCCTCAACCGTCAGCTCTGGATACCACGAGGCGATCGCCTCCAGAGTAGCCGTGCTCACAAGGGTGGGGCCTGAAGAGTCTGTATCATCGGGGAAGCCCATCGTGAGGTTTTGCCTCACCTGTACGGGAAAGCCAAAATATTGACTCAGCCACGTTTCGAGAGCATTCCGCTCGTTTGTTAGATGAAAAGATGTCGCAGAGTCGGTTCCTTGTTTGTGCAGGGAGACGATGCCCGCACTCAGGTCATAGTGGGCACGGAGCGAGTGGACATGCGGGTTGTGTTTGCCGTTGACGAAACGATCTGCCTCATCAAAGATGGCAAACTCGCGATCGCCCTGGAGCGCCCCAGATTCAAGAAGCATGGCACGCTCAACAGTGAGCCCGTCTAGAGCTTTGATTGGGAAAATTGCTAGCCGAGAAACATACGGAATCATCAGGGTTATCCATCACTCCTAGTTAGTACATAAACGGCTCTAATCCAATACTACAAAGATTAGGACGTACGCAGAATACATTGAAGCATCCCGCTTCCGTCACCAAGGTTAAGGCGTTGCGAAATTGATGAATGTAGGAAAACCATTAGCTCACCAACCACCCGTTGTACGGGCATGGCAATGCCTTAGCGAAGCCATGCCCATAGGGCTATTGCCCCTCCGAAAATTCCGAAAATCATTCATGCCCCTCCGAAAATCATTTGCCGATGAGCAATGCCCCGATTAAGGCGATGGTCCTTTGGGACTGGTCTTTGACCATCGCACACGATGATTTCGTCTTCTGTGTGAAGATTTACTGATGCGATGAAGCGAATCTTTAATGCGAAGCTAGGATTCTGTCTATATACCTTAGGCCGGAGGATTAGACAGAGGTAATCTGCCTACATATAGTTAGACAGACTAGAGAGAGGAAAAGCAGTCTAAATATTAGTTGCCTTGGCCTTAAAAACTGTATGGAGTTTTCAGAGTAGTGTCATCACGAACTCGACAAGGAAATTTTAGTTAGCTATTTTAAACTTGTTAGACATTTATCAAGCAATTGTATGAGTCCAAAATATGAGAATTCAGCCTTATCAGATATTCAGATTTTTGACACTTTTTTGTCTTGCTCTGGTTGTCGTTATTTCAGTTGCCTACTACTTTAATCATGTATCAGATAGGATTTTTGCAATACTTTCAGGAGTGATTGCTATTCTAGCGGGCATCTTAGGTTTATTTGCTAACAAACCTTTTAACAAAAAAGATGTGTCAGTGGCTGTAGACAAAGTATTGCTTACTTATGAAGAAGAAACTCTTGAAAATCTCAAATCAGCGAAAGATGAAGAGCAAAGAATTAAAGATTATATTAAGTATCGAAGTAATGAAGTTTTCCTTCTTAAAGTAAGATCATGGGTTATACAAGAACTAAATGAAAAATTTGAAAAGTCTGATATCGCGCGATTGGTCGAAGAACTTGAAAGAGTGGAAGGGAAGCTAGACGAAATGGAGGTAAAATATAGTGATGCTGAAATGCCAGATAGATTTAGAAAGTTGTTATATGAACTTAG
>JBNPEG010000017.1:0-87762 GCA_051117555.1 Elainellaceae cyanobacterium | reverse complement strand
ATGCAGGAATACATCAGTAACGGAGCGCGCCTCGGCTGGTTGATTGATCCCCAAGAGCGGCGGGTAGACATTTATCGTCCGGGTGTTGAAGTCGAGAGGTTAGACGATCCGGCTGAGCTATCGGGTGATGAGGTTTTGTCAGGATTTGTTTTAGAGTTGAAACGAGTTTGGAAATAGGTACAGGGGTTTTAAGATCCCCGGCTTCTTATTAGAGATAATGTCAAACCCATCAGGTGCAGAAGCCGGGGATCTGCTGGGAAAAGTCAATGCGGATCTGCGATCAATCTATCTTAACGGTCGTTTGCGTTTCCCATGAGAACCCGTTGAGCTAGTCTCGATTCGGATTTTGAAGGTGCCGATTGCTAACAGCGGGCGATCGCTTGCTTCGATTTGATGTCTGCCTTCTGATTGCTGCTTTTACCAACCTCGGCATCCATCCGTCAGCCTTGTTAGATCTTCACTATTCATTTTGGGGCATTCACTGTTTCTTCAAATCTCTACCTCCATCCTTGCGAGATAGACGGGCAGCCTAGGAAGGAATTCTTGTTCGATTACTCGAATTCAATTCCTTTTAGCCTGTTAGGAGAGCCGAGATGTCAACCCTTTATCTCACCCAACAGGGTGCATCATTACACAAAGATCACGGACGATTTTTGATTCACAATGCAGACCGATCAGAAACTGAAGTCCCTATCCATGAAATTCAGCGAATCCTAGTATTTGGCAATGTTCAACTGACATCATCTGTAATCGCAACCTGCCTAGCTGCCAACATTCCGGTGGTATTTCTTTCTCAGTCTGGAAACTATAAAGGTCATCTTTGGAGCGCTGAACACCAAGATTTTAATGTTGAATCAGCTCAGTTTCAGCATTGGTGTGATGATACATTCCAAATTCAGGTTGCGAAAGAGATGGTGTACGGCAAACTGTGGAACTCAAAACAACTCCTGCTAAAACTTAACCGCAAGCACAAGGATATGGAGGTCTATAGGGCGATCGCCGATATAAGCCACGCCATGCTTAAGATCGAGCCGCTCGACCAGATTGATCAGCTCAACACCTTGCGAGGTCATGAAGGCTCAGCAGCGGTGCGATACTTTGCAGGATTAGGACGGCTCATGACCAATGATGATTTCTCCCTTACAGGGCGATCGCGGCGTCCGCCGACTGATCCGGTCAATTCATTGTTGAGCTTTGGCTACACGCTGTTATTTAAAAACGTGTTGAGCTTGCTCTTAGCAGAAGGGCTCAATCCTCATCTTGGTAATCTCCACCGCTCAGATCGAAATGAACCGCATCTGGCATTTGACCTCATGGAAGAATTTCGCTCACCCATTATCGATACCCTCATTATTCAGGTGCTCAATCAACGAGTATTTCGGCTCGATGATTTTCAAGCACCCAATGAAGAGGGAGGCGTCTATCTCACAGATGCAGGGCGGCGTAAGTTTCTCAAGCATGTCGAAAATCGGTTTTGCACCCAGACCTCGCATCCTGATGTGAAGCATCAGGTTGACTACCGCCGCGTAATTCAACTCCAGATTCAGCGCTATAAGCGAACATTGCTATCTGGCACTCCCTATCATGCCTATCGGAGGGAAACCTAATGCTAGTTTTGGTAGTTTACGACATTGCCAATAATCGTCGTCGTCAGAAGCTATCGAAGTTTCTAGAAGGATATGGACGCCGGGTACAGGAAAGCGTATTTGAGTGCTTTCTGAGTTTTGACGAGATGAAGCGGCTACATGATCTCGTTCAAAAACGAGTGAAACCAACGGAGGATAACGTGAGACTCTACTGGATTTCGCCTGGCGCGTTAGCCAAAACGCTCACTATTGGCAGCACTGCGCCGCAACCTCCACCGAATGCTTACATAATTTAATATATTTGCTCTAGACGATGATGGATTTTGTCGTTAGAGTGTGAGGCAGTTAAGAAATTTTGACCCACGCAGGTCAGCCGAACCTTGAAAACCGCATAGTTTCGTTGACCTCCGTGGATCACCTGACACGTAAGGATTTCAGGCGTTTAGGTTTCCCGTTATTGACACTACAGAGGCCGTTATTGACAATCAATTTGACCTCCGTGGTTTTAAAGGCTGAAACGCTGAGCCAGCGCACGCTGCTGAGCGAGGGGTTTCATCTCACTTACCCCGCAAGGGGACGGAAACAAGACTCACCTTTTCCGCAAAACCTGGCTAAACCCCTTGTTTCATCTCACTTACCCCGCAAGGGGACGGAAACGGTTTCTGACTGCTCTGTCGATGTGCCAATGTCTTCCGCGTTTCATCTCACTTACCCCGCAAGGGGACGGAAACCTGCCATAACCAGCATGACTACCAGTGTGTTCATCGTTTTCCAAGTTTCATCTCACTTACCCCGCAAGGGGACGGAAACGAGTTTACCAGGAACAACAGAAACATCGGAGTTCTCGTAGGTTTCATCTCACTTACCCCGCAAGGGGACGGAAACTTGAACACTACTAAGTCGGAAGTCCCGATACATCGTATGTTTCATCTCACTTACCCCGCAAGGGGACGGAAACCTTTTCGGGCGATCGCCGATGCAAGCTGGGTTGCCGGACCCGGTTTCATCTCACTTACCCCGCAAGGGGACGGAAACTATGGCCCCTAGAACAACGTATGAAGTAATCCTAGAGCTTGTTTCATCTCACTTACCCCGCAAGGGGACGGAAACAATCGGAAGCAAAGCGCCTCGAGGGCCAGGATAAAGCACAGAGTTTCATCTCACTTACCCCGCAAGGGGACGGAAACTGTGAATCTCAGGTTAGCGCCTGCGAGGTTAGCTCCCCGAAGATGTTTCATCTCACTTACCCCGCAAGGGGACGGAAACGCTAAGGAGACTTTGGGGATCATCGGTCATTCGCTCGTAAGCGGTTTCATCTCACTTACCCCGCAAGGGGACGGAAACTTAAGTGGTCATTCTTGGTAAACTTCTATACACAGCTCTTGTTTCATCTCACTTACCCCGCAAGGGGACGGAAACTTCACTGAGTCCTTTTGGTCTTTGTTCTGGCTCTGGTTTGTTTCATCTCACTTACCCCGCAAGGGGACGGAAACGTACTTTGAACTTTTCCTTGAGAAACTTCATGTCTCTGTGTTTCATCTCACTTACCCCGCAAGGGGACGGAAACTGACAAAGTGGGCAGTAGCTAGAGAGCTGTAGTCGATGTCCTGTTTCATCTCACTTACCCCGCAAGGGGACGGAAACGTAACTATAGAAAACGTGGGCTGCTGAAATGTCCCTGGTTTCATCTCACTTACCCCGCAAGGGGACGGAAACTCCACTACAGGCGATCGCTGAAGGTCTGGCGTTCGCTCAAGGTTTCATCTCACTTACCCCGCAAGGGGACGGAAACTAGACTTCAGATACAGGCTGGTCAACGACGGAGAGTACGTTTCATCTCACTTACCCCGCAAGGGGACGGAAACTCCATTTTGACAGGGCTGCACCACGTTAAACTACCGGCAAGTTTCATCTCACTTACCCCGCAAGGGGACGGAAACCAGGTCAGCCGCGATCGCCCATTTATGTTTGTATCAAAGGCGATCGCTCGTTGGGATGGGTATCAAAGGCGATCGCTCGTTGAGGTGTGTGTGAAAGGCGATCGCTCGTTGGGATGGGTATCAAAGGCGATCGCTCGTTGAGGTGTGTATCAAAGGCGATCGCCCATTTAAGTTTGTGTCCAAGGCGATCGCTCGTTGGGATGAGTATCAAAGGCGATCGCCCTTCCCGTCATACTCCTGCTCAGCGATCTGATTCAGAATATGCTGCCGCGTTGGATAATTTAGTGCTGACCTGTGTTGATATTGTGTGTGGGCAGCGTTAACACCATGCTCGTCTCTCCTGATTGAGGCGATGCGGAGCGCCTAAGAGTCTGAATGTTCGTGCTCAAAGAGGCGGTGTTCAGAAAGATTAATGGGTTTAGACCATACGGGGCTGCTCATTTGCAACACCACCTCGTGCAGCCCAAATTCTTGCCGCAATGAGGCTTGAATGTGTTGTAAAAGCTGGTCGCGTGCCTGCCCGTCTGAAAGCGTTACGGCTAGGGCGGCTGAGAGGGTTTCTTGCCCAGGAGCGATCGCCCACAGCCTCATATTGGAGGCTGTTAACACGCCTTCAAAATTTTCGAGATGAGCCTGAATCTCGCTCAGATTCAGGTAGGTTGGCGTTTTTTCTAACAAAACGTGCAGGCTTTCTCGAATGAGGGGAACGGCTGCCACCGCGATCGCCACCGCCACCGCCACACTGACAACCCGATCAGCCCAAATCCAGTCAAATGCCCAGACGGCGATCGCCGCCAAAATCACTCCAATCGAACTCATCACATCCGCTATCATGTGCAGAAACGCGCCTCGAACATTGAGGTCATGATGGCTGTGACCGTGTAGTAGCCAGACGTTGATTCCGTTAACGCCTAGCCCCACGAGGGCAGTAATCAGCATGGGAATACTCAGAATCTCTAGATGCGGCTCATGCAGGCGGGCGATCGCTTCCCAGCCCAACCATCCTGCAACTCCCATTAACCCGATGCCGTTCACCAGCGCCGCCAAAATTTCAACGCGTCGATAGCCAAATGTCGCGTCATTCGAGGCAGGAAATCTGGCAATCCAGCTTGCCAGCAACGCGATGCCGAGCGCAATGCTGTCCGATACCATATGCCCCGATTCGGCGACCAATGCCAAGCTGTGGCTGATGATTCCCATCGCAAACTCACCTTCCGCAAACCCTCCGATCAAAATCAGCGCAATCCAAAGCACCCGATTTTTGGCCGATGAGTCAGCATTTGAGTCAAGGGTGTGGCGATCGCACTGGGGACAGTGATTGTGCATAGGAAAAACCAGGGTGATTTAAGCCGAATGGTAAAACTGGATGCCAGTATAAACAAGATTGTTCCTGAGTAGGCGGAGGGTATGAAATCTTTAACTCAACGGATTATTTCTTGGTTCCCCAATCTCGATCGGCGCGTTTGGATTCTGTCATTTGGGCGGCTCCTCTCTCAGTTTGGCAACGGATTTACTCTATTCTATGCTCCTATTTTCTTTGTCAATCAGGTCGGATTGTCTGCCACGGTAGTCGGAATTGCAATTGGCAGCGGTTCGATATCGGGCGTTGTGGGGCGATTTGTGGGTGGGATGTCAGCAGACTCCCAGCGGTGGGGGCGGCGGCGCACGCTGTTGTTATCGGCGGCAATCTCGGCTGTAGCAGACGTGGCGCTGGCGATCGCCTATGACTTCCCTACCTTGCTATTAGGAAATTTGCTCATGGGAGTGGGTATTGGGCTCTATTGGCCTGCAACCGAGGCCGTAGTTGCCGACCTCACCACCGGCGAGGAACGAAACGAAGCCTTTGGGTTGGTGCGACTTGCTGACAGCATTGGGCTTAGTTTGGGGGTGGTGCTGGGCGGCGCGCTCGTTGAAGCAACGGGAGCCTATCGCGCGCTGTTTGTGATTGATGGCATCACCTATCTGCTGTTCTTTGCGATTATCTACGTCGCCATTTCAGAAACGCTTGCCTCGACCGATTCGGATGGTCATCTGCTGAGTGGATGGCGGGTAGTATTGGGCGATCGCGTCTTATGGTTGTTTGTGGCAGTGAATGTGCTATTCACCACGTATCTGTCTCAGGTGCAAAGCACGATGCCGCTCTATTTCAGCAACTTCGTATCGACCGGTGAAAACGGAGACGGGTTTTCGGCCTCCACAATTAGTGCCCTGTTTACTTGGCACGTTGTCTTGACTGCGGTGCTGCAACTGCCAATCGCGCGATGGCTCAATCGCTTTGTGCGCCCTACAGCGCTGACTTTCTCGGCGTTGCTGTGGGGGGTTGGGTTTCTGCTGATTGCTGCCACCGGAATCGTTGTGAACCTCCCAATTCTGTGGACATCTCTGGCGCTGGGTGTGTTGGCGATCGCCACTGTCACCTATCTTCCCTCAGCATCAGCATTTGTAGTTGATTTAGCACCCGACTCGCTGCGCGGCATTTATTTATCAATCAATTCTCAATGTTGGGCGATCGGATATTTCATAGGGCCTCCGTTGGGCGGATGGGCACTCGACCAGTCTTCGTGGGTAGCTCACAGCTTTTGGGTCGGGCTTTCGTCAAGTGTCATTCTCGCAATTGTCATCCTCCGCATTCTCAATCAAGCAAGTTCACGTTTTAATAAAAGCCAAGATGATTAGTAATGGGAGCGGGCATTTGACTGGACTTGACCGAATTTGCTGAGATTGCTTGAGAACTTCGCGAAATCATCTACTGAGTGACTGTATTACTTCAACGTAGACTTATTAAACTTGCTATCAAGCACGCATCCGAATCTGTAATCCGCCATTCAAGGAATGACCGATGACCAGCAACCCCCCTCAAAATTTGGGTCAGTCTGATGTTCAGCCCCCCTTGCCCCCGTCTCAGATGCCCAGTCAGTCTTCCACCGAATTAACCAAAGAAGGTTGGCAGAAAGTCCATCGAGAATTTGCTGAACTGCATCGTGTGGGTGACCCGATTGAACGAGATTACAAGCTGATTCAGTATGCCAAGGATTCAGAAATCCCGACCGATCGCTACTACGCAATGTTTGAAGCCTACCAGCAGCGATCGGCACGGGGAGTCAAAGCCGTTGTCAACACCCTCGCTCAAACTGCGTCCTTCCTTGGGCAATTTACAATCCTTGCCGGGCTGATTCTCTTCATCGCAGAAGCCGATACGCGCAAGAAGGAAGCTCATAACCGAGCCTGGGAAACCGTTCGAGATGCTAGAGAACTGACAGAAAGTGCTGGACGTATTGAGGCACTGCAAACCCTGACCGCAGGATGCGCGTATGGCGAGATGGGAGAAACCCTACGAAAATTTCCCGTAGTTCAGAATTTTATGCCAGACTGCATTAGCCTGCGCGGACTCGCCGTCGAAGGAGCATTTCTCCCCGAGATTAACCTCCAGTCTGCTGAACTTAAGAATGCCCGAATGCAGGGTGCAGGCTTGTGGGGAGCATTCCTGCAAAATGCAGATTTAACGGGTGCTCAACTACAGCGTGCAAGGCTTTCAGAGGCTAAGCTCCAGGGCGCAATTCTTAGAAATGCTCAATTAAATAATGCCGACCTCCAACGCATTGATTTTTCATGTGATTCGACGCTTGGCACTGGTTGTGAGGTGAATCGATTGGAAAATGCTAATCTCAGCGGAGCCAATCTTACCAATGCCGTATTGGGGAATGCGGATTTGAGCCAAACTATATTAGATGGCGTTCAGTACAATGATGCAACTCTTCGGGGTATCGCAACTGAAGCGTCTCGATCCATCTTGGAAAATGCGAACACCTACCGAATCGATACGGAGGCAAATTTAGTCGGCAAGACCCTAAACCTTGTTGAGTTGAGTGATGCAACCTTGAATCGTGCACAGCTCATGAATGCAACGCTCAATGGCATTAATCTGAGAAAAGCAACTCTCGTTGAGGCAGATTTAACGGGCGCAAAACTCAACTGCCAGCCCCTGTCAGGTGAGGGCTCTACTCAAGGAATCACCGCTGACAGCGATCGCCCCAAACAGTGTGCCAACCTGCGAAGCGCAAATCTCACCAACGCCCTCCTTAATAACACTGAGCTGATCGGAGCTGACCTGACGGGTGCGATTCTTCGCCAAGCCGATCTCACCAATGCAGTCCTAACCCAAACTGATTTGAATGGGGCTGACCTCACGGACGCGATCGGGCTGACTCCTGAGCAGATTAAGCAAGCTAAAAACTGGGCGTTGGCAAACTATGACGACGAGTTTCGTGCCCAGCTTGGGCTTGCATTTAATCCCGACGTTCAACAGCCTACTCAATCTATTCAAACTGCTCAACAGTCATCCCCTAGTCGTTCTCTATAAAGACACGACAGGCGATCGCGCCTAAAGTCGTCATGCCCTCAGAAAGATTACGATAAAGTAATCATAATCATCCCTCCTCATGTCTGAGGCACAACATGTTTTCCGATCAAAAATTTCCTCGCTGGCTGACTATTGGCTTTGCATTTCCCATAATCTTTGTAAATGGTTGGCTCATTCTCTTAGCACTCGAATATTTGCAACCTATTACCAATATCGTTTTAACGGCCAGCCTGATTGCATTTTTACTAGACTATCCGATCAGCTTCTTAGAAAAACAGGATGTGAAACGGGGATGGGCGATCGCATTAGTCTTACTGTCAGCCCTTTTTATCTTCAGCATCGTAGGACTGTTTGTGGGTCCCCTGGTTTTTCAGCAACTGGTAGAATTTGCCAATCGATTACCCATTTGGATTGAGGAAGGTAGAAAACAACTACTTTCCCTAGACGAGCAATCTATCCTTCAATATCTCCCAATTGACTTTACTGAAATCACGACCCAATTTACCAAACAGCTTTCAACTACGCTCAAATCTCTAACCAGTCAAGTTATTTCTCTCACCCTCGATACAATCAACAGTGCAGTTAATTTACTGGTCACAATTGTCCTGACTATTTTGCTGGTTCTCAATGGCAAACGGCTTTGGAATGGTTTCCTGAGCTGGCTTCCACCAAACTGGAACAATAAAGTTAAGACGTCGCTCCAAAAAAGCTTCCAAGGCTACTTCGTCGGACAGGCCATCATTGCATCAATTTTAAGCATTGCCCTTTCTCTTGCTTTTATTGCCTTAAACGTTCCGTTCGGGCTTCTATTTGGTCTTGGCATCGGGATTGCAAGCGTGATTCCGTTTGGCGGAACAGTTGCCATCCTGATCGTGAGTCTGTTGCTGACGTTTCAAGATGTTTGGTTGGGAAGTAAAGTTCTTATTGCATCTATTATCCTTGGGCAACTCAACGATAATGTTGTTGCTCCAAGATTACTAGGCGGTATTACTGGTTTGAATCCAGCAGTAGTTGTGGTGTCTCTACTGGTTGGGGTCAAACTGGGAGGTATTCTAGGCTTGCTATTGGCCGTGCCATCGGCAAGTTCTGTGAAACGTATTTCAGATATGGTTCGAGTAATCTCGACGGACGAGTCAGATACGTTACAAGAGGTTTGAAATGAGACGCGCAATCCTATAAAAAGCGTTGCTGAATAAAGGGATGATTACAAGATACCTCAGAATTGAACAGGACGTATGCAAATTCCCATTCTTGAACCTAGTGGCGTGGCACAGCTAAAATAGTACATTAGGTAGGGTGTCGTTAGCGCAGCGTAACGCACCGGATTCAAGAGCTTCAGCCCTTTAAGGATTTGCACTAATTTAGGCATTTCAAACCACTAGGTTTAGCGTAGGGTTTGCGTAAGTCCTGTTGAATCGTCTCACTTTGTTTCACTCTGATCAGTTTGATGAGTGAAACAAAATTGGACTGCCTCACGATGTTGTCGTTTTAGATTTTAGTGAAATTGCTGCAATCCATGCCCTCCAGACATCATCGTGGGTTTCTGCCAGGGTAATTGGGATGCTTTATTCGACTCCATAACATTCCTGTATCGACCGACCTAAGCCAAACCTGTACAACTAAGACTGTAAGCATTCAACCCCAACGCACTCAGAAAACATTCCCCTTTGCTCACACCGTTGGCTCGCAGGAATGGACTGTAAAACAGCGATGCTCTTTCTGTTACACATCCAAAGAATTGCCTGCGATCGCCCGAGGTTGAGTCCTTAGATCCTCTAAATCCGAATTGATTCTCCTGATGAAGGCTCTCGATTGTCGAAGCTAGCCCTCTACCTGGCGAGTCAGTTCACCGAGCATTTTGCCAATCTATCCTGCCCGTTAGACCTAATCGACCCGTGTCGTTCGGTTTGTGCTGTCAAAACGGTGGGTATGGAGGCTGGTGCGCACTTCACTAAGCGAGGTCTGATGTGCGGGGAGTTGATTGTTAATCCAGTCAAACCTCATTTCTACAACGGAGTATCAATCATGCCAGATATCATCATTCCAAGCGGACAAGTCAACACTGATGGCGTAGAACTCTTGAACCCCGGTGATTCCGTCACCGTCGAAGGACAAATCATCGCCGATCCGGGTGTCCTGATCCAAAGTAGCCAAAATCTAGTTGATGTTGAGCTAGGCGGAGTCATCCAAAGCGATGGAACCGCAATCCAAGCGGAAGGCATCGATTCTACCATTACCAATGATGGCTTGATTGATGGAGCCTTCAACGGTATCAATGTCGAAAATGGCGGGCAATTTTCTGCCACGATTTTCAACAACGGCACTATTACGAGTGATAGTCGTGCCATTAACCTGGGTGGATTGCTGAATACAGTTATCAACACGGGTGAAATTCGCACAGATTCTAGCCCTCGTAATGGCACCATCTACGGCGATGTCACCGCCCCAAACATAGTCATTCGCAATCTATCAACGGGTATTGTTGATGTCGGTGAAGGCAATGATGGAGATGCTATTTCGTTAGAACTCGGATCTCAGGTCAGCGGCGAGGTTTTCAATGAAGGCACCATCTACGGTCGCGGTGTAGCAGTGGGCAATAATCAATCGTCAGCCGTTCGCTTATATTTAGGCGGCGGAGTCCAAGGAACATCAACATTTACGGGCTCAATCGTGAATGTTGGGCTTCTGTCGGCTGAGAATGGTCCGGCAGTTGTCATCGAAGATGGTGTGGTGTTGAACGGTTCTATCATTAACGGTGGCACGATTGAAAGTCCAAATCCGGAAAATGGTGTTGGCATTCGCCTTGAAAATGGTAGCCAGCTTAATGGAGAAATTGTTAACACGGGGCTAATTAACGGAGGGCGAGACGGCATCAGTTTCGATAATGGCGGGCAAGTGTCGGGAATTGTGCGAAATCTAGGCACCATCACTAGCACCAGTCGTGCCATCAACATCGGCGGCAACCAGAATACGATTATTAACGAAGGACTCATTACAACGAGTGATAGCCCTCGTAATGGCACCGTTTACAGTGATGTCACAGCAAACAACTATTCGGTGCAAAACCTAGAAACAGGCATTATCGATGTGGGCGAAGGTAATGATGGAGACGCGATCGCCTTTGAGCTTGGCGCCAATATCACCGGATCTATTATCAACGCTGGTTTGATTCAAGGACGGGGCGTCGCCATCGGCGACAATCAATCGGCAGCCATTCAGCTTTATCATAGCCCCAGCGAACCTGCCGATATATCAGTCTTTAATGGCAATATCGAAAACTCGGGTACTCTGGCCGCTGAGAACGGCGCGGCTCTGTTTATTGACGATGCCGTGCGCTTCAATGGTCAGATTATCAATACAGGCACCATTCTAGGTGGACTGTCTGACGGAGGGTTGCTTGCCATCGAAGCGGGCGACGCTCAAGGCAATATCACCATCATTAACCAGGGCACCATCGAAGGGGATGTAAATCTTACGGGTGGACAAGATCTGTACGATGGTTCACAAGGAGTCGTCAACGGCACGGTGTTTGGTAATGGTCGGGGCGATCGCCTGATTGGAGGTCGTGAAACCGATCGCTTTGAAGGGGGCGGAGGTCGCGATCGCCTCGTAGGTCGAGGAGGCGATGACATTCTCTCTGGCGGCGTGAGCGGAGATACGCTACTCGGCGGTGCTGGAGATGACATCCTACTCGGGGGTGGCGGTAATGATACTCTCCGGGGTGGTTCTGGAAACGACATTCTTGACGGGGGGGCAGGAAATGACCTCCTAATTGGTGGGGGTGGCGCAGATATCTTCGTGCTGTCTAGAGGGGCAGGTACTGACCTGATCCGGAGTTTCCAACGAGCCGATCGCCTTGGTTTATCTGAGCAGCTCAGCTTCGATGATCTCACCTTCGAACAGGATGGCCGCAATCTTCTGATTCGGGCTGGCAGAGATCAGCTAGCAACCCTCCGGAATACCAATCTCAATTCGATTAGTGAGAGCAGCTTCGTGAGTGCGTAATCTTTAGGGGTGTGCGCCTGAGTGACGTCGAACGCACGAAACAAAGCTCACACGGCTACATCAAGCAGGGGCATCAGTTAAGATGCCCCTTAAAATCCATGAAGATAAAATCCATGAAGACAATGCGTCAAGCCAGAATAAGCCTTACCCGTGCCCTAGCAATTCGGCGATCGCCTGCCGTTCTGGCGCAGTGTGAGGCGGCGGAGATTGCCGAGTATCGGTGATTAGCCAGTCAAGAGCGGCTGCCTGCACATCCACCGAAGCGCCCGTCTTATCAACACAGTAGCGACCAAACACCAGCTTATTTGCCAACAGCGCTCCTGGGCCGATGCGAGAATATTCAAAGATGACACTGTTGTCAATCGTGGCTCCACCGCAAATGTGGCAGCTTGGCCCGATCATGGTGGGGCCTATAATTTTGGCACCATCATCAATACGAGTCATCCCGCCGATGTAAACCGGCCCTTGAATTTCAACCTTATCCCAGTCGACTGCAACATTTAAGCCAGTATAGACCCCAGGACGAACCTCAGTACCCGGAATCTGGACGTTTTTGACCTCACCTGCCAGCACTCCGCGGATGGCGTGCCAGTAGTCGGGCACCTTACCGATGTCGACCCATTCAAAGTCCATTGATACGCCATAGAAAGGAGCACTAGACTGAACCAGCTTCGGGAACAGATCGCCCCCAATGTCAAACTTCTCTCCAGAGGGGATATAGTCAAAAATTTCTGGTTCGAAGATATAAATTCCTGTGTTGATGTCAGTGCTCTTCGCTTCTTCGACGGACGGCTTTTCCTGGAAGGTTTTGATAAGTCCGTTTTCGTCAGTGACGACTACCCCATAGCTGGGCACTTCTTCGCGGGGAACTGGCTTCATGACCACTGTGGCGATCGCGCCCTTTTCCCGGTGCCATTTCACGGCAGATGATAAATCAAGATCGATCAGCGCATCGCCGCACAGCACAATGAACGTGTCATCGAAGAAGGGTTTGAATTCTTGAATGCGCTTCATTCCACCGGCAGACCCTAGCGCTTCACCGATGAGTTCGCCCTCTTCAATTCGCCCTTCAAAGGAGTAGGCAATCTGAACACCAAATCGTTGACCATCTCGAAAATAGCCTTCGATCTCGTTTGCGAGATGGCTGACATTGACCATAATCTGGTCGAACCCGTGTTGACGCAAAAGCTCAAGCAGAAATTCCATTACTGGCTTTTGCAAGATCGGGATCAACGGCTTGGGAATCGTATACGTAATGGGTCGAACCCGTGTTCCCTTGCCAGCGGCCAAAATCATGGCTTTCATAGTTCTAAGTCCCTCTTTGCTGGTCTATTTACTCTATCGAAGTGGCTAGATACGTTCGGTAGAGGTGTTAAAGTCAAGCTTAACGTCCTCACCTTACAGTTTTTCACAAAGTTAGGAGAATACCAGGAGCAAAATGGCAGATTTGCGAAATCTACATTAAATCAGACGAAATATTGCCAACAATTTTTTATAATAGCGGGTTACTTCAAGAAACCCAAAATTGACCTGGCAAATCATATCTGGATCGAGCCATAACCGGCACTAGAGCAGATATCTATCATCCTTGTGTCTTGATTTGTGCCTGATAATCATGCCCGTATCTACAATTTTTGAGCCAATCATCAGAACAATCTAAAACACAGGTTGCTTAGTCTGGCAATGCAACCGCTGACAAATCAGATAATTCGGATTCTGATAGTTCGGCGAGACTGCGCACCCTTAAATCGCTGTAAAATTCTTCTTGAGCTAATTCGACTTTAGATTGAGCCGACAGGAATAGAAGCGCCCAAAACACTCCGACGCGATCGCTCTGCGGAGAGTGCCCGGTCAATTCTTGAAAATTTTCAACCCCGGCTTGTTGCTGCATGTCTGGAGTTCCCCAAAAGTCTAATAGCAGCTCAAAATCCAACCATTCCTGACCTTCACTGATAGTAGGCCAATGGGCGCTGAGAAACTGCTCTAGGATAGATGCAATCTCAGATAGATTTTCTTGATGGGCAAGCTGGGCGATCGCCCGAACTGCTTGACTCTTAGGCTGAGGACGCGGACGCCGTGCTCGAACCCGTGGCCGATGTTCAGCGACTGCCGCCGTCATCAGCTCAAGTTGAGTAATTAGCTCTTTCAGGGTAACCCGACGATTTTGAGGAGGACGCGCAACCGCACGACGACGAAGTTTGCGCTCTAAATGAAGCGGTAATCGGGGCTCTGATAAATCATCTGATTCGATGAACTCATCATCACTGAGCGTCTCGTCTGCGTCTGGAGATTCTGATCGAGCCAGATTATCGGCTTTGAGAAGAACTAGCACCGATGCATACAAAAAGGCTTGCCCTGATTCTGACAAATCGGCTTCATACGGCGCATGTGCCGCATCGCTGCTTTTGCCCGGTTGGAGTTGACTCAGAAATCGATCGACCACGTCGATAACTTTGACATCCCACGGGTCAATTTCTCCCCGTTCAGCCAGATCGATTAGCATGGCGATCGCATTTTGCGCGAGAGAAAGAGCCATAGAGTTATCGAATGTGAATGCGAGCAAAGAAAACAGCTGCCATTACGATGAAGGCTAGAAGGACGAATGGCACCCATAGACTCCATAGACTATGAGGATCAATGAGCTGATAACTATCGAAGGCAAATGTTTGAACCAACGCCTCAATTCCGAGTCAGGGTGAGAAAAAATGGCTAGTTAGAAAAATCCTGCAAAATATATAGCCCGTAGGGTTTAGGTTTGTGTGGTGAGCCCCCGCGGCGCGGGGGCTCACCACACGTTTAACGTCCTAACGCGAGAGCGTATGGCTATATTCAAGATTTTTCCAGAGAATTGGCAGAGATACGCCTTAAATTCAATCGAACTCTACTCAGTCATGGTCTACTTAGCAAACACCTCAGTGGCTTCTGCGTCTTTTGTCTCAGCTTGTGAGGCAGGAAGAAGACGCTGCTGCTCTTCGAGTTCGACTTTGTAATGTTCGACATCTTGCTCCAATTCCTGAATGCGCTCTTCCCGTTGTTGCAGTTCTCGTCCCGAGTCGATAAAGCGCTGGAGATGAGTCCATACGCTAAAGACCCACGCAAGAACCGCACCGATCCCCATGGCGATGAGCAGCTCAACCGACAATGGAGCTCGGACATCAATCCCTTTAATGATATGAATGACAGCAGGTTCAGTATTTTCGATACCGAATAAGACTAGCGCAAGACAGATAACAAAAATGATCACGAAATTGAGTTGGCGCATCGTATGAACCCTCAACCTTGTGGATGTTGACCTTTAAACTATCGGGGAATCTAGCACACCTTGAACCCGTTGATGCAACTCAACGCTATATATCAAGATTTGTGACAAATATAGTCGAATAGCCGACGCTGAGCCCAGTCTAACAGCTTCGTGCAAATAATACACTTGATCCATCAGCTACTGGCTAAATACTGCATCATTTATTCAATAGATTCAATAGCCGTCGGGCTAGATGAGAAAATTTGTCGTCTTAAAAATGCCCCCGCTACCACCCCAATAATAATAATTAGCGTACCCATTCCGAGTGGACTCGGTATCCAAAACACAATGTCAAGATGATTGACGACTCCAGGGTGAAGCGTCCAGATAATCTGCTGCCCTTGCTGAGCAATCTCTTGTCTAGAAACGTCTGATACGTCAACAATGCGGGCTCCCCACGGCGTTGTCAGACTAAACGTTAGATTCAGAAGGTTTCCCGGATTGATTAATAGATTGCCCTGAGATGCAAGCATATCGAGCGATCGCAGGTCAATGTGGTAGGTTAGGCGATTTCGGAGTACCAAGAGAAAATTGCTCTCATGGAGGCTGAGGTGTGATGAGAGATTGGGCAAGTCAGGGATCGATTGAGCAGCAGATTCGGAATCCGATGATTCGGCTTGAAAAAACTGATTAAATTTGGTTGTCAAATCGTCGCCGTTGTTAAACGGTATCGTCGCTACGAGTTCGTGATCAGATACTCGTTGAATGCGCCCACCCAAGTCTCGTGTTCTCGTCTGAATGCTCTCTAACCAGTCGTGGGTGACATCCCCGCTAAACTGAGTCAATCGCTCTGCAAGGTTAATGTGCTGAATAATTTTTCCGTGATGCTGATCGGCATAAACAATGCCGACGTCATATTGCACGCATCCTGAGAGGCAGAGTGATGCCAGAATAATCCACAAAAGGCGCAGTCGTAGGAATCCACGGGCGATCGCCCGAACTCCTCTTGGCAATCTCATGAACCATCGTTGAGCGGGGGATCGCTGTTCGGAATAAGGGGGTAGGGAGACATTACACCCGTGCCGGACGTGATAGGGCAATCGAGACATAAGGGGGAGATTGAAATTTCATCCTTATAGTTTAGGGGAACGGGTTTCGAGTTGTGAGTTCATGTAACGTAATTCACTCGTAAAACCTGATCGTCAACTCACCCACCACAGTCCGCCGATTGTCAGCGCGATCGCCACGAGTGCAAACCAGATAAACTGATTATCTTGGGTGTTGACCTGACTCAGATCAACGAATTCAGGCTCCTTCTTCGGAGGGCGGCGCTTGGGCTTTTTAGTCGTCGGCGTATATTTGGATAGCCCCTGCCCCTGTTGAGAGATTTCATCTAGGGCGGTCAAATCTGGAATCTGGGTCAGCCACTCTGGGCGAGTTTTTAGTCGGGGTGCTTTAAGAATATATAGCAACCGTTTGCCCTGTTTAGAGGTTTCAGGGTCAGGATGACGACTAATTTGATTGCAAAGGGCGATCGCATCTTCCCGTTGTTCTGCGGCTTCATAGGCAGTGATGAGCCAAATTTGCATTTCGCCTCCCAATCGAGAGGTGCGTTTAACCAGGCTCACTGCTTTTTCAAGATATTGCACGGCTTGTCGATAGCGCCCCCGTTCAAAGGCGTCTTTCCCGGCGCGATACTGAAATTTTGCGAGTTCAAGTTGTTCGGTGCTCATAGTATTTAGCCTACCGAATCAGACGAATGGCTTCTAGGGGGACGAGCGCCCAAGGCAAATTTGGGTCGTCTGCGGTAGTCTAAAGTTAAGGCAATAATTGCTTTGCCTTGATTACACTACTTTAGGGAACCGCATCACCATTACCCTGATTCAGTCAATCTTGTTCGATTAATTCTGCTTAGTTGACTCAGGTACTACACAGCTTTAGAAACCTGGAAATCGGCTGTGAGTCATTACACATAAGCCCCTACTTATCCACTCTTATGCGGTAATCCACCATGTTTCATCCAATTGTTCCGACTCGTCGGTTTCGCTCTGGTTTAGCCCTCTTAGCATTTGCAACAGGCATGGGGCTATTTGCCACGTTGCCGGCTACGGCTGAGGTCGTGATTTCAGGACAGAGTCAGGTAGCAGGGCGAGGCATCTACGTTGATTTAGAACGCAATCCTCATAGCCATATCCGCTATGGCGATCGCGTTCCGACCGTACGGATTTCGGAGCCTGGGACAACTATTCGAGTGATCCGGCGATCGCCCTATTCTCGTTATAATCGCCCATCTCGTGTGATCATTGACTCGACGTTGGTCAATCCGGTGGTGGTTGATTCAACGATTATCGACTCAACGCTGGTCAATCCGGTGATTGTTGAATCTGATCGCTATGGTCGCTATCGCCATCGCGAACCGCGCCGAATCAGTATTCCGATGAGCAGCGATTTAGAAAACTGTATAGAACTCGGCAATCTGCAACGGGCGTGCTATCGATATTGAATCAATTAAATTAACCGATAAACTCGGATGCGACGATCATCGAACCGATCCCGGCGTCGGTGAAAATTTCGAGTAGCAGAGCATGCGGGATGCGTCCATCGATGATGTGTGCCGCTCTAACGCCTTGGGCGAGCGATCGCACGCAACAGCTCACTTTTGGAATCATGCCGCCTCCGACAATGCCGTCGCTTATCAAACGACGGGCCGTTTGGATATCCATTTTGGCAATTAGGGAGGCAGCGTCGTCTCGATCTTTTAAAATGCCTGGCGTATCGGTCAAGAGGATAAGCTTTTCGGCATTGAGAGCCGCCGCCAATTCGCCTGCGACCGTATCGGCATTAATGTTGTAGGCTTGCCCGGCTTCATCCGCTGCTACGCTCGACACAACTGGAATATAACCAGTGGTTACGAGCGACTCAACCAGCTTGGCATCCATGCTGTTGACTTCGCCTACAAATCCAATTCCGGTTTCACCCTGAGGGCGTGCTCGAATCAAATTCGCGTCTTTGCCACAGAGCCCAACCGCAGACCCACCCGCTCGGTTGATGAGCGAGACGATTTCCTTATTGACCCGACCCACAAGTACCATTTCGACCACATCCATCGTGGCCGCATCCGTGACCCGTAAGCCGTTCTTAAACTGGGGCTCGATGCCGATTTTCCCAAGCCAGGAGTTAATCTCTGGCCCCCCTCCATGAACAACAACCGGGCGCAACCCGACGCAGGAGAGAAACACAATATCGCGCATGACCTTGGCTTTCAGGTCACTGTCTTTCATCGCTGCGCCGCCGTATTTGACGACGATAGTGCGTCCTGAGAATTGTTGAATGTAGGGAAGCGCTTCACTCAAGACGCGAACGCGGGTCGCTTCGGCTTTTTGAATATATTCGCTGTTGTTAAGCATCGGTGGCGTGATCGTTGAATGAGGATTGGGTAGGGTCTAGATCAAGAGGAACGGGGGATGATTCTGGTTTGAGAACCTGGGCGATCGCATCGAGAATGCGATTTGCGAGCAGATGGGGAGACTCATTTGAAGAAATCGGGACTCGAACGTCAGCTTGGGCATAGAGAGACTGTCGATGGTGGAGAATGTCTTGAAGTTTTTGTTGCGGATTTGGAGTCTGTAGGAGAGGACGGGTCGTATTGCCTTGCAGTCGAGCATAAAGTACTTCAACGGGGGCATCAAGCCAAACCACGATTCCATGATGAAGATAGCTCCAATTTTGTCGCCTCAGCACGATTCCTCCTCCTGTGGCGATCGCCAGTCGTGGATAGGCTGACAACTCAGCCAAAACCTGAGCTTCGATGTCTCGAAATGCCTCCTCTCCAGATTCTGAAAAAATTTGGGCGATCGCCCGATGAGTCACCTGTTCAATCACATCATCTACATCGATAAATCGATAGCCTAGCGCGTCTGCTATGACGCGCCCAACGGTAGATTTTCCAGCCCCCATCATACCAATTAGGTAGATGTTGACATTTTTGAGCCGCTGCTTTAGCTCCATGTAAAACCTCTACCCCTATTCAAATTCCTCAGCCTAAAAAAAGGATCGTCTCAGGTTTCCCAGCAGACTCTTATCAGTTTCTCAGGTAATGGTCAGAGATGACTCAGGGTTGAAGCGCATTCTAGTAATCAACGAACCGAAACCCACTCAAACAAAATTTCAACTACACACGGATTCAAGATTACCAGGAGAATGATTATGAAACGCGCTATTTTTGCAGGTCTGTCTCTCGTTGCATTGTCTGCTATTATCGTGCCTTCTACCGTTCGAGCAGAGATCGTTTCCCAAGAGTCACGTCAGTCAACGGTCTCACTCTCCGATCGCCAGCGTGATGAGTTCATCAGCGGACAAGGTAACAAGCTATCTGAGCGTCAGCGTGATGAGTTCATCAGCGGACAAGGTAACAAGCTATCTGAGCGTCAACGCGATGAATTTGTAAGCGGACAAGGCAATCAGCTTTCGGACCGCCAGCGTGACGAGTTCATCGATGGACAGGGTAACAAGCTATCTGAGCGTCAACGCGATGAATTTGTAAGCGGACAAGGCAATCAGCTATCGGACCGTCAACGCGATGAATTCATTGACGGACAAGGCAATCAACTCTCCGATCGCCAGCGTGATGAGTTCATCAGCGGACAAGGTAACAAGCTATCTGAGCGTCAACGTGATGAGTTCATCGACGGACAGGGCAATCAACTCTCCGATCGCCAGCGTGATGAATTCATCGATGGACAGGGCAATCAACTCGGCGAACGTCAGCGTGATGAAATCATTCAAGGGGTAGGACATTAGACCGCATCTCAACGAACACTCAAGCGTTGCTCCCGCTTTAAAAAACCCTCTTGCATTTACGCAGAGGGTTTTTGTAGTGAAAAAATGTAGCTCTTGTAACGACTTGCTCAACATCCCCGCGCTAGGGTAGCCGAGTGTTCAAGGTGTTGGGGCGTTATGGGCAATTCGACATGGGTAAGGTGGGCGATCGCCACGGTTTCCACCTCTGCAATCGTCTTCTTGACAGGTGTTCAAACCGCATTGGCAGAAACGTTTCGGTTAACAGACGCCACCATTACCGATATCAATCAAGCCTTTGAGGCCGGAGCACTCACATCAGAGCAGTTGGTTCAGCTTTATCTCAATCGCATTGCTGCTTATGACCAACAAGGCCCCGCAATCAATTCTCTAATCACGCTCAACCCAAATGCGATCGCACTTGCTCAAGCCCTTGATCAAGAACGGCAAACTGACGGAGCCCGCAGCATACTCCACGGAATGCCAATCATTCTCAAAGATAACTACGACACGGTAGACTTGCCGACTAGCGCCGGGTCGATTACGCTCAAAGGCTCTATGCCGCCCGATGATGCATTTGTGGTTCAGCAGCTTCGAGAGGCAGGCGCTATCATTCTCGGCAAAGCCAATATGAGCGAGTTTGCCCTCTCCTACGGACGCTTGGGATACAGTTCGCTGGGTGGGTTAACCCTAAATCCCTATCGGCGATCGCGCAATGCGTCAGGCTCAAGCAGTGGCACAGCCGCCGCGATCGCCGCAAATTTTGCAGTCTTTGGAACCGGAACCGACACCGCAGGCTCTATTCGCGGACCTGCCTCGGTGACGGGACTGGTGGGCATTAAGCCAACGCTTGGACTCACCAGCCGCGACGGGATCGTTCCCCTGACCTTGTCGTTTGATGTTGGAGGGCCAATGGCGCGGACGGTCACCGATGCTGCGATCGCCCTTGGATTTATGACGGGTATTGACCTCAGCGACCCGCGCACGCTCGAAAGCGAAGGGCAGTTCTACACCGACTACACCCAATTTTTAGATGCCGATTCTCTAGACGGTGCCAGGATTGGGATAGCGCGCGATTTTTTAGGCGGCAATCCAGAGGTCGATGAGCTGACAGAACAGGCGATCGCCAGGTTAGAAGAGTTGGGTGCCACCGTGGTGGATGTTCAATTTTCAGAAATGCTGCAATCGGGGTGGAGCGTCATGAGTCCGGCAGTCACAGCAGAGTTTGAACCCCAACTTGAGCTCTATTTGTCCACCCTGGCTCGCGGATTTCCTAAAACGCTGAGCGACATTATCGCGATCAGCATGTCGCCTGATGTTGTGACCTCAGAAACGCCCGTTAATCCGGGGCGAATTTCAGGATTTGTCGAGTCTGAAGAGAGCGCGGGGTTGGCAGATACCGGATATTTATATGCTGTGTCTAACAAAATCCCGGCGGTTCGCAGTCAAATTCTTAGCCAGATGGATCTAGAGACCCTAGACGCGATTATCTATCCCACGATGGCGTGTCCGGCAAGCCCCCTATTTGATACGGATGACCCAACGTATGTTTGTAATGTGGGCGATCCTTACACGGCGGGGTATTTAGCGAATATTGCCGGATTCCCTGATGTCACCCTGCCGATGGGATATACGTCTCACGGGCTACCGGTGGGGCTATCGTTTATGGCAGACGCCTACAGCGAACCCAAGCTCCTCGGTTTTGCCTATGCGTTTGAGCAGGCGACTCAAGTTCGTCAACCACCTGACCTTGTGCCAGCCTTGCCGGGGGAAGAGATTGAATATTAGTTTCACAATTAGCGACCCATATAGCAATCCCAGATGGGGTGACGTCGGGCGATCGCGGGAAATTTTGAATAATCGCGGTTGAAATTCGGGCAATCACACTTGATAGTCAGATCATGGCGCGAGATAGGTTAGACCCTCAGAGACTGTACAGAATTTTGTGTAAAAGTGCGTTTGCCCTGGCAATGCGGAGCATAACGTCTCGCTCATATCCCCACGGTTAGGGCACACGCGACCGAGGACGGTCGCACTTATACCAATTCTCGATTTTGGATTTGCGATTTTGGATTGACGGTCATCAGCCTTGCAAGGGTTCTAGCCTGTTCATTTGTAGCCTTACTTTGAAGAATTGGTATTACACGAAAACCTAAACGCTCTCCAGATATCAGGATTAGGATGACCGGATTGGTATCGATCATCGTGCGCGATTCTCGGAGCATCCCAAGGGATTCTCGGAGCATCCCAAGGGATTCTTGGATTATCACGAGGGATTCTCAAATCATCACGAGTGATTCTCAAATCATCACGAGTGATTCTTGGATTATCACGAGCGATTCTCGGATCATCGCGAGGGATTCTTGGATTATCACGAGCGATTCTCAGATCATCGTGCGCGATTCTTTGATCATCGCGAGGGATTCTTAGATCATCACGAGTGATTCTTGGATTATCACGAGCGATTCTCAAGATCATCGTGCGTGATTCTTGGATTATCACGAGCGATTCTCGGATCATCGTGCGCGATTCTTGGATCATCGTGCGCGATTCTTGGATTATCACGAGTGATTCTTAGATCATCACGAGGGATTCTTAGATCATCGTGCGCGATTCTTGGATTATCATGAACGATTCTCGGATCATCACGAACGATTCTCAGATCATCGTGCGCGATTCTTGAAGCTTCATCGATGATGCTCTACCTTTCGACAACGAACCTTATCCGATACTCCGTCTCTAACCATACAAAGGGCATGAATAATTTGGGCTAAGCTCTACCAATGGTAGATAACCCTTCGACGATGATGGAGGGAGTGTAACATGGGCCATTCCAGGCGGCATCAGAGCCGATTTCGGCAAGCTGTTTTAGCGCGGTATAAACGTTTCCAGCGACCATCGTGTCTTTGATGCGACCGACAATGTTGCCATTGTGAATTCGGTATCCCAGCTCGACATTCACCGAAAATTCGCCCGAAATGCCTGCCCCACCGCCGAGCATCTGGTCGACAATAATACCGCGATCGAGCGATTGAATGAGTTCTGGAAGCGACTTTGAGCCCGGTTCAATCAAAATGTTAAACAGCCCAGGAGTTGGGTAGCTTCCTAGGCTAGGACGAAAGCCGTTACCTGTTGTGCCGCTCCCAAGGGATCTCCCCGTCGTGCGATCGGTATAAAAGAGCTGCAATATGCCCTCTTTAAGGTAAGTGATCGGCTGGGTGGGAGTCCCCTCGTCATCAAACGGGCAACTGTATGGCCCCTCATCGGGTTGTTGGCAAAGCGTCAATGATGATGAGGTGACCAACTCCCCAATGCGATCGCTCCAGGGAGAGGCTCGTTCGATCACCCGCTTACCGTTGAGCGCTGCTTGGACGGTTCCCCAAAGCATATCCGCCGCTTTTGAGGTAAACAGAATAGGCATGTGGCCGCTGATAGCTGGGGTGTTGGCTTCTGACCACTGAAGTCGCTGAATGATTTGTTCGGCAAGGGCGGTGGGGTCAAGATAGCACCGTTGGGTTTGCCCATCAGACACGCTCAAAAAATCGTCCCCGCGCACCCACTCCGCCGACATGTAGCAACTGAGCGTTGTATCGGTATAGCTCAAATCTAAGCCGTGAGAATTTACAAGGCGGGTGAGTTCTGCCTCGCATTCCCATTCAGCCGTGCAAAGAATCTCAGGATAGGATTGGCGAACTAGGGCGATCGCCTCCATGCCCCAGTCAATCAGTTGTTTAACCGGAATCGTCTTTCCTAAATCTGGATACGACGCTCTAGAGGCGGGAGTGAGCTCTATTGTTTCGGGTTCATTGAGATGGCTCAGGGCGATCGCCCGATCAACTAAGACTTGTGGCTCTACCGAACCATACGCCACTGCCAGCCCAGGACTGCCTTCAAACCAGAGTCGCAGCGCAATCCCTTCCGACTGAGAACTCTCTAATTGCTTTAACCGATTTGCTTCAAAAAAGACCGGGCGAGACAATGACTGTGATTGAAATACCTCAGCTGCTCCGGCACCAGAACGAAGCGCGAGGTCGATTAACTGTTCTGGGAGTGTGTTATTGGATAGACCGCCAGAATCCATGTGCCGTTACGCGTGGGTGGCTATACAAATCGTGCGTTGCTTTACTCTACTATCTTTTGGGATCACAGAGCACCCATCGTCAACGAATAAGCTGGGGATAGATGACTCGAACGGCTAGCGCAACACACAGTGCCATCAACCCGACTAGCCAAATCAAACTGAGCCACCAGAATGGCGGTAATCCCATATGCCAGCGTAACAAGTCTACTAGCGGCGCTAATGGCAGCACACTCGCGATATTTTCTAAGACGGGTGGGAGGGTATCGCGCGGAAAATACGTCCCGCACAGGGTAAACATGGGAATGATCACAACAAAAATCGGCACATTGATTTGATCAACTCGGCGTACAGCTCCGGCAGTCAATAACCCCATCCCGCCAAATAGCAGACTTCCGAGAAACATAAAGGGAATGGAGCCGAGCAGTGTCCACCCTGAATACAGCCCCCAAACAACGGCGACCAGTCCGGTCAAGCTGCCCGCAATCATGCCTTTGGTTGCAGCCCATAGCCAATCTCCTACAAACACCTCGGAAAAGCTGAGAGGAGCCGTTAAAAGGGCATGCCATGTTCGTTGAAAATTAAGCCGGATAAAGCTGCCAAAGGCGCCTTCAAAGAAAGATTGGAATAAGACACCCAGTGCAATCATTCCGGGAGCGATGAACTCTAGATACGAAACGGCTTGACCGTTGTAGATGACCTCGCCTACTAAGGGAGTCAAGCCGTATCCAAAGGCAATCAAGTAGACAATCGGTTCTGAAATGGGAGGCAAGAAATTGACGAGCCAGGTACGTTGGTAGACTCTCGCATGGCGATGCCAAACCGAGTACACACCCCACGGTGTAATCATTGGATATTTCATTCCAGCATTCTCCCAGTTAAGCGAAGGAATACATCTTCGAGATTGGCGGAACGTCGGTTGAGTCGAACAGATGGGAGGGCGCTGAGCTGGTGCCAGAGCGGGTCAGGATCGGCAGGGAGTGCTAGCAGATAGCCCTTTCCAAACGAGCGACACCAGGTATTCGCTTGCGTTGCCAATGTTTGGAGTTGAGACTCATCGACGCCCTCTATTTCGATGACTTCGCTGCCGACAGTGCGCTTAATCAGATCCAGCGGCGTTCCCTCATCAATGACGGTGCCTTGCTGAAGCAATAAGAGGCGATCGCACAATCGCTGAGCTTCATCCATATAGTGGGTTGTGAGCAATACTCCACATCCCTGTTGCTTGAGGTCGAGGACGAGTTTCCAAAATTCTTGGCGGGCATCGGGATCAAGGCCAGTCGTCGGTTCATCGAGAAACACCACGAGCGGGTCATTGATGAGGGCGCGTGCTAACACCAATCGCCGCTTTAGCCCGCCTGATAGCTCATCAATTTGACGGTGAGCATACTCGTCAAGCCCCAATTGAGCCAGCAGTTCTCCGGCTCGCTGTCGAGCTGCTTTGCCGTGAATTCGATAATGGTGAGCAAAGAAGGTTAAATTGTCAAACACCGAAAAATCGGGGTCGAGATTATCTTCCTGGGTAACGATACCCATGTGGTTTCGGGCTCGATGCCCGTTCCCCTGCACGTCGAGGTTCCCCAGACGGACAAATCCTCGACTCGGGACGACCGCCCCGTAGAGCATTCCAACCGTAGTCGTTTTACCCGCTCCGTTTGGACCGAGTAGCCCCAAAATTTCACCCGAATTTAGCGAAAAGTTGACGCCCTGAACAACGGGGCGATCGCGATACAGTTTCCATAAATCATAGGCAACTAAAGCAGTTGCTTCACGCGGACGCGTCGGAGCAATTTGAGACATCATAGCCATGCATTACTCGGCATACTACAACATGCTACATTAAAAATGCCATTAAGTTGCCAACGCGACCTGGGCAATTTCGGTGGGTGCAAGGTGATGGTGCATCACTTCACCATCCCGAAACCAAACGATTCGCTGCGTGAGTCGAGCCACTTCTGCTTCATGCGTGACCATTACGACCGTGATGCCGCTTGCGTTTAGCTCCGCAAAAATACCCATCACTTCTTGAGTGGTGTGGGTGTCAAGTGCGCCCGTAGGTTCGTCGGCCAGCAACAACACCGGACGATTGACAATAGCGCGGGCGATCGCCACCCGCTGTTGTTGCCCCCCTGAGAGTTGAGTAGGACGGTTATTGAGGCGATTTCCTAGTCCAACACGAGTGAGGGCTTCAGCCGCGCGATCGTGCCGTTCATCCGACGACACTCCGCCATATACCATCGGCAGCATGACATTCTCAACAGCTGTCAACTGCGGCAGCAAATGAAATTGCTGAAACACAAATCCAATTTTGCGATTTCGGATGTGAGCCAGTTCGGTGTCATCCAGATGGGCAACATCAACGCCATCCAGATAGTATCGGCCTTTTGTTGGGCGATCGAGGCAGCCGATGATATTCATGACGGTCGACTTACCCGACCCTGACGGCCCCATGATGGCGCAATATTCCCCCTCTTCGACGGTTAGATTAACGTCTGACAAGGCTCGCACCTCGGTATTGCCAGATCCATAGATTTTGAAAATGGTTTCAAGACGAATGATGGTTTGAGACATGGAGAGTGGATGGGAGAGGGGTGGATGGGAGAGGGGTGGGCAAACGGCTTTTTTTTTACAGAGTCCTTGCTTATCGCTAAGCGAGTCCCTAAGCGCTTCTGAGCGCTACGATTGGGTCGAGCTTGGCGGCTTGGCGAGCAGGCACGACACCAAAGAAGAGCCCGATTCCGCCAGAGACAATCACAGCAACGCCTGCGGCGGTGACAGAGATGCCGGGTTGAAACGGTGTTGCTATTCCAATTAGGAGGGTGCCGGTAATGCCTAGTCCTGTGCCGACTAACCCACCTGTTGCAGCAAGAATAATTGCCTCGATCATGAATTGCACCAAAATATCTTTCTGAGACGCGCCGATCGCTTTTCTCAGGCCAATTTCCTGAGTGCGTTCTTTGACAGAAACCAGCATGATATTCATGATGCCAATGCCGCCCACGAAGAGAGAAATTCCGGCGATCGCCGCCAACATGATCGTGAGTGCGCCGGTAATGGTGCCGGTGACTTCTAACAAATCTTGCTGACTGTTGATCGTAAAATCATCTTCCCCGACGATTTTGTGACGCAACCGCAGCAGATTGGCGATTTGAAACCTCGCAGCATCCATGTTGGTTTGTTGATCTACAGACACGCTGATGTAGGTGAGTTCGATGCCGTAGGGCGAGGTGCGCCCTACTAGTCGATTGGCCATCGTCATCAGCGGCACAATTACGGCGTTGTCGTAGTTAACACCGAGATTTGACCCTTTTTCGTCTAAGACGCCGATCACCTGAAAGCTGACATTTTTAATGCGAATTTGCTGACCCACGGGGTCACGATTATCCATGAGGCGATCGGCAAGTTCGGGGCCCAAAACCGCCACTGGATTGCTGCGTCGCATGTCTAATTCGCTGAAAAAGCGACCTTCCTGCAGTTCGAAGTTGCGAACAACTGGAAACCCCGGTGTCGTCCCGATGATGGTCGAATTGGTATTGCGGCTACCGCGAGTCACCAATCCTCGATCGTTGAATTCGGGTGCAACCTCTTGCACGGAGGGAACCTGCTCTGCGATCGCCTCTGCATCCGATAAAACGAGAGTTTTGGGCACGTTAAACGTGGCTCGCTGGGTTTCCTGATTTCCCGGCACGATAAACAGCACATTGGGACCGAGTCCTTCGATCTGGTCAGTAACATATTTTTGAGCCCCTTGCCCCACGCCCACCATTGCAATCACCGACGCATTGCCAATGATGATTCCCAACATCGTCAAGCTACTGCGCAGCTTATTTGCGGTGAGGGTTTTAACCGCCATTTTGAGACTTTCAGTCAAATCCATCCTTATTCCTCACCCTCCTGATCGCGTCGTCCAAAGTTCAAATTTTCTAGGGTGGTTCCCTCAGGCAGTTCGACAAAGATGCGATCGCCCGGATCAACGCCTTCTAAGATTTGAATCTCGTTGCCGACTTGAGGGCCGAGGGTAACGGGTTGAAATCGCGGGCGGTCATTTTCGTCGGGGAGCAGCACCCCTTGCTGACCATCTACTCGAACGACGGCAACGGCTGGAACCACCATCGCGCCGCTGACCTCGTCTCCAATAAAGGTGACATCCGTTTGAATGCCCGACATCAGCTGATCCTCACCCGTGATCAATTCGACCGTTACCTCAAAGTAAACAAAGTCGCCCCGACTCGGGTCTTCAATCGCTTGCGGGGCAATCCGCTTCACGCGCCCCTCAAACACCTGATCGGGATAGGCATCGGCCACAATTTCGACGGGTTGACCTTGGCGGATGCGACTGATATCAACTTCAGGCACTTCCGTCAACACTTCTAAGCCGCTGGCGATCGCCACGATGGCAGATGAGGTTGCAGACGATGCCTCTGACGCCGAAGTAGTTGGGGTCACAAATGCGCCTTCGGTCGCATATTTCTGAGTAATGATGCCATCAAACGGAGCCCGGATAAACGTGTCATCGTACTGCACTTCGACGGCTTGCAAGTTGCCTTGGGCCTGAGCCAGTTGCGCCTCTGCCTGGGCAATGTCTTCTGCGCGACTGCCACGCTGTAACAGCCTCAAATTTTCCTGCGCCTCACGCAAGCTCGCGCGATTTTGCTCAAGATTGGCTCGCGCCCGTTCTGCCTCTTCAGCAGCCGCATCAATATCGTCTCTAGAAATTGCGCCTTCCTCTTGAAGCACTCGATTGCGATTTAGGCGATCGGTCGCGAGTTCGAGGCGAGCCTCCGCCTCTGCGACCACCGCATCTGCTCGTTCGACCTGGGCGCGACCTTGAGCGATGTCTTCAGGGCGGGTGCCGTTCCGAAGCTCTGCGACTTCGGCTTGCCACTGAACCACTCTAGCCCTCGCTTGGGTGAGTTCTGCCTCGACACTGTTGCTCTTCATACGGGCAACCACTTGACCTTGAGAGACGCGATCGCCCTGTTCAACGTAGAGTTCGGCAACTAAATCAGACGTTCGTGGACTGAGATTAACGGTATCAATTGGCTGCACTGTCCCGCTTGCCGTAATCCGAACTCCGAGAGGTTGCGATTCAACTGGAACCGTGAGCTCTGCGATGTCGATGTCATTTCTCTGGGCGCGAATGAGTATGAATGATACTGCTCCGGCTCCCACGACGCCAACCGCCACGAGAGCGATGACCCACGGAAGCGGGCGCTTAATTTTGCCAATTAGAGGAAATTGCATGGTGGTCTGAATCTAAGTGCTAAGCAGTAATTAAATCGTGGCGACAAAACTCTTCACAATTTATTGCTGGTGCTCTTGCTCCCATCGGGCATGGAGCAACGGCAATTCTCGCTCCCAAAATGCATGAATATCGCGCATTTCTCGAAGCCGCTGCTTAAGGGGAGGAGGAGCATCGTGAAGCAGATCGAGCCCCTTTTCTGCCAACTGCCGAAATGCCGCAATTTGTTCGACTCGCTGCTTTGTCATCTGCGACCAAGCGTTAGGCTTGATTTGAAAGTAATCTCGCCGTCGCCCTGGTAAGCTGATGCGCTCGATTAATCCAATCTGGATTAGAAGACGGGTCATGCTACTAATTGAGCCTTTGCTGGCTTGAAGAACGTTGGATAGATCACCACTCGACTGCTGAGGCGGATCAGAAATGAGCAGCCATCCCAAGATGCGCCCAGCCATACGCGGCATGCCTACCATTTCGAACATCAACCCAATTTCTTCGACGAAGAAGGTCGGCTCGAAATTTTGGTTTTCCTTAGGTGAGGGACTATTCAATGGGGCTCAATAACTTGTTACACAACCATCTCCATCTAATCTAACACAACAAATTTTGAATGTTCAGCAATTTCTGAACGAATAGAACAACAAATAGTGGGGAGTTCTAAATGAAGATGATGTACCCTAGATTATTGCTCTGCGGAGAGGGGGCCAAGGGGCAGGCGATCGCCACGTCACACTACGCTATTTACAGATGCCTCTACATATCGCCTCAACTATAGTCTGTGCCCGGCTAGGCCGCCACCTGCTTCTGGCTCATCCAATCAGGTGAAGATATTGGATGCCTGTTTGACGCCCGTTGAAACCGTATCCAGTCCATCAGTCTTATATCGACTCTATCAAGCTCGCCTCTCGTTGGCATGAGACAGACGTCGTGAATTGACCGAGACAAACGTCATGGCTCTTTCTGCCCATCTCTAGATGTGCAAAGAGGCGATCGCCCTGTAGGCTAACAAGTAGGCAGCGTTTATTGCTGTCGTCACACGTTTCTTTGATTTTGACTATGGCTCAATCTCCTCTGGGTATTGCGGTTATTGGCACTGGATTTGGTCAAAAAATTCATATTCCTGGGTTCCAAATTCATCCAAGAACTCAAGTGCTAGCCGTTTATCATCGAAATTTAGATAAGGCACGGGCGATCGCAGAAGCCAATAAGATTCCCTATGCCTGTGAAACCGTCGAGCAAATTGTGGCGCTCCCTGAAGTCAAAGCGGTCAGTATTTCGACGCCTCCCTTTCTGCATTACTCGATGGCAAAAACTGCGATCAATGCCGGAAAGCATGTGCTGATAGAAAAGCCGACAACCTTATCTGTAACTGAAGCGCAGGAACTTTATACGCTCGCTGCTAAGCAAGGCGTGGTTGGCGTCGTTGATTTTGAGTTTCGCTATGTTCCGGCATGGCAGCACTTTGCCAGACTATTAGCTGAAGAATTTGTTGGCAGAAAGCGGCTCATTAAAATCGATTGGATGGGAGCAAGTCGTGCTAATCCTGAACGCCCGTGGGACTGGTATTCTCAACAGGAAAAAGGCGGTGGCGCACTCGGTTCGATTGGCTCTCATCTGTTTGACTATGTGCCTTGGTTGTTTGGTCCAGTGCGCCGGTTATGTGGGTCGCTGAGTACAACTATTCCAACGCGACCCGATCCGGCAACAGGCGAACAAAAGCCCGTTGATGCAGACGATACATGCCGCATCATGCTTGATTTAGAAGACGGTACTCCGTGTCAGGTGACTCTCAGCGCCGTGACCTATCAAGGGCGAGGGCATTGGATCGAAGTCTATGGCGATCGCGGCACCGTCGTACTCGGCAATGATAATCCGAAGGATTATATTCATGGCTTTCGTCTCTGGACGAGTCGAGAAGGCAATCCTCTAACAGAAATCGCCATTCCCGAGCATCTGCGCTTTCCTCAAGTCTATAAAGATGGTCGGCTTGCGCCGTTTGTGCGAGTAGTTGATCATTGGATTCGATGCATCGATCAGGGCAAAGAATCGGCACCCTCCCTGCAAGAGGGCGTCTATTCTCAACTTTTAATGGATTTGACCCACGAATCGAGCCAATCGGGTCAATGGGTGGACGTGCCCGATTTAGAATTGCAAGGATTGACGGATTAAGGAACCTGGGGTGTCAACCCTTTAGCCCAAATCCTAAATCTGTTCCGTGTCCTGCATGCACTCGCGCCAGCTTTTCATATTTCTTGGCATGCTCGATCAAATCAGTCGCTTCGTCATCAGAAATCTGGCGTAACACCTTTCCAGGCACCCCAACCACGAGCGATCGCTCAGGCACATCTTTGGTCACCACTGCGCCTGCTCCGATGACGCTTCCTGCACCGACCCGCACCCCGTCTAGCACGATGGCACCAATTCCAATCAGGCTGCCTTGCTCGATATGGGCGCTATGAATCACAGCCCGATGCCCAATTGTTACATCGTCTTCCAAAATGGTTGGCTTGCCCGGATCGCCGTGAAGAATCGCACCATCTTGAATATTGGTGCATGCGCCGATGACAATTCGCTCTACGTCTCCGCGAACCACCGCTGTGTACCAAATGCTAGCACCACGTTTGACCTCTACTTGACCTATAACAGTCGCATTGGCAGCGACAAAGGCAGCCTTAGACAAGTCGGGCGGCGACCAAAAAGGTGGAGTTGGAATCAATGATTGATGAAATTGCTGAAGATTAGGCACGATTATCCCTGAATGATTGGCGATATGCTCGTAGAATTGCCATGAAAGCGGTCATGCACTTTCACACACTATGTCTATCATCTCTTTAGGATTCCTGTCAGATCTAGGACGGAAATCTGTTTCTGACCCTGCGACGGTTATAATAAAGCCACTGGCGCGGGTAACATGGCGAACATGCTGGCATAAGGTTTCATGATTAACGCAGCTCTGCAATATCCAATATTCGGGCCGGAGATTCAGTGTCCTCACTGTCGCCAGACCATTCCGGCATTGACTTTAACAGACACCTATTTGTGTCCCCGACATGGCGCATTTGAGGCCGATCCAGAGACTGGAGAACTCGTTCATCTTCAGTCAGGGCGGCATTGGCGTCAGTGGGACGATAATTGGTATCGCCAGCATACCCATCCAGATGGCATTCGGTTTGAAATTCATGAGGCACTCGATCGCCTCTACACTCAGGGATATCGAGCAACTCGTGTGATTATTGCACGCCGCTATAAAGACTTGATTAGTACCTACTTAGAGCGGAGCGCTCCCTGGCGTGGGCAGTCTGACGCTCAGCGTCCTCGTCTCTATGGACTGCCTGTTGAGTTTAGTCCCGATTCGGATACTGAACCCTGTTGGAATGTGATTAATTTTGATTTAGAAAAAGAACCTGGAGCGCCCGTTCGATATCCATACTTTCGCTTGTTCGAATAATTAGGTTGATAAAGTAGGGCGCTACCGTGCCTCGATGAGCCTGCATTATGCATCATGCTTCTATTCGCACTGCTGATATTTATCGGGCGATCGCTTTCTATGAGCAGTTAGGGTTTACGGTGTATGAACGCTTTACAGCGGGTATTACTCTTGCTTGCTGGATGGAGGGATTGGGAGGGCGAATCGAGCTGCTCCAAGTTCCTCAACCGCGTCCGGCAGCAGATGCTTTTGGCGACGAGCATTACACTGGGTATTATCACCTGTCATTTGATCTGACCTATCAGACCAATGCTCTGCCTCAATGGCTTGATCGCCTAAAACAGCGGTTTCACGACATGGCGCAAGCCTCCGATGAAATTTCGCCATTGACTATCCTGCTACAGCCTACTCAACAAATCATTGGCGATCGCATCTATGAAGTTGCGTTCCTTGCAGATGCCGATGGTTTACCCCTTGAATTTATTCGCGTGATCGGGAGAGTAGGCGAGCAACCTTAAGTTGTCTATCCACCGTTGCTTATCCCTATCGACTGCGCTATGGCCACTCATCAGCCCACCGGATTTGCCGATAATTGGTCTTACTTAAAGACAGAGCTTAATTGGTTAGATCGGGTATTGATGGTAGCAGTCGCACGACAACGCCAAGATACCAGACAACTCGATCGTGTGATTCAGTCCCGTGCCGATCGCATCTCTAGCCACTGGTGGAAAGGAGTCGTATCGCTTGAGGGAACGGCCTCCTATGATGAACACCGCACGTCATCCGGATCGGCTCGAACGAAGGGAAATTATCAGCAGCAGCTCGATGCTCGGATTCAAATTAGCCACACAAATGGCGTTGTTTTGGCGTTACCGGCTCTGCGCGATCGCCTCAATCTGTCAATTGTTGAGAAAAACATCATCTTGATGAGCCTTGCGCCCGAGGTAAATCGCCGCTATGCCCGCATTTATCGATATCTTCAAGGCGAAGATGCCACTCAGACCGACTTGCCAACGGTTGATCTCGTACTGCGACTTTTGTGTCGCAATGACAGCGAATGGCGCAAGGCGCGCCGCTATCTCATCGCAGATTCGGTGTTGGTGCAGCGAAATCTCCTCACGCTGCTCCCCGCATCGCCTGACACGATGCTAAATGCTGATATTAAATCGTCTAAATTTCTTGTTAACTATTTGCTAGCAGACAAGCCAACTCCAGCCGATCTAGAGGCGCTTCTGAATCAATCATCGACGCTACCTCAATGGATCGCCCCTCAAAATCCAGTTGGCGAGCATATCCGTGGGGCTCAACCCAATCCTCGACTGCTCGACGTGCCGCCCATTATTCAGCCTCCCGTTGCAAATCATTTGATCCGATCAGGAACTGCATTGTCGTGGCTGTCAGTCGATGAAGCCACATCAGTCAAGTGGTCAGACGTGATCGTACCCGCCGACTTAAAAACAACTCTGCGTGCGATCTGCCAGCGCACGCAGGCTCAACCGATCGTCGATCAGGAATGGGGGTTTGCAAACGATGGGGCTAACGCACCGCAGATTGGTGCATTTGCAATTTTGGTCGGATCATCAGGCACTGGAAAAACCACGGCGGCGCGGGCGATCGCCCATACTCTCCAACATCCGCTCCATTGGCTCGATTTAGCTCATGTAGACGTGGATAATACGTCTTCCGTCCTGCGAGAGCTGACAACGCAGCAGCCCGACGTGCTGTTGATCAAGTCTGCTGAGCTGTGGTTGAAGCGTTCTGCTTCTCTCCCCATTGCCTCGCTAAATCAGTTTCTAACTCAGCGCCATCGTCTGGGTCGATTAACCCTATTTAGCGTCCGCATGATTGAAGCAGTCAGTCTTCATTGGCGACGGCAAGCTCGGTGGACGCTCAATTTTCCGGTGCCTGATGCGTCTGCCCGTCTGATGCTCTGGAAGCACGCATTTCCACCTGAAGCACCTATCAGTCAGGATATCGACTGGAAGGCTCTGGCTCAAAACTACAGCCTGACTGGAGGAACGATTCGTGCGATCGCCCTTGAGGCGGCTCTAGCGGCGGCGACTGACCAAGCTCCCCAAATTACGATGGATTATATTCGTCAGGCGCTCACCTCGATAACGGTGAATCCTAAACGGCGATCGCGCCGGTAGCTTCCTGAAAATTCCATATCTAGCGTGTGGAGAACTAAAAAACTCCATAATTTTCTAGACATGGCTAGAAATGGGCGGTATGGTTAGGAAGTCAAATTTGAGGAGCGCTACGGTGTCGATCTATGGTGAGCAGCAATCTCTGTTCAATGTCTCAGAGCAGAGAGCCTTGAGCCGTTACAACTCTCGAACCAAGCCCCACTTAGAAATTGATTCAGAGGCACTTCAAATATGGAAAGCGGAGCTGTATCGATATCAGTGTCGAGTTAGGGACAGCCAATCTCCCCAGCAATCCGCGCTGTTTCCAATTGAGAGCACTGACATTGATCCATCAACCATTGATCCGTTTACCCTTGACTATCACAATTTCTTCTTTTTCAATTTGCCTGCCCGTCACCATCCCGAAGATCCCTGCATTTATTTTGTGGTCGATACTGCTGTTCCAATTTTGCTGTATGTGGGAGAAACCTGTCAGGCAAACCAGCGATGGAAAGGGGTGCATGATTGCAAGCACTATGTGCTGAATTATCAAAGCGTGCATTTTCACCACCAAATGCCCACGACCATTAACACGGCATTTTGGTGGGATACACCCGCTCAAACAAAGCCGCGTCAACTCCTGGAATCTGGCTTAATTGCTCGTTGGAAATCTCCGTTCAACAAAGAAAATTGGAAGTTTTGGAACACTCCCTTTATAGGCGGCTAATAGGCGGCTAAATTGATAGGCGACCGAATCGTTAGCGAGGCAAATTTATGACTGACGTACGTCACGAATTTATGCGTGAGGCGATCGCCCTCTCTCATCACAATGTGATCTCTGGGGATGGCGGGCCATTTGGAGCTGTAATTGTGAAGAACGGTGACATTGTTGCTAGAGGACGCAATCTGGTTACATCGACGAATGATCCGACTGCCCATGCAGAGGTTGTTGCTATTCGCCATGCCTGCCAAGCATTAGGCACCTTTCAACTGACAGGCTGCGACGTCTATACCAGTTGTGAACCGTGTCCTATGTGTATGGGAGCGATTTACTGGGCTAGACCTGAGCGAGTTTACTACGCTAATACCCATGCCGATGCCGCTCAAATTGGATTTGATGATCAGTTCATCTACGCCGAACTCAATTTGCCAATTGATCAGCGTAAATTCCCAATGACTCAACTCCTGCGAGATGAAGCACGGGCAGTCTTTGGAGCCTGGACTGCTAAAGCAGACAAAACGGAGTATTAAATTCTCGCTAAGGCTTTATCCAACAGCAATTAACCGAAATATTGGCCTAGAGAACCGCAGACAATTCGTCGACTAACACAATGCGCCCCCGGCAAACTGCTCGAAGCAGTCGATCAACGGCTTCTTGTTCGTCGGGTCGTAAAGATGACGGATTGAGAACAGCGGCTAGCAGCCCGTACCGATCGGCAACGGTAATTACGCCTGATTCGGCTGCATATGCCGTGATGTCAGCGATCGCACTCGGAAGTAAGGAAAGATCTGTGGACATCATTTCAAGGAAAATCTGTGTAGGGCAATAGCTACATTTTTGTAATGAAAATCAACGACGATGCAGAGCCTAGTGAACTCAAGTCGCTCCTTTATAGGATGTTGAAAGATTCCACTTTTAAATGTGATCTAAGTACGTACATCATGTGATTTGAATCATATTTGTCCGGAGTGTTTATCAACGAGTTGAGAGATAAAATATCTGACACATGAGCTGGCGGAGAAATTCACAACCTCCGCTTGCACGAAATGAAAAAAATCTGGCGGCGTGAAAACCCTCTCTGTAAGGGGGGTACTCGTTTGCACTGACTCAAAATCAGCATTTGCCTTACCCCAAATTTGGGCTCAATCGACAGAACAGCATGGCACCTGAAATGCTCTAACCACAATCTTAAGATATGTAACTTTTGAGACTCAAGCCGACAACTATAGCGATCCTAAATCGCTTGTGAATTGTGAGTGGTGGGGCGGGCGCCGCCCGCCCCACCACTCACAACCCATCTGGGATTGCTACACAGAAATCCCAGATGATTTTTTAAAATCTCCAGTTGCCAAGGCGGGCAAGATGCCCGCACTCCCATTTCATGAATGTTTAGGATTGCTATATCAAAATTCGTTTAGCGGCCATAGTCATTTAACAGTCATCAAGTATGATCCCAATGAATTTGCAAATTTGTTTTGTAACAAGCGATGATAAAGAGGCTTTGGGGTTAGGAACGGATTTAGGATGATTGAGGTGAATGAAGTGTGCTACCTCTATTGATAGAAGGTCACTCAATTGAGAGTTTAATCTTGGCCCCAAAAACCGTCCCATTCCCATTTCTATGCTCATCAAACCTCATTGTACTAATCTGCTTCAACATCCTAAAAGCCTTTATCAATTTCTCTTAACATGTCAACAAAATGCCGTTAACGACCATCATTTTAAGATTGCAAGCATCACCGTAGAAACTGAATTTTCCTATGCTTTATCGGTTCTTTATGAACTATGTGAGCATCATCAAAACCACTTTTATTTCGAGAAACGTCTAGAGCAAGATTCTGTGGTGGCGATCGCCAATACCGTGCTGTTTCAAACCCATGGGGCAACACGATTTCTAGAAGCTCAAGATTTTATTCAGTCGATTTCTAAACACGTTATTCAGCCATTTTCACTTTCGCATTGTTCTGTTTTACCTCGTTTCTTTTGTGCATTTACCTTTGAAGATAATACCCATCTAACGGCTCCATTTCCGGCTGCGACTGTCTTTCTGCCTCGGTGGCAGGTCACCCAGCAAGGACACTCTCATTGGCTGACGGTCAATCTCTTGATGGATGCTGATTCTGATTTATCTCAGATGACACAAAGTGTTATATCTGAATTTCAATTCATTCAAACCATTCGCTACAGCGTCTCTGATCTGTCAAACAGCTTTGAAAACTCACCTGATACCTGGCAAATTTCAGATATTCACGATTTTGAAACGACCGTTTCTTCTGTTCTTAAATGCATTCAAAGTCATCAGTTAAATAAGCTTGTGCTGGCTCATGCGGTTGATGTGATTTCATATCTCCCCTTTCAATGGATTCATTGCTTAAACAAACTACGCCAATTTCATTCAGATTGCTGCGTGTTTTCAATCGGGCAACAGTCAGACACTCAATTTATTGGAGCCAGTCCCGAACGATTAATCAGTATTCGCCACAATCATTTAGTGATCGATGCGCTCGCAGGCTCGGCCCCGCGAGGACAAACTCTTGCAGACGATGCAGAGCTCGCAAATCGTTTACTCAGTAGCCCCAAGGAACGCCATGAGCATCAACTGGTGGTCGATTTTATTGTCCAGAGCGTCACCCGCTTTGGGCTGAAGCCTCACTATAATCCTGAGCCCAGTTTGCTTCAATTGGCCAATATTCAACATCTTCATACGCCCATTCAGGCAACACTGTCTGGACATGCCTCTGCCTTAGAACTGTTAGCCGAAATTCACCCCACTCCGGCGATCGCTGGCTTGCCCCGCGATGTTGCCTGCCGCCACATTGCTCAATATGAGCCCTTCGAGCGATCGCTCTATGCAGGGGCATTGGGTTGGGTTGATACGCAGGGCAACAGTGAATTCATCGTCGGCATTCGCTCAGCGCTCTTAAAAGGCCAGTATGCCCGTCTTTACGCAGGGGCGGGCATTGTAATGGGATCAGACCCCGAACGAGAATTAGCAGAAATTCGACTTAAACTCCGAGCGCTCCTGCAAGCTCTGGTTTAGAGTGCGGAGAGGAAAGGAACTACAAGGTCATGTCGCTCGATTTTAGAAATATTAATACGGTCTGGGCATCGATTTTGGTTGAAACGCTCAGCCGCGTAGGGCTCACCACCGCAGTCATTTGTCCAGGATCTCGCTCTGCACCGATGGCGGTCGCATTTGCCCGGTCGGATGGTGTTGAGTCTATTCCGGTTCTAGATGAACGATCGGCCTCGTTTTTTGCTCTGGGTATGGCGCGGCGGAGCCATCGACCCATTGCACTCGTCTGCACGTCTGGCACGGCTGGAGCCAATATGTATCCGGCTGTGATTGAGGCTCGCGAAAGCCGAGTTCCTCTCATTATTCTCACTGCCGATCGCCCTCCTGAGCTACGAAACTGTAATGCAGGACAAGCCATCGATCAGCAAAAGCTTTATGGCAGTTTTCCAACGTGGTATGCAGAATTGGCGACACCTTCCCTTGATACTCATATGCTGGCCTATCTTAGGCAAATCACGGTTTATGCATGGGAGCGATCGCGCGCGCCAGTTCCGGGACCCGTCCATCTCAATATCCCGTTTCGCGATCCGCTGGCGCCGATTTCCCAATCGGATGCTGAAGCTCTAGAATCCCGGTTGAATAGTCAGACTTTTTTCTCCCATCTCAGCGTTTCGTCTGATTCGATTCTCTATTCGAGTCCTTCGATTCCCTCGACCCTGCTTCAAACGTGGCAACAGCACTCGAACGGGCTAATTATTGCTGGCCCTGCCCAACCCCAATGTCCGAAACCTTATTGTGAGGCGATCGCCCAGGTGTCGAAAACGCTAGGGTTTCCCGTTTTGGCTGAAGGACTGTCTCCCCTGCGGAACTATGCCAGCCTCAACCCATATTTGATTTCAACCTACGATCTGATGTTGCGAAATTCGCGGTTGGCAGAGGGGCTAACGCCTGAAATCGTCATTCGAATCGGTGAAATGCCAACCAGCAAAGTGCTGCGCGACTGGCTAACCACAACCCAACCCCAGCAGTGGATTGTTGACGAGAGCGATCGCAATCTTGATCCGCTTCATGGGTTGACTCATCATCTGCGAATCTCGGTTGAGTCGCTCGCACATCAGCTAGAGGGATCCTCAGCGATGCCTCCGTCTATCTATCTCAAAAATTGGTGCAAAACAGAAGCAACTATTCGTTCATTGCTTGACCAGGCGTTTACAGAAATGGATGATTTATTTGAAGGCAAAATCGCTTGGGTTTTGTCACAAATCTTGCCTAAAAATACCCCATTATTTATTGCCAATAGCACGCCCGTTCGAGATGTCGAATGGTTTTGGAAGCCTAACGATTTAAGACTTCAACCTTTCTTTAATCGAGGCGCTAATGGCATTGATGGCACGCTCTCTACTGCGGTTGGAATTGGTTATCGAAACCGCCACACTGTATTGCTCACCGGAGATTTAGCTCTTCTTCATGATACCAACGGGTTTTTGCTAACACAGCAGTTTGTTGGGCAACTCACGATTGTATTAATTAACAATAATGGCGGCGGGATTTTTGAGTTATTGCCCATTTCTCAATTTGATCCACCCTTCGAAGATTATTTTGCTACGCCTCAATCAATCGATTTTCATCATATTTGCCGAACGTACAAGGTCGAATACATTCAAATTCACACCTGGGACGACTTAGCCAACGCTCTGATGTCATCGTTTGATCAAACTGTTCGCATTCTTGAGGTGCCCACGAATCGTCAAACCGATCCGTTGAAACGGCAGGCTTTATTTCAAAGAATTTCTCAAGACATATAGCAGTCCTAAATGATTCGTAAGAGGGGTGGAGGGGGCGTTGCCCCCTTCTTGGGGACTTCGTCCCCAAACTCCTTTGGTTTTTCCCACAATTTATTTGGGATTGCTATATAGCTTTAGCCAGATAGCTTAGGACATCATTCTTAATTAGAGAACCAAGCTGGGAAAGCTATCTGGCGTGCAACTGCCCAAAGAACTGGGGCGGTCGTTATACATCTCGACCTGTTAGCGACTAGAATTGCGGCTTGAAAAAATCCGAAAGTAAAGGGTTTTCGCTAATTCTTTGACTGGAAAGGCGATATACGTGATTGGGTTAATCGTTACGATAATATTGCGCACATCCCGCTTAGCCAGAGCGACGACTGCCTTAGCAACCCACTGGGGCGACATGACTCCGTACGGGTTTAATGTGCTCTTAAATGGACCCAGAATAATTTTGCGCATCACGCAGGGCGCATCAAGTCGCCGTAAGGTAATCAAATCTCCGATGAGTCGCTTCGAAATTTCATATAACGGGCTCAGTGCTGGGCTAACTTCTGCTTCAGATGTATTAATCCAAATTTCTTTGGTGGCTCGATCCGTTGAGCCCGTCACCGTTGCCATGAAAATTTCTGCCAATCTCCATGTGGATAGCGCATTAACCTCTAATGAGGTCTGAATTGCCTCAGCCGTGCGATCGCCATAAACGTTGAGCCCATGATTGAGCACCAGAATATCCACAGACTTGAGGCGATCGCTCAAGTCATGTTCTTGTCCAACGCACCACTGCACGATATCTACCGCATCGTCACACGTAAATGTAGGAGACGTCGTCAGCGCAATCGGCTTTGCTCCCTGACGCGCCAGTTCCGACATCAGCGATCGCCCCATCGAGCCAGAAGCGCCGGTGATTGCAACAATTTTCCCCTTAAGAGAAAGGCTTGTTCCTAACACTTTGTCTATGATTGTAAAATGTCCGGCAAAGTAGGCGTTGGTTTCGTCGAAATGATGACGCCAGTGATAGGTGCGGTTAACTCTCATATTGCCAGGGATCTGAGTCAGCGCACCCGGCAAATGAGTGAGATCAGTTTGCAGCCACCACCCTTGAGATCGAATCAACGCGCCGCCCAAAAAGCCGAGCGAATATAGAACCCCGACCCCCGCAGCATACGACTGGCTCAGTCCCATTGCAATGCCGGTAAACGCAATCATGACAAGCGATTCAGGTAAATCGTTATAAAGCTGAGCTTGACCATATGCCTGCTGGTTGGCAACGGTAAAGTCTTGTCGATAGGCTTTGTGATGCAAAAGATGCAGCTTTTGAAGAGGACGCCAATAGTGCCCAGCAACGTGATAGCAGTCTCGAACAAATTCCGCTAACACGATAGAACCCAATCCTAATGCGCCCTGAATCAAACCTTGAGCCAGTAATCCACTGAGAGTCATTCTGGATAAGCCTTACCTTGAGTAGGAATGAAGTACAAAGGGTCACGAAATCGCTCTACGAGTCATGATCCACTTAAGTTTGTACACAGTTCGACACATTAGACCAGACGTTTGGCAGCTTTAATCGGCAAATTTTGAAAATGCAGCAACAGAGCCGTTGAATATCTGCTGAATACCCGCAACCGTGCCACTCTACGAGATAAATCAATGTACTCAAGCCTAACTAACCGGATATGAGTCAGCCTGCCCTGAAGAATCAAATGCTTCACCATACTCAAGCATTTACCCAGGTCGGGTGTTACCGTTTCTCGTCCAGGCATCATCCCGGAGTGCTTATCCAGGGCGATCGCCAGTTAAGTATTTATACGTAGTCAATTAGTTGGCTTATTGACTACGTACTTTGAGTAATATTTTGCCGTGTATTTACCTAAATTCAGACGGCAAGTCTCTGCTACCGCTGTATTGGGCGATTAGTCTCAAAACCTTGTAAAGGTTAGTTTTCGGAACTCTAATTCAATTTCTCAGTCTTAATTTCAAGTGCTGATTCAGAACTTTACACATTTTGTTTAAAGTTACCGCATTGATTTGGGCACGATTAACTTGAGGCCAGATGAATTGCCACCTTATAAAGGCGGAATCAAGCCCTCACGTCTTACCCTGGTTTGCGTTCTCAAAATACCGAAGTATCATGAATTCCCAACCCAACAAATTCCTCTTCCTCACTTGGCAATACCTCAACCAGCCTTTGTTCGATTCTCAGTCTCCCCTGATTCTAAATCCTCGACGCTTTTGCAAATGCTATCGCATCCATCATCTGGAAAAATGCTTTGCAAAATATTATCAACCCGAGAAAGGATCGCGCAGCTAATCAATGCGTGCCCTCCTACACCATGGGTTCTGAATTGGTTTTTTGAATCAATCAGGACAAATGGCAATGTTTAATGGGCGCATCCCAATTTTGCGAAAACCTGCTTGCCCTTGAGACTGCTTCTCTATCGCTCGCAGTGACTCTCGGATAGTCATTGCAAATAATTTTCTGGTCATTGCGAACGCAGTGACGCAATCTCTGAATGCCTCATTCAGGATGCTCCCATGTTCAATACGTCAGGTATAAATATGGTCGCGTGGCATGCTTAAGGCAGAGATTGCTGAAACATAGACGGCGAGATCCCCAGCAATTTTGCTCAATTACCATAGCGCAGGCGATTAGTCGGTGCGGGCGAGGAGATCAGAAATAGTGAGTTTTTAATTTCTATTCCGGAATTGCTCCAGAGATCTAGAAAGTCTTACTTAGAGATCCGAACTGCTTGGATGTTGGCTTTCAACATCAATTGACTTAAACAATGCCATAAACTACTTATCCAATTTTGAGGGTCATCCAATTCTGAGGTGCTTACGTTTTATGGCCTGGCAGGTTCGGCTGTATTTATCGCGTGCACGGAGACAATAGACATCGTGGCGACATCATCTACATACTGCCTGGAAGGTTCTAGGGGCACAAAGCTTGCAATTTCTAAGGAAGAACTGCGTGCTCTACTGGTTCGTGTTGAAGCAGAACTTCACCATAGTGAGATTTATCAAAAAGTTTTAGAAGGTCTCCAGCAGAGTATCGGAGACGTGACGGATGGGTCTCAATCCCTTGTCAAGGCACTAGGCCGTGAAGCCATTCGACTTGTACTTCGACGATTACTCAAGCAATATTCTAATCATTCTTCTACCCGTCAAACTCTTACCATAGAGTCGAAATTGAGTCCTGATGCATCGGATACTCCTCATCGGGCTCAAGATACTACGTCTCAAACGTATTCTCGCCAACAGGAACATGTTAGCGCCTTACCATCCGTTACCGAGACAAATCATGCGTCTTCTCGCCAGGTGACTCCTGCTGTTGCGCCCAATTATTCAGTCAATACTAATTCCGTAGTTTGCGAAGCGGTTACAGCCGAAACGGTGTTATCGGAATCGCAAGATGATACCCGTCACCGTCCCGAATCGCCGTCCGTCTTGAAATATGCTCGGCGATTAACTCAGTTCCAAAAAGTCAGTCCATCCACGTCTCCTTCCATCACAGAACAACGAGAAACGTCTTTGCATCGCATTGGGCAAGAACTTAAGCAGGCTCGCCTCAAGCGATCAATGTCCCTTGAAAAGGTTCACTATCAAACTCATATTCCAATTCATCAGATTAAAGCGCTGGAAGCAGGTCAGACTGATCAATTACCAGAAGATATCTATGTTCGTGGATTTATTCGGCGTATCGGAGATGCAATTGGCTTAGACGGATATGCCTTGATGTCTTCGTTGCCCTCACTAGAACCTGCAAAAATTATCGCCCCATCGTGGCAGCGTGTGTCTCCTAAACCATCTAATCAGCTTAGACCTGTTCACCTTTATGTGGGATATGCAGCACTGATGGCAGGTGCCACAGGTGGTCTGGTCTGGATGACTCAGCAGCCGATGTTCAATGGCGGCATTGATGAGTTGCCTGATTTGTTTGAAAATCCGTCCGCACAGTCGTCTCCTCAAATCGAAGATTATTCGCCCCAGTTCAACTTCAATCCGGCGGGAGCAGTTTCCAGTCCAGAAACTCTGTCACCTGAAAGCCGATTCGATCCGGATCCACTATTCCCATAGATTTCGACCATAACAGTTTGGTCAAATGTTCTAAGAATAGCTGGGCTTGAGCAACTGTAAGATTGCCTGCGGGCTGGCAAAGCCTCTCGTTCGGAGAAGCAAAACGCTCACACTACTGGCATGGCACAGCTAAAATAGTGCATTAGGTAGGATGTCGTTAGCGCAGCGTAACGCACCGGATTCAAGAGCTTCAGCCCTTTAAAGATTTGCACTATTTTAGGCATGTCAGACCACTACGATTGGTTAACAGATTAAAGAGGATGATTGGAAAGGCTCGGGCGGGTGTGGATACTATGTGGCTTCTCGTAGAATAAAACGCTTGAGGTCGATTGTAATATCAGTTCTGCGAATTAGAGTTATGCAAACTCTGAAAACTTCTCAGATCTCATCTACTAAGCCAAAATTGAAAATCCGAAATCAGAAGTTGGTACAACACACAGCGTTTCCGTCGGGAGAAACCGCCTCTTCCGGATCTGTTACTCTACTTTCAGGAAGTGGTATGAGTCGCCAAGGCAACGAAAAAACAAGGCTTTTAAAGTATCCTCTCAGCATCTTCTCGCAAAAGGAGTCGCGATCGCCAGAGATTGGTCCAGAGATTGGTATATAATGCATCCGTATCTAAAATAGGTATTAATAAAAAGGTGCGTGTTTTCTCTTGACCTCTTCATTCAGAGCGGATGAGCTAGAGTGAGATACTTGGCTGAGCTTGATAGCTTGCTCAGTCAGATATTTTTGTAGGCTCTGAATGCTTGAAGCATGAGCAATCCTGAATGACTAAGGCATTGCTAGCCAACCGTATGAAATGACACTTCGGACCTTCGCTTCTATCTGATTCCCTGACTATCCCAATTGCCCCCGCTAAGGCACGAAGGAGCCGCAGCTACCCATACTAATATTTGGCAACGCCTTTCTGGAGCGATGTTCTTTTTTGTCCGCAAGTTTTTTACATGCATCGGCAAGCGTTTGCTTCTCTGGTACTCTTTTATGCTAAGTGCACCTTTATGCTGAATGCACCGATGTTTCTTATAACGAGTATGAAAGCTGAGCATTTCGTTAAGCAGGGTCAACTTCTGCTATATTTGCCTTCAGATTATTCTCACTCCTTGACTTAATCGGGCATAAACGGTCGGCAATATGGTCAGACTTGCGAATTCTCAGTACACTGATTAATGTTTTGCAACTTAATAGTGCGAAACACCTTAGTTTTTACCACTACTCAGCGCTAAGGGGCCTGAAGCTAACAGCCTCTCTGCTCAGAGTTATTGAGTTGCCTCCACGTAGTTTCAACAATAGGGGCAGCTTTACTTTTGAACCAAAATCAACGGATATGCTACGACTCAATGGAAGATCGCCATAGCTTCCGCGAACCTCGTGATAACTCTTTAATTCGCTCCGCTCCTTTCTTTGCCGGTTTGCCGGAGGCGGTTGTGGATAAGGCGACAGCCCATGTCGTTACTCGTCGTCATCCCCCCAATCAGGTCATTCTTCTTGAAAATGATTGGGGGAATTCTGTTTATTTCATTTTGGAAGGTTGGGTTAAAATCCGCACGTACAATTTAGACGGCAAGGAAGTTACGCTCAATATCTTAGGAAAGGGTGAACTCTTTGGAGAAATGGCTCCCCTCGATGAAGTTCCCCGCTCAACTGACGTGATTACGTTGGTGCCGACGGTGATTGGTAACCTTCCATCACAAGATTTTGTCGAGCTTATCCATTCTGAACCGTTGGCAGGAATCCGCTTAGCTCAGTTGATGGCTCGACGATTGCGTCAAGTCAATCGTCGATTAAGACTACGCGAGTCTGATAGCATGTCGCGGGTGATCGATATTCTTCTCTTTTTAGCAGATGGGCAAGGGAAGCAAGGGGATAAGGGAATTGAAATTCCTAATCTTCCTCACCGGGAGTTAAGTAGTCTCAGCGGATTGGCTCGAGAAACTGTAACGCGAGTCTTAAGCAAATTGGAGAAAAAGGATCTAATTACGCGCGATCGCGACATCATTTGCATTACTGATGTAGATGCAATGGAGAGAACACTAGTCTGATCTGCTGCTACTTCCTGTATTTGGCACTTCCTAGGTGCTCTTGTAACCATCACTAGCAGGGGGCTGGCGTTGCAACAAGATATTGCAAAAAAGCGGCACAGGTTGCAAGTTGATATAGCGTGAAGATAGATATCTGACGTCAGGCGGGGGAGGGCACCATGAGTTTTCATAGAATTCTTGCCGGTTTAGACTGCTCTGAATTGAGCCCGCGAGTGTTTGAAACAGCGCTTGAGATTGCACAGCAGAATCAAGCTGAGCTATTTCTGTTTCATTGCTTAACAGCCGATATAGTCATTGGGACACCCTCCTTTGCAGGCGATATCGGCTTATCTCCCCATTTGGTTAACCAAGCCTATCAATCAGAGTATATTCAGCTCGAACAGCAAACCCATCGAGCTCAAGAATTTCTTCAAAAATATTACGAGATTGCCGTACGGTCAGGCGTCAAAACTCAGTCGGACTACCTAATTACTGAAGCGGGCGCTGGAATTTGTCGAACTGCTCAAGCGTGGAATGCTGATTTGGTCGTTTTGGGACGCAGAGGGCGTAAAGGGTTTGCTGAAGCATTACTGGGTAGCGTGAGCAATTACGCTCTTCATCATGCTCACTGCGCAGTTTTGATTGTTCAAGGCCCGTCTATTCAGGTAGCAGATGCCCGTTCCCGCGAGATAGCAGCATTGATTTAAGAGGTTGGCAGATCTTGCGAATAAGGTCTCAGAGGTTCGGACTCAGAAGCATTTTGTGGAGCCTGAGTAGAAGGAGCCTGATTCCCAGATTGCTCTCCAGATTGCTCTCCAGATTGCTCTGAGGGCTGAGAGGATTCGGGTGACTGGGGGTTGGGTTGCTCAATGGGCGGCGAAAGCCCGTCTTGAGGTGGCTTACCTCCTGTAGCAGTCATTGGAATTTCTTCGACTGCGGGCAATTTTTCTAACGCAAGTCGAGACGGACTCGCTCCTCCTGAGAGTCGTTTTAGAAGTTTGGGTCGCGGATCATGGAGTAGATAGATGATGCGATCGCCCGGTTGCCACTCTTCTGATGACTGAACGACATACAGACGATTGTCTCGCTCGACCAAGATCGGAACGAGTTCTCCAGAGCGAGTGAGTGCGCGTAAATGCGCCTGCTGAAAGAGCAACCCCGATTCTCGGAGACGGGTTTCACCGAGCTTTACAGCCCCATCTTGCAAATATCCATTCCAAGTCTTTAAGGGAAGCTGAACCGTAAACGCTGCCTGAACTTTATTGGAACCGGGTGTTTTCGGTTTTGCAGACGGGTTGTTAGCACTTTTTGTGGTTTCCCCACTCGTTTTCAGTTCTCCCGTCGATACCGCCAAGACGCGAGGCGGTTGAAATTCTTCTGCGGCACGCTGTGCTAAGACTCGATTTACTTCTCCATTCTTGGTGATTGCTAGAAAGGTGCCTGCACTCGCCAAACCCGCTTCTTCTAACACATCCATATCGAGCGCACTGCTTTCGAATACTTTGATACCATCTTGCTCAGCGGCACGACAGGCATCCTGATCCGTGTCGATCAGGACAACAGATTCATTTCTCTCTTGGAAGAAACGAGCAATTAGACGGCTCATTGGATTACAGCCTACAATGACAGCCCCGGTCGCTTGGGTGGACGTAATCCCTAACCACCGAGCAACCCAACCAGCTGTTAGCCCTTGGATTGACACGGTAGAAATAATGGTTAGGAAGACTAGCGCCTTAATGGCATCCCCCCCGCTAATTCCTCGATCGGTAAGCAAAATCGCAAACAGTGAGGCAACGGATGCGGAGACAATCCCTTTAGGGGCAACCCACGCTAGGAAGAGCTTTTGTCGCAAATTCATGCCGCTGTTCCAGGTGCAGAGCGCCACATTAACCGGGCGCACCACAAACATCAAGACGGCTACCGTGGCGATCGCCCCTCGTCCTAACGCAAAAATACTGGCGATCGACAAATCAGCAGACAGGAGGATAAACAGCACGGAGACGGCTAAGATAGTTAGCTGCCCCTTAAAGCGCCGCAATAATCTTTCTTCAGGAATAGACGATGCTCGTAATATGATTCCTGCGACGACTGTCGTCATTAGACCCGACTCACTGCGAATAACCTGAGCCAGGCCAAAGAGTCCCCATAAACCCGCCAATACAACGAGATTTTTCAGCTCTTCTGAGAGAAACTCGGCGCGCTTCAGAATCAGCCCCAACAGCCAACCCCCAATAGCGCCGATGGCACCTCCAATACTTAGACGCAGGAGCAAGCCGCTCACCACCGACAGTGGATCGGCATCGCCATTGAGAATGACATCTAAAACAACCACCGCCAGAATGGCACCCACCGGGTCAACTAAAACACCCTCGCCCTCCAATAATGCCGAAACTTGACGGTCAACCTTGACCTGCTTGAGCAGAGGGCTGATCACTGTGGGCCCTGTTACGACGACCAACGAGGCATACAGAAAGGCGAGCGACCACGGAAACTCAATGAACCAGTGGGCAGCCATGCCGCCCCCAATTAAGGTGATCAGCGTTCCGAAGGTCACTAGGTTTTGAAGGCTGCCTGACACGCGTCCCAAATCTCTGAGTTGCAGGTTCAGCCCTCCCTCAAACAAAATCAGCGCAACGGAGAGCGCCACAATCACCTCTAGGCCAACTCCGAGCATGTTGGGATGCAGCAAGCCGACGCCATCTGACCCAAGTAAAATTCCAAAGAAAAGCAAAAACACAATACTGGGGACTTTCAAATAGTCGCCCAATACTTGAGCCGTAATGCCTGCAATAATGGTGATAACAATTTGCAGCGTGATCTCAAAGGGTGCATCCATAGGTCTTACTAGGAAGTCTTTCAGTTCAACGCTGCACTAGCTTGGTTGTGTTTCATGATTTTGAGGGAATAGCCAACCTAGCACTCTTCCAACTTGCTTCCAGAGAATCACTTGGCAGACTAACAAAAAAATCATGATGGTGGAGGTACTAACGTCGTGGTTCGTCTTCTAACGATAGTGAAATGTTTCTAAGGACACAATTTACCAAGCATATCATCCAGCGAAACGATTCGAGTCTTTCTTAAACTTAAAGATTAGTCTAGCTCAACATTTACCAGCCTACATTCCTGCATTCATCATCCTTATGAGAGTTGCAGTAATTTAGGAATCGCCTATACAGAATCTTTAATCAGAAGGTAGTAGAGATGCCCGCGCGAATTGACTAAGCCCGCCCGATCGCCTGCGGATTGCCCCGTACCCATAAAAATGTCGACCCGCCCCGCTCCACGAATAGCTCCTCCCGTATCTTGATCGAGGACGTATCGGCTAACCCATCGAGACTCTAACTCTGGCTCAGAGTCTTCTGATGATATAGGCAGGTGAGTTTGAATCAGAGCGAGTGCTCCTGGTGGCATGATTGATTTGTCGGTTGCAATGGAGCGTTCTGCCGTCACTGGGACTCCCAAACTTCCGGTGGGCGGAGCGCCGAAGGTTTCTCGAAAGAAAACGAACCGATTATTGCGCGAAAGATACGAATTGAGATCCGCAGGATAGACCCGAAAATAATCTATAACCGCAGGCAGATTCAACTCTGCCTCAGGAATTTTGCCATCATTGACCAGTTCTCGTCCGATGCTAGTGTACGAATAATCGGTGCGCCCAGCGTAGCCTACGCTCATCGTAGTCCCGTCTGTGATCTGGAGCCGAGCTGATCCCTGGACTTGGACTAAAAAGGCCTCAAAGCGATCGCGCAGCCAGACTAGCTCTAATCCTCTGAGCCGTTGGTCACTCTGTAACCCGTCATCACCTTCGAGCTGGCTACGAGTGGGGTGTGGATGCGGCCAGGTTTCTAGACCGGGTGGAAGACGATATAGCGGATATGGATAGTCTGCCGTGGGAATTCGGCTGGCTTGATAGGTCGGTTCAAAATAGCCCGTAAACTCAACGGTTCCTGAGCCGTCAGTCCCAATTGATTGATATAAATCGAATTCTCTCAAGACCGCCGCTTGCAGAGCCTCTGGAGACGGAGACATCACAACAAGCTGCCGAAACCCCTCTAAACTGCGCTGCACGCGGTCTAGAGTGAAACCTGGAATGGCAAATTGAGCATATGCCTGAGCGGCTACCGGACGTTGGAGATAGCGTAGAGAATGATCGATGGATTGGATGAGTCGATGGCGATCGCCCGTCTGTGCTGCATTTCCCCAAATCTGATCATCCCAACCCAGATGCTCATCGTCCTGAGCTGCCGATCCAGGTAATTGACGGACTAGGGCAGAATTCTCCCCGCTTATGTGGGCGATCGCAACCCTATTTCCAGAAAAAATAGCAAGCCCGAAAGCTATCAATACAAGCTTCGTCCACATACCCAGTTATTGACCCAGTTATTGACCCAGTTATTGCGCTTAGATCCGTGCATAATTTTGCGTGAATGCTGACAGACTAAAATCTTTGACGGCATTCAGCAATCGGTATCAAAATCGTTCAACACTAGAGCTAAAGATTGGTTCGACCCGAATGGCAATCACACTAGACGGACGAACCACCATGTATTCGCCTTGAATATTCTTGATTGGGACACTGATAAATTCACTAGAGCTGGATTTAGGCACCAGCTCACCGCTATACCACTTCTGAAAATCTTGGATGCTCGGAAAACGGACTTCTTCTCGATGCCCGCCCTCCATAAAGAGATGAACCGCGTATTCACTAGGACTTCTTGGCATAGGAAATCAATACCCCTGACACCTCAAAAATAATAATCGTCAACATATTCCTATCAAAGCATTTACTGGATCAAATTGAATCGTTTGAGCTGCGTTTCTAGAGTTTGGGGCAAGAGTTTGTGGAGTTCTGTCTTGTTACGAAACTGAAGACGGCTTTGGCTGGGCAAGTCAAACGGAAATTGTCCTCCGATGTCTGGACGCTCCATATGAGTGAGAAGCAGTTGTTCAGATCGCTTGCACTGTAAAGCATATCCGACTTCAACACAAACGTTGGGACTCGGAATCAGCTGGAGTGGTGAATCATTGATGTATAAGATGGGGGTCGCATCTGCAATGAACAGCAAACTCTTGCGAATCTTCCGCATCAGGGTGCTACTGAGGCGTACAGGGCCATCGCTAAGCCGATGAGATTCTTCAAGGGTCAATGGCAGACGCGATCGCCGATTGAATTTTTCGATGAAGATCTGAAGCTCATTCCGCAGCAAATCGCCTGATTCTGGATATTCGGTTTGGTAGCAGAAGAAAATAATAGGGTCGAGATGCGCCATGACGTCTTGCTTCGTGAAGTAAATTTCATGGCTAATCAAATCAATGTTGGAAATGGAATATCCTCCACTTCCTTCGATATAAAACTCAATGATTTCCCCTTCTAGATAGCGCTGAAACCATGTAGATTGTTTGACTTCGTCGCTGTCATCCAAAAAATCTGCCCGCAGCGCAGATTTCAGGAGACTATTTTTGCTCAGCCGAAGATCATGAGGGCGCTTCTCAAGTTCTTGAATCGGCTCATATTCGTGGAGATACCACGCCTTCAGTGCAATAATCGCCATGACGTGTTGCTTGCCAGTCTAGTTGCTTGTATCTCTCATAATTTAAGACCAGCCTGCGAGTCAATGCGTGAAATCTTTCTTACGTTTGGTAATGAGAGGACGATTTGGCAGATTATTTAATCCACGTTCATGTAAGATTGCGATACTAATAAAAATAACTATAAAAATCGAATGGATTGGGTTCCACTCAATCCATCCAATCTATTTGATAGCGGAAATACTTTGACGAATCCCTGCATTAAATCTCATTTAGTCGAAATATTTTGAGTTTAAAAGGGCAACAGCACCGCAGCCATACTCGCTGAGCGATTTTCCCTCTTTAATCTAGAATCTCTGGAGATGAGTGAGTGGCGTTTGATTGCCATCTTCTAACTACATTGCTCCCCAATAAACAGATGGGAAAATATCAGCTTTCTGTGTAGGTGCTGTTGGTGTTAGGCGAGACAGATTTGGGTGAAACAGCGCTTTTACCTCTTCTACTAGGTTGTGTGAACTAGTTATTTAAAACTAGTTACGTGAACTTTGGCTGTTTAATCTGCCAGGTGAAGTTCTTAGCTTCAATTTCTAATATGGAGTAATGATTCCTGGGGATCAAGGCTTTGAAATCAAAATTTACCTGGGATGCTCCCGTCTTTTTATTGTTTTTTAATAACGGCTATTGTCTTTAGCAAGATGCGATCGGGGATATCCCAACTTTGTATGTATAGTGGGAGCGTCCCGATCGCGATCGGGACGCTCCCACTATATACGTTGATCAATTTGCGCATGGAGGATGCTCCCGATGCGATCGCTTGTTTATTGAGAGCGATCATCGCACCTTATGCATCAGCGAAACATCTCAGTAGGCTACGTCGGTAGCGAGACAGTCTGAGCCACCTGTTGACTGACCTGAGATGTATATTGCTGAGTTCGCCCCCTAACCCTTTGTACGACGCACATGATCTAAGATTTGCTGCTTTCTCTGGCCGTTGGGTTGGGGCGATCGCTTAATAAAATCTCCTGTGCTCCGAGCAAGATGCTCCATAATTCGCTTTTTACGGTCGTCCATTGTTGCCATACATACCCCTTAAATAGCTACGTTACTGAAGATTATAGTTAATTCTTAAGTTCTGTGAAGTAACACCCCAAGCCATAGGGGGTGGATTTCTATCCAAATTCAGTATTGTTTTCAAACATGATTCTAGTCATGTGATTTCTAAGGCGATCGATGTAAATCATTAGTAAGTCTAAGAAACCATTAGGCTCAATGAGACCTCAGTGTCAATCCATCCACACTGGCGATCGCCGATTACAGGCATTTTGCGATGCCAAAACTGATGTTTGATTGCTGAAATCTACTGTCAAGTAAGGATTGGACAGATCAAATTTGATATGAAACCAAGCCTATTTGGAGATGATGCAGATATTAATTATTTCCCTCGAACTTAACGAAATTCACCACTCACAACCCATTCACAAGCGATTTAGGATCGCTATCTGATAATGCATGAAAAATTAAATCGTTGGCTTTAGTTAAGTCTTTCTAGTACAGCGTTTCTCTGAAAATCTCTGGGATGACTCCACAGTTCACCTAAAGAAGATCCTGCATGAAGACATCGTTGACTCTACAATCACCGGTTAAACCGCAGTTCAGAGCCCAAACAGCTCCCATCTTGCTGATTGGCAATGAGGATCATTTTTCTAAAATTCTGGTACAGGAATTGAGCTGCGAAGGATATCCGGTCGCTGTCGCCTATAGTGACATTGATGGCTTGCTCAAAGCGCGTCGACTACACCCCAGCCTCATCGTTTTAGACTGGTTTTCTCATGGGTTTTCTAGTCTCGATTTTTGTCAACGCCTGCGTGCGGCAGGAAACGCGGCTCCACTCATTTTGCTGACATCCGAAGATCGAGTGGGCGATCGCATCGCAGGGCTCGATGCAGGCGCTGATGATTGTATCTCTAGACCCTTTTCGCTAGAAGAACTGCTTGCGCGCGTTCGCGCGCGTCTGCGTCGAAGTTGCACTGACAGTACAGATATTCTGTGCTTTGAAGACCTAATGCTCAATCGCAAAACGCGAGAGGTTTTACGCAGCGGTCAGCGGATCGAGCTAACGGCCAAAGAATTTGATTTGTTGGAATATCTGATGGTCAATCGTCGCCATGTAGTCAGCCGGGAGCAAATTTTGGAAAAGGTTTGGGGCTATGACTTTATGGGAGATTCCAACGTCATTGAGGTGTATATCCGCTATCTGCGACTCAAATTAGAGGCTTACAGTAGCAGTCGCCTGATTCATACCGTACGATGTGTTGGGTATGTTTTAAGGGAATCGGCATAGACGAGCAGTGCGTTTTCACGCTTCCTCATTTAAGCAAGGTGATTTGCCGCTTGTTTCGAGCAATGATCCCATCTTTTTCTAACCGAGCTAGAGTTCGATAAAACACCTCAGGACTCAGCCCCAGATCACTTGCGATATCTTTAAGCGGGCGGTCAAACCGAATCGTGGGATCATCGGGCGATGTTGAAAATCGCAAATATTCTAGAGTGCGATCGCTCGCCGAACGAATTGCCAAAAGCTCTAGCCTGAATTTTAATAACCGAATAATTTGATTAAGCTGCCGGATTAAATCTTGAGCGAGCATCGTATCATCTTGCATTGATCGAAATATCAACTCCTTGGGATACACGCTAATCTGCGAGGAAACATCACTGATGGCATCACACTGATAACCATCGCTGTATAAATCAGTTGCGGCAAAGACTTCACCCGCCCGAATCACCTGAAAGGTGACAACGCGGCCTTCAATCGTATGGCGAATCAAACGAACTCGACCTGATTCAACGCGATAGATTGCTAAAACCGGATCGCCCTGATGATATAACGCCTGTCCTGGAGCAAGATTCATAGTGGCGATCGCCTCTCTCAAATAACTCGGTAATCTTGAGTTCGCAAGAATTTTACTAGGCTGAATCGGCGGTTGATTCATAACATCCTCCGACAACATTGCGAATCTGCGGGATGGAGATATTGACCCATTAGGGGGATTGTGAGTAAAAAAACGTCTTTTTGGAATAGGCATTCAATAATTCCCCAAAAAATTTCGGCTGCTTTAGGTCTCTCTACGAGATGCTCAAGACGAGAACTTATAGCAGTATGCGCTTGGGGTGAGTACGGTAGTGGGGGGCGCGCCGCGCTCCCCACTGCTTCTGTACTTGACGCAATTGCACATTGCTATAAGAGGCTAAATCTCTGTGTAACTATAATGAGTCTTCAGCCTGAGCTAGCTCTGACTATTCTCTGAGAAAACCCTGACAAGATAATTAAGAAAGCTTAAAGCCAAAAATTCAATAACGGCGTGTCGGTTCTTATAAGGGAATAGTTAATCCGCTTCAACTTTGTGCCCTGGCTAAATGAGGGTTGGGATGCAGGTGCTAAGTTGATTAGTAGAGCGTGCAATTGCATCCTTACGCTAGCCACCTTGATTCTGATAATGCGATCGCCTGCGGGTATGGCTCATCTTTAGAACTATCTGTCGGTAATCTGCCTTTTGGAAGTCACAGCTAAGCATTTTGATTGGAATTATCGCGCAGACCTTCGAGACGTTTTTGTTCTGCCTCATTCCCTTCTTCTCAAAAGTCGGATTTAGCTTTATCGACCTACACGGCTTGTGGAGTTTGAGGAATCCAGGACTGGAAAGAAGGATTGATCAAGCGATTGGTGGGGTGTTTCACTTCCGTCGAAGGAGAAGCTATTTCCACAGCTAGCACTGCTTTTAGGGCGGCATATGTAAATTAACTCGAAAGGGAGGCAGGTCAAAATGCAGAAACTATTAACGAGAAGCCCCGTTGCAGTGGCCGCCTTTTGGATCGCTGTTTATCTGGCGATCGCCCTGCTGCCTCTTTTTATCTTACTCCTGTACCCTCCTGCTCCTGATGGACGAAGCTTTTGGACAGAGCTTTCAGTTGCTCTAGGGTTTGTTGGGTTGGCAATGTTAGCCCTTCAATTTGCCCTCACCGCCCGAATCAACCGAATTGAAGCATCCTACGGGGTTGACATCATTCTGCAATTCCACCGTTATATCTCTCTAGTGGCTTTTGCCCTGATCCTGATTCATCCCCTTATTCTCTTTATCGATCAGCCCGAAACGCTACGTCTATTAAATCTATTTGAGGCTCCGTGGCGAGCCAGATTTGCTGTCGTTGGAACTCTGGCACTGTTGCTCCTCGTAATCACCTCCATTTGGCGGCAGCCCCTGAAGATTCCCTATGAGCTGTGGCGTACGAGTCACGGCATTCTAGCTGTGGGGGCGGTGACATTGGGTTTGGCCCATGCACTGGGAGTCAGCTATTATCTGGGGCTATTTTGGAAAAAGCTGTTGTGGAGCGCGATCGCCCTAGCCGCCTTATGGTTGTTGATGTATGTCCGCGTCGTCAAGCCCTGGATGATGACTAGGCTCCCCTACCTGGTAGAAGAGGTCATTCCCCAGAGGGGAAATGTATGGACACTGGCTATTCGACCGAGGGGACATGGAGGGTTCCAGTTTCATCCCGGTCAGTTTGCCTGGATCACCCTCGATATTTTGCCCTTTCGAATGCGTGAGCATCCCTTTTCCATGTCTTCGAGTGGCGACCATTCTGAACGGTTGGAATTTACCATTAAAGCATTGGGAGATTTTACCCAGACCATTAAGGATGTTGAGCCAGGTACAAAGGCTTATCTTGATGGTCCTTACGGTGTGTTTACGACCGATCGCTACTGGGACTCTGCCGGATTTGTGCTCATTGCGGGTGGAATTGGCATCACTCCGATGATGAGTATTCTGGTCACTGCTGCTGAGCGCAAGGACGATCGCCCATTTTTGCTCATTTATGCCAACAAACGATGGGAAGATGTGACCTTCCGAGAGGAATTGGATGACCTCGTTGACTCCATAGATCTAACCATCATTCATGTGTTGCGTGAGCCGCCCGAAGACTGGACAGGAGAAACAGGCTATGTCAATCAAGATCTATTGCAACGATACATTCCCATCCATCGGGGTAGCCGACACTACTTTATCTGTGCTGCTCCAGTCATGATGGAGCAGGTTGAGGCGGCGCTCCATGATCTGCAGGTGCCTGTAACCAATGTCCATATGGAACATTTCAATCTAGTTTAGTTCTAAAACATGAACGGCTTATGCGATACGTCATTATGATTCAGATTGTCAGTATCATTACTCTAATTTTACTGGGAGCTTCTGCTATGTTTGCATGGCTGCAAAATCGCTCGTTCCAAGAATCTCCGGAGTTAGAAAACACTTCGTTATTCACGGGCTAACACCGCCCATGCACCCGACTGTCAAGAGGTTATCGCTTATAGTCTAGGGTTATCTGCGGCGGACGATGGGCACTGTTAACTGGATTTAGTAGCAACCCGGGTTCAGAGACTCTCTCGACAGTCTCAGAGACTCTTTAAATAGGTTTATAGACTCTCTCGACAATCTCAGAGACTCTTTAAATAAGGTCAGAGGCTCTTTAAATAGGATCAGAGACTCTTTAAATAGGGTCAGAGACTCTCTCGACAATCTCAGAGACTCTTTAAAGAGGTTTATAGACTCTCTCAACAATCTCAGAGACTCTTTAAATAAGGTCAGAGGCTCTTTAAATAGGATCAGAGACTCTTTAAATAGGGTCAGAGACTCTCTCGACAATCTCAGAGACTCTTTAAAGAGGTTTATAGACTCTCTCGACAATCTCAGAGACTCTTTAAAGAGGTTCAGAGACTCTCTCGACAATCTCAGAGACTCTTTAAAGAGGTTTATAGCTGATTGACTGACAAAAGATCAGAGGCTGGCGGTTGAAACCGCGCCTACACAACCAAAGTCGACCCTTGTCGACTGTTCTCAACCCGCGTAGGCGGGTTTCGACTGTATAGCAGCAGTTACTCTGCGAGAAGCCGCTATGCGTCTACAACTGCCGCAAACCAAAGTTTTGTCAGTCAATCAGGGTTTATAGACTCTCTCGACAATCTCAGAGACTCTTTAAAGCGGGGAGATCCTGCGAAGCGAATATATTCATCACTACTGCGTACGTCCTATCCAATTGTCTGGATGCGTTACGCCGGTGCTAACGGGTATCCTACCGGAGATTTCTACAAATCATTTGGGATTGTATGCTTGCGGTTTACTCTTCGAAATCGCAAGCATAACACCTGCATAGTGCTGTTTACTGTTGAGGATTGGCTGGCTCATCTGCTGTTGAATCGTCCCTCTCTGGGTTGAGCTGTTCAAGCAACCGTCCCAGTTCAGACTGATATTGACCATAACTTGACCAATCCCCGTCGCGCAGCGCATCTTGAGCATTTTGATACGCCTCTAGCGCAGACTGCACCACCGAGGGCGCGACCGTCGCTGTGCCCAATGGCTGAACCTGATCGTCTTGCTCAGGACTAGGAGCCCCAAAGATAACTGCCAGAGCATCTTCGAGGGATTGTTCCATAACCACTTGATCTGCATAGGAAACAATCACCCGACGCAGTTCAGGGAGTTCTCCTTGCTCAGCTCGCAGATAGACAGGTTCTACATATAACAACGACTGCTCAATTGGGATCACGAGTAAGTCACCTCGGATCACGCGCGATCCTTCTTGGCTCCAGAGCGTGAGTTGCTGGGAAATTTCAGGATTTTGATTGATTCTCGCTTCAATCTGGCTTGGGCCATAAATGAGTTCTTGCTTAGGAAACTCATACAGCAGCAGCTTTCCGTAATTGTCTCCATCCGATCGCGCTGCCATCCAAGCAATCATGTTGTCTTTATTAACAGGAGTGAATGGCAAGATCAACATAAACTCTTCTTGGGTTTCGTTGGGCAGGCGCATGATGATGTAATACGGCTGCATCAAAATCTGCTGATTTTCATAGAGTTCAGTTGGGAATCGCCACAGATCTTCGCGGTTATAAAATTCCTCAGGCTCCTGCATGTGATACGAGAGATAAATCTGTGCCTGAATTTTGAACAAGTCGACCGGATACCGGAAGTGATCTTTAATGTCAGGGGGAATGGTGTCGTTTGCCGCAAATAAATCAGGAAAGATTTTCTGATAGGTTCTGAGAACGGGGTCGGTTTCATCGACAACGAAGAACTGCATGGTGCCGTCATACGCGTCAATCACGACCTTGACCGAGTTGCGGATATAGTTGTCTCCACCCTGCAATATCTGAGCGACGCTGCGCCCTTGTAAGAGATCTCTGGCTCCGTCACTTTGATTGACAGGTGCTGAATAGGGGTAGCGATCGCTCACCGTATAGGCATCAATAATCCAGTTCAAACGCCCATCGATAGTCGTGATATAGGGATCATTGTCATATCTGAGAAAAGGGGCAACCTGCTGAACCCGTTCTCGAATACGCCGATGATAAAGAATCTGGGAATCGCTAGTGAGATAATCAGAAATTAGCAGTTTCAAGCTGCCCAAGTCATAGGCATAAGCAATTTGCTTGAAAAACGAACCAATGGGAACGCCCCCTTCACCGTCATAGCGAGTCTGAGCGTTTTCATCGCTGCGGGGATAATCAAATTCTGGAATCGTCGTATTAGTGAAGACGTAGTTATCGGTTTTTTCGCCGTAATAGATACTAGGCTGGCTCACCTCCAGATCGACGGTCGACTCGGGTGGAATATCTTGGATATAAAAATCCGGCAACCCGTCTGACGTCACCTCATTGACCGGACTCATGACAATGCCATACCCGTGAGTATACTGGAGGCGCTGATTAACCCAGCGTTGCGCTTCCGATGGCAATTGAGAATAGTCTAACTCTCGTGGCGACAGCATCACCTGTTGGTAATTGTCGTCGATGGTGTAGCGATCGACATCCACATCTAAGAAGCGATAATACAATCGAATCTCTTGGAGCTGGCGATAGGTGCTCAATAGAGGGCGATAGTCCCACAGGCGAATATTGCTGAGCGTCGGCTGATTGTCGTCAAGGGTATCTAGGTCAAGCTGATTTTGCACCGCATAGTCTTCCATGCTTACCGTGTCGAGTTGGTAAGCAGCCCGAGTAAATTGAATATTGTTGACGATATAGGGTCTTTCCTTCTGGAGTTCATTGGGTGCTACGATGAACTGCTGTTGAAACCACGGATAGACCCCGCTCACGAGAATCAAGACAATGGCATAGATGCCGATCCCAAACGTTGGCAACGCAAACCCACTCCGCCACAGAGAAATTAGGAAAACGACCATCAATGCTAGCGTTGCAAAGCCCATAAACCAGTAAGACTGAAGTCGGGCATGCACGTCGGTAAAGCCTGCTCCATACACGACACCGCTTGAGGAATACAGCAGGTCATATCGTTCTAGCCAAAACCCAATCGCAACCAAAATGGCGATCGCCGTTAAAATCAGGCTCAAATGGATTTTGGGAGTGCCCACTACAATATTGCGCCAGCCTCGACCCAGTGTAATTTCTCCCTTGAGGGCGTAGACTGTTGCAGCTAGCACGATTCCCCAGATGCATAACGCTAATAATCGTCCTTGAAGAATTTCATAAAAGGGCAGTTGAAAGACATAAAAGCCGATATCGTGTTGATAAATCGGATCGGTTATCCCGAATTCGGTCGGATTAAAGAATTTAAGAATCGTCTCCCATTCTGCTGCGCCGGACCCTGCCGCTAGCAGCGAGATAGCAACCGTAAGACCTGCCGCAACATAATTAGGAACATCTTCGACGGCCGAACCGAGGCGATCGCTCTCCAAAAGCGCCCGAAACACCCGATTTCGAGTGAAGCGCATTGCTAGCCAGTAGTTTCCTCCGAGGAAGGCAGCGTAGAGAGCGAAGGTGACGACCCACATGGTCACCTTCCAATTGATGCGAGTCCAAAATACATCGGCAAACCCAACGGCATCAAACCACCATGATTCAGTTATAAGATGCACGAGTCCTTGGGAGAAGACCAGCACCACGACAGCGATGAGAATAATGAAGGCGAGAATTCGCTGTGGATATTTCATACTTTCTTAAATGAAGCCGGGATCACTGACGGCCAGAATCTTCTAAGCGCGCCACTTGTATTATGTCGTGCCTCTGTGGGTTTTCCACACTACAATCACCTGCTAAACCGATCTAAGGTAGAGTCAAATGCCCAGCATTCCTAAGTTAAACGGTGATAGGTCTATCTAAAGGCTGAATTTCTAACTTAGCTATTGTCAATAATTGTAGTAAGGAGATAAAGAGCATATGGCTACATTCCCATCTAAAACGATGACCCTCGAGCAGATGGAGCAACAGCTTCAAGAGGCTGTCGAGCAAGCCCGCAGTGTGTGCAGCAGCCAAGGTGATCAGTCACCCGAATGTGCAACTGCATGGGACACGGTAGAAGAAATGCAAGCAGAAATTTCTCACCGCCGTCAAAAGAGCCCCAAGAGCAATTTTGAGCAATATTGTGATGACAATCCAGATGCATCTGAATGCCGGGTTTACGACGTTTAGTCGCTTGCCTAGTCTTGCTCTGCAAGTAACTGGATTCAGTCAGTATTGCCTTGACCTGCTGAGTTCAAGTTTGAAAAATAAAGAAATGCAGCAACTACGTGGCGATCGCCCCTCTGCCCAACTGGCACGGATGGCGATCGCCTTTAAGTCTTAATTTTTTAAGTCTTGATAACGTTGAGCCTTCTCTACACTTTGGCAAGCAACTGCTTTTGCAGCGACATAATTCCATGAGCGAGTTGGGTTGCCTCCGACTTGAGATAGTCGAGGAATGTGCTGCCGACGACCGAAAGCTGCTTTCCACCTAGGTGAACCACATACCACTGCCGCTGAATCGGAAACCCCTGAACATCTAGGATGGTAAGTTCCCCACCGTGTCCATCCGGAGTGAGCGTGTGGCATGACAAGATTGATAATCCCAACCCTCCGGCGATCGCTTGCTTGATGGCCTCATTGCTGCCAAGTTCTAAGCGAACTTTGACCTCAATATCATTCGCATCAAATAATTTTTGCACAGCTCGACGGGTTCCCGAGCCCGATTCGCGCATGATAAAGGGCTCCTTAGCAAGGCGATCGAGGGAGATATTCTTTTCGTGAGCAAGAGGATGATCTTTCGGAGCCAAGACGACGAGTGGATTATCCAAAAATGGATGAGCCTTAACATCAAGATGTTCAGGAATCTGACTCATAACATAGATGTCATCCTGATTGTTGGTTAGGCGGTCGATCGCCTGTTCGTGATTTGTGACGATTAATGAGACATCAATTCCGGGATAACGCTGACAAAATGGCCCAAGCAAGCGCGGAATAAAATACTTTGCTGTTGTAATCACCGCCAACCGAAGTCGACCCTGCTTCATTCCTTTAAGGTCGGCAACTTTCATCTCGAGCTGATCGAGCTGCTCGAAAATTTCCTGACAGGTCGAATACAACTCTCGACCCGCATCCGTCAGATATAAACGCTTTCCAACCTGTTCAAACAGCGGTAACCCCAATGCCTTAGTCAATTGTTTGACTTGCATGGATACAGTCGGTTGCGTTAAGAACAACTCTTCTGCTGCTCTGGTAAAACTGCCATGACGGGCGGTTGCTTCAAATACTTTGAACTGATGTAGGGTAGCGTGAATCAACTGCAACTCTCCTACAAATACAAGTTTGGATCACATCTATAGACGTAATTCTATCCCAAACGGAGTTATTAATGCTTTAAATCTATAAATTCATGATTGTCCTTTAGGCAATTAGTGCGAGAGGGAGAGGTTCGGCTGACCGAATTACTGCCTGTTTGTGTAGGTCTAAAACATCCATCCACTCAGGATTTCAGGTAAAGACGGGGAGGCATGGGATGGGCAATTCTATAGACTTATGCCTATACAAAAGATTCAAATTAGTGATTTTTATCTATGAATGATGAGGGTATGATCGATACTATGGCAACTCTATAAGTTCCCTTCCAGTTCAAGCGTTGCACTGCAAAGAACTGGCTTACTCAGGAAGCACCTTAATTCCCATCCTGAAGCAATCGGTTAGCTATTAGCTCAAGATTGTGTAAGCCTATTCCTTGAATCTGTGCAGCGCTTTTCTTTTGGAGAGGGGGCTTAGATTAGATTGAGACCGTCTTGTTCAATGTCTTCAATGATCTGTAAACCACGCGGGTCACCTAACTTAAGGACGGCAGCTTTCGCATCATCGCGGACTCCCATTTCTTTATCTTCCGCGAATGCCTCAATGAGGGCATCAATTGCAGTGGCATAAATCACATTAGACGGCAAATCTTGGCAAAGTTGGCCCACTGTCCAAGCGCAGTTGCTGCGCACAGCTGCGACCGGATCTCGTCGTAACGCTTCAATAAGGGATGGCATCGCTGCAACAATTGCCGCATAGTCAATGCTCGCCATTTGAGCTAATGAACTAGCAGCCCACAACCGCACAGCGGGGATATCTGTTCTCAGAGCATCCGTCAACGGGTCTAACGAGCGGCGATCGCGACAATTGCCCAGCGCCCAAACGATTCCCTTGCGGACATACCCATTCCAATCGGCGTCGAGTTGCGCAATCAGAGGCTCAACCGCTTCAGAACTAGGATTACGACCCAACCCGTACGCAACACTGACTCGAATCAGAGGACATGCATCGGTGAGCAACTCAATCAACTTTGGAATCGCTCTTGCATCCTCAATCTCGCAGAAGGCACGAGCTGCCAACATCCGCTGCTGATTTTCAGGCGAACTCAGCAATGCCAGCATTTCGTTGGGATCAGGCTTGACTACCTCAGCCTCATCGTCAACAGATCCAAGCCGATCGAGCGGACTTTCTAGCTCGCCCGGATCGTCTAATACGGTTAAGTCGTCATCGTCATACATACTGTCACTTTACAGCAAAGACCTGGAAGAAATTGGGGCGAGGGGATAGAAGCACCCAAAAACTGAATATTACTTAACCTCAAACGGATTTCAGTTTTGTAACACTCGGCAATTTAAGAGATGCAATGTGCTTCGCTGATGTAATAGGTCCTGCCAAAGATGGTGTTCAACGACGTAAGCGCTTGAACTTTTGATTGTCTAGATGCCAGAGCGTATATAGTGGTTTAAGGGAGTCATTTGCCTGCGACCACGCGCTCCTGTCTGGTTTTCAATATCGCCCCCCTCAATGTCCAAACTTCGCTGCGGAGAATTTGGGCTGAGCATGGGTGCTTATCCAGTCCTATGGTAGGGATTTTGCCCAGACTGCATTGATTGATAGAGATATCGATGAGCATCTCCACTTCCGTGCTGGAAGAGCTATTGCGAAAGTTGCCCCGCTTACGCTCTCAGATTTATTTCAAGTCATCGCTGACTGCACTCTCTCATGCGATGGAAGATCAGGTTTTGGCAGTCGCTGATTCGCCATTGGTAATTGCTAATTTTCAGCGAGAGCGATTTTATCGTCAAGAAGCTCACCGATATCTGCGCATTTCAGAATTGACTCCTCAGGTATATGTGCTTGCTGCACCCGAAACCAGCTTTACTAATCGCTCAGATCACTACGAAACGGTAGCATTTAATTCTGACGATCAGCTAAGCCAAGAATGGCATTTAGTTGTGATTGGGGCTCAATACTCAACGTGTTTAGTGTGTCGAGAACGCCCCGAAAATCAGCCTTCTAATGCTCCGAATGATGTCTCTGCAATGGATCAGACTCGACGGTTTGAAGGAATCTGGACGTTTGATCGCCACGTAAGTCGTCAAGCGGCTCATATTCTTCTTGACCGTATTCTTGTCTATCGCCCCGAATTGAAATCCAAGATTGAAGAGGCCAAGGTGGCATTTTTGCAAGATCTGCCGTCTGGGTTGCGAGATGTTGATCCAGACCCGTTTGCGCAACGATTGGTCACCTACTTACAGGCGGGGCAATATAAGTTGCTCAAAGCATATCGCTCAATGGCGGCTCAAGAGCGACGGGAACGCCTTGTTAACCTGATTACATCAGCAATCCGGCGATCGCTCGATCCAGAAGAAATTTTCACGGTTGCGGTGCGAGAACTTGGAGAGGCGATGCAGGTTTGCCGATGCTTTATTTATCGCTGCAACTCGACGGATGAGTCTGCTCAGATTCACTTTGAGTTTCTCTCTAGTCCTACCCTGCGCTCTTTGATGGGACATGATTGGCCGCTTCAAGATAATCCGCTTTTTCAAGCGGTGGTTCAGCAGCAAGAGGCGATCGCCATCGAAGACACTCAGAGTCACGAACCGTTGGATCTTGCGTCCATTCAATCTCGAATTAAGCGCTGGCAAATCCGCTCATGGTTGATTGCGCCGATCATTTATCAAGGTCGCCTGATGGGCATCGTAGAGCTGCATGGGTGTCAAGAGAGCCCGAAGCACTGGACACAAGATGATTTATCGATGGTAGAGGCAATCACAGCTCAGTTGGCGATCGCACTGATTCAGGCCGAATCTTATGCGAACTTAGAAGACCTCAATCAACAGCTTGAAGCCCTAGAACTGACTCGTAGCAACCTGATCGCCATCACAGGGCACGAGCTGAGAACGCCTCTATCTACTATTCAAGTTTGCTTAGAGAGCCTCGCCAGCGAGCCAGATATGCCTCTCGAATTGCGACAGGTCATGTTAACAACCGCACTAGGCGATGCGGAACGTCTGCGTAAACTCGTCCAAGACTTTCTGACTCTATCTCAGCTCGAAAGTGGTCGAGTTGAGTGGCACCTAGAATCTCTGTCCCTCCATGAATGTATCGATTTGACCTTAAGCAGCATTCGCGCTCACCGCCGAGATAGCCAGTTGCCTGAAATTACGACGGATATTCCTAACAAATTGCCCCTTGTCAGAGCCGATGGTGAATGGCTGGTTGAAGTTCTCTCAAAATTGCTCGATAATGCCTGCAAATTTACAGATCCGGAAGGACGAGTCACCGTTGAAGCGCGTCCAACGGATGAAAACATGTTGGAGGTGACGATTACAGACACCGGGCGAGGCATTGAGCCCAATCGTCTCGAAACTGTCTTTGACCGCTTCTATCAAGAAGAAGGCGCTCTCCGTCGCACAACGGGCGGAACCGGACTTGGACTTGCCATCTGCCGTCAAGTTATCCATGGGCTAGGCGGACAAATCTGGGCAGAATCAGAAGGGCGTGAGCATGGGAGCCGGTTTCATTTCACCGTACCCGTCGTCCATGATGGGTCAGAAAATGGGGCTCACTCAACGGCTCAATCCTCTAGCAGAACTCGGCGGAAGCTATCAAATCGTCGAGCTACTGTGCAGTAAGCAGGACGGCAATCCTGCCCCCGTGCTGTAACCTCTCATAGGACCTCATAGGACGGATAAGTGAGTCCGCTTCCTATTACAATATGTGAAGAAACTTAGAGGTATAGAGCCAGAATGCGGGTTGCAATCGTTGGAGCAGGATTAGCGGGCTTATCCACCGCCGTAGAACTAGCTGACGCAGGCCACGAAATCGAAATCTTCGAATCTCGTCCGTTCGTGGGTGGAAAAGTCGGAAGCTGGGTCGATGCAGACGGTAACCATATTGAAATGGGGTTGCACGTTTTCTTTGGATGCTATTACAACCTGTTCGATTTGATGCAAAAAGTCGGGGCGATCGATAATCTGCGCCTCAAAGAGCATGTCCATACCTTCGTCAATCGGGGCGGACAGACCGGAGAACTCGACTTTCGGTTTTTAACCGGGGCTCCGTTTAATGGATTAAAGGCATTTTTTACAACATCGCAGCTATCGCTCCAAGATAAAGCTCAGAATGCGATCGCACTGGGGACAAGCCCCTTAGTTCGAGGGCTCGTCGATTTTGATGGGGCGATGAAAACCATCCGCAGTTTAGATTACATCAGCTTCGCGGATTGGTTTCGCAAGCAGGGCGGTTCGGAGGGCAGTCTCAAGCGCATGTGGAACCCGATCGCTTACGCATTAGGCTTCATCGACACTGAAAATATCTCGGCTCGGTGCATGCTTACCATTTTTCAGTTCTTTGCTGCAAAAACCGAAGCCTCGATTTTGCGAATGCTAGAAGGTTCACCTCATACCTATCTGCATCAGCCCATCTTAGATTATCTCGATACTAAGGGGGTCAAAATTTATACCCGTCACCAGGTTCGGCAAATTTTGTTTGATAAGCAAGACGATCAGACTTGCATTACTGGCCTGATCGTGGCGAATGGTGACCACCGCGAAACCATTGCGGCAGATGCCTATGTCTGCGCCTGCGATGTGCCAGGGGTTCATCGATTACTTCCGCAAGAATGGCGACAGTGGAGTGAGTTTGACAACATCTATAAGTTAGAGACCGTCCCCGTAGCGACGGTTCAGCTCCGGTTTGACGGCTGGGTCACCGAGTTGCACAACGACTCAGAGCGTCGGCAACTGAACCACGCTACAGGGCTCGATAATCTGCTCTATACTCCGGATGCAGACTTTTCATGCTTTGCAGATTTGGCACTAGCAAGCCCAGGAGACTATTACCGAGATGGGCAAGGATCGCTTCTGCAAGCTGTTTTGACGCCGGGTGATCCCTTTATCAAACAAAATAATGAGGCGATCGCCCAACATGTTCTTAAACAAGTTCATGATTTGTTTCCGTCATCTCGTGACCTCACTATGACGTGGTATAGCGTGGTCAAACTTGCCCAGTCACTTTACCGAGAAGCCCCCGGCATGGACCCATACCGTCCTAATCAAAAAACGCCGATTCCAAACTTTTTCCTGGCTGGTAGCTATACTCAGCAAGACTATATCGACAGCATGGAAGGCGCGACAATTTCCGGGCGACGCGCCGCAACCGCAATTTTGGAGGAGTTTACAGCCAAGCACTGATTCTTAATCCGCTCTTAAAAGGGGTTGACATCGGCAACAAATTACGGGGATGCTTTAGCGAACTGCATTGAATCCCATTCCGCTTAATCCCTCTTTTCGTGTATTCTCCCTGTATTCCCCTAAGTTCCTCACTATATCTTCAAGATTCATGTCTGATTGGCTAGAGCATAGCGTCCAAATTGAAGTCGAAACCCCCGTCGATTTCGTGTGGAGTCTTTGGTCGGATCTAGAACAGATGCCGAGATGGATGAAATGGATTGATTCAGTCCGCGTATTGGAAGACAATCCTGAACTTTCCCAGTGGAAGCTGGCGTCCGGTGGATTTGAATTTACGTGGCAGTCCAAAATTTTGCGGGTGGTTCCTCGTCAGATTATTCAATGGGAGTCAGTGAGCGGTTTGCCAAATCGAGGAGCAATCCGCTTCTATGATCGGGATGAAAGTAGTGTTGTTAAGCTCACCGTATCCTATGCAATTCCTGGGTTATTAGGCAGGCTGATGGATAATTTATTCCTCGGTCGAATTGTAGAATCAACCATTAAGGCAGATCTAAAGCGGTTTAAGGAATATGCTCTGAATGCGCAGGCTGAGCGGCAAAAAACTAGTCAAGACTAATAAAATCGTCGAACCAATCATTGGAGCTCATTTGGAGAGATTTCGAATCTATCCACTGTCAATGAGCATTGAGTCTTCAGCTTCACGACAACAGGCTCATCCTTAACTGCCATGCAGTATCCATCCTTCATTCCGCCTTGGTATTTGCGAAATGGGCTGATGATGACGTTGTTCATTGCGCTCGTTGCCCAGCGCCTAGAAAAAACGACGAATTTGCCTCCCGAACCGACCTATCAACCAAGAGTCTTCAGAGGCGCAGGCAATGTACCCATCTTTGGCTGGCTGGCTACATCTCATCCATCTTCTCCAAGCCGGGGAACCATCGTTGGAACCTATGGAATTACAGGCACCCTCGACAATCAGTGGTTTCTTCGATTGCTAGGTCGCAAGGCGTTTGCCAGAGGCTATAGCGTGTTACTGTTTGACTGGCGAGCCCACGGCAAAACCGCAGAACTGTCGCCCACGCTGACATCGGATGGGCTGTGTGAAGGGGACGATTTTGTCCATATTGCTGCTCAAGCCAAAGCAGCGGGTTGCCCTTCCCCTTTTTGGTTTATGGGGTTTTCTCTGGGAGGACAACTTGCCTTGTGGGGCGTCAAAGCATCCCAAGCGATCGCCCCGTCATCAGGGCTAGATATTTCCGAAGCAGAGATTGGTGGAGGGGCCGTTATCTGTCCTAATTTAGACTCCAATCGATCCCTGACTTATTTAATGAATGCTCCGCTGGGGCGTTATTTGGAAAAGGCGATCGCCAAAGAGCTGAAGCGATTAGCACAGCGAATTTCTGACGACCATCCAAATACGCTTGATCCAGATGCGATCGCTCGCACAACCAGCATTCGAGGATTTGATCGAGAACTTGTCATCGATCGCCTCGGTTTCTCATCGGTCAGTGAATATTACGAGGCATCTAGCCCTCTTCCCCTACTTCCCCATCTCAGAAAACCAACGTTGATCATATATGCTGCTGACGATCCGATGTTTGATCCAGCCGTTATCGCCGATTTGGAAACAGCCTGTCAGCATAATTCAGCAGTCGATTTGGTGCTTACCCAGTGTGGCGGACATGTGGGTTACTACAGCAGCCGGTACGGGCAGAAGCAGGCAAACGATCCCGATCCGTGGTGGGCATGGAATCGCATTCTAGACTGGTGCGATCGCAAAGTATAGCAGCCAGATCTAATCTCCTAGCTGCCCCAGATTTATAGCGGTATGCGATTGAGTTAAGCCCGGCGGTGTTTGGCGCGCCGCGTCCCACACCACCATTTCTGCACTTATTCTGTACTTAGCGTGATTGAAAATTGCTATAAGTTTGGGTGACTGTACGTTGACCTGATTTATCGCACCTGACTTTAAGTACATTTGTTTACAATATACTTAAACCAATACATATCCAAATCCTCACAAGCGATTTAAGATCGCTATAAATAACGTAATTTTTCTAAATAATTCGTGATGCTTTATAATACACTGCATCTCTTGTCAATCCTGCAATTTCTGCTATTGTGATGCGCTGAATATTCTCATACAGAAAGGCTGAGTCTTTTCTCTCGCTGATTCATGCTTATAATCTGTACAGTAATTCTTCTGCCTCAAAGTAGATTTTTCGAATTTTTTAAGGTTTTTGTCGTTAAACCCATTGGATGATGCCCCGGATACTTGTTATCGATGATGATCCCTCAATTTCAGAGTTGGTTGCCATAAACTTAGAAATGGCTGGCTATGATGTGAGCCAAGCAACAGATGGCATCAAAGGTCAGGCATTAGCGCTTCAGCTGATTCCAGATCTTGTTATGCTCGACCTCATGTTGCCCCGGGTTGATGGGTTTACGGTGTGCCAGCGTCTGCGTCGAGACAGTCGTACGGCTGATATTCCGATTTTGATGTTAACTGCCCTTGGACAAACTCAGGATAAGGTCGAAGGCTTTAATGCGGGTGCTGACGATTATTTAACAAAGCCGTTTGAGGTAGAAGAGATGCTAGCACGTGTGCGAGCTCTATTGAGACGCACCGATCGCATTCCTCAAGCTGCTAAGCATACCGAAATATTAAACTATGGGCCTCTTACACTCGTTCCAGAACGCCTAGAAGCTATTTGGTTTGACAAAACGGTTAAATTAACGCATTTAGAATTTGAGCTAATTCATTGCCTGCTCCAACGCCACGGGCAAACTGTATCTCCGAGCGAAATTTTGAAAGAAGTTTGGGGATATGACCCTGATGATGATATTGAGACGATTCGGGTGCATGTAAGACATTTGAGAACCAAGCTAGAGCCTGATCCTCGTCATCCCCGTTATATCAAGACAGTCTACGGTGCGGGTTACTGTTTAGAATTGCCAAGTCCACCCGAATCTGCAGAAGATAACGCAGAATCATCATCCGTGACTCAGTCCTAGCGTCATCATCCCGTTTTATGAATACGCTTCGGTCGGACGAATTATTATTCGTCTGATTTTTTGTCTTTAAGCTCGATCTAATTTCTGGCGAATCCGCAATTCAGGGTCTATTTCGGGAACCCTACACAAAAAGGAGCACGAAAAGCCACGGTGCGTCTATGACGGCTGGCATAAAAGGTCGGTCAGTCAATCAAGTGCTTAGGTCATCCCTGTCTATGTTTCATAGACTCTTCATGCTTTCTAAGCGTCTCCTCTATTTGAATAAAGGAGTAACTGTTTAGGTTAGTAGTAGGGGGCATGTGCGCTGTGGATATCAATCAATTCCGTTCCTGATTCCTGAGACTTAGATCATGCAACTTATGAGCAGCACCAAGGTCACGATTCCCTTCGTCGATTTTCGATATCAGCATCAGCCTATTCAGTTCAAATTAGATGAGGCAATTCATGATGTCATTGAGCACGGCGACTTTGTTTTGGGGCACGCCCTTATAGAATTTGAAACGATGTTCGCCAACGCCTGTGAGGTCAACTATGGAGTCGGGGTTGCCTCGGGCACCGATGCGATCGCCTTGGGGTTAGGCGCATGTGGAATTGGGGCAGGCGATGAGGTGATTCTGCCTGCGAACACCTTTGTTGCAACGTTGATTGGCGTATTGCGAGCAGGGGCAAATCCTGTATTTGTCGATTGTGACCCCAACACCGCTCTCATCGATCTAGTTGCCGCCGAAAAGATTATTACCTCGCGTACGCGAGCCATTATTCCCGTTCATCTGTATGGGCAGATGGTTTGCCCGCAGCAGCTTTTAGATTTAGCTAGCACCTACGACTTAATAATATTTGAAGACGCAGCCCAAGCGCACTTGGCCGAACGCAATGGGTATCGAGCGGGTTCAGTTGGCATCGCTGCTGCCTTTAGCTTTTATCCCAGTAAAAATCTGGGAGCTTTTGGTGATGGAGGAATGATTGTGACGCGTGAAGATATTATCGCTCAGACCATGCGATCGCTTCGAAACTATGGCGCACCTCGAAAGTATCATCACACTGATTACGGGACCAACAGTCGACTAGACACGCTTCAAGCGGCGATTCTCAAAACGAAATTGCCTTATTTATCAGGCTGGAATCAGGAAAGATATGAACTTGCTCAACATTATGATCGTCTGCTAGAACCATTTCACACCAAGGGCATTGTTCCCATAAAAAATGTCAGCGGTGATGGCCATGTCTATCATCTCTATGTCATTCGGGTCACGCCAGAATGCCCAGTCGATCGGTGTATTCTCCAAGCTGAGCTAACCGCAAGAGGAATTCAGACGGGGATTCATTATCCGTTACCGTGCCATCTGCAGCCTGCATTTCAAGACTTAGGACATCAGCCTGGTGACTTCCCCCATGCTGAAACATTAAGTCGTCAAGTCCTTTCCCTGCCCCTGTATCCTGGACTTACTCTAAATCAAATTCATCAGGTTGTAGATGCCATTGAAGCGATGGTTGAGGGGGTTGTGCCAGTTTAGTATGGGCAACTTAGTAGTGCCCATTGAGTGCTGAGATAATGTCGTTCAACATCTGAAAATGCCATGCGAACGCAAGACCGAGTGAGCTTCAAATTACCCCAACTGCTTGGATTTGAGTTATCTGAACTCGTTGCGATTGCCCTGGTTGCGCTTCTCTACCTGCCGTTGATGGTTCACTGGTATGACGGCTGGCTCAACAAGTCAATTAGCCTGGAGCACGAGTATTTTAGCCATGGGTTAATCGGCTTGCCGTTTGCGGCTTACCTAGTCTGGAGCAATCGCGATCGCTGGCAAGCCTTGCCCAATACTAGTCACATCGGCGGTTTGGCTCTGTTAGTGCTGGGCATGGCCGCCTATTTGAGCGGATTGTCAGATCCGATTAATCTTTCACTGTCGCTCACTCTGGCGGGTTTATGCTTATGGCTTAAAGGAGCATCTGGATTGCGATTGCAGGCATTTCCTCTCCTGCTGGTGTTTTTGGCGACCCCGACCGAACTGCCCTATCTCATTGCGCCTTATACGCTGCCGCTCCAGCGATTTATCGCAGGCACAGCCGGGTTTATTTTGTTGCAATTCGGTATGGATATTCAGGTCAATCAAATCTATTTGCTAGTTAATGATCGGGTTGTAGAAGTTGCTCCCCACTGCTCAGGACTCAAAATGCTATTCACCAGCCTATATGTCGGTTTGATGCTCCTATATTGGACAGGCACATGGGCATCTCGTTCAAAAACCGTTTGCTTTGTGCTGAGTATCTTTATGATTAGCACCACAGCTAATATTTTTCGCAATACGCTGCTGACCTATTTTCACGGTAATGGGCATGAACGGGCGTTTGCATGGCTGCATGAGGGATGGGGAGGCGACCTTTACTCTGCTGGCATGTTGGGGTTATTAGTCGTAATTCTCTATGCAATTAATCGCTGGTTTCCACTCTTTGCCGATGAGTCAGATACCTAAATACACCACAGCGCTTGTTAATACTATCGGGTTGCAAAATATCGAGAGGGTCGCACGATGGAATCGTCATACTATGCATTGACTCGGAAACAGACAATCAGAATGTTTGTTGCCTTACTGGTTTTGGCGATCGCCTTATTTACTGTCTTACCCAATTACATCACTGGAAATTGGTCGTGGGCTAATCCACCACAAGTTGTCGTGCTAGACAAACTCAAACAGTTACAAAAAGAGGGGCTAACTTTTTCTGATTGGCAAACGCTGGAGCAACATATCGGAAATATTGGCGGGCGTAAGTGGTCTATCCAAGCGATTGAGCCAGACGCCCCCGATCTTCAGGCAATGTTTGACAATGATCAAGTGCGATCGCCCGTATATGTGTTTCTTCGTCCCCAAACTCGACATCAAGATCAGCCTCAAGTCGAATGGATGGATCTCAACGGCGTGCAGCAGTGGAAAACCGATTCCCATGAGCATCTGCGTATTTCGGCGTCCTACGATAATTCTGCTCCAGCCCCGTCTAAAAAACGTGTGGCTATCGAGCCGCGCTATTTTCGAGGATGGAACTCAGAGGGCACATATGCCGTCCTTCAGTGGTATGCATGGTCTGATGGAGGCCATCCGGATAGCAGTCGATGGTTTTGGGCTGATCAATGGGCTCAATGGCGCGATCGTCAACGAATGCCCTGGGTCGCGGTTAGCGTTCTGATTCCCATCAAACCATTAGGAGATATTGACGCAGCTAGATCGATAGCCGAACGCACTGGGATAGTGATTCAATCGAATCTAGAGCAACACATTTTTGATGCTCATTAAGCCTACTTGGCGCGATTCTCCATTTAATTGACCGAAACCCTTCTCATCGATGCCGATATTCGATTAAAACGGATTAGATCATATAGCTCCTATCGTCTGATTTCAGCCCCACCGTGGCTGAAGCCCCCTTATCACAACGTTTACTATATGCAGCGTTCACTCATGCGACTGGGTTCATCAGCATCTGTAATCTCAACCATGATGCTGTTTTTATTAAATCAAGGACTATCAGCGTTTGCCGCTGACCCATCTTTGATACCCAAAAATCAACATGCTCAAACATTTGAATTTGAAGCGCAACCCTCTTCCGCCCAAGAAGAGTTAGAAGAGGTCAACCGACGATTGCAAGAGACCCAGACGGTTCCAGAGGTGGCTCCTGAATCAACCGCACCTCCATCATCGCCAATCAATCCCGCTTTTGATCAATATCGTCTGGGGCCTGGCGATGCCTTCTTTGCAAATGTGCGACGGTTTCCCGAGGCAAGCTTCCAAGCAACTCTGGACTTACAGGGTAATGTAGTCATTCCATTAGCGGGCGTCATTAATTTACAAGGCTTAACGCTTCAACAAGCCGAAGCTCGAATTCAGTCCGAGCTCGAACGTTTCTTTATTAGTCCTGATGTTGGGGTGACAGTAGTTGCTCAGCGGCCAGTGGCTGTCACAATCTTGGGAGAAGTCGCACGACCAGGGCTCCATCCCCTTCCTAATCCTCAAATTTCAACAGCCCTATTTTCGGCGGGCGGAACAACTCGCCTTGCCAACCTTAGAACGATTCAAATCCGTCGTCCTATTCGCGATCAAACGGGTGCAGTCGTGAATACGATTGAGCAAAATATCGATTTATTTACGCCATTAAGTGAAGCTACCGATTTGCCAGATATTCAGCTTGCGGATGGCGACGTCATCATTGTGCCGACGTTAACCGCCCAAGAAATTGAACAGTATGACCGCACGTTAATTGCGCGTTCGACGCTTGCCCAGCCAGAAATTAACGTACGTCTTTTAGATTACACGCGTGGATTGAGAAACCTAACGATTCCGAGCGGCAGCGATTTTCTGGATGCTCTAACTAGCACAGGAACAGATCTGACAAATGCTGATTTATCAGATATTGCCTTGATTCGATTTGATCCTCAACACGGCGCCTACATAGCCCAAGAAATCGATGCGAAAGATGCACTTCGAGGAGATTTATCCCAAAATCCTACCCTCGAAGATGAGGATATTGTTATTATCGGTCGAAACCTAGTCGCTCGGATTTCATTCTTCTTTACAAGAGTCGCTCAGCCGATTCGCGATCCTCTGCAGTTTCTATTTCTGTTTGATACGATTGTCGATTTTGTGGGAGGAGAAGAGAATTAGCGTAACAAGCGTAACAATGTCTGCTCAAATCCGTAAACTTAAACCTATAATTGAGGCCACGTATTGAGTGCGCTTGAAGCACGACTCAAGATTGCCTCACGTTTGATTCAAACTCTGAATTAAATTAAAGTCTGAATCGAACCGGAATCGAACAAAAAAATGGGTGCTAAGGTTGGCAGTTTTCATATTTGGATCAGCTTTTTCATTGTGAATTGCGTTTAGAGAATAGTTTTTAAGGACTTCCCTTTATTGCCATGACTCCACCCCTCGTCAAGCGATATCTTGTAGCCTTCGATCGCCATAAATGGGCTGGGCTCGCAGGCTTTGCAGTGGTCATGGGCCTATCAGGTGTTGCTGCCCTTCAACCGGCCCCCCCCGTGAGCTATGTATCAGAAGGTATCCTAGCTTACGTTGAACCACCCTTAACGTTTTCTGCAACTGTTGCAACTCTCCGACAGCAAGGACAAGCGCTCACAGAAGCCCGATTATTGTCAGATGAAGTGGTTGAATTCGTTGCCCAGCAGATTGCCCAAGAGCAAATTAATATTGACCCAAGCACTATTCGCCGGAGTACAGACGTTGAAGTTGAAACCGAACCCGTCTTGCAGGTAACGGTAACCTATGAAGATACCGATCGACAGAGAGCGAATCAGGTAGCCGAACTGCTCATGGAAGCAATGGCTGAACAGAGCCGGTCGTTTAACACACTGCAGCTCAACCGAATTACGGAGAATCTCAATGAGCTGTTACCCCAGGTTGAGCGAGATTTGCGGCGGGCTGAGCAAAACTTAGAAAGGTATATCCGCGAGGAAGGCCCCGCGCTACAGGCTGCACGAGATGGAAGCTTGGTCAGTGCAATCACGGGAAGCCAAGATCAGCAGCGACAAATTCGGTTAGCATTAGCGGGTTTAGATGCTCAGATCCGCAGTTTAGAACAGCGCTTAGGGCTAAGCGTTGATCAGGCATATGCATCATCTGCGTTGAGTGCCGACCCCATCATTGCAGATCTCCGAGCCAATATTTATCAAAATGAGAGCCAGTTAGCAGTGTTAGGACAGCGATTGCGCCCTGAGCATCCTGATATGTTGGCTCTGAGAGAACAGCAGCGAGCATTTGAGGATTTGCTTCGGCAACGAGTTAGAGAAGTGATTGGCGGTAATGAGCTAGCTGCACCTCTGAGTGGGACAGCTCGTATTCGTCAAGATAGTAGCTTAGATCCAGCCCGACAAGAACTTGCTAATCAATTAGTTACATTACAAACCGAGCGTGAAACCCAGCAGCAGTTGCTAGAGGCGCTAAATCAATCAGAGCAGCAGCTTCGTGAAGAATATCGACAGCTTCCTAATAAGCAGCTAGAGGAGGCTCGACTGACTCAAGAAGTCAATCTGAAGAAAGCATTTTATGACCAAATTCAAGCTCGGCTAGAGGATGTCACGCTGGCAGAGAAGGAAACCCCTGGCAACTTAGTCATTGCTCAGCCTCCTCAGGCATCTGCAGCGGATGAGATTGGGCGCAATCCGTTTATTATTTTGGTCGTCGGTGGATTTGTTGGCCTATTAGTGGGTGGCGGGCTCATTATTCTCCTCGACACGTTGGATGCAACCTTCCATACCTTGCCCGATTTGCAATCTGCGCTGCGCCAGCAAGAAGTTCCCACATTGGGGCTTTTGCCACTCATGCCAGTGGATTCTAATCGAGAAGACATTCCCGTCGTTGTTGCGTTTGATTCTCCCTATATTGAGCCATTTGAGCGATTTAGAAGCAATTTGCGACGAGCAGCAGGCAGTACTCCGCCTAAAATAGTTTTATTAACGAGTACGGTAACGGGTGAAGGAAAAACCGTTGCGGCCTATAATCTGGCGATCGCCTCTGCACGGGCAGGCAAACGGACGTTGCTAGTTGAGGCTGATTTGCGATCGCCCTCCCACGCTGGCGTCCTCAACGTAACTCCTGATCCCGATAGCCAGGTTGAACCCCTACGCTACTACGGGACTATCAATGACTGCATTCGCCTGGTTCCCGATGTTGAAAATCTCTATATCCTTCCGAGTCCAGGGCCTCAGCGGCAAGCCGCAGCGCTCCTTGAATCTAGCGAAATGAAGCGAATGCTCGAAGATGTTCGAGGGCGATTTGACATGGTTATTCTTGATACGCCGTCTTTAAGTCGGTACAACGATGCCCTCCTTCTAGAACCTCAAACAGACGGCATGGTGCTCGTGACTCGCCCTGGCTTTACAGAGGAAGGATTATTAGCTGAAGCGGTTGAACAGTTCCTAGAATCAGAGGACATTCAGTTCTTAGGTGCAGTCATTAACGGGGGAGATATTCCCGTCCAATCCTCAATGACTCAAAATGAGATGGATGGACATTTTATTATCGATGACTTAGAAAGCCGAGAACCCCTTGATCGGGTCACAAATTAGGTTTACTAAGTAGGGGCTGATGGGGATATCGACATTACGCGATCGCTCAAAAAATCAGCATCTTGCAAAATCTCGTAGAGGTTCACTCCTGTTTCGAGCAGGCAGGCATGACCACTCCCAGGTAAGACATATTTTCGGGCATTGGGCATTAGTTTTTCGAGACGCTCAACCTCAGCCATCGATGGAAGCAGGCGATCCGCTTGACCGACAACTAATAAGACAGGTTGAAGAATACCGGCGAGATCAACATCTGCGATATGAAAATCTCGGAGAAGTGATAAACGCCAAATCGAACTTTCGTAGCTAACTGACTTCATCGCATCAAGAAGGGCCTGTCGATTGCTCACGTCTATTCGCTCAAGATTTGCTAAAAAAGGTAGCAACCCATTGCATGACATTGGATATAGCGATTCTGGGAGAAACCGAACGAGGTGTGATCCCCATGACATCCAGGGTCGATGGTTGAATGAAGATGCAGGATTAACCAAAATCAGACGATGAATAAGACGGGGGGATTTGAGAACAACTTTGAGCGCAAGACACCCGCCAAAGGACTCGCCGCAAAGATACACTATTCGCTGAGGATTTTTGCCCACCTCTGCTCGGATTAGCTCAATTACTTGATCAGCAAGCCCATTCCAGTCCGTTAAGTCATTAGCGGGAATCATCAAACAGCGGACTTCGAACCGATCTTCGAGTCGCCCAATTTGCGATCGCAGCAACTGTCCCGTGCCGTCCATTCCCGGTAGAAATATGAATAGCGGCGCCTCAGGATATGACTTACGCAATGGCAAAAATTGGAGTTGATGTTGAGCAACTGGCATAAAAATTTCGGCAGATATCGACATTATCGGGGATCAACTACAGTCAGCGTGATCCCAGCTAGGACGGGGTGTTAATGGGGTGAAGTAGCGCCATCACCCAACTCAGATATAAACCATTAGCTACCTCCCCGTTTCCAACAACGATTTAATCTGCTGAGAACAGTAATCAGTTAACCCAGCCACCATAGACTTGGCTTGCTTTCCCCCGTAGTTACTCCGTTGAGCATCCGTAATCCAAAGAGGTTGACCCACCAAAATATTGACTCGGTTGTAAACCACCATGGGATGCCACCCCGGCTGATCAAAGAGAGGTTCTGATGGATCAAATAGGCGCAGGAGCCGGAGTGGAAATACAGAATTCACAGTTTCATCCGTGGAGGCGATCGCCACAGGTAGGACGGCTAAGCTTTTGATAGGAGCACGTAACGCTAAATGAGCGAACCCTCTCTGAAACGATCGCATTTCATAAGGTTGGGTGCGGTTCACCATGGGCTGCGCTCCTTCGGGAAAGATGCCAACTGTCTGCCGCGTTCTTAATAGCTGAGCGGCCTGATGGAAGAAACTCCGCTGTCGCTGGTTTGGTTCGGCTAAGGGGAAACATCCCAGTCGGGTTACGACATCACTCAGCACCGGAACCTGTCCCATGTAATGATGACACGCAAACCGAACGGGACGATTCAGCGTTGCTATTAGCACGGGAACGTCCATAAAGCTGCGATGATTACTAACGACCAAAACCGCTCCATCTTCCGGAATACGATCTTCGTAATATGTGAATGTTTGAGTTCCCAACGCAGATAGAAGGTGTTGGGAAAGAAAAAGCGGACTATTGGATGGCATGTAGAATCAAAGGAAAAATATGCTGCGGTTGGAAACCAGGAAAATTCGAACCCTATGAAATTTGAATTACATTAGGAGCTTTACAATATTTTACAAAAAATATAGGGCGATCGCTTTTGATTTCATGGTGGGTGCGGCTGAATCCAGGTCTTGAGTTATGCAATTAACCCTTTGAGAGGCAAGCTCTACTCTAGCAATCTCGTTTGCTAGGAACACGATCCCTAGCCCTTACCTGATCCCTAGCTCTTACCTGGCTAGCGCGTGTAGACGCCAAGCAAGCCAGAACGTGTTGCATTCGCTAAATATTTGTTAAATAGCGGTCATCAATCCATAGCTAATTCGTAACGGGCGACCTAATAAGTGGAAAGCCCTATCTATTTGTGATGTGTATAGCTGGGCATGGCTTCGTTCGAGATGTGTATATGAATACAACAGACTTCCCTGCTATACAAATAGCCTAGAGAGATATTTGAAACGGCTCCGAGAGCATAGACACAAAGCGGCTTTTCAAGAAATAAACCGCGACTACACATCCAACGTGCGCGTTCACGTACTCTCATAGACTTGGCAAGCCTCCGAGAGTTTGGCAGTTGCGTTTCCCAAGCAACATACAACACGCAGCGTCTCTGCCAAGAGACTTTTAGCCGCTAAAGCTCCAAATAACCAGGCTTTTAAAGCGTCCTCCAAGAACTAATTTTCAAAGAAAAATACAATTCCATCGGGTCGTATCGGATAGATTCAAATTTTAAGAGTATTTGAATAATTTTTAATAAGTTCAACGAGTAAAATAGTCATTACTATCGCTTTTGTTATGTTTGATTAAATCTCTCGACGATTAAATCTCTTGCACAATCAAAACTCTCGACAACGATTTCCAGTGGGTTGATTAAAGACGTTGGGTTGGCTTAGTTAAACCTGACTTCGATATGACTGAGGGCGTCTGCTAAAGATATTGTTTTATTTCTTTCATGAGTTTCCAATCCACAGGTCAATTTAAACGCGCAGTCACGGCAATTCGTGATTACGTGACTGACTGTCATATAGACAGCACTGATGCCGCTGTTGCGACAGTGGGGCTTGCTCCTTCTTGTTTTTTACAGAGGGTTCCTGCGATTGAGCGTCCAAGAATTAGGCGATATGCACATGGGCAAAAAATTGGGATGGCGATGCCTCGGTTTTATCGTGCGGGGAAAATAAAAACTGACACCCCCGAAAACTTTAGAGGCGATCGCTGCGTCAATATTCTGGAAGCCAGTTTAGTCCATAATTTAGGAAATTTATCCAATGGTGTCTCCAAATTGTCTAGACACTATGGCGATCGCACTATTCTCAAGCTACTCGAAGTCGATAGTCTAGATAATATTGTTAAGTCCAGAGGATTAGTATTCAAGTCAGAGGTGCTACGCTACCTTTATGCGATGCCAGGGTTAGGCAGATCATTTGCTTATCGACTTTTATCCATCATTCCCAATGCCAGCAAAATGAGCTGTCAACGACTTGCTTTTAGGCTCAGTTTCAGTCAATGCACGGGTTTAATTTTATATCCTCCTGATCGTTTTCAAGAGTCACATCTCCATCTGTCCGTCGATTCTTTAAAGATCCCCAATTCACCTTTAAAAAGTCTAGTACTCCCCATTGATAGCAGCAGATTTTCCAACAAAAAGCGTAAGTTTCTATACACATTCGAAAGCGACAATTCGCAAGTTTTAATAAAAAAACGAGGCATACATAAAAAATGTTTAGTAGCAACCTAGAAAATGATTCCGTATTTACTCCTGAACAAGTACTAGAAAATCGGGGTCGAGTTGCCATCTTCATTGATGGTTCTAATTTGTTCTATGCGGCTCTTCAGTTAGGAATTGAAATTGATTACACCAAGCTACTTTGCCGCTTAACGGCAGGTTCTCGGCTGCTTCGCTCCTTTTTCTACACCGGCGTCGATCGCACGAATGAAAAGCAGCAGGGATTTTTGCTGTGGATGCGGCGCAATGGCTATCGCGTGATTTCAAAAGATCTAGTTCAACTTCCTGATGGGTCTAAAAAAGCTAATCTGGATGTCGAAATTGCGGTCGATATGATGGCGCTTGTCGGGTCTTATGACACAGCAGTGTTAGTCAGTGGCGATGGCGATTTAGCCTATGCTGTTGATTCAGTTAGCTACAGAGGAGTTCGCGTTGAAGTTGTTAGTTTGCGGTCAATGACCAGCGATAGCCTAATTAATGTGGCCGATCGCTATATCGATTTGGATGGCATCAAAGAAGACATTCAGAAAACGCCTCGACAAAGCTATACCTATCGGCCTCTATCGGGGATCAGCATCGTAGACGATCAAGCTGACTCCTAGTGAGCACCGAACAATCAAGAACCCAACTCAGACAAATAACCGTCTATCCTAGAAATAGGAATGCTCGTTAAGGCTAATCGTGCATGAGCAGAGTTCGCTGGATTAAGATACTGGCTGTGCCGTTCTTGTTAATGTTGGTTTCGTTGGGTACGGCCACTTGCCGAGGCGATCGCGATCGCGCAGCAGACGATGCGCCGACGTCTGACACCTCTGAAGATGAGCCAACGTCTGATTTAACATTCAACAACATTACGCTAGAGCAATCGAACGAAGAGGGGCAAACGCTCTGGAAAATCGATTCTAAGCAGGCAACCTATAGCCAGAATCGGCAATTTGCAGAACTTGAAAATCCGAAAGGAGATTTCTTTCGGGAAGGTGAACCTGCGATTAGTTTCGAGGCAGAGAGGGGAGAAGTTCGAGAGGGCGGAGAGCAGCTATTTCTGCGAGGTTCGGTTGTTGCCACCGATCTAGATAGTGGTGCCGTTCTCAAGGGCGATGAAGTGGAGTGGTTACCGGAAGAAAACGTTGTTGTCGTTCGCAATAATGTAACGGGTACTCACCCCGAATTTAACCTCTCAGCAGATGAGGCGAAAGCATTTATTGATGAACAACGAATCGAGCTCACGGGCAATATTGTTGCAACTACAGACAATCAAGATACTCGCTTAGAAGGGCAGCATTTCATCTGGCGGATCGATCAAGAAAAAGTCATTAGCGATCGCCCGTTCCGGGTTCAGCGACTTCAGAATCAGCGGCCCATCGATCAAGCGAGTGCAAATCAAGCCGAATTTAATCTTGCAACAAAAACTGCGACCCTTCAGCAAAACGGTTTGATTATATTGCAAGATCCACCGCTTCGAGTCACCGGAAATTCTTTAGTCTGGGACATGGATGATCAAACCGTTGTTGCGAATCAGCCTGTAACAATTGTCCATCGGGCGCAACAAACTACCATCACCGCGAATCGGGGTCGAGGCAACCTAGCCACCGAAGTCTTTAACTTTATCGGCAACGTTCGCGCCGTCGCACAACGGAATCAATCCGAACTCACCTCTGACCGACTAACTTGGAACGTAGCAACCCAAAACCTGGAAGCTGAAGGCAATGTAACGTACCAACAAGTTGATCCGGTTCTAAACTTGCGAGGAGGACGAGCAGTCGGGAAACTTGAAGACCAGACTATCGTCGTTAGTGGTGGTCGGGTTGTTACAGAAATCATACCCGAATAAATCCCCGAATCAGAATTAGCATCGCCACTCCAATCCTGGGATTGGGGTCGTATTGTAAATAGCTAGGGACGCCCTCATTGGGAATTTATAAATCAATTTACTCGTTCAAAGATTGAATAAATTCTCCCCAACGATGGCTTGGTTTTCCCATAAAGGGCTTTACAGTACGGAAGAATTACGAGTACAAAGATTAGTAAAATTATATTTTTGGAGTTTAACGACGCATTCAGCGCGCCACTTTGTAATGTCAGATTGCTACATGAGAGGGATTAAGTAATGGCTACAGACCAACGCGGTGTGACAGTTTGGTTCACCGGATTAAGCGGATCTGGAAAAACCACCATTCGGATGGCTCTAGAGCAGAAACTCCGCGAACATAACTTGAAGGTTGAAGTACTCGACGGAGATATTGTTCGTCAAAACTTAACTAAGGGCTTAGGCTTCAGTAAAGAAGACCGAGACGAAAATATTCGTCGGATTGGTTTCGTAGCCCATTTATTGACCCGCAATGGAGTCATCGTTTTGGTGTCGGCCATCTCCCCCTATCGAGCAATTCGAGAAGAAGTTCGAAATCGAATTGGGGATTTCATAGAGGTCTTTGCAAACGCTCCGTTATCAGTCTGCGAGGAGAGAGACGTTAAAGGACTCTATAAGAAAGCGAGAGCGGGAGAAATCAAGGGATTCACTGGAATCGATGACCCCTATGAGGCTCCGTTGAGTGCAGAAATTGAGTGCAGAACCGATCAAGAAGCCCTAGATGAGAGCGTTGATAAAGTATTCGCTACTCTTCAGAACATGGGCTACATCCCATCTGTGCCCGCAACCGTCAGCAAAGCGTTATAGCATACCAGAGATATAAAGCTCTCAGATTGCTGTAATCTGCCGATCAATCCTGCGAGAGTAAGCGCTCAGGGCTACAGAATATTCTGTAGTCCTAAATTTTTTAGGAATGATTATAGTGGTATGCGCTTGAGTTGAGCACGGTGGGGCTCTCACGAATCTAAGCTCGTTGGGCTATACTCGGGCTGCAATGCGCAACTTAGCAGATCGGGAACGGCTATTCTGAGCGATTTCATCAGCCTGGGGCAACATTGGCTTTTTGGTGAGCACCTGAAGCATTGGATTGGAGCGTAGCGTATGTTTAACAATACGGTCTTCCAAACTGTGGAAACTGATGATACAGAGTCTTCCCTCGGTCTTGAGCCACGATGGAGCCTTTGATAAAAATAGTTCCAGTACTTCTAATTCTTTATTTACTGCAATCCTAAGGGCTTGAAACGTCCGCGTGGCTGGATGAATTCTGCCATATCGATATTGCCGAGGAACGCTGTGAAAAATTGTATCTGCAAGGTCGGTTGTGCTCTGCAAAGGTCGGCGTTCAACAATTCGCCGTGCGATGCGGCGAGATAGTCTCTCTTCACCATAGGTGTAAAGAATATTTGCAAGGTCTTCCTCATCCCAACTATTAATAATATTTGCCGCCGTTAGAGACTGACGGTGATCCATACGCATGTCTAAGGGGGCATCATGTCGAAAGCTAAACCCGCGGTCAGGGATATCAAATTGAGCAGAGCTGACGCCTAGATCGGCAATAATGCCGTCAAATTTCAACTCATTCGGGTCATAGTCGGCAAAGTTGCCCCGCCAAAATTGAATTTGGCCGCTGTAATCCTGTAGGTGAGCTTGAGCAGCGGCGATCGCCTCATCATCTTGATCAATTGCTGTGACACGAACCTCAGAAGCCGCATTTAAGATGAGTCTGCTGTGTCCTCCTCCACCGACGGTCGCATCTAGATAATGCCCCCCCGATTGGACAGCTAGCCCCTCTACAACCTCTCGACCCATAACCGGGATGTGAAAAAATTGGCTCGCCTTGTCGCCTGTGATCATAATGATTTTGTTCCTTACCGACTTTTAGGGTAGCTTATGGTTTACGACAGAACTTCTAATCCTTAGTTGTGTCAGAATTGCGTCAGGGTTTGAGAAAATATCCTTATGTTGGATAGGGCGATCGCGCAGAATGAGCCTAAATATTTTTAGCCGATTATTCATCGTTCAAAATCTAATCGATATATTGCTGATTCCGCCTCGCATTCATCGATTCCTTCTTATAATTTAAGAGAGCAGTAACAATTCATTACAACCCCAGCTAAGGGCTGTAACGACTAGCCAGAGAACTATTGCAATCGGGAGACGATTCACCCATGACCTCAATCCAGACCAAAACAGAACCCATGGTAATCAACATGGGACCTCACCACCCATCCATGCATGGAGTATTGAGGCTGATTGTCACTCTTGACGGCGAGGACGTGGTTGACTGTGAACCCGTGATTGGCTATCTCCATCGAGGCATGGAGAAGATTGCCGAGAACCGCACCAATATTATGTTTGTTCCATATGTTAGCCGTTGGGACTACGCCGCAGGGATGTTTAATGAAGCCATCACGGTTAATGCCCCCGAGCGGCTTGCGGATGTCGATGTACCTAAGCGTGCTAGCTATATTCGCGTAATCATGCTAGAGCTTAATCGGATTGCAAATCATTTGCTCTGGCTCGGACCATTTCTAGCAGACGTAGGCGCCCAAACTCCCTTCTTCTACATCTTTAGAGAGCGTGAGTTGATCTATGACCTGTGGGAAGCTGCATCGGGTTCTCGCATGGTGAACAACAACTATTTTCGCATTGGTGGTGTAGCGGTTGACCTGCCCTACGGATGGATTGATAAGTGCGAAGACTTCTGCGATTACTTCATGCCCAAGGTTGACGAATACGAAAAATTGATTACTAATAATCCGATTTTTCGGCGTCGAGTTGAGGGGATTGGTACGATCACCCATGACCAAGCCATCAATTGGGGATTATCAGGCCCGATGTTGCGTGGTTCGGGAGTCAAGTGGGACTTGAGAAAAGTAGACCACTACGAATGCTACGACGATTTTGATTGGGATATTCAGTGGGAAACGGCAGGCGATTGTTTTGCTCGCTATATTGTTCGTATTCGCGAGATGCGAGAGTCAGTCAAGATTTTGCGTCAAGCCTTGAAAGGAATTCCTGGCGGGCCGTTTGAGAATCTAGAAGCTAAACGGATGGCGACTGGTCCAAAATCAGAATGGAACGATTTTGATTACCAGTTTATCGGGAAAAAGATTCCCCCGACGTTTAAGATTCCCGAGGGTGAACATTATGTTCGCTTGGAGAGCGGAAAAGGTGAACTGGGCATCTATATCGTTGGAGATGGCAATGTCTTTCCGTGGCGATTCAAAATTCGCGCTGCCGACTTCAATAACCTTCAGATCCTGCCCCACATTTTGCGGGGTGTAAAAGTTGCTGATATTATGGCGATTTTGGGCAGCATTGACATCATTATGGGATCAGTCGATCGCTAAACTCACTGAATTGTCTAATTGTTCGTTCTAGTAGGGATGCTATTTAGGGTGTCCCTAAAGCACTATCTGACTGAAGAGCGAGTCGTACGAATTTGATCCAATCCTGGTTGCGTCGATCCTATTGATTGCATCGCTGCTAAAGTAGCAATGGTATCGGATGTGTCAATTGCAAGAACAACTCATATGAAATCGCTACGGAATGCACTTAATGTGGCTATCAGCATTGTGCTGATTGGGTTTATTGTCACTAATCTGGTTCGGATTGGGCTGTTTTTTCTCCATTCCAACCATATTCTCTAGTTTCCTCCCGTACAAAGTTAGACTCGCGCACCTGTGGCGATCGCATCAGTCTGGGGTGTGTCAAGGCAAGCAAGTGTTATAAACCAGTAAAGAGAGCTAACAAAGAGATATATGGCTGATCCATTAACACCGGACGTGAGCGATCGCATTTGCGCTCATATGAATGATGACCACTCTGAGGCGGTGGTTCTCTATGCAAAAGCATTTGGTAGCGCTGATGATGCGATCGCAGCCCAATTACTGAGGGTTGATGCTCAGGGAATGAATTTGCTTGTTCAGACCCAAGAGCAGACTATTCCAATGCGCATTGAGTTTGATCATGAACTGCAAGATTCAGAAGATGCTCACCATACGCTGATTGACATGGTTAAGCAAGCACGTAGGAGTCTGTCAAAAGATTCTCAGTAAATGCTGCAACCCCAAACAAATACTTCAAATCAAATCTTTCTCACGGTCGCCACAGTCGAAACCAAATTAGCTTATTTGATATGCAATTATAATATTGTAAAATAATATTATTTTAGTTCGTTTGTACTAGTTGTGGAGATTAGAATGGTCTAGAAACATCCCGTGGCGATTTCTAGTAATAAAAACTTAAAACAAATAAAATAACTTATAGGATAAGAAGAAGAGTGAGCAAACCAGCAACCACTGCATTCATAAGCCCTGCATTGTCATCTACTGATCTTGGATTAGTCGCTACAAAATCGCGCTGAAAACCGCAATTCAGACATTTATAAAGAGAGCCATGTTGGACAATCGTCACTTTGTTGCAACTAGGGCAAGTTAGCTCGTCTTTGTGAGCCCATCCTTATAGTGGTGAGATTGTCTGATCTTCCTCACGCATAAGATTTTCCTGGTAAAGATTAAGCAATACTTTTTGGCTCTTCCGGAATTGGCGTGGTCGACCGCTACCCCTAGTGCATCCTCAGTGAAATGCCGTTTATGGGATGATTGAGATGCCGACTGTCTAGGAGGCTGACCATGGACAACACGATTCGCAT
>JBNPEG010000103.1:0-12816 GCA_051117555.1 Elainellaceae cyanobacterium | reverse complement strand
CAAGCTCGCCGGGGCTTCCTGGGAAGCGGAACGGGTTCCACAAGTTTTGGCTCACCGTTGCGCTTATCTGAATGACGACCTCTCTCCTGACCAGTATTTTTTTACGTAGAAAGTGACGTGCTCCCTATGGATTGGCTCAGGCAGCTCTGCATCATACGGCATGTAATCCTTGTAGTGTTCTAGGGGTGTACCCTTGAGCCAGCGGCGCATCCCATCGCCGTCTCCGGCGGCTAGAACATACCAATCGGCGGGGTTGTTGTTGGGATAGTAATCGGCGATGATGCTACGAATGTCTTCGCGATATTCCACTTTTTGGCGCGTGATTTCCTGCCTAAAATGCTTTATCTGAGTTGCGTCTTCAGAAAGAATAGCGTGTTTGAGTGATTGCCTAAGTTCAGTGAGTTTGGGTGTAATGGCATCCTCTACCAGCCAACCAGGGTTCAGAAATCGAGAATGGTATTTTTTAGGTTCAGAATTGTCGTCTATCCAGGGAATACCCCATTTCTTTCGCATTTCCTCGGCTACTTTTTCAGCCCAAGAATGCGTCTCAACAATTCTGTTGCAAACCTGGACGAAATGCTGCTTACGGGGCACCTGTGCACTATTTTCCTGTTGATCCTCAAATGCTTTGTAGGTTTTGAGATAACCTGCAATGCCAGCAGTGAGATCGGGATATGCTGCTGCGATCGCATCTTTCTTAAGGTCGCGATCTTCAATATTGAGGACTTTCTTGCGGTGTAGAATCTTATGTAGTCCTCTCTTCAGAGTTTCGCTGGCATTGAGTTGCTCTCGACCATCAAATAGTCCTGCACGGTCGTGTGGCTGTGCAGCATCACTAAGATCTGCTTCCCACTGATTTCCCCAAAATTGGCTAGCATCGGTTTCAGTGATTCGCTTCTGCTTGTCATGAGGATATACAACAGGGCCAAATCCTGAGATAGTAGAATGGGGACCAAATGCTGTAGGCAACTTCCAAACCCGAGCACTTTTGACCGAGCTAAGACTGAAGCGGAGTTGGTCAAAAAGATAGGGACACCAAGAACCCGCATTGACCGTAACAGTACCACCTTGATCTATACCGGACTGACTGACCAAAACTGCTTTAAGTAAAGAGTTCTCTTCTTGAGCAAAGAGCTGGTGATCTTCTTTTTTAAGATTGCACGCAAAGTTTTGATTGTTTAACCACGACTCGAATTCATCACTTGTAGCTTCTATAGATAAATAATCTGTCTCGGAGTGACCGACGGGTAAAGCAGTCCAATAGGGCTGCCACTGAGACCTCAGCCAGCCTTTCCAGGTACGATTGTCCGCTTCAAGGCTAGGCATCCATTGCTGTTGATCATGTAATTCTGCAAATACCTCTTCTCCTAAGCTAAGCCACTCCTCATTTAGAGTTTGGCGAGCGGTTTGCATTGCTGCTTTGACTTTTCCTTGGGGCAATAGCAGCACAATTACATTAGGAAACCCAGCAGTGAGCAGTTTGCGATACCGCAGCGATTTTGGCTGATCTTTGGGCATAATCCATTCACCGAAGCTATCCCACTCTTCTAGCACCCAGTGATCGATCAATGGCTGTTGAAACAGACTGGGATATATCAAGCTATCTGGGCCATACTGTTGGGCTAACTTCCAACAAACTTTGGCTGAGAGATAATGAAGTACCCAAGAACCCGCCCAAAAGTCGCGCATTTTGCGACTGGCTTTGATTAGCTCTTGCACAGGAGTGAAGCTGAAGACCGTCAGGTAGGGGCGATCGCCACTATTGCTCTCTGACGTATCGCTGTACTCAGCCAAGGTTCCCGCCATAGCTGCCGTAAGACTGGCCTGACTCCAAATTGAAACATCTGGCAAAATGTGGGTTGCTGGCGTCAGTAATTGAGCAGAGTCAGTTTGAGCAATGACTTCTGGTAAGCATCGCCACAGCCACCAAAATTGTTGCTTCAGATCGCTAACAGGGGATGTTTCTGGTGGAATAACAGATTTAAGAGGACTGTGCTCTGTGATTGCTGATTCAATTTGACTATGCAACTGCATCACAGCCTGCCAGTTGTAGCTAAGGGGCAAGGATTCACCAGATAGCAAATGACTCACCGTAACCGAACGATCGGGGTCAGGCTGACCAGGTATTAAGTCAAACAGGGCGCGATCGCTAGCTGAAGCGATAGAGCTTGCCTGTTTGAGCCAGTCTGAGGAGTGTTGACCCTGTGAAAGTCTGAGGTATTCATCTTCGTCTTCACGAGAAGGCTTGAGCAGAGGGTCATGCAGTAGTCCCCAAATTTTTGCTTGCCAGAATGCGTTTGACACGATGATTTCCTTCCATAGGGCCATGGATGGCAAAAGTCTCTTCACCTTAGTCCGATCGATGATTAATCTAACAGGGGATCTCAATAAAAGTCATTAAAAAGAAAATATTGTTTGTAATTCTCCAGAATCATTCAAACCTAATTCCTATGAATAGATTGTAGGCTCTAGTAAGGGAGCATGAATAGATTCTTTTAATTGACAAATCAATGATAAATGGTTAAGAAGCCAATTCTTCATTCCTATAGCGATCGCCAGTCTTTTGAGCGGTTGCTACTGTTGATTGCCACATTCATACAGTATCCAGGGGTGGGGAGTGCAGACTCAGAGAATTTATCCGATGGACACCATCATCAAGCACTTCAAGAAGTAAGCGATCGCCTGCAAGATACGGCAAAACGCTGTGGAATTGACTTACCGGCTTACTCAATCTCGACGATTCGTAAAGATCTGAGAGTGTTGAGACAGTATGGCATCCTCGATCGGCGCATGTATCGCTGGGGATATTACCTTGGCACTGGCGCATTAACTTACGACGAGCTTCAATTAGCAGTGCAGGCGCTTTTGTCGCAGGCTCGTCATCAAGGCGATCCATCAGCGCGTCGAGTGTGTGAACGGTTGGAACTGCGGCTGCGGGGGTTGAATCTGGAGAGCGACGGGCAGTTGTTTTATCCCGTGCGATCGCACCTGAACCGCGTCATTGTGCACACTGACCCCGATGAAATGATGCAGCGGGGGCAGTATCGCACGTCTTTGTTTCATCGGCTAAAAGACATTGAAGATGCAATTGTTGAAGGGCAGCCGATTGAGATTTATCGACAGCGCGAACCTTATGACACAATGAACACGGGGCATTTAGCAGTCTACCCCATTCAGCTCATCTATTCAGATATTGCTTGGTATCTCCTCTATGAATACGTTGATGATGGACATTTTGAAGTCGAGCGAATGGATCGCCTTAGAGATTTCATCAAGGTTCTCGATGGCTCAGGGCGAAGTACGTCTACCCAGTTGGAGCGATTGGCGATCGCCCATCAGTTGCTGACTCAAGGATGGGGGCTTTATTTGGGGAAACCTGACGAACAAGCCGCTGAAAAAGCAGGAACGCTTGAGTTTACCAATGTTGTGGTGAGGTTTTTTCCGCCTGCGCTGCCGTTCATCGTGGAGGGCGAGCGTCGTCATCCTAAGCAGGTGATTCGCAAAGGGCGCAATCCAGATAATCCCTACGTTGATTATTCGGTGGAATTGCCGGGGCGATCGCTCAATGAGTTTTGTCGATGGGTTTATCGGTTTATGAATGCTGCAAAAATCTTGACCCCGCCCGAACTGGCAGAACGTCATTACAAAGCGGCGCTGGGTGTTGTCCAACTCTACAAAGGCTAAGTCACCGCGCAATCCGACGTTGCCCATTAGAAGAATAAAGGGCGATCGCAGATAACGGCTGTAGGGGCGTTTGGCCAAACGCCCTTACCCAGTTCATACCCAGAATCAGCTTATGTCTATAAGAACGATCGCCTCTTGCGTTAAAAATAGGTGCGTCATTGATGCACCCTACTACTAGATGACTAAAGCATGGAAAACTATTCCGGCACAACCTTGACAGAGCCAAACTGACGAAAATGATTATCAAAGCAAAGGCTTGGGAAATATTCAACTTCTCGATAACTCCCTTGCTAGCGCAATCGGTAAAGCTCCAATTCTTATCGGAGAACTGACGAAAAATTTGCCAGGTTGCGCGAACATCCTCGTCTGTTAAGTAATAGATGCTCGATAGCCGTCCGGAGAAAAAGGCTTCCCCCAGCGCCAGCGCCCGCTGCTGTTCCCGCCGCATTCTTAGCAATGTCAATGTCTCGTCAATGATGTAGTCAGTCGTCAGTAGTGGTTCGACATTCTGTTTCAGCCACTGTGTAGCTGCTGAATGATCTGAATCAGAGGGTACAGCGCTGGCGAACCAAGCACCCGTATCGACAAAAATCACGGATTTGCCTCAGCAGAATAAAGCTGTTCATCATGATTACGGTTGGAAAACTCCTGAGTGGGGGATGTTTGAGGAAGACTCGCGATTTCAGCTAAAATTCCTGCCGAATCAGAGACGGAAATAGGTTCAGGGGTAGTAATCACGATTAAAACTTGGGTGCCGTCTGGCAATTCGATGGGGTGAGTTGGTCTGAGTACACCTTCCTCATAGATGGCCTGAATGGTTAACTGCATCGATTGACCTCCGAAAGGATGATTACTTAATTATTAAATATTTCATAGTTAAAGAATCCAATCATCCTCCGACGGTTAATGAGAAACCAGGCAGCACGTCTTCTCCTGAGAGTTGAGCAGGGAATGGAAAAATTTCAACGGCTTGATTGGGGCGATAAATTTCGACTTGGTTGTTTTGCGGATCAATCAACCAGCCAAGGCGTAGCCCATTGTCAATATATTCCTGCATCTTTTCTTGTAGGAGTTTTAGGCGATCGGTAGGCGATCGCAATTCAATCACAAAGTCAGGACACAGGGGCGGAAAGCCTTGTTGTTGTTCTGGTGTCAAGGCATCCCAGCGATCGCCCTTGACCCAGGCTGCATCAGGAGAGCGGTCAGATCCATTAGGCAGGCTGAAGATTGTCGAGGAGCTAAATACATTTCCCAACTGGTTGTGGCGATTCCAGAGCCCTAAGTCGATGGGCAAATCGGCTTCTTGGCTTCCTCCAGTTCCTCCAACGGGTGACACGATGATCAAGTCTCCTTGGGCAGATCGTTCAAGCTTGAGGTCTGGATTCGCTTGACACAGCGCATAAAACTGCTCACGAGATAAATGAGTAATGGGTTTGAGGTTTAGCGCAACAGAGGTCATTTGACGCTCCTCAATAGGTGCTTTGGGAATGCTCGTCCTATATCAGAATGTATTTGTTAAGACTGCTGTCATTATATTGCAAATGGAAGGCGGAAGGCGAAAGGCGGAAGACGGAAGGCGGAAAGCGGAAGGTAGAGAACTAGAGACAACTAGAGACAACCAAGGAGCGATCGCCCGACCCCCACAGGAGCCAGAGATTGGGCGTTGCATTACAAACATGTGCAGGTCTGTCATTCATCGATTCTATCCAGATATGGCTGAGGTTTGGTAGCCATTTTGACTTGACTCCCATCCCCAAATCCGATAGCGTTGGATGCTATAGCTGTTTGTCTAGCAGCTTGGTTTCCCCAAAAATTTAGTCAGGCGGTACCGAGAGCTGTTTGCACCAACTCCCGATACCTGACCCCCACGACAGACGAACCCTGTCGCGGAGGATGTGCCTATGTTACCTGAGGCCGCCCCGCACTGCACCATGTCTGGGGTGGCTAAATTTTTGGGATTCCTACCCCATTACGTTGGAGGAATCCCTCATGTTAGTACCGTATCTATCCTCGCCTCGCTCTCACAGTGAGGCGACCGAGCCCCTATTGATTGCATCCCCGTCTGCTCAACCCAGCCGAGAACCCTTGCGTCATATTCTGCTCGGTTCCCGTGCAGGAGTGCGGCACACGATCAACCGTTTGCACGTGCTCAACTATGTGGAGCAAGGATTATGGAGTCAGTTGATCACAGTGCCTGAAACAGGCATCTTAGTTACACCAGAGGAGGGTGACGTGATGAGTTATTTGATTCGCTGGCGATCGCGCGAGCAGTAGTAATCATTGCAGTAGGGGCTTTGCATGCAAAGCCCTTACAAGGCAGAAGAGTGCGATCGCACCGAGTGATACGCAGATGCACGGCAAAAATAGCAGCGTTTCGTTGAACACGACGACGTTTTCAATAAACGCCCTCACGTTTTCTTTGAACGTGGCAACATTTTCAATGAACGTCCTCGCGTTTTCAATGAACGTCCTCACGTTTTCAATGAACGTCCTCGTGTTTTCAATGAACGTCCTCGTGTTTTCAATGAACGTCCTCACGTTTTCAATGAACGTCCTCGTGTTTTCAATGAACGTCTGCATCCTCAGGTTGATTGAGGTCGAGAGGAAGCGCATGAGCCTCAAAGTAACATCCCAAAAGGACGGCTAAACTTGTGCCTAACGATGTCTTCAAGCGATTGGATGCAATTTTCACTAGCTGCCCTACCTTATCATTGTTACAAAAACTATGGAATTTTATCCCCAAACGGGGACTCATGGTTAAATTGGTGTGGTTCAATCATGCGATCGCATCGTAGTTCACAACGAGAATCGCTCTCATGCCAGTATCCAAAACTCGTAAAACTACCACCCAAACCAAGTCAAAATCGACCTCTCAGCGCTCTCGACGCCGCACACACCGTTCCACTTCATCTCGTTCAACGCCAACCTGGAGCGATGAGACCGAGCTGATTGGGTTGAGATTTAATTTAGTTGCTCTGCAAAATAGCGACCTCTACGCTCAATACAGCATCGGCCTGCACGCTTGGTTTCTCGATCAAATTCGCCAGACTGACCCCGCTTTATCCCGACAGCTTCATGATGATTCTTCCGAAAAAGCATTCACGATTTCGGGGCTTGATGGTGCTTTCGTGCCCAGTGGTCAACACCTGAGATTGACCCAGGATCAGACCTATCGTTGGACAGTGACCGCTCTTTCAAAGCCTGTTGTACAGTGGCTCCAGCGATGGTTGGAAAGTATGCCAGAGGTTTTGGAACTGCGGGATGCTCCGCTTAAAATTGCTCAGGTGGAAATTGCGAATGAGCCACTGACCTATGCGCAACTGGCAAAATTGCAGCCGCCTACCAAATTCAGCATTGCTCTGAGCTTTCTCTCACCAACCAGCTTTCGCAGCAAAGGGCGTCATCTACCACTGCCAATTCCGCGTAATATCTTTCATAGCTACCTACGGCGGTGGAACGACTTATCCGGTCAAACCCCGGTTGACCAGGATGAGTTCTTAGACTGGCTCGATGAATATATCATCATTCAGCGACACCACCTGCGATCGCTCAAAGTAGCAGCAGGTAAACGAGGATCAGTAACCGGCTTCACTGGAGCGATTGAGTTTGGCTTGACTGCATCCGCCCAAAAGCACCCTGAATTTGTTCAACTGGCTTATACGCTTGTTCATCTTGCTCCCTACTGCGGCACGGGTCACAAAACAACGTTTGGTCTAGGTCAAACCCAACTAGGCTGGTCATCGCCAGAAAAAACGGATGAGCTTGCCCTTGACCCAGCAACCCAAACAGCTCAGCTACTAGCCCAGCGCATCGAAGACTTAACGAATCGATTTATTGCTCAACGCAAGCGAAAAGGGGGCGATCGCGCTCAGGCGATTGCAGAAACCCATGCTACTATCCTGGCGCGACGGGAGTTTGGCGAGTCGCTACAGGATATTGCTGCGGATTTAGAAATGCCTTACGAAACGGTAAAAACCTATTCCAAACTGGCGAGGCGATCGCTGAGGGAAGAAGAGAATTAAAGGTAGAAGAGAGAGGGGAGAAGGGAGAAATCAGAAGGGAGAAGGGAGAAATCAGAAGGGAGAAGGGAGAAATCAGAAGGCAGACATCGTAAGGTCATGGCACTGGTTTGAAATTTTGCTTAGCCTGACCTTACCCCTTTTCTTGTTCTCATCCCCGGTTTGACAAGGCTTTTCGATCTACTGAGACTCTTATGCCTCAATTACTTGATTATTCACCTCTCCAACAAATCCAAGAATAAACATCATCCCAATCCAAATATCCAGATGCTGCACGTCGGTCATTGTATTGGACTTGGCAAGCCCGATTGAGATTCATTCCTTCATAGGAGACACGACCACCACCAAGAGGAACTAAGCATCGCCAACCATAGGCATTTTCTTCCACGACGACGGGCTGTGAATTATTCCCGAAGGTGCTTTTGCAATACTCTGCCAGATCTAATCCGCCCAAATTGACATATGGCGGACTTGGAACGGGACCCGCAAAAGCGGAACTGAAAATTCCTAAAGAAGCAGTTGTAGCCATACCCACAATTAAGCTTAGTGTCTTTTTTTTCATTGGAATCTCTCTAAGTTTATGGACTAAAGGACAAATAGTTCGAATGAAAGCAATCCTTTCACAACACCTTTTATTCCATCGGATTGCAGAAGCATCGCATCCAATCTATAGAGCTATAGGAATGGCGAACCCACTTTTCGCAAAATTCGTCAAGAAAGTTTTTTGCGTCATTTTGCGAAAATGTCTTTTCACGTCCATATAACTGTTTAATGCTGGTGGAGGCAGCGGCTAATTCCATTACTCCACTCGCAGAGACGACATGTGGCATTCAATGCCCCCGCCACCTAGGTCAATCAAACTATGAGTGCATTAAACGACACCTTGAAGCAACTGGTTGCCGACGCCTGCACCCATCCTTCCCGGAGCGTGGAGCGTCAGCAGTGCATCCAGGAAATTTATCGATTAGTCATGGGATCAAGGAAACTCTGGAACGAAACCACTCCCTATTATGGGGACGCTCTTCAAGAAACGTGGGAGTATTGCTGCCACCATTTAGACGAATATGACCCGACGCTCAGCGCTGTCACCACTTGGATCGATAACCGCTTAAAATGGACGCTGAAGAAATGGCGCGATCGCCAAATTCGCGCTCAGGATCGAATAGTGAACCCTGTGCCAACGGAGGATGGCACTATGCTCAATCCCCTCAACACTCTAGCCTCCAATCCTGGTATTGATCGAGCCGAGCAGATCTGGTACACCACCCTTAGTTGGGTACGTGATGATCCAGACGATAAGCTTCGCACAACGTGTTTCCGCAAGCGTCCAGACATCAACGCTCAAGTGCTGTTTCTCAAACGCTTTCCATCTGAAACCCCCTGGCAGGATATTGCCCATGAGTTTGACCTCAATGCAGCAGAAGCGAAAGACCTACCCAAATTCTACAACCGCAATTGTCTGCCCCTCCTGCGAGAGTTTGGAATTGCCCAAGGATATTTAGAAGAAAACCCAAAATAAGACTTCATTCAACACGGTAGCCATTATGATTGACCCAATCCGAGCAGAGGAGGTAGCGGTGCCCGTCTTCATTACGCAAGAGGCGAGATATATTGCCCGTCAATTTGCCCAGCAGCAGTCCGATGAAACACGAGCACGGCAGGTTCACCTGAATACGCTAGCCGTTTGTGCCGTCAATAACTATTTGAAAATTCTCGGCATTCCCGCTGACCCATCGAATTGTGATAGCTGGAATCCGTTGATGCGGATGACCACGAATGTTGCTGATTTGGAAGTTATCGGACGAGGACGGATTGAATGTCGTCCAATGTCTCCATCAGTGCAAGATACATCAGTATGCTATGTTCCGACTGACGTGCAGAGCGATCGCCTTGCCTATGTGGTGGTGCAGATTGAGCCCGATCAGTCAAACGCTCTGATTCTTGGATTTACCCATCACGTTGAAGATGAAACACTCGCATTGAGCCAGATTCGTCCGATGGCAGAATTCCCTCTGTATATTGATCAATGTAAGCCTCAATCTGTCCCTCATCCAGTCACCCAGTTTACCCACTGGATGAAAGGTCAGATTGAAGCAGGCTGGCGATCGCTTGATGAGCTGTTGGTGACACCTTCATTAAACTATCAATGGCGAAGTACTCGATCGGCTGAGTCTGAATCGGTTGAGTCTGAATCGGTTGTGCCAGCATTGTCGCGGATTACTCGGGGCAAATTCTTAGAACTACCCACTCATCAAGGGATTGAAACGATTCTACTGATTGCAGAACTGATGCCTAAGTCAACCACAGAAATGGACATTGCCTTAAAAATATTACCTCCAACTCAGCAAGTGTTTTTGCCAACAGGATTGGAAATGGCTGTCTTGGATGCGGTGGGTGAACCCGTGATGCAAGCGCAAGCGCGAGATGAAAATCGGATGATTGAGTTGGGGTTTCATGCCGTGCCGGGCGATCGCTTTTCGTTGCAAATCAAGCTGGGAGATGTGACCCTGGATGAATCATTTGTGGTGTAGGTATGGTGAGTTAACACAAGCTCATGAATAAACGTGCTGTCTTAGAGCTGAAGGGCAACCTCGACCATCAAGGATCTTATGTCACATTGCATGTTGGGCAGAGCGACGTGGCTGCCGGCACCAGCATTGATGGCTATCTTCCGCCTTCTATGCTTCTGTCGAATCATCTCACTCAATGGCAACACGACTATCGCCGCCTTTCTACACCAACTCGCGCCTTAAAACCTTACAAAATCAAATACGACGGCACGATTAATCCGATAGACGCCTGTATAGACTCTGCCCAGCAATTGGTTCAGCAGTTTCAGCAGTGGTTGCGGGCGGACTCGTTTCGGGATGTAGATCTGCACTTGCGGCAGGCACTCACGCCGAGTGATGCGATTCAAGTGCTGATTCGTACGGCTAGTGCCGAGGCTCAGGCGCTTCCATGGCATTTGTGGGATTTCGTTGAACAGTATCCTAAGGCGGAAATTGCCTTGAGCGGGATGCGATCGCATCCGTGCTTGAACGAACGTAACGCAGCAGCTTCAGATCAAAAGCTGGTGAATATCCTAGCCGTGCTGGGCGATCGCCAAAATATTGACTTAGAGAGCGATCGCCAGTCCTTAAACCAGCTCCCTGGAGCTCATATTGAGTTTTTGGTAGAACCGTCCCATCGCGAATTCAACGATGCTTTATATGAGCAGTCTTGGGATATTTTGTTTTTTGCTGGACATAGTGAAACAGAGCCAGAGGGGCAGGGAGTTTTGCGGCTGAACTCAACCACCTGTTTAACTATGGATGAGGTCAGATACGGCATGCGACGGGCGATCGCCAATGGACTGCAGCTTGCTATCTTTAATTCCTGCGATGGCTTGGGGTTGGCTCGCGACTTAGCTGACCTTCAGCTACCCCACATGATTGTGATGCGAGAAGCAGTCCCTGACCCAATTGCCCAGCAGTTCCTCAAGTATTTTCTCAGAGCTTTTGCCCAAGGTCAGCCGTTGCATCTGGCAGAGCGAGAAGCACGGGAACGGTTGCAGGGATTGGAGAAAAACTATCCCTGTGCAAGTTGGTTGCCGATTGTCTATCAGCAGCCTGCTGCATTGTCCCTAGAGTGGTCTGATTTAGTCAGTCCAGAGCATCAGTTAGCCAATCAACTATCGCCTGTCGCAGATTCAGTTGTTGCGGCATCCAGTCAAACAAACTCTCGACGCATGGCGTTCAGAAAATATGGAACGGCTCTGCTTAGTAGCGTGCTTGTATCCAGTTTGGTCGTCGGAGTGCGATCGCTTGGTGGTTTACAAAACTGGGAACTGAAAGCCTATGACCACTTCATTCGTATTCGACTAGGGCAAAACGCTCCAGATGATCGAATTTTGATTGTCGCTGTCTCAGAAGACGATATTCAGTATCAGCGCAGTCAAGGGATGGAGATGGAAGGATCGTTATCGGATGATGCGTTACTCAAGCTCTTACAAAAGATTTCGCCCCATCATCCCAGCGTTGTTGGATTAGATATCATTCACGATTTTCCGTTTCGTCAAGATTTGCAGCCGCAACTGGCTGATCAGGGTTTAATTGCAATTTGTCGAGCTAGAAACACCGTCAGCAATCTTGCAGGAATTGCGCCACCCACGACGAATTTTCCAACCAATCATTTAGGATTCAGCAACATTCCCCTTGATCCAGATGGTGTGATTCGTCGGCAATTTTTGGGAATGCCACCGGATGAGATTTGTCCAACCGAAGAATCGTTTAGCTTCCGCATCGCTCAAGACTATTTAGAAAAGCAAGCGGATATGTCAATGGAGTGGGTTACAACACCTTCTGATGACACTCAGCAGATTCGGCTGGGCCATCAAATTTTTCAACGACTTCAGCAAAGAACGGGGAGCTATCAGCTTTTTTCAGAAGATGTAGGAGGCTATCAAGTATTGATCAACTACCGTGTCAAACGTCCAGAAATTGTGCATTTAAGAGAAATCTTAAGTGGTTCCTTAGATTCTCAACTGAACGAACTGGTGGGCGATCGCATTGTTTTAATTGGAGTTGTTAATCCGCAAATCGACACTCATCTAACACCCTACAGCAGAGGAGAGACAGCAGACCGAATGCCTGGAGTTGTGGTGCATGCTCACATGGCCAGCACGATCATCAGTGCGGCTCTTGGAGAACGTCCTCTATTATCAGGGTGGGTAGAGTGGGCAGAAATGCTTTGGATTGCAGGATGGGCAATGGTGGGAGCAATCTTTGTAGGATGGTGGCGATCGCCCTATTTGCGAGTCATCAGTTTGTTAGTTGGATTAACGACGCTGTGGGGAGTATGCCTTTTGTTATTTGTTCAAGGATGGTGGGTGCCTTTAGTTCCCTCAGCATTAGCCCTGGGACTGGCGGCAATTTTTAGTCTGAGCCTCTACAAAATGCTTGAACACAAATGAGCTTCAAAAGTATAGATAGTCTTAAACCGGTGTTGTTAGGGACTCGCTCATGAATAAGATACCAGTTATCATGGAAGCCAAGTGAACATTCAAGAGGCTGGGCAATGCGGATTGGGCTGACACTGGATGAAAGGGTCAAGTCAACCCTGAAGGACGCGGCGA
>JBNPEG010000008.1:0-13500 GCA_051117555.1 Elainellaceae cyanobacterium | reverse complement strand
GTGCTAGAAGCCGCTTTGGCAGATGTTTTAGTGACACTGTTGTTAGCCGATATCGAACGAAAACGTTCCTTGTTGCAACAGCAGGGAATTGAAGTTCAAATTACCAGGTGCAAGATATGAGTCTACAAACTTTTGATTTTGTTACGATTGGTATGGCGATCGCGACATTGAGATCGCGACATTAAGATCGAGCCTTAACATATCTTCTCGCAATGACAAGGCATGAATGATCCCAGTCAGCCTAGTCAGTATCTAATCAGCATTTCTAATCAGCATTTCAACTGTCTAGACAACGTGGAACCCTGCAATGAAGCTGCCCAACTTTTTAATCATTGGTGTCCAGAAAGCTGGAACTACGTCTGTCTACCATTACCTTAAGCAGCATCCTCAGATTTATATGAGTCCTGTGAAGGAAACAAATTTCCTAGAACGAGACTGGGAAAGTGTCGATCCGGCAATTCGTGCGCAGGTGAATCAAGAAAGGATTCAACAGGGGCGACTCGAACGAATTGACACATTTGAAAAATATTGCAACTTGTTCAAGGGCATAACAGACGAAATTGCCATTGGCGAAGCGTCTCCTAACTACCTCTTTCACTACACCTCCTCGTCAAGGCTCATTCAGCGATACGTTCCTCAGGCAAAACTCGTTGCGATTTTACGCAACCCGGTTGAACGCGCCTATTCCGACTATCTAATGCATGTCCGCGAAGCAATTAACGTCAAAGAAAGCCTGACCGAACAAATTCGTCGATTTCCAGAGCATCAATCATTTACTCTCAAAAAGGGATTTTATTATGAGCCGCTGAGTCATTATTTCAGCATGTTCGATCGCCATCAAATCAAGGTCTATCTCTACGATGATTTGTGCCGCGATCCGTTAGCGATGATGCAAAATCTTTATCAATTTGTGGGCGTTGATTCTGCTTTTGCTGCCGATACCAGCAAACGAGAACAGGTTGCTCAAGTGCCAAAAAGTTCATGGGTGAATCAGATGCTGCGAACCCGAAATCCAGTGCGTTCAATTGCAGCATCGGCACTCAAACTCATGGTTCCAGTCAACACCCGGCAGTATTGGCGCGATCGCCTCATTCAAATCAACTCGGCAGAAAAATCAAAGGCTCAGCCGCTTTCTCCCGATACCCGACAAAATCTTCTCAATATTTATCGCGACGATATTCTAAAACTTCAAGATTTGATTCAACAAGACTTGAGCGCTTGGTTAGCCCAGCCTTGAGCAAAGGTTCGAAGCTGAACGTGTTAAGAACCCGCGCGGCGCTTGGATTCTACATACAAATCTGAGCCCGTAGGGCTATATTTTGTGTCTAGCGACGCATCACCAGATTTGCTTTACGCAATTTAGTGAACTGATTGCGTATCTTTAATATAGGGAGTCCGGAAGAGACACCTGAATTACCTTGGAGGGACAAGCATCGTAAGCACTGGGGCGATCGCTTGACAGAGATGCTGCTACAGATCTGCGGTAAATGCTAAGTCGATTGCTGCCAAAGGAATGAGTTTCCCAGAAACAGTCACCACACTAATTCAGCGACGTGCTTTAATGACGGATTTCTAGAACTTTCATTACAGTAAATCAAAGGTTTTGGAGGTAGCAACACGATGGATAGTGGAAAATGGGTCAGCATAAGCTTAGCCGCATCTCTGAGTATCGGCAGCATATTGACTATGCCAAGCCGTGCAGTTCAGTTTCCAGATGGGCGAGTTGCATTTGATCATCCGCCTAGTCTGCTTCAGGCATCCACCACTCGGCGGACCGTGTCTGATAGCAGAGTCCGATACTATTTTGACCTAAGCATTCCTGAAAATGCAGGAGAACCCTTGCAACAGGTCGTCATTGCTCAGCGCGATGGAGAAAGCTTTGTGCGAGAGATTCAATACAATCCTGAAGACACTCAGGCATTTACAGGGAGTCACCGGAATAGGGGCAGTGAGTTGAGCTTGGGCGATGTTGTTTGGAATCGTGATGACCAGTCTATTACCGTCAATTTTGATCCGCCTGTTCCGCCCGGAACCGATATCACGATCCGGCTTGAACCAGAGCGGAATCCTCGTCGGTCAGGGGTCTATCTGTTTGGCGTGACAGCGTTTCCAGACGGAGAGACACCCCAAGGACAGTTTTTAGGATACGGACGGCTTCATTTCTATGATCGCGGCGATAGCATCTTCGACGTATCCGGTGACAGCCATATTCGTTGAGGTGCTTCACACTGAGGCATACAGATTATGAGTGACCCAATAGCCTGCATCGGGATAGAGATATCTTCTGTGCAGGCTAATCAAAGCAGTGTCGTGAAGAACTGCACCAGAATCGGTATCCTCGATGCAATCAATTATGGATCGAGCATCTGCTGAACTTGACTCGCAATTCCTGACTCTTGAATGCAAATTGAATAAAGCTGAAGGGTGCTTAATCCAGCGACGAGCTGCGTTGCTTGCTCGACGGGCATTCCCGGAGCAGTGCAGAAATTACTAACGACTTGGTTATATTGTTCTGGCGTTCCCATTAAATCGCCCAAAGCAGCAGGACTTTGCAATGTAGGAAGCATTCGACTAATCACTTCATCAACCAATATCATTGAAGACTCAGGCACAACTCCTGGCAAAAGTTGACTCTGAGCGATGCCCATTTCAACAGCCGACCGCAAAATATCAGCCCCTTGAGAACTCGATAGATAGGTCGAAATCAGCTCAGGGCTGATTTGAGGATTGGAATCGATAACGGCCCGAAAGCCAACCAAACCACTAGCTGCCAATAGGTTTGACACTGTACTCAAATAAGTTGAGTAGGGCGTTTCAGTATTTGGAGTTCCGTCTCCGCAGACTAGAGTTCCATCAGCAGTTTCACCCGCGTCTAAATCGACTCCCCCATTCTCAGCACACGCACTCAACACCGACTGAATGTCGGGAGAAAACATTTCCATTAGCCGCTGAGCAGCTGGCGATTCTATCATCTCACTGCTGAAGTCGTCTTGCTCAACCGGAGGACTCGCAGCCTGCGCAAAACTTGTAACGGAGGACATGCTTGCGATTCCCAACGAAACTAAGACCAAGCGCAGACTTCGAAACACGGTAGGTAAATATGCCATAGAGATTAAAAAAACCTTAGACTATCGAACCGGTTGTCAATCTAACTATTGCTTGCATAATACTCGACGCATGCTTCGCATATTATCAGGTAAATCTAACCGCATTGCCTGCTGAATCAGAGCAGTTGGCACCGGAAATGCAGGAGTCGCTTTCACCGTATAGGTCAATAGAGTGCCACTGCTGTAGTCATGAAGTTTTAGATCGGCTGAGAAATCGTTGAAACTGCCTCTTTCCATCAAAAATCGAATCTGTTGCCACGTACTGGCATGGGCGGTTTCAAATACACGAAGATGGACTTCAACTTGAGCTGTAAACAGGAAGAACGCCTTACGAGCGACCTGGTAAAGCCGTTTTCCGCCTTTAGTTAATCCATCTCCTCGAGAAATGACCTCGCTGCGAATGACATCTGGAAAAAAGTTGACCCACTGAGGATAGTCGGTGAGTTGCTGCCAAACCTGCGATCGCCCGATAGGAATATACATCTGAGCGGTAACGACGCCCCCCCATGCCGAATGGGGCTGAGTTTCTAAAAGGATTTCGCCTTTTAACAAAGCAGTTTGGGTCCCGTGATCAACCAGACTCGATGCGGTGTCAACAGATCCTAGAGTGGCGAATGAAGTCATATTGAGTTTGAAACTCCTGCATAATACAACTCGAAGCATCTCACTCTTACTAAGTGGACCCAGGCACTGCGACCCAGGCACTGCGACTTGGGCACTGCGACTTGGGCGATCGCACATTCAGTAAGAGATTGAGAACTTGACGAATTTGAAACTAGCTAGGCTCTTCATCGGATTTGCTAATTTAAACCATCAGCAGAATAGCAGGTGAATAATAAAGTTCTACGTCTCATTTGCATGCAAACTATAAAGATTTAGAGAATCTTGAGTCAAGTCATCTCTTCGATAGGCTGAGATGGGAATCAGAGCCCATCCAGTTTGATGCCTAATCGCATTCAGTGGTGCATCACGAGTGACTAAGCCAGATACGGTTCAATGGCTGGCATAAATCGTCTGATTTCTGACATGAGAAAGCCCTGCTTTGCTGTTTTATTCGCTAAGACCAGCAAAAATATGTCCTCACTATACGAAACAAATAGGCTAGAGCCTTTCTCTCCTTCCACATAAATTTGATTGGATTAGACATGACACTACGCTGGGCAACGAGTTTGCTGATGGTGCAATTTTTCTTGGAGGCCGGTTGAAATGCCAACCTGTGCTGTGGCGTAGAGACGGTCAAACTCTCGCTGAAAATGAGCTGCGACGGTAGAATTCTCAATCACAAGTAAATCTTCATCGTTGCTGTGATTGGCGGCTTCGCTCCAATTTTGCGATCCGGTGATTACAGTTTGCGCGTCAAGGACACCAAACTTGTGGTGAAGAACGTCACCCTCTGCAAGTTGAGGAACGCCGACAGTCAACAACGGGTTGAGCCACGGATTATTATCGTCTTCGTAGCGACACCGATTGTCTTTCAGCGCAATGCCAAGCATATCAAGGGCTTCACTGTAGTTGCGATAGGCAAATCCCGAATCAATCAGCGATCGCATTTGAAGTCCTGGCTGTTGCTGAGTCTGAAGTATATTCGCAAGATTTTGGTCAGAAAACACAAACAGTGCCAGGTCAATCGAGCGGGTTGCGCGCCCAAATGTTTCGCCAATCAAGCCATTCACGCTCTGATTCCAAGGAAGAGAGGTAGAGGTAGGTGAAAACTGGATGGTGATGCTTGAGGTGGGGGTCAATGCCACCCGCTGAGGCGGACGATAGGGTTTTTGCAAGCCAAATTTGCTGTCTAATGCGCCGCCGGGGCCATCTCCCCAGAGAAGATTAAATTCGTCGGAGAAGAGACGCGCGACCTCAACGCTATCAATCTTCAACAGATGATTGACATTTCCTCGGCTGTCGGGGCGCAGCATATCGCCGTGGATGCCGCTTAGGGTATAGTTTGCAGAGCCCACAACGACAATTCGCCGATCGACCACGATAAATTTGTGATGCATCAAATCACTGCCCTTTGATCCATCTGCCGTATCGTCAAGCCACGGAATACCGGCGTTTTGAAGGATCACTAGAGCATCGCTGCGGTCAATTTCGTCTGGAGATAGCTGTCCGTTGCGATCGCCATCAGCAAGCATCACAAAATCTAGATATTTCGAGCGATCGCGCTCATCGAGTTGGCTAATCTCTTGGGACGTAAAACTGCTCCACGGGCGACTATAACTATTCTCCAAAATGACGCGCACGGTTACCCCCGCCTGATGTCGTTCTTTTAATGCCTCCGCCACTCTGGGCAGCCGCAATTCTTGAACCGCAACGTCAATCGACGACTGGGCAGAGGCGATCGCATCGATGATCGCCTGTTCGAGATTATCCCCCAGCCGCTCCTGGTCTCGATACGGATTGAGATAGGCAGCCGCTTGCGAGTAGTTGAAATAAGCGTAGATCAGCGGATCTTGCGGGAGCGGTTCGAGGCGGGGAGACTGAGCCACCCCAGTCCGGCAGGCACTCAACCCTGTGACGAAACCCAGTAAAATTGCCCATCTTAACCGCAGCCAAGTCTGACTTAGTCGCATGCAACACACCCATTTAACGCCAACAACTATTGCGTTTTAGTAGTGCCCGATGAACTGAGCAGACTAACAGAAATCAAAAAATTTCAGTATTTCCAAGATTCTTGCGTTTTGACAGCGGGAGTAATCAATCCCCAAAATCGCCAGGTCAGCACCGTTGCAGCAACTGAGAGCCCAACGGCTAGCCCAAACCAAAGACCCACACCTCCCCATCCCAGCATGATTCCTAAGATAAAGCTGCTGCTGAACCCCACCAGCCAATACGAAATGATGCCAATCACCATCGGAATGCGAGTATCTTTTAGACCTCGTAGGGCACCTGCCGCAATCACCTGGATGCCATCAAAAATTTGAAAAACAGCCGCTACGCTTAACAGTGCCGCTGCGATCGCCATGACGGGCTGATTTTGAGGATTTCGAATGTCTAAGTATACCGAAATGATGCCATTGGGAAATGCCCACATCAAGACTGCCATGATGCCCATAAATATTGCCCCCAGAGCAATCCCCACATAGCCTGCCAGTCGAGCCCCTTCAGGATTTTTCTGCCCGATCAACTGCCCGACGCGCACGGTCACGGCTTGTGAAATACCCAGCGGCACCATGAAGGTAACGGATGCGGTCTGGAGCGCAATTTGGTGGGCGGCTAGAGTCGTGGTGCCCATCTGCCCGGCCAAGAAGGTGGTAATAGTAAACATGCCGGTTTCAAAGGCAGCGAGTACACCAATCGGCCAGCCAATTCTAACGATTTCCCAAAACAAAGAGGCGTTAAAATAAAACACGTCTTGAAAGACTCGATATCCTTTGAGCGATCGCTGATCTACGATATAGAGCGCCAACGCCAAAAACATGATCCAATAGACAATCGCACTCGCCCATCCGGTACCGGCTAGTCCCAGGGCTGGAAACCCGAACTTCCCGAACATGAGCACATAGTTAGCAATTCCATTGAGGATGACGCTACCTACCATCACCGCCATCACCGCGCGAGGTTTGGATAGCGCCGTCACGAAGCTTTTTAGCGTCACAAATGCTAAAGCAGGGAGAAATCCCCAAACAATCCCTCGTAAATATGTCACAGCCAGCACACTATTTTCACGCTGCTGCCCAAGCAGGCTGAGGAGTGGGCCTGCGTTCCAGATCAGCAGCATAATGGGAACCGAAAGCAGCACAGCTAGCCACAATCCATGATTAGCAACTTGTCCAACTCTGCTGGTTTGTCCTGCACCGTATGCCTCGGCAACGAGGGGGCTGACAGCAGACACAATACTAGTGCAGATAATCAGCAGCCCGGAAAACGTCACAGCCCCCAGTCCTCCGGCTGCTAAAGCTTGACTGCCCAATAATCCCAGCATGACGGTATCTGTAAAGCCAGTTGCTGCTTGAGAAAGCTGGGCACTGGCTAGGGGAATCGCCAATCCCGTAGATTCCCTAATTTCGTGAGCGAGTTGAGAAAATGGTGATGATGCGCGCATAGCCTGATAGTAGAAATGGCCGGACTTCTCAAACTAATTCAAAACAGAAGTATTCAACATCCTTCAATCAGGGGAGAGAGCTCTCATGCGGCACATGAATCGCAGATTAGAATCTAAAAGAGTCGAACAGTTTGATGGTTGCATCGGCAATTGGCACTATATGCTGAAAAGAGAGGCTAGCTGAATTATCTCTTATGCAAATTTATCTGGACTATAGTGCAACAACGCCGACTCGACCCGAGGCGATCGCCCTGATGCACGAGATCATGACAGAGCAGTGGGGAAATCCTTCTAGCCTGCATCAGTGGGGAGCACGCTCGGCAACGGTCGTTGAGCGATCGCGCCTTCAGGTTGCCGACTTGTTGAACGCAGTGCCAGAGTCGATTGTCTTTACATCGGGCGGCACAGAGTCTGACAATCTAGCCGTCATGGGTGTCGCTCAACGTTATGCCACGCCTCAGCATCTGATTATTTCTAGCATCGAGCATTCTGCCGTCGCAGAACCCGCTTACTTTTTGGAGCAGCGCGGTTGGCGGGTGACACGCCTTCCCGTCAATTCCCAAGGACGCATCAATCCGCTGGATCTGGAGGCCGCTATTTGCTCGGATACGGTGTTGATCTCGCTTATCTATGGGCAAAGTGAAGTGGGCACACTTCAACCCATTGAAGCCCTCGGACAAATTGCCCGTCGCCATGAAATCGTATTCCATACCGATGCAGTTCAAGTGGTAGGGCGCTTACCCATCGATGTGCAGAGATTGCCCGTCGATCTGGTGTCAATGTCAAGCCATAAGCTCTATGGTCCGCAAGGCGCAGGAGCGTTATATGTTCGTCCGGGGGTTGACCTGATGCCGCTTCTGGGGGGCGGTGGGCAAGAATTCAAAATTCGCTCCGGAACGCAGGCTGTACCGATAATCGCAGGCTTTGGCCTGGCGGCGAGTCTAGCTCAGCAGGAGATGGCAGATGAATCGCTTCGGCTCATGCAACTGCGCGATCGCCTGTTTGATCAGCTTGCCGATGTATCTGACTTAATCCCGACGGGCGATCGCCTGCATCGGTTGCCTCACCATGTCAGCTTTTATCTCAAAAGCGGCGATGGTGAACATCTCAGCGGTAAAACGTTAGTTCGTCATATGAATTTGGCAGGGATAGGCATTAGCGCTGGATCAGCATGCCACAGTGGCAAACTGTTACCCAGTCCAATTCTGACGGCGATGGGCTGCGACTCGCGAGCTGCCAAATGTGGCATTCGTCTAACAGTAGGACGGTTTACCACGCAGGCAGACATCGACTGGACAGCGATGGTGCTCAAGCAAATTTTGGGGCGACTCATGTCTGAACGAGTGCTTTCTCCCGTTTAAGCCGATTCTCGAAAAATATCGCCATCTGGCACGAATCTGGCACGAATCTGGCACGAATCTGGCACGAATCTGGATATAGCACCCTGTATCTAAGCCTCATGCTTGATCCCTGTCTACGCGTTATTGAATCGCCCGATAAAAGTTTTGCTGGTGAGACATGAGAATGCGGGTTTGATAGCCGCTTAACGGAGTTTGACTCTATGCATTTAAGCCAGCATTTGCTTGAACATAATCACGAAGCTCAATCGTCACAGGCTTGACATTCCAGATGGTTTGGCAATATTCGCGAATTGCGCGATCGCTCGAAAACCTACCCGTACGAGCCGCATTCAAGATAGACATGCGAGTCCAGTTGTCTTGATCTCGATAGGCTTGACTCACCCGATCTTGGCAGTCGATGTAGGACTGATAGTCTGCAAACAGCATGAACGGGTCGTCATGCATCAACGAGTCAATTAGAGGGCGAAACAGGCTGGTATCGCCGCGAGAAAACAATCCAGACCCAAGCCAATCAATCACAGCTCGCAGTTGGTCGTTTGCCTGGTAGTACTCCCAAGGATGATACCCCTTTGCTTTAACGTCATTGACTTCAGATGCCGTCAGCCCAAATAAGAAAAAGTTTTCAGCTCCGACCTCTTCCCGAATTTCAAGGTTTGCTCCATCGAGGGTGCCAATCGTCAATGCACCGTTCAAGGAAAACTTCATGTTTCCCGTTCCGGATGCTTCTTTGCCTGCCATTGAGACTTGTTCTGATAGATCGGCAGCCGGATAAACCGGTTGGCTATTGGTCACGTTATAGTCTGGCAAGAATACGACCTTGAGGCGATCGCGCACATCAGGATCTTGATTGATCACCTCACCGACTGAGGTAATCAGCTTAATGACTAACTTGGCCATGAAATAGCCGGGGGCTGCCTTGCCACCAAAGATGAACGTACGCGGCACAATATCTAGGTCAGGATTGTGTTTGAGGCGATGATAGAGGGTGAGAATGTGTAAAGCGTTGAGATGCTGCCGCTTATATTCGTGAATTCGTTTGACTTGAATATCAAATAGCGAGTTGGGATTGACAATAACGCCCGTGCGATCGCGAATGCGCTCTGTCAGATTCTGCTTAACCGACTGCTTAATCTGTCTCCATTCCGATCGAAAGTCAGGATCGTCTACCCATGTTTCTAGCTGTCGCAATTCTTCTAGATGTTTGACCCAGTTTCCTCCGATTTTTCGATTAATCAAATCGGCCAGTTGAGGATTGCTCAATAGTATCCATCGACGAGGGGTTACACCGTTAGTAACATTGCAAAATTTCTCAGGGCTAATCTCGTAGAAGTCACGCAGAATAGTTTGCTTAATCAATTCTGAATGAAGTTCAGCGACGCCGTTAATCTTATGACTGCCCACACAGGCAAGATGCGCCATGCGAACGTAGCGATCGCCCCCTTCATCAATCAGTGATAGGTCACTGAGCCGACCATCCCCTCCAAATCGAATCCGCACCTGATTGAGAAATCGCTCGTTGATCTCATAAATGATTTCTAAGTGGCGAGGCAAAAGATTTCCAAATAGATCGATCTGCCACTTTTCTAACGCTTCAGGCAGTAGAGTATGATTGGTAAAGGCAAAAGCATTTTGGGTGACATGCCAAGCTTGATCCCAGCCCATGCCATGGTCATCAATCAGCAGCCGCATCAGTTCTGCAACCCCAATAGACGGATGGGTGTCATTGAGTTGAACCGCAAATTTTTCATGAAATGTGTCTAACGACTGATTCGTCGCTAAATGAATACGAATCATGTCTTGCAGAGAACATGACACAAAGAAGTACTGCTGCTGGAGACGGAGTTGCTTGCCTTGAATAGGTTCATCATTGGGATAGAGAACTTTTGTCAGGTTTTCAGACACAACCTTTTGGTCAACCGCACCATAATAATTGCCTACATTAAATGCCTGAAAGTTAAATGACTCAGGGGCCTCGGCTCTCCATAGGCGTAAGGTATTTGCAGTATTGACCTGATAGCCAACGATGGGGGTGTCATACGGAACGCCTTTGACAAGGCTATGAGGCACCCATCTGACTCGATAACAGCCCTGCTGATCGGTGTATGATTCGGTATGTCCTCCAAACTTGACCTGCACGGAGGCTTCAGGACGAGCGATCTCCCACGGGTTTCCTGGTGCTAACCACTTATCCGTAATTTCAACCTGCCATCCGTCTCGAATCTCTTGATCAAAGATGCCAAATTCGTAGCGAATCCCGTATCCAACGGCTGGAATTTCAAGGGTTGAGAGAGAATCTAAATAACAAGCGGCTAACCGACCCAGCCCCCCGTTGCCCAAACCTGGTTCTTCTTCTTGCTCCAGCAATTCATCGAGATCTAGTCCAGACTCTTCAACGGCCTGTTTTACCTCGTCATAGATGCCTAAGTTGATTAGATTTTTGCCCGTATGAGGGCCAACTAGAAACTCAGCAGATAGGTAGCACACAACACGGACTTTCTGTTCGAGATAGATTCGTGTGGTGTTTAACCATCGGTGTAGGAGGCGATCGCGCACGGTATAGGCCAAGGCCATGTAATAGTCGTTTTGGGTCGCAATCCCTGGAAACTTGCCTTGGAGATAGAAGAGATTATCCGCAATGGCACGCCGTAGGGTTTCGACACTTAACCCTGTGCGATCGTCTTCAAACTGAATCGTGTTAGGTGTCGTAGAAACCATGTAATCTCCTCCAGAAAGTCTAATAAAACTGCTACAGGGACGACTCCCCCATATTGAATCAGTGCCGATCGAATTGACCACCGACGGCCTATTGTCGCTCTCCACTGTTTAGGATTAGAACGCAGTTTGATTAAGATAACTTTATTAGGTTGTCATCATGGGTCTGTTATTTTAGATACCTGAAAGGCGTATATCCATTATTTGGGCGCTGCTGAATAATAGTATGACCCCACTAAACCCGTTACTCCCATCAGATTGGGCGTTGCATTAATAACATTGGCAGTTCGCCATCAATGGGTTGTATCCAGATATTGCTGAGGTTTGGTAGCCGTTTTGACTTGACTCGCATCCCCAAATCCGATAGCGTTGGATGCTATAGCTGTTTGTCTAACAGCTTGGTTTCCCCAAAAATTTAGTCAGGCGGTACCGAGAGTTGGTGCAAACAACTCCCGATACCTGACCCCCACGACAGATTACGCCTGTCGCGGAGGATGTGCCTATGTTACCTGAGGCCACCCCGCACTGCACCATGTCTGGGGTGGCTAAATTTTTGGGATTCTTACCCCATTACGTTGGAGGAATCCCTCATGTTAGTACCGTATCTATCCTCGTCTCGCTCTCGCAGTGAGGCGACAGAGCCCCTATTGATAGCATCCCCATCGGGTCAACCCAGTCGAGAACCCTTGCGTCATATTCTGCTCGGGTCTCGTGCAGGAGTGCGGCACACGATTAACCGTTTGCATGTGCTCAACTATGTGGAGCAAGGGTTATGGAGTCAGTTGATCACAGTGCCTGAAACAGTCATCGTAATTACACCAGAGGAGGGTGACGTGATGAGTTATTTGATTCGCTGGCGATCGCACGAGCAGTAGTAGTAGCCCATATCAGGGTAGGGGCTTTGCATGCAAAGCCCTTACAAGGCAGAAGCGTGCGATCGCCCCTTCGCGCGAGTAGTAGTAATCATGCAAGGGTGTGTTGCGAAGCAAACGCACCGCATATCAATCTATAAGTGCGATCGCCCATTGTATTGCCTGCTGTGTTGATGCAATGTACAGAGGAAGGTGCGTCATTGACGCAACCTACTCAAACGGTTCCCCCATAGGCTGATTCCCAAACCGTTCGATGAGGAAGTCAATAAATGTTTTAACTCTCAAGGAATGTCTGCGATTGGGCAGATAAAGTGCATAAATCCCCCTATCCATCTCGTCTTGAGGATAGATTTGAAAGGTAGTCAATACGGTTTGTAACCGTCCTGCTCGAAGATCTTCTCCAATTAGCCAAGTTGGCATAAAGATCAGTCCAATACCGTCTAAACATACTTGGCGAAGTATCTCCGAATTATTTGCTACCAAGGAACCCTGCACACGTATGTCGTAAACGTCGGTTCCTCTCTGGAATCGCCAACTTTTATAGCCCTGAGAATGTGCAAATAATAAACAGTTATGCTGAACTAATTCATTTGGATGAATAGGTTCCCCATATTGCTCAAAATATGCTGGACTACCGCAGACTAAGCGATTAAAGGCAGCTAATTTGCGAACGATCAGATAAGCATTGGAATGATCGAGGTTGCAAATACGAATCACGACATCAAGCGCTTCCTCAACTAGATTGGCTAAACCATCGCTTACCTGAAGCTCAAGCTGAATATCTGGATATTGAGTCAGAAAATCACCGAGAATCGGAGCGATATGGAGTCGTCCGAATGCAACGGGTAAACTCACTCGCAGAATCCCACGAGGAATATCACCCTGCTCCATGGCACAGAGATTGGCTTCTTCTACATCTTGCAAAATCTGTACTACCTTGTCGTAGTATTTATACCCCTGTGGCGTAAGAGTGATACTGCGAGTAGAACGATTGAGCAACTGAGTGTTCAACAGAGATTCGAGAGCATTGACTTGCCGAGTAACCGAAGATACCGCAAGGCTCAGTTGTCGTGCGGCTTCCGAGAATCCACCTGTTTCAACCACTTTGACAAATGATCGCATTGCCGCGAGTTGATCCATTTCCTGCGTAACCTCCAGTTTTGCAAAAAATGCAAAGGTGCTTAGCGCGCAAGCTATATTAACATTCTTTGTGAGTCGAATTATGGTGGAACTATGGCAATGAAGGGAATGAATTCAACCATGACATTAACAATTAGGGCGTTGCTGAATAAGGGTATGAATCTATGCTGGGACAGGCACTTCCCCAAATCTGAGGTAGTGCAGTAGCAAACGGATAGAGTGCTTCAGCATATTCACGCACTTGGAATAGCACAATGTCTTGC
>JBNPEG010000090.1:0-13524 GCA_051117555.1 Elainellaceae cyanobacterium | reverse complement strand
AATCGAGATCGATCCGCTGATCTAATGTGACCTTAGGATGGCGATTAAGGATGAGCTACCACGGATGCAGCATTGGCATTCCATTGCTGATACTCTTCGTACCGTGCTTTAGCCTCTGCTTCATTGTGAACGGGATACTGAACTTTCATTCCGTTACCTAGCGGAATTACGAGACACAGTCTCGCTTGATTGCTCATTTTTAGGGGCTTTATGGTGATTTCCATAGGCTTTTTGTCTCAGAAAGAACTAACTATCGTTGGGCCGCAGGCAAGCAGTTTTGACTGAATACTGCTAAACCATCGAGCATGATGCGTTTAACTGGGCGTGTGAAAATAGTTGTCGGTAGTTTTAAGACAAGCGATCACCTACGATTGGGTACATGCATCATGATTGTATGCCAGACTGTTTCATTGAGCGTCTCTATCACACTTGACGATACTATTAAGTCACAGTTCCATAAAGATTCAATAAATATGGGAGTCGGAGAGGAAAATAAGCGCTTTCTTGAAGCATTTCTGTCGATATAGTCCTACAGGCTCAGGTTTGTGTGGTGAGCCCCTGCGCTCACACATGTTCAACGTCCTAACGCGAGAGCGTACGACTATAGAACTGAACGTCGAAAAGGACAATTTCGAGGAAACAGTATGGCATTTGATAGGGCTGAATGCAGGTATGATGCACACGTAAGTATCCCTGCTGCTCCATTCAGACAAAACATTGGTCTATTCAGCAACTAGATCCGCAACTAGACAGATCTGCCTGTGCAGTTTGTTTGAATATCAAGCCGTCAAATCCTAATTTCATAAAAGATTGATTAGGGTTACACTAAAATTCATGTTCCCCAAATTTCTCCCATCAACTGCCCAACAGCTCACGGAAGCAGCATCGATCGCTCTAGCTCAGCAGATTCAGCAGGAGGCGATCGCCACTCCTCTCAGCGATCAGCCGATCCTGACCAGCTATGTTCATCAAGGAGTCGGTGAACCTGCCATCTTGTTACTGCATGGCTTTGATAGCTCCCTGATAGAATTTCGTCGGCTGATGCCGCTATTAGCCGAGCATCACGAAACTTGGGCTGTTGATCTGCTGGGCTTTGGCTTTACTGAACGACGGGCTGGTTTAACGTTTAGTGCCGCAGAAATTAAGCTCCATCTTTTTCACACCTGGAAAACGCTAATCAATAAGCCTGTGATGCTCATCGGAGCCTCCATGGGGGGAGCCGTTGCGATTGATTTTGCGCTCACCCACCCCGATTTAGTTGAAACACTGGTCTTACTCGACAGCGCTGGGCCTGCCAATGGGCCAAATATGGGTAGATTCCTAATTCCGCCCCTAGGTTTCCTGGCGACCGAGTTTTTGAAGAATCCAAAGGTTCGGCAGGAGATTAGCAAAGCCGCCTATTTTGATAAAACCTTTGCCACTGTAGATGCTGCCCGCTGTGCTGCGCTTCATCTTGCATCCCCAGACTGGAGTCGGGCAATGATTGCATTTACAAAAGGTGGCGGCTATAACGTGTTGACCCCAGAGGCGATCGCCCAAATCCAGCAGCCGACTCTAATTCTCTGGGGACGAAACGACAAAATTTTGGGCACAGCCGATGCCGAGAAATTTGAAACGGCAATTCCTGACAGCAAGCTGATTTGGCTCGAAAACTGCGGACATGTGCCCCATTTAGAAAAGTCGCACGAGGTGGCTCACCAGATCTTAAATTTTTGCTCGTAATGAATATGGGCGTTTGCCCCAAGATTTGCCAGACTATAGGCGACCCTTTCTTGACGGGCAATTCCGGTGGTAGACTCCCCCCATTCAGAGCAGCTAGGCAATCGGTATCATCTCCTGTTGAGGCTCAGCAAACAAGCCGGACACGAAACGTTTTTAGCCCAAGATGAACACACCCGTCAGCAGGTGATCATCAAGCGACTCACCGTTGACACTACTCTAGACGGGGATGATCTGAAGCTGTTTGAACAAGAAGCCGAAACGTTAAAAAGCTTGTTGCACCCTGGTATTCCTCGCTATCTAGATGCCTTTGAAATTGATACCCCTACCCGCAAGGGATATGCCCTCGTTCAGAGCTACATCGACGCAAAGTCGTTAGACGATTATTTGAAAGCCGGATGTATCTTTAGCGAAGGAGACATCAAGCAGATTGTGAGGGCATTGCTAGACATCCTCGATTACCTGCATCACCGCATTCCGCCCGTGATTCATCGAGATATCAAACCTAGTAATATTCTGATGACCGCAACGGCAGACGCGCGAATTGATCAGGTGTATCTCGTTGATCTGAGTTCGGTTCAGACCCTAGCCAGCAAAGCAGGACGAACCGTGACTGGGGTAGAAACCTACGGCTACCTGCCACCTGAACAGTGTGGTGGACAGGCAGTTCCAGCCTCTGATTTGTATAGTGTGGGTGCAGTGGCGATCGCCCTGGCAACGGGCAAACATCCGGCAGAGTTGCCCCAGAAAAATCTGAGGCTCCAGTTTAAGCCATATGTCAATCTAAGTGACAATTTCACGGCATGGCTGGCGTGCATGGTCGAGCCGACTCTCTCCCATCGCCTTGCGTCGGTTGAGCAGGCACGCAACGCGCTAGATCACCCTCGCTGGGCGCAACTGCAAAACAGTGCCATGACTACTCAGCGTCTTTTAGGCAATGCGCTCTATCGCAGCATAGGGGCCGGAGCGCTGGCGGGTCTAGTGTGTGGTGCCGTAGCGATGATAGGGGGATTAGACGTCAGTCCCCTTTCCATGATGCTGTTGGGACTGGCGACGGGTAGTTTAACCGGAATCATCAATGGGCTGGTCGTTGGTCTAATCACTCGTCTATGGTTCTTTCCGTTGGCAAATCCCAAACGCTATCAGCAAATGATTACTTTTATGAGTATGGTGCTGATAACGGCCATGCTCACCATTGGCCTAGTGCTGGTTCCTCGTATGCAAGAGCTTCTAGGACTTTTTGGAATATTGCTTCTAGCGATAGTGGGTGGACTGGCAATGGGGGGAACGACCCAGATGATCGCCCAATGGTATGTCGACAAGAGCCAGGCTCAGCTAAAGGATGACGGGTGACGATCAAGACGTTAGCAGGAGGGTATGAAATTCGGACGCTGTTTGAAACGAAGGCGTGATACAAACCCCATCTATGAAACATTAGCAAATTCGGGGGTTTGCATAGCGTTAGGAGTTGAAGTTGCCGCCGCGCCGTAGACTTCACAGGAATTATTCGGGCTTTCGATGAGCTTCACCTTATAAAGCTGAGCACCAATTTGGCGAATAGGGTTTTCCAGCAAATCGCGGATGTGAATGGCGATATTTTCTGCTGTAGGAACGACTGTTTCAAAATACGGAATATCTTTGTTCAAAAAGGTGTGGTCAAACGGGTCTACGACGTGCTCGTCAACGGCATTTTGAAACTCTACCAAATCAGCAATCATGCCCGTGCGCGGGGCCATTTCGCCTTTGATGGTGACTTCTAGATGATAGTTATGCCCGTGCCCATGAACGCGAGCACACTTGCCATAGATTTCGAAGTTTTCGTCTAGGCTGAGATGCGGCAACGCGAGGCGATGTGCGGCGCTGAAGTGGGTGCTAATGGTGAGGTAGGCTTCCATATCGTTTCCTTTGTAGTCTGCCCAAAGTTCTGGATGTTCAAAAAGCTGAATGCGAACCAACGGAAGATGAGGCGCAAGTCGTTTCCAAATGACCCGTGCCAGGTTTTCCGTTGTGGGTAATGTTTGCTGAAACTCGTCCCAAACATCATTTAAGTACGAGAAATCGAGTTGACTGGTGACCTCTCGCTTAATGATGTGCTTCACATCGGAGAGGTTGAGCACCATGCCATACTCATCAAGGTCTCCTTCCATTGAGACGTAAAGCACATAATTATGACCATGACCCGGTGCGCGGGCACAGAGTCCAAACTGCTTGGCATTTTCTGCGTCGCTCAGTTCTGGTAACCAATAGCGATGGCTAGCAGAGAATTGAGCGCGGCGATTGATTATGCACGTCATAGAAGAAGCTGTGTGTTAAGAACCATGAACCTATACGTTAACAGGATAAACTGATTCCGAGAGCGATCGCATCTATCGTGATTTGGAGACAAACCTGCCATGATGAACGCGCAAGATATCATGACCCGCAATGTTGTCACCATTCGAGGGTCAGCAACGGTAGCAGACGCCGTGCAGTTGATGAAAGAAAAGGGGCTGCGATCGCTGATCGTCGATCGCCGCGATGCCAATGATCCCTACGGCATCGTGACCGAAACCGATATTGTCTATAAAGTAGCCGCATACGGGCATGACCCGAAAACGATGCGAGTGTATCAAATTATGACAAAACCCTGTATTGTAGTGAATCCTGAACTGGGGGTTGAATATGTAGCCCGCCTGTTCGCCCAGACTGGCATTCGTCGTGCTCCCGTCATTCGGGGAGAATTGCTGGGCGTTATTTCCATCACCGACATTCTCAAGAGCGATTTTGTCGAGAATCCTAAAAAGCTTTTCATCGAAGATCAGATCGAAGTTGCCCGCGAAGACGCCCGCGCAATCTGCGCCGAGATGGGGGCTCAATCGCCTGAATGTGCGGCTGCCTGGGATGCCGTTGAAGAACTCCAAGCAGAATCGTCTCACCAGCGATCGCAGGCTACATCTGCCTCTCGACAAGTGTTTGAAGACTATTGCCGCGAGCATCCAGAAGCACCTGAATGTCGGGAATACGATGATTAAAAGAAATCCGGCAGATCCCCGGCAGATTCCCGGTGTCTGGTTGAAACTCTGATCGTCATTCCCGAGGTCTGACTCAGAAGCCGAGGATCTAAACAGAGCCGACTTTGATGTAAACCGCAATTTTGTATGGTGGATCACACCCACTAAACAAGATCTATCTAAATGCGGCTGTCGTATCGAATAGTCTCCTGATACGCTACCGGTCAAGCAGCCATGCTGACTCATGTAGCTGACTCATTTAATCGACTCGGATTATCCCGAACTAGCCATGTCCAACAGTGATCCTAAGACTCGCAATCGTCGACTTGGCGTTAGCATTGCTAATGGAATTGTCACCTTCCTGTCGTTTGCTATTATCACAAGCTTTATTTTTTACCTGATTGTCAATGCATTTGCGTATGGCATTGGCTTGGGGCTTCGCAGCATTTCTGCGGCATTGCTGCCGGTCGTGGCGATCGCCTACATTGCGCTATTTACAGAAGCCTTTAAGAGCCCATATCGAACCCAGCTTCCTCGAATTAATCTTTACGTGCTCTCAACGCTTTGGATGATTGGGTTGCTCGTTATTTTTGAAAGCCTGTATACCTCTGATGACACGCTGCCGATTCCAATCGTGGAGCTTTTGTTGTCGTTAACGTTATTTATCATGGTGAGTTTATATCGCTCGAAGCAGTATTTGACTGCTTTGGCAACCTCCTATGGTGTCCTGTCTGGTATCTTGATATACGTCGTATTTAGCACCTATGTGGATATCTAATCGTTGCCATTAGTGAAAGGCTATTGATAAACGCGAGTATCAGAACTGAGGGGCGATCGCACAATTTTTTCAGGATGCCGATTCCTTGATTTCTAGAGGGAGAATGGTCGGTCATTAAACCCCTCGAAGTGATGATGTACAAATTGAAACAGCACTTTAGGATAAAGTATGGTACATCTAATCAAACTATCAACGTTCGCAGTCGTGAGCCTAACAAACAAGCGTGATTGAAAGCGTAAAGCGAATTCCTATTAAAACGCGATTGCATGATACTGTTGAGTTCCTGAGTACTTTTGAGCATCCTTTGTTCCCTGTTCGCTTGACATTGTTAAGGCTCAGCTCTCTGTGGCGAATTTTAGGAGAGAGACATGGCACGCAGCAAAGGGTTATATATCATTCTGGTTAGCATTCATGGGTTAATCCGTGGTGAAAATCTGGAACTGGGACGAGATGCAGATACCGGAGGACAAACCAAATATGTGGTCGAACTGGCTCGCGCATTAGCGAAACATCCGAATGTCGAGCGAGTTGATCTGGTTACCCGCATGGTGATTGACGCAAAAGTAAGCGCTGATTATACCAAGCCTATTGAGCAGCTTGGCGACAACGCTCAAATTATTCGCATTCCGGGGGGGCCGCGTCGATATCTTCGCAAAGAGGTGTTATGGGCCTATCTAGATAGCTTTGCCGACGAGTTACTGCGGCATATTCGCCAGGTCGGGCGGCTGCCTGATGTGATTCATAGCCACTATGCCGATGCTGGCTATGTTGGCTGTCGAATCGCCGGTTGGCTGGGTGTTCCTCTCGTTCATACGGGGCATTCTTTGGGACGAGTCAAACTTCAGCGATTGCTCGAACACGGCACCAAGCCAGACGTGATCGAAGAACATTTCCGTATTAGCACGCGCATCGAAGCCGAAGAAGCGACGTTAGGAAGCGCAGCTCTTGTGATTGCGAGTACCCATCAAGAAGTTGAACAGCAATACAGCATCTACGATCAATATCAGCCCCGTCGAATGACGGTGATTCCGCCGGGGGTAACGTTGCAAAAATTTTATCCACCTGATGCAGATTGGCAGCCCGACAGCATTCGAACAATGCTGAGTCGCTTTCTCAAAGAGCCGGATAAGCCCCTAATCATGGCACTGTCGCGGCCTGCTATGCGCAAGAATGTGGCGAGTTTAGTCAAAGCGTATGGCGAAGATCCGGAGTTGCAAAAACTGGCAAACCTATTGCTGATCTTGGGAAATCGGGATGACATTGGCGGTATGGAAAGCGGGCCCCGGCAGGTCATGACTGACTTGCTTTTATCAATTGACTACTATGATCTGTACGGGAAGGTGGCGTATCCTAAACAGCATCAATCGGATGATGTCCCCAATTTCTATCGGTATGCGACTCAAACTCAAGGTGTATTCATCAATCCAGCCTTGACCGAGCCGTTTGGGTTGACGCTCATCGAAGCGACCGCTTGTGGCTTGCCGATTGTCGCCACGGCAGACGGAGGGCCTAGGGATATTACGGCGGCATGTCAAAACGGCATTCTAATCAATCCGCTGAATATTAAGGATATCCAAACGGCACTGAAAACTGTGCTGAGCGATTCTGAGAAATGGCATCGATGGTCGCAAAATGGGCTTCATCACGTCAAAGAAAATTTCTCCTGGACGAGTCACGTTGAACGCTATTTAGAGCAGATTAATAAGCTGCCGTATCGTTCGGTTCAGTCGATGCTGAGTCCGTTGGCAGAAGCTCCGGCGATCGAACCGCTGACTGAACCCTTTACGATTAGCGTTCGCAGTGGCACCAGTGATTTCACCAAAAACCGTCTTCCGATTGCAGACCGCATTTTGGTTTGCGAAATTGACGATACGCTGATTGGCGATCGCGACGCGCTAAGAGTGCTGATGGATCGGCTCAATTCGTGTGAAGAAGCCATTTGTTTTGGGATCGCCACCGGGCGCAGCCTTGACAGTGCGATCGCGGTGTTAGGAGAGTGGCAGATTCCCATGCCAGACTTGCTAGTGACCTCAGTTGGTAGCGAGATTTATCATGGGCCGCAAGTGGTAACAGATACTAACTGGCAACGACACATTAGCTATCGCTGGCGACCCAATGCGGTGCGAGAGGCGATGAGTGAGCTACCCGGATTGTCTATGCAGCCGTCTGAGGTGCAAGGGCGGTACAAGATTAGCTACTTTGTCGATGAAGCAAAAGCGCCCAGCATTCGAGAGATGTTGCGATTTTTGCGGCAGCGCCATCTGCATGTGAAGGCAATTTATTCCCACAGCATGTACCTCGATTTGGTGCCGCTGCGAGCTTCAAAAGGCGATGCTCTGCGATATTGTGGGCTGAAGTGGGGACTCCCCATCCATAAGTTCTATGTTGCAGGAGCGTGCGGCAACGATGAGGCGATGCTGTCGGGCAATACGATGGGGATTGTAGTCAGCAATCACAGCGAAGAACTTGAAAAGCTGCGCGATCGCCCCCAAATCTATTTTGCTCAGGGGCATCATGCCTGGGGCATCTTGGAAGGATTAGAACATTATCGGTTCTTTGAGCAGTCATCGAGTAAACCACCCCAGTTCATCAAAGTAGGCGATCGCCAGACTATCGGATACCCCATCGGCGTCTCCAACTAGACGTTGATTCAAGCGTGGATTCTTGCTGCTCCTGATGATGACGAGACACAATCACCTCGGCAGTATCGGTCAGGCAAGGATCGCGATAGGGAATGGCGGCACGTGTTTGCAAATGCTCATGCTCCATGACTGATAGGGGCGTGAGCGTTTGTGTATCAAAGCTGCCGACGGTTCCGTGCGACCACTCATGAGAATGACCCGGTGCAGGTATTGGAATCGTCCCAATCGCAAATCCGGCTTCGATCATCGCGGCGCGAACCGACGCAGACCGAGAGTAGGTGGCGAGTGTGCCGTCTGACGCAAGGCATTGAGCGACTCGCTGAAAAAATTCAACCGTCCATAATTGCGGACAGCGGCGCGGAGAAAACGGATCGAAAAAAATAGCATCGGCTTGAAATGGTTCATCAATCACCTGCTGAATCGTTTGGCGGGCGTCTCCGATGAGCAACCGTGCGCTTAGCCGTGGCAACTGGCAGTAATGCTGATGGGCGATCGCCTTCAAAATGTCTTGAGTTGCGGATGACCAGCTTTCGATCAGCGGAGGGGCGATCGCGGCTTGAGGCACCGCAGCATCTAGCTCTAACCCAATCATGTCGATATGGCAGCGGGGATGGATCGCCCAGATTGTCTCAAGCGCCGCCGCCGTGTTGTAGCCTAGCCCATAGCAAATATCAAGCAGTCGAATCGAACCTCGTTGAGCCTTTTTAGATAAACGGGTTGCGGCGGCAAACTTTAGAAATGCTTCATCCTTTGCCCCCTCTTGACTGTGAAAGGTTTCGCCAAATTCGTCTGAAAAGAAAGTAAACGAGCCGTCATCAGTGAGTCGGGGTGTCCAAGGGTGATGCATAGGGTTTGGGTGGCAAACGGCCGTTTGCCCGTACAGGTCATTGCTAGGTAGGTGATTTACACGCGAGTCCCTAGTTTTAGCTCTGCAAACACAGCAGCCAAGTCGGGAAGCTGATAGTGGGCATTTAGACCGCTTGGGTTTGGCAACACCCAGAGAACAGCCTCATTGAGAGACTGGTCTTGCTTGCCAATCGTGGCTTTGGGCTGGTTAAATGCAGTGCGATAGGCACTGATTCCTAAAATCGCAAGAAATCGAGGACGATAGCGTTTGATTTTGTCGGCAAGCTGCTGCCGCCCCGCAATCAGCTCATCGGAGGATAGCTGATCGGCCCTAGCAGTTGCCCGATCAACAATATTAGTCATGCCGTAACCCAAGTTCAACAGCGCCCGATCGTCAAAGGGCGAATAGACCCGCTCAGTAAACCCAGCGGCATGAAGCGTTTTCCAGAGGCGATTTCCTGGCCGGGCAAAATGATGCCCTACTGCTGCGCTGTAAATACTGGGATTAATGCCACAGAACAGAATGTCAAGATCGGGAGCAATGATATCGGGCACCGTTTTGCCAAATGCGGCTTGCACGTCTGCTTTGGACGGTTTTCGAGGGACGGTCATAATGAGGAGTTGATTCGGGCGCATATCCTTCAGATTATCCCTTACAGATGCGTTGATGTCCGCACGAAGGTTTGAGGATTTGTTAGCAACGGAATGGCGATCGCCAGCATCCCCCATAGTGCAACATAGGTTATCTCGGCGCTGAGAGTGAGTTCGACTAACTCTCCGGTTCCGTTTACCATGAAATGAAATAGAATCGCGGATAAAATACTTCGGTTTGTATTATTAAAAATCCAAGTCATCACGATGGTTTGCACGATAATGGCGACCAAAAACAACCAAAATCGCAGCGATCCGACGCCTATAACCCGCCCAAGTAGTGCAATATTAACGGAGCCAGAGCGGGTTCTGCCTTGTCTAACGCAATTGCCGGACACCAAAACATCCACGTTAGCCCCAAGGCTAGACCCAAAAACACTTTAGGTACGGGTTGGACGAATCGTGTCATTGGGAATTATCGGGCGATCGCCCGATAGCGCTAGGCTGCTGCGGGTTCACTCTCGGGAGGTGCCATAAACTCTGGCCCCACCGGATCGGTGATCGTCTCTGCCAAAATACGATCAATCTCTGCCAGCGCATCGTCGCTTAATGACCAGCCCGCCACTGCCTCAGCCGCATCAAGCTGATCGGGACGACGCGCCCCCCACAGCGCCACGTGAACACCGCGATCGAGAATCCATCGTACTGCCAGATGAATGACTCGCTTGTTGTAGTTCTCTTGAGCAAAGCGGTCAAGACGGTCAACGGCTGCTAGATACTGCTCATAGCGAGGTGGCTGAAACTTCGGATCGCCCTTTCGCAAATCATCTCCCTCAAAGGTGCGATCGCTCGACATCTTTCCGCTCAGCATGCCCCGACACAGCGCACCATAGGTGATTAGCGCAATGCCGCGTTCTTGGCAATAGGGCAATAGGGTGTCATCAATGCCCCGCTCAAAGAGGTTGTAGGGAGGCTGACTGGTATGGAGCGGAGCCGCATTTTGAAAGGCATCCATTTGCTCAGTCGAATAGTTGCTGACGCCAATTGCCCGAATCATTCCTTTCTCATACAGTTCCTGAAGCGTTGCAGCCGTCTCCTCAAACGCCACGCTGGCATCAGGCCAGTGAACCTGATAGATGTCGATATAGTCGGTTTGCAGTCGTTTGAGAGATGCTTCAATTTCGGTCAAGATGCGATCGCGGCTTGAATTGCGAATCACCCCTTCATCTGTTTTTTCAAGGGCGACCTTCGTGGCTAAAACGACCTGATCGCGGTTGCCATATTCGGCGACTGCCTTACCGACGATTTCTTCAGATACACCAAATCCATAAATGGGAGCCGTATCGATGAGGTTAATGCCTCGATTGAGCCCTGAGAGAATCGTCTCAATCGACTGGCGCTCATCGGTTCCGCCCCACATCCAGCCGCCAATCGCCCAAGTGCCTAGTCCTACACGAGACACGCGCTGCTTGATTGGCTCAATGGTGGTATAGTCCATAATTTAAAGATCTGCTTGCTATCTAGATCTAGAGAACACGAATTTCCTCGGATGTGAGTCTACCTAAGAGCAGAAAAATGATGCTAGGCAGGCAGAGTCCTCCAATCGTCCCAGGCGATATCGCGCCCCGGATATGCTACGACCTTAAAGGGCCATGCTCCTACAATCCACTGGCGCACAAACGGATAAAGCCGTTCATCCATGCCAGTTTTATAGGCAGAATCTCTCACCCAAAGAAATACTGCTGCATCAAATTCGCCGGGGTCAAAGTCTCCCCGATAGGGCGGCATGATATAGACGCATCCCAGACAGGTTGACTCATCTAAGCTCATCACCGTGTAGGCAAATGAAGTGCGTCGCTGAAATTCTTTTTGATGCCAACCTAAATCAATCAGATCTTGCTCAAGCGTTAGCCCATGAGGCCAGCCTGACTGGTCACCGAATACAGTAGTCAATCGTTCAACGCTTGACATAACGGCATCGTAGTCTTTGATGACATCGTGAACCGTGAGCATCCGTAGCCGAAATTCAGCCGTTTCAACAATGTTGGGCACATCAAAGTCACGAGGAACGAGGGGTGATGTGAGCATAGGAAATTAATGTACGTCAATGAATTGCGCTGGACAGATATCACATTCGACAGATATCAAGTTCGGCAGATATAGCAGTAGTATACCGTTTGGTCAGCGATCGCCATCTATATACCTTGCGGGCACAAATGACCTAGCAATGCATTGGGGTGGTATGTCAATGTATCGTAATAAACGGCTAACAAATCGCAGCATTCTGACGCATTTATGTTAACTGTTTCGATATCTATCACATATTAGACTGTCTAGTGTGGCATCTCGGTGTAGCGTGAAGTAGATGTTGCTCACACCTTGAAGCAATGCACTTCTTTGATAAGTTAGACGGTACGATTAGCCGGAATTCTAGTCTTCTTGTCGCTGGGCTTGATCCGAATCCAGAAATGGTGCCTGCTCGCTATCGCGAAAGGTCTAAAGATGGCTCTGAGCACGATGCCCTGATTCAAGATTTACGGGATTGGTTGCAGTGGATTATCACCCAAACAGCAGACTTGGTTTGCGCGTATAAACCGACCTTAGGCTTTTATGGAGCGTTAGGGAGTGGGGGATTAATCCTGTTGCAAGATGTTCTTCGCATGATTCCTCCCCACATACCCGTGATTTTGGATGCAAAGCACAGCGACCTGAATACGAGTACACTAATTGCTCAAACGGTCTTTGCTCGATGGCATGTCGATGCCATTACACTCAATGCCTATGCTGGGCAGGATTTAGTTGCCCCCTTCTTGATCTACCCTAACAAGGCCGTGTTTGTACTATGCCGTACTTCCAATCCGTCGGCTACCGATGTGCAAGACTATCCGACCGCCGAATCTCCGCTTTATCTTCACGTCGTCACAGAGGCGCAACGCTGGGGCACAACGGAACAACTGGCATTAGAAGTAGGAACAACGACGCCAGTTGTTTTAGCCAGAATTAGGGCGATCGCCCCAGAACGGCTTATTTTAGTGAGAAGTATTTGGCAAGAAGGAGTGGATCTGGCCCAGATCTTAGCATCTGGGTTAAATCGCAATGGAGAAGGACTATTAATTCCGATTCCTCAAGACTGGCTGAACCAAGAGAATTTGGCTGATCAGGTGCGATCGCTGCAAGAACAGGTGAATCAAGCAAGAGCGCAGACGGTTCAAGAACATATCAGTTGCGATGTATGGGTTTCCAATGTCTGCGTCTTGGAGCAACATCCCCACCAAGATTTGATTTTGCAACTATACGATGTAGGCTGCATTCTTTTTGGTGAATTCGTCCAAGCTTCTGGCGCTGTTTTCCCCTACTACATTGACCTCCGCAAAATCATTTCTAACCCCCAACTGTTTCAATAAGTGTTGAATGCGTACGCAGACATTCTAAAAGACCTCCGCTTCGATCGCATTGCGGGCATTCCTTATGGTTCGTTACCGACTGCGACCGGGTTAGCACTTCAGCTCAATCGCCCGATGATCTTTCCTCGAAAGGAGGTCAAAGCTCACGGCACCCGCCGCTTAGTTGAAGGCAATTTTGAGCCAGGAGAAACGGCAGTGGTGGTTGATGATATTTTGATCAGCGGCAATAGTGCGATGGAAGGAGCTGCGAAGCTTAAATCAGTCGGGTTAAAAGTAGACGATATTGTGGTGCTTTTGGATCATGAACAAGACGTTAAAGGTAGATTGCGCACGAATAGCTATCACGCTCATTCGGTTCTAACTATTTCGGAGGTTACCGAAACCTTGTATCAGGCAGGACGAATCAGTGAGTCAGATATTAAGGCGTTTGCAGAGACTTAAACTGTTTTCTCACATGCCACGGGCGATCGCCTGACATTCAAGTAATCGCAGGAATCGATACCTGCATAGACATAAAAAAGGGACAACTGCTATAGCTGTCCCATCATGGTGGT
>JBNPEG010000241.1:0-13619 GCA_051117555.1 Elainellaceae cyanobacterium | reverse complement strand
GGCAGGCCCGCCCCACCACCCACAATTTACGAGCGATTTAAGATCGCTATATTTTAATTTGGCGATGTTGAATGGAGAAAAAAGGATATCTCGTTTGAAGAAGTTGAGATATGAATCCTCTCAAAATTAACGGACAAGATTCTTAATTGAGTCAAGATTTTTAGCCAACGATGGATTGGATTGAGCTTGATATAGATACGCCACATAGATGCGCTTAAGACGCGCCTAAATATGGCGAGTCATCCAACTCCAAACCTTAGAAATCGCACGCTCTAGCCAAAGCATTCCTGAATCAAGCCATTCTAATGCTTGTTCGAGAGGATGCTTAGCGTAGCCCACGAACGCGACTTTTGCATCGACCCACGGAGTCGATACATCACTATCGGACTCGGGTTTGATCCCTGACACGGTGGGCGATCGCTCGTCCATCGTTGCCACATGAGTGAGGGCAGAGCGCTCTGCCCGCCGAGCATCCATTAAATCATCCACTCTCTGATGCACTGACTGTTCAATAATCGATACAGGGGTAGAGGCAGAGAGAAAATCAGCATCTAGCCGAGACTCAGCTTGAATAATCGAGCGCTGGACATCATCGGACTCAGTATCCAAATATCCGACACGGTCGCTAACCATCGGCAAATCTGGATCAAACCATTGCCACTCTCCAATAGGGGTTTGCGTCGCAAGCAGCGCAGAGTTCCCTAGCGCACGCGCTCGATTGAGGAGCGACCAACGTGCTAGCTGAGGAGGGGATAGGGTCGTATTCGGCTGAGATTGCGACTGAGATTGTGACAGAGCGCGATCAGGTCGGACAGAGTTAGTCTCGCAGACCTGGCGAGATTCATGGAATACATTGGCTGCGATCGCCACCTGGCTCGTCTGCATCCATGCCATGAGGCGATTAAGCCGTTTTAGCATCGACCATTGCTGAGGATATTCGGTCGGCAACGGTAGAGCTCTCCAGTCTGCGTGATCGGATGCTGTAGACGATAATTCGGATTGAGCGCGCAGGCGATCGCGATGATACGATGCAAGCTCTGAGGTGATTTTCTGCCGCAGGCGATCGCACTGCCGAGGGGTAAATAGATCAAGACTCCGATTATCGGTAGTAACGAGCACCAGCTTTCCGGTTGAACACTGCGTTGCGATCCCTCGAATTTGAATGGATTGCCTATTAAGGGTACGGTGGGTTGCTTTGGTAGGAACCCGTCCTAGCGCCTCAGATTGAATTCTAATAGGCAATTCAAAGGCTTGAACGCCTTCCATTATTTTCCAGGTAGGGGTATCAACCGTAGGCGGGGGTTTCAGACGAGCAGGATGAACTAGAGCCTGCACAAGATGATTCGTCTGTCTCAAGCGGGGCATGACGCGACGCACTGCCCGGCCAATCTGTCGGCTCGTCAATCGGCTGGTTTGAAAAAGGGCATAGAGCGGATAAAGCAGAATTTGCGTGCCCCACACCGCTACCAGCTTGACCTGTCGACTGCGTCGTTGATACTGATCGTTCAGTCGCAGACGCTGCTGCGATAGGAAATTGAGAATATTACTTTGATAGCGACCAGAAGACGACATAGTATTCACACAGCATTAGCTGTATCACGTTCATCGCGATATAGAATCCTAGCCCATATCCAAAGGCTGAAGCAGACAAACACCAACAGGCTCGAATGACCTGATCTTAACGAAATATGTCCACTGCATCTCACTCATTACCGTATTCACCCGAACCCGATCCGATTCTCAATGCGATCGCCCGATTGCGACGGCTAACTCAACTCGATCTTCAGCAGCGCTGGCGCGTGTGTCTCGCTGACGTGCCCACCGATAAGGCCGTGTATGCTCACTGTTGGAAATCGTGGGCGATCGCCTCTCTCAACACGCGTCATCACATTGCTTGGGGAAAGGGCGAAACGGTGTTGTGGCTGGGTCAACGGCTCGTGATCCCCGCTGCGGTTGAGAACTATCCAATCGACGGGCTGAGCTTACGGATTGCGCTGACGTGGTGGGCAAGCAAGGCTGAAATCTATCTCAATGGAGAACTCATTCAAGAAGGCGATTTGTTTGACTGTTCAGCCCGCATTTTGCTGAGTTCTGCTGTCGAGCCCGGTGAGGTATTTGATGTAGCGCTACGGTTGACCAGTCCGGGACACGATGAGGGGGCGTTAGTGCGATCGCACGCAATGTATGAACGATCAAACGGGGTTACGACAGTCGTTCCGGAACCGGGATTTGTGGCTGATGAACTAGACGTATTGCAGCTCTATGTCACGACCTTTGCACCCGAAAAGCGGCGTGATATTGCTGAGGCGATCGCCTCGATTCAGTGGTCGGCATTACCTGATCGCCAAACATTTGATGATTCACTCGCCGCAACTCGTCAACAGCTCCGGCAATTTGAACCCTGGATCAAGCAGCGCACCATCAAACTTTTAGGACATGCCCATCTCGATCTGGCGTGGCTATGGTCAGTTCAAGACACATGGGAGGCCGCTGAGCGCACGTTCAAATCTGTCTTGCAGCTTCAGCACGAGTTTCCAGACCTTATTTTTTGTCATTCTACGCCTGCTCTCTATGAGTGGCTTGAGCAACATCGTCCCCATCTGTTCGCTGCCATTCGAGAACAGATTGCCAACCAAAAATGGGAAATTGTTGCAGGGCTTTGGGTTGAGCCAGAATTCAATATTGTTAGTGGAGAATCAATTGTCCGACAGGTGTTGTATGGTCAACGCTATGTCTACGAAAAATTCGGACACGTCAGTGAAATTGCCTGGTTGCCCGATAGCTTTGGGTTTTGTTGGCAACTTCCCCAGATCTTGCGCCAGGGGGGCGTCCGCTATTTTGTGACTCAAAAGCTTCGCTGGAACGACACAAATGATTTTCCGTATGACTGGTTTGGGTGGCGATCGCCAGACGGTAGTCAGATTTTGAGCTTGACGGCTCCTCCCATCGGCACTGATATCGATCCTATCAAAATGGCAGACTATGCCTGCAACTGGGAGTCTAAGACTGGTATTCCAATTTCTCTCTGGCTTCCTGGTGTTGGCGATCACGGCGGGGGGCCAACCCGTGACATGCTCGAAGTCGCTCGACAGTGGCAGCAATCTCCGCTATTCCCGACACTAGAATTTTCCAGCGCCCGAGATTTTCTAGACCAAATTTCTGCCAAAACTGACGCTAAAAAAAGCAAGATTCAAGCACGGGAATATCTAGAACGTGACGATCGAGATTTGGAACAGCACTCAGCTTTTAGATCTCAGCCCTCAGCCTTTGGTTTTCAGCATTCAGCTCATCCTCTACTCCCCGTCTGGAATGATGAGCTTTATCTCGAACTCCATCGTGGATGCTATACCACCCATGCCGATCAAAAGCGCTGGAATCGTGAGTGTGAAAGCCTACTCTATCAAGCTGAATTGTATGCCTCTATTGCAGCGCTTGTCGCCGGTACGCAGTATCCAAAGGCTGACATTGAATCATCCTGGAAAAACGTCCTGTTTAACCAGTTTCATGACATTCTGCCGGGCTCGTCTATCCCAGAGGTATACGAAGACGTCAATCCCAAGTGGGAACTTGCTCACCGCACGGCATTACGCATTCGAGATCAGGCGCTCGGTGCGATCGCTCAACGGCTTGACCTGTCATCGCCCCCTCATCCTGATGCGCAACCTATCGTAGTATTTAACTCACTCAACTGGACGCGATCGCACCTGGTTGAAGTGCCCATTCCGACTGATTTAGGACATCCGTCAACGACTTGGAGCGTCGTGGATCACCGGGGCGATCGCATTCCATGTCAAGTGACCAGGGTTCCTCCAATGCCAGTCTCATCAGGAGCGGCCCCCTCGACGCTTCTATTTCGTGCCCAGGTCAGCGGGCTAGGCTATCGACTCTACTGGCTTTATGCCAATCACCCTACGTCAGAAGGGTCCGGTTCGACAGTTTCTTCGATGGAGACAGAGTCCTTTTTAGAAAACGTCATCGAAAATGAGCATTTACAAATTACCGTCGATCCCATCACCGGAGACATTCACCATCTCTTTGACAAACACCATCAGCACGATATTCTGCGTTCCCCCGGCAATCAGCTTCAAGCCTTTCGTGACCAAGGGCAATACTGGGACGCATGGAACATTGATCCAGACTATGAAAACCATCCGCTTCCCGATGCGACCCTTCTAGATATTCAACAGATCGAATGCGGTCTACTGCGATCTCGATTACGGGTCATTCGCCAGATTGGACAGTCAACGTTTTGCCAAGACTACGTCCTCGAAGCCGAGTCCCCCGTCCTTAAAATCATCACAGAGGTTGACTGGCGCGAACGTCATACCGTGGTCAAGGCAGTCTTTCCACTAACGGCTGAGGCAGACTACGCGACGTATGAGATTCCATTCGGATCTATTCAACGTTCAACGCACTCACGCAATTCTACAGAGCAAGCCAAGTGGGAAGTTCCTGCTCTCCAGTGGGCAGATCTAAGCACCTCCCAGCACGGCGTCAGCTTAATCAACACCTGCAAGCATGGATATGACAGTCGCCCGTCTCAACTTCGTTTGACGTTGCTACGAGGATCAGTGTGGCCCGACCCCGATGCCGATCAAGGAATCCATAAGTTCACATATGCGATCTACCCGCACACTGGCAATTGGATAGACGCTAAGACGGTCCAGCGGGGATATGAGATTAATCAACCCTTTGTCACACTATCGTTTCAAACTCCTCATCCTCCCAAACCAGCACCATTACCATCACAGGGGCAATTCTTGAATTTGCCAAGTGATGACGTGGTCCTCAGCGCATTTAAGCAGTCAGATGATGATCCTAATCGTTGGATCATACGCGTCTACGAATGTCATGGAAATGATGCGGTTTTTGACATTTCGGCACTATTCCAGGAAACATTGCTGAAGCAGGATTCCACTAATTTGGGATCTGTTCGGTGGGTTAATCTGTTAGAGGTTCCCACCCAAGCTGCCAAAGAATTCTCAAATTCATCGACGCTACCTATTGGCCCTTATGCGATCGCTTCTATAAGCATGCAGCTCACATCAGCCTCTATCACCGAAGATAGGGATGAATAATCGTAACGATCGAAAATTAAGATCAATCTTCATGATCTTCAAATGGATCACTCAATTCTTTAGATGGTGGTCCAAACGAGGTATAGATTGCCACCGCCGTGATTGCAATGAGCCCAGCCCCAATCGAAATACTAAAAACTGTTGCGGTATCCATGGTCATTATCATTTTTGTAATCCTCTTCCTTTATAATATTACGGAACGTTAAAATGTAGCGATTTACGTAGGTCACCCATGGCACAACAAACTCGATTGGGAGATATTCTCAGGCCTTTGAACTCAGAGTATGGTAAGGTTGCACCGGGTTGGGGCACCACTCCTCTTATGGCTGTATTCATGCTTTTGTTCTTTGTCTTTTTGCTGATTATTTTGCAAATTTACAATTCATCACTCATCCTCGAAAATCTCAACGTAGATTGGTCGAGTTTAGGCCAGTAGATATTCTGGCTATATAGCCGGTATACCCCGGCTTGTCCGGGGTTTTATGTGTTCGGGGAGAATATTATGAATTTTTTTGGCATTGGTCTGCCCGAAATGATTTTGATTTTTGTTGTAGCTTTATTGATTTTTGGACCCAAAAAGCTGCCAGAAATCGGTCGTAGTGTGGGCAAAGCGATTCGAAGTTTTCAAGATGCGTCCAAAGAATTTGAAAACGAATTTAAGAAGGAAGCGGAACAGCTTGAGAAAAGCGTGAAAACCTCCATGGAGGCAAAGATCGAGCCTCCTGAACCCAAGGCTCTAGAAGCATCAAAAGAAGCCTCTTCAGCAACGTCGGAATCTAATAGCGAACCCGACGTGAATGATGAGCCCGAGATAGCTGAGCCAGATCGCGAACCATCAGATGAGTCAGTTGCTAAAGAGCCTAAAGAGGAGGCTGTTAGTTAAATCGTTGAACTCGATGGCTGTCGAACTTGATGGCTAAAATTGATGGCTAAGATTACAATAAGAGATTTGAATAGTCGGGCATCTCAATCATGGATTCCGATCCGTCTTCTGAGCTGATTCCGCCTCAGCTCATTGTTGGCTTAGGCAATCCAGGACCTAAGTACAGCAAAACGCGACATAATATTGGATTTGATGTGATCGACGAGTTGGCTCGATCATGGCTGATTGATTTGTCTGAGAATCGTAAGTTTCAGGGTTTTTGGGGTGAAGGACAAGGTCCGCATCACCAAAAGATTCGTTTGTTGAAACCGTCGACGTATATGAATCGCTCGGGGCAGTCGATTCGTGCGATCGTTGATTGGTTTAAGATCCCGCCTGAATCGGTCTTAATCGTATATGACGAAATGGCATTACCTGTCGGCAAGATGCGGCTCAGATTGTCGGGGTCTGCCGGTGGACATAATGGCATGAAGTCGGCGATCGCACACCTCGGGACTCAAAATTTTCCGCGTTTGCGCGTTGGCATTGGCAACCCAGACAACCAAAGCTCTGATTCGAGCAGCGAGGTTATTTCTCACGTTCTTGGGAAGTTTGCACCGAACGAAGCTGATGTTGTCCGTGAGGTCCTTCAAATGGCTGTTGAAGCGATTGAACTAGGGCTAAAGCAAGGACTCCCAAAAGCGATGAGTATCTATAACAGCCGTTCAGTAGATCTGACCTCTCGTTAATGCGTGTCCACAGCTTCATGCCGCCTCCACCATTGATGCACTGTGTTCAATCCAGGGAACTCTGGATAAAGCCGTTCCCATCTATATGAATGCAGGAGTAGTGACATGCCAAACAGTTTTCAGATTGATCCTGAGTTTAGTGCCAGCGTTGATGAACCAACCCCGATTTTTGTGCAAAAAGTCGTTGAGCGATGCCACATCATTTTGTCTGGCATCTCAAGACCCGTCAGCGCAATTGTCTATGAAAATGAGTATTACGGCTACGTCAAATTCTTTAGAACGGTTGAAAGCGCACAGCGGGGAGCCTCGCGACTCAAGACAAAAGGTAACAAAGTACTCTTGACGAGGGTTCCGAAGGGTCTGGTATTGTGGGTATTCGAACCTGACGCATATCGAGCCCGCAAATTTTAGATGGGTGGTCAGATTCGATGTTATTTAGTTAGAGAGATGTGAAGCCTCTGTGAGTTCCAAGCATTTGCCTGAAACCACAGCCTACGTCCGGATTACTCATCAGTCTTTGCACCAAGGCAAGATTGAGGGAGAGGTAAGGGCGAATGATTATGCGTGGCAGTTTCAATGGCGATTCCGACGAGGAGAATTATCGGTTCAACCCTCTTTGGGCCGCGCCCTCATTAAAGAGCCATTGGGGCGCTTTCTAGAGCGATGGGATTATCAACTAGAACCCGGCGGAGATTATTCATTCAAGATCCGAGCCCAACTTTGAGGCTGACATCCTTTTGAGGCTATTTTTTAACAAGCCCTTAGATTTGAGCGCAAGGCTGTAGCGCTTGAGTTAACTCCAAACCAAAACGGAAGGATAGCGTGCTTACTATCCTTCCGAAAAATTTCGAGAAAATTCCAAGATTCATGAGAGCAAAATCCAGCGGCCTGCTCTACAGATTTCTCTCACTCAATTCACGAGTCATGTAATCAAAGGGCTGGTCGAGCCAATCAAGGCCACCGTTCATACCCGCTTCACTAACTTGCTCTTTCACGATGCCCTTCATAATCTGAATGCCAACCACGGTGGGACCAATAGGAACACCTAAAGAATTATAGGTTTCTCTTAAGCCCTGCAACACTCTCTCGTCGAGAACGTCCATACTTCCAGCGACAAGGGCATAGCTGGCATAGCGCAAATAATAATCCATATCTCGCAAGCAAGCAGCATATCGTCGCGTTGTATAGGCATTGCCACCCGGCCGGATGAGTTCGGGAATATCTTCAAATAGCTTTGATGCAGCCTGTTTCACGATAGATGCTGCGTCGCTGTTAATAATGGCGGCAGCCTGAACACGAGCTAACCCGGTATTAAAGTAAGATTTGAGCTGATCAAGGGCATCTCTGTCGAGATACCGACCCGTAGCATCGTAGTTCTGGATCAGACTTGTTACTGCGTCTCGCATGCATCAGTCTCCCAATAATTCTTTCTATCACGATATGGTATGGCTCAATCAATACGTATGTCGTAGAACAGGTTGAGTGAATGAGCAAACTGGTTTATCCCTAGCAAGCCTGCAAATCATTGCAAGCCAAGCTTAGGACTGCTCTTCAGTTTATCACGCGAGGATCACCCAAATTCGCTTCTGTGTGGAATGCAAACAGGGGCTTGCTATTAATTTTTGTGAACCCTCTATTCCAGTCGCTAGATACCATTGATGGGATGACCGATTGGATTTATGTAAATTGCTATACAAAATCTGCTGAATCCTATTCCTAGGATGATTCAGGTGTAGCAAACCTGCTTCATCTATGGAGCTTAGTCTACGGTGTGGCGAGTTCAATCCTATGTACAGTGACTCAAAATCCTCTTGTAGCTGGATTTTGTGGTTTTAGTATCTTAACCTCGACCATTTGTGCGTTAGTCAAAACGATTGCGTTTTAATCTATAGGTTTGAAGCAGCTTAGAAATCAAGGAGTAGTTCATGACGCAAACCCCAGAAGACGTTCTGAAGAAAATTCAGGATGAAGGCATTCAAATGATCGATTTGAAATTTATTGATATGCCAGGAACGTGGCAGCACCTAACGGTGTATCAAGATCAAATTGATGCAGACAGTTTTACAGATGGCGTGCCGTTCGATGGTTCTAGCATTCGAGGATGGAAAGCCATCAATGAATCTGATATGGCAATGGTTCCTGATCCGACATCAGCTTGGATCGATCCCTTCATGGCAGAGCCTACTTTGAGTTTGATCTGTACGATTCAGGAACCCCGTACAGGCGAATTGTATGAGCGTTGCCCACGGGCGATCGCTTATAAAGCGATTGATTATCTCAGGGGTACAGGGATCGGCAATACTGCATATTTTGGGCCTGAAGCAGAATTTTTCGTCTTTGACGATGTTCGCTTTGACCAAACCGAGAATAAGAGTTTCTACTATGTCGATACGGTAGAAGGCCGCTGGAATTCGGGCGCAGAAGAAGAAGGAGGCAATAAGGGATACAAGCCCCGCTATAAAGAGGGATATTTCCCCGTATCTCCAACAGACACCCTGCAAGACCTTCGAACTGAGATGCTATTGACGATGGCAGCTTGCGGAGTGCCTATCGAAAAGCATCATCACGAAGTAGCGACCGGGGGGCAATGCGAGTTAGGCTTCCGATTTGCAGAGCTTGTCAAAGCTGCTGATTACTTGATGACGTATAAATACTGCATCAAGAATGTAGGGAAGAAGCATGGCAAAACTGTGACCTTCATGCCCAAGCCATTGTTTAACGACAATGGGTCGGGGATGCATACTCACCAATCTATTTGGAATGATGGGGAACCTCTGTTTGCTGGTGACCAATATGCAGGGCTCAGTCAAACTGCACTCTACTACATCGGCGGCATTCTAAAGCATGCTCCGGCGCTGCTAGCATTCACCAATCCAACCACTAACTCTTATAAACGATTGGTGCCAGGCTTTGAAGCTCCAGTGAACTTGGCGTATTCTCAAGGCAACCGCTCGGCATCCGTGCGGATTCCATTATCGGGTATGAGCCCCAAGGCAAAGCGTCTTGAGTTTCGTTGTCCAGATGCGACATCCAACCCTTATCTAGCGTTCGCAGCAATGCTCTGCGCCGGAATCGATGGGATTAAAAACCAAATTGACCCAGGTGACCCCTTGGACGTTGATATTTATGATCTCAGTCCTGAAGAGTTGGCCAAGATTCCATCGACCCCTGGTTCATTGATGGATGCACTCAAAGCCTTGGAAGCCGACCATGACTTCCTCACGACAGGAGGTGTGTTTACGGAAGACTTCATCGATAACTGGATTACTTACAAACTGGATACAGAGGTAAACCCCATGCGGTTACGACCTCATCCTTATGAGTTTGCGCTTTACTATGACGTGTAGGCTCAATTCAAGCACTGCTTAACGTTAAACGTTGGAGAAAGGGGCATCTGTCGATGCTCCTTTTTGCTTCAAAGACCGATGTGAAGATGACCTATTTATTCTGATTAACTGACATGGGTGAACCGCGGGAGGGGTTGGCTTGTGTAGCGGCGCTGACTCTTTGCGAAACCACTATTCGTCTCCAAACCGCCAAGCGTCAGCGTGCCAGTCGAGTCAATCGGCATGATGTCTTGCACAAGGGCTGTAGCCCTACGGGCTTAGGTTTGTGTGGTGAAGCCCCTGCAGCGCGGAGGCTCACCACACGTTCAACGTCCTAACGCGAGAGCGTACGGCTATATTAATAGGAGTGCCACAATTAATATGCGGTCGGTTATTCAAATCCTGTTTATCCTAGGCTAAAATGTGAGTCCAGAAACGATTCAAAAATTACCAGAGCTTTAATCAGTTCAGACCTTTAAATTTTTCACCGTTGCCGGGTCCAGTAGGATTGGTTCACGGATGATTCCTTTAATGAGTGCGCTTCACGAACTCTACTAGTATTGTCTGCCAGGATCTATTAAACGTATATTCGTTCAGCTCTGATGCCGTTCAACTAAGAATTTATACTCTCTTATGCGATCCCAATTTAGATAGTCTAAACTTTTCGACTCTTGGCTTTCTAATAAGATTGAGTTTCTCTAATTCTCACAAATTTCTCTCTCTTATCGTATATTGAGTTCTACTCTTGTCAGAGATGAGATAGCTGAATGATGCATTGATGCTTCGATCCCACCGTTTTGTATTGCGATCGCCCTTCTTGGGGATCACGATAGCCAATTGTCTGACAGTACGGTTTTATTCAATTGATTTGAACTCAGCATGGTTGGGGCACAGCATTAGAACGGCAACGAATCTAATCGGTCTACAGGTCTTCTGAGTCTTTGCTCTGGGTATTGCGACAATCTTATTTTCGTACATCCAATAGTTTTTTATGATTCAAGCTAAGTCTGTTTCCAAAACATCGTCCCAACCTATTGATCCCCTCAAGATTGCCTCTGGGGTTTATGTCACCGTCCATGGACACTTTTACCAACCTCCCCGCGAGAATCCTTATTTAGATGCGATTGAACGCCAACCCAGTGCAGCGCCGTTCCACGATTGGAATGAACGGGTTCACAACGAATGCTACCGCCCTAATGCATTTGCACGAATCTTGAACGACCAAGGGCAGCTCATTAAAGTTGTTAACAATTTTGAATATCTCAGTTTCAATATTGGTCCAACATTAATGAGTTGGCTTGAACACCACGATGTAGAAGCCTATCAGCGGATTTTAGAGGCCGACCGCAAGAGTTGTGAACGCCTCAATGGACACGGAAATGCGATCGCCCAAGCCTACAATCACATCATCCTGCCGCTTGCGAATCGGCGTGATAAGCAAACCCAGATTCATTGGGGAGCGGAAGACTTTCGGACTCGATTTGGACGTGATCCCGAAGGCATGTGGTTGGCAGAAACGGCGATTGATTATCCGACGCTGGAGGCATTAATTGAAGAGGGCATCCGATTTGTAATCTTGGCTCCGTCTCAAGCACAACGGTGTCGTCCCTTTCCGACTGACACCAATCCCCATCCTGAATGGATCGAGGTAGGCGGAAGCCAGATTGATCCCATCCGTCCGTATCGATGCTTCATTCAGGGAGGTCATCCCAACCGCGACTATATTGATGTGTTTTTCTATGACGGTCCAATTTCACGAGATATGGGCTTCAATGATGTTCTGGCAAGCTCTCAACACTTTGCTGGGCGTATCGGTCAAGCCGTTCGTGGGGATCATCAAATATCTCAACTGATCTCAGTCGCAACCGACGGAGAAACCTTTGGTCATCATAAAAAAGGCGCTGAAAAGGCACTCGCCTATGCGCTGACAGGAGAATTTGTTAACCAGGGTTGGACGGTTACGAACTACGCCCACTATCTGAGTCTTCACCCACCAACGTGGGAAGTAGAATTGAAACCCGTCACCGCTTGGAGCTGTTCTCACGGGGTTGCTCGTTGGCAAGATGACTGCGGTTGCGGTGGTGGTGGGCTGTGGCACCAAAAATGGCGACGTCCGCTGCGTGATGCGCTCGACTGGTTGCGGGATCGGCTGATTCAAATTTATGACGACAAAGGGCGAGAGCTGTTTAAAGACCCGTGGGATGCTCGGAATGGATATATTCAAGTCATTCGCGATCGCAGCACCTCAAGTCTCAATCGCTTTTGGAATCAGTATCAAGCGCGCAAGCTCAGTACCGTTGAGAAGGTCGATGCTCTCAGGCTGCTCGAAATGCAGCGCCATGCCCTGCTGATGTATACCAGTTGTGGCTGGTTCTTCGATGAGCTTTCTCGACCTGAGGGCGTTCAAATTCTCCGATATGCCTCTCGCGCCATTGAATTAGCGGGAGATATATCTGGGACACGGCTAGAACCAGAATTTGTAAACTATCTGGCGATCGCACCTAGCAATATTGAGCATTTTAAGCATGGCGCAGAAATTTATCGGCAACTCGTTGTACCGTCTCAGATCAACTTGGGGCAAGTTGCAGCTCACTATGCCATGAGTTCTCTTTTTACGTCGTATGCCCGTGAGCACCGGGTATATTGCTACGTCGCCCGGCAGCTTGACTACCAAATCCAGCAAATCGGCTCTCTCAAATTGGCAGTTGGGCAAATTCATCTGACGTCTGAAATGACTCGAGAACGAGCGAATTTGGTCTTTGCAGTTCTTCATTTAGGTGGATGGGATTTCCACTGCTGCATTCAGCCTTTTTCGGGTCGACGGGCGTATAGCCAGGTTAAGGAAAAATTATTCCAGGCACTTAACCAGGCAAGTGCTGCCCATATGATTCTGACGATGAGCCGCATTCTGGGGGATCAATCCTATGGGTTACAAGATTTGTTTGCAGAGGAGCGACACCGAATCATGCGCATGCTGAGTCTAGAAACTCTCACCCGTTTAGACCAGCTTTATACTCAGGTCTATCGTGATAATTATGGAGTCTTGATGGCATTTCATCGAGACCACTTGGAGGTTCCACAAGAGCTTCAAGTCGCCGCAGAAATTGCAATCAGCCATCGAGCAAATCTGATTATCCAGTCTCTTGAGCGGGAAATGAGCGATCTGAGCATCGTTGATCTAGAATCATGCCTTAGTTATTTAACAGACCTGGAGGCGATCGCCACAGAAGCCGATTCCCTTCATTGTCAATTTAAGCTGCCCCACGCCAAGCAAATATTAGAGAGGCTGATTTTGCAATCGCTCTGGCATGTTCTCGGAGAATTGAATCTAGAAACTGTAGCAAACCAGGTGCACTGGATTAGGCGAGTCATCGACGTGGGCGATCGCCTACACTTAGGACTGTCCCTCGACCGAGCTCAAGAACTCTTTATCAAGCATCTCAGCGAACAAATACTGCCACAAATTTTAATCTGGAAACAGCAACAAGTTAGTGCTGATTTCGACCCCGAAATGTCGTTAGAACTAAATCGACTCCGCCAGATTTTGCAGTTAGGAGAAACGTTAGTGATTGATGTAGGTCATTGGCTCGACCAGATATCCTAG
>JBNPEG010000004.1:0-13647 GCA_051117555.1 Elainellaceae cyanobacterium | reverse complement strand
ACCAAGCTCGCCGGGGCTTCCTGGGAAGCGGAACGGGTTCCACAAGTTTTGGCTCACCGTTGCGCTTATCTGAATGACGACCTCTCTCCTGACCAGTATTTTTTTACGTAGAAAGTGACATGCTCCCGAATGACGACCTCTCTCCTGACCAGTATTTTTTTACGTAGAAAGTGACATGCTCCCGGTCAATATGATCGGGTTCTGTTCGTTCAATGAACCGATATAAAAGCCCAGCACCGACGATGATTCCACCAAGAATCATAATGAATTGGAGTGTCTCATCCATATCGACAGGATTAGAGGAATCGCAAGACTCTAGATTTCAGCGACAGCGCGTTCGATGAGACGACGTGCCAGCGTTTGAACCCCTGTATGCTCATAATATTTGCATGTCATATCCAGAAATGCCCCTAGATAATCGAGCTTGTCTTTAGAAATTTCGACAAATTTTTCTAGATTGTTGACGACCTTTTCAGGCGTTAATTCTTTCGACTCAACGAAGTCATCCATCCAGCCTTTGACCGACTCAAAGCTCGCAGTCACGAAGTTAAGCTGTGCCTTAGAGCTATCTCCCGGAATCAAATCACGCACCGCTTTGAATGTGCGATGGCCTTCCAGATCAGACGGATTCATTTTTTTGATGGTCGAAAGCCCTTTCATAGCAAAATCAGGTCCCAGCGGAATCAGTCCATCAAAGCACACCAGTGCTGTCATGCGCATCAAGGATTCGCCGCTATAATCCGCCAAGGCTCTTAGAAAGTCGCCAATGCTATCGCCTGGAATGCCGTTGATCTGGCAAAAGGCAACCAGTTCGACGACCAGCTTAACGCTCAAATCGATGCTTTGCGCCTTTTCGGGTTTGGGAGTGAGGTGTTTCAGAAATCCTAGAAAAGACACGTCCTGACCGACTTTATTCGCCAGCGCTGCCGTTCCTAATGCACCCGATGCAGAATCAACGGTCTGATACAGCCAGAGAGCACGCTGATAGCCTTGAGACTTGTCATTAAAGAGGGTCACGGCTCGCGTGCCGATTTGCTGAACCAATGCTTGATCGGTTTCCCCCGTGATCGTGCGAATCGTGTGATCAAATCCGGTGAGATTATCCCACTGCCCAGGAATGACAAAATCTAAGGCGCGAAGTGATGATACGGTGATACCGCCGTTAGGCAAGCGATCGACGAGTTGATAAATTGGCTTACTCACGTAATATCCCCCGATGAATGCTAATTGGACAGGAACCAAACCGAGGAGGGCATCGTGGCGATCGCCCAGGTTTATCTAGCTACAGCGATTCTCTCATTGGACTTGAGCAAGCCCTGCCAGATCAAACTTTTCAATCCAGGCTTCGCGATCGCCCTGAGTAAAGGATTCATCCCGCGACTGCACCTTAACCTGAAACCGCCCCGCCACCAAGATTGCAGTCTGAGTGTTGCCAATATCAACAGCCGGATAGCCTCCGACTTGCCGAGTCGTGGTGGCATATTTCACAGCCGCGTCCGGATTGCTAACCGTATCGTTGACTGACAACATCGCCACGGTTGAGCCATCACGGTTGAGCTTATATTCTGCAAAGCCCCGCTTCTCTTGAGCCGGGACAACCTCATACTCATCCGTCGATTCTGGAAACAGTTGATTAAAATTGCTGCCCTGGACGGCGTCTTGAGAAACTGCCTGGGTCGCTTTTGCCCCGGTCGTTTCTTCCTGAACCTGATCGTAGTACGACGGAGCCGATGGAGCACTACACGCTGTCAGCAACAGCATCAAACTGAGACAAACAGAAGCAAACACCTTGCGCCAACCAACCGCAATCATATAAAGTTTCTCCCGAAAACGCTGTTAACTGAGCTGTCTATCCATTGAATCAATTCGCTGCAAACCCTAATCACAAACCCTTAATCACAAATCGCGATGATGGTTCAGACCAACCAATCAAATTTGCATCTGGATGTTATCACAGAACTGAGAGAGTGGTCTTAACGGATCGTTTCGTTGAAATGCATCAAACGTCTTGCACTCGTTTCTTGAGTTCCTTAATCTGTGGAGATTTTGAGCCTCCTTCAACAGTAGGAAGACCTGAGTTAAGAAAATTGGAGGATAATTTCTATGAATCGGAATATTAAGTCTGTTATTGGTCAGTCATGGGCGATCGCTCTAAGCCTGTGTATATATGCGAGTGGTTTGGGCTGTGCGCCTGAGCAGCCTTCCCGCGCTCCCACCTCTCCTGAATCGCCCTCTCCAGTGGCGATCGCGCCTGACTCCCAAACCAGTTCTGATGGTGCTGATTCTGATCCTGCCGATATTGCGAGTGGTGCTGATATGACAAATGCTGCTGAAGTCACCGACGTTTCTGTAAGAGGCGAACCTGGAAACTATTCTCTAGAAGTCACCGTCCGTAGCCCTGACACCGGATGCGACCAATATGCCGATTGGTGGGAAGTGCTCAGCGAAGATGGTACTCTACTCTATCGCCGAATTTTGCTCCATAGCCACGTGAATGAACAGCCATTTACCCGCTCTGGCGGGCCAATCGCCGTCCAACCCGACCAAGTGATTGTGGTTCGGGCTCACATGCATCCTAGTGGCTATGGCCCCCAAGCCCAACGAGGAACTGTCACAGATGGCTTTACATCCGTCATGCTACCCGCAAATTTTGCCTCCGATGTGGAAGACCAAGATCCTCAACCTGCTGGATGTGACTTTTAACCCGATTGACTCGCTTGTTATCAATTTTATTCATAGGTGCCATCAGTCACGCCTTTTGATTCAGATCGAGTGCGATCGCTACTGTGAACGTATCAGCTCGGCACGCCCCGTCAATCGCTGAGTTGATAGTCGCAATCTAGAATCTCCAAAGGTGATTACTATGAGAACCCTCGAACAGTGGACACGATACGAACGTCTGGAACTGCTTTCGAATTCTGATGAAACACGGGTTACTCGATCCCATCCGTCCCCGCTTCAGAAGATTTGGCAATGGCTCGTATCAGCGATGGCGACAAATTCTGAGCCTCGCATCTGGAAAGTTGCAGATTCGAACGGTAATCCGTATTGGAGAATCCACGATCCTGCGACAGATCGCGTTGCCACGCTGGCATCTGAAGCTGAGGTGCGGATATGGCTTGAACAGCGTTATCACGTTGATTAGCTAGAGATAGTAGGGGCGAGGAAATCTCGCCCCTACTACGGAATTTCGGACAATGTAGGGGTCAGGTAACCTGACCCTCGCCCCTACGGAATTTCGGACAATGTAGGGGTCAGGTTACCTGACCCTTTGAATGGTCTGGGTTCTGGTAAGTTTTGTCAGTCAATCAGGTCCCAATCATCCTGAATTCAGCATTCAGGATACCGACAAAATGGCATTGGCTTGCCTGCGGAGTGCGTATCGCCCCAAAACGTTGACTTTGTTTACTGAAATTTTTCCTGCCATTTCGCACAATGGGATAATAGAGGAGATCCGACGCATTGAAGATGCATTGAAGATGCATTGAAATTGTTTGAACTGGAGTTACTTGAATTGGAATCGATCTAACATGCGGTTTCAATGCATGGTGCATCTCCTGAATTTGTAGCGCAGGAAATGATGAACATGAACGTGCGATTACGGGCGATCGCCCCTCTAATCATTGGGAGTATCTGCCTTGGCTGTACAGACCGAGCTCAAGATCTCTATCAGATTGAAATAGAGCGGATGTGCTTAGATTGCAATCTACGCAGCGCAAATTTGTCAGGTGAAAACTTAGCCGGAAAATATCGAGTTCCGCTGAGCAATACACCATTATCGGTGAGTCCTGAAGGACTTAACTATGCAGACCCTGTTGATCTAACGGGGTCTGATCTGACTAACGCAAATCTTAGCCAAGCCAATCTTTTTGAGGTTATTTTGACCCAAACAACCTTGGTTAGCGCTGACCTATCCGAAGCTAATCTCAAAGATGCGCAGCTTGACGCCGCGGATTTGAGTGATGCCATTCTGACAGGTGCAAATCTTCGGGGCGCAAATTTACGCGATGCCAATCTTACGAACGCCAACTTGCAAGGGGCTGATATGAGAGACGTAGATTTGGTGGGTGCAGACCTAACGGGTGTCATTGTCGATGAGCAAACTCAACTAGAAATTACTCTGAAGGATTAGCATCCGAAGGACTCGCAAAATGACGGGTGGCAGATTGCCCCGTTTGCTGTCGAATATATTCGTAGATGGCGATCGCCGCTGCATTTTGCACATTGAGCGATTCGACTAGACCGAATTGGGGAATCGTAATCACGTCGTCGCACTGCTCTATGAGAGGAATGGGAATGCCTGTCAGCTCTCGTCCAATCAGCAAGACCGATCGAGTTGGATATCTAAATTCTGTGAGTGGTTTGGCGTTGGAGTCGGCATGCAACGCGGTCAGGCAATACCCATCATGCTTGCGGCGGTTTAGCCAAGCAGGCAAATCGGCAATGGAGCATTCGCTCAGGGGTTGCCAGTGATGAGCAGAGGTCGACAGCCGTCGAAACGGAGCCGTTTGGGCGATCGCCAGTGCTGATAATACTAACGACTCTAGCCGAAACACTTCCGCTGTACGACATAGCCCACCCAGATTGGCCGGATTTTGCACCAGCGTCGCACAGACGATTAAGGGATGGCGGGGCAAATCAATATAGGTATGTCGGTTAATTTGAGGTAGATTCACAATATCCTAGTTCAGAATCCTAGTGTTTTGACACGCCTAAAATAGTAGGTTGGGTTACGCTATCGCTAACCCAACGAAAGGGTTTCTGCTGTTGGGTTTTCTCCTTTGGAGACGCTACGCGAACGTAACCTCAACCCAACCTACTTTAATCCACCAAATTAGCTGTGCCACGCCACTAGTTCAGCGCTGATGATTAGAATGAGGACTAATGCCTTGATTAGTCTGCTGTGTCTCGTACTGCCAACGAATCGGCTTCAATTCCTTACGCAAATATAGAGGATGAGCGGGCTGGCCTCGTTTTGTGAGCGACAAGTAATACGGCTGATTGAGTAGAGATAACACCGCCTGGTCTCGCTGTGCCAACGTGCCATGATTTCCCCAGGCGACAACCACCAGCGCTGCCTGTTGGCTGAGATTTGTCAGCCAGCGATCGTTTTCTACCCCGATTGGGTCATCCACCCATCGCAACCGTCGGGGGGTTGTTGAGCGGTACGCAAACACATTGGTGATGCAAACACCTCCATATCCCCAGTCTCGGGCAAATCCGATACATCGCCGCGCCGTAGGATCGTTGTGAAGTTCATCGGCAGTGGAGGGATTTAACCCGACAAACATTACCCACGGCATGGTATTTTCCCAGATGCGCCAGAGGGCATAGCGATAGGTTTGGCAGGGTGACAATACAATTGCAGAATCCATCAGAGATTTCTTCAAGAAGACTTCATCTTGTCCGAATTAGGAACCCAGTACACTTTGATTCTGGAACACCTATTGCCTAAAATTGCTCCCTGAATCAATTTGCACTTAACCAAAGCACAGACCGCTATCAATCAAAGTTATCAATCAAAGTTATCAATCAAAGTGCGTTGAGGCGAGTGCCTTTGGCAATCTGTGTAGCAATCACAAGCGATTTAAGACCGCGTAGTAGGAGAAACCTATGATATCGTCCCTGCCCAACCCGCCTTTTCCAAACCGATGCGGGCTCGATGTGGTCATCGTAATTGATGAGTCAGGTTCAGTCGATAATGTTGAAATTGAACAGGTGCGAGAAGCGGCCCGTCAGTTTATCGATGCACTAGCGGGCACGCCATCGAAGATTGGCATTGTCATTTTCAATATTGAGGCTACGGTCATTCTCGAATTAACCAGCGTTCTCGACCCAAACGGAGCAAAAACCGTCAAAGCTGCTCTCAATTTCCCCCGCAAGGGTACCGGAACAAACTGGCAAGCGGCCTTTAATACAGCTCGAACGTTGCAGGGCGATCTGATCATTTTCACCACCGATGGCAATCCCGGAGGCTCTCAATCAATTATTGCTCCGCTTCAGAATGGTGTCGGGGCGGCAAACCAGATTAAGAGTGACGGTACCAGAATTGTTGCGATTGGCATTGGAGATAATCTCAATGTCGAGAATCTTAAGGCAATTTCAGGGCCGATTGAAAATGACGATTTTTATCTCTCAAATTTTGGTACATTAGCGAATCAACTGCGGGCGATCGCCCTGAGGCTATGTGGTTCATCGATTACTGCCATCAAAAAGGTAAAACAACCAGACGGGAGTCATGCCGCTGCCGCCGGTTGGCAGTTTGCCATTCACTTAGCCGGGGCAGTGCCTCAATCCCTAGTCACAACGCCTGCTGATGGTATTACGCGCGAGGATGGCGTGGTGAACTTTAGATGGCGGGTGCAAAATCTTCAGGGGATTAGTCAGGCCACGGTGACTGAAACTCCCCAGGATCAGTTCATCTTGACTGATGTTGTCGTCACCGAAACCGAAGGACATCCAATTCCGGTTGAGACCGTGCCGAATGGAGTGTCTCTCAACGTTGCGGTTGACGATATCATTTCTAGCGAATTTTTCAGCGAGAAAGTAGAATCCTATGCGCTCGTATTCTCAAAAACCCCCGATCGCAGTACCCCCCTTCGACGGCTAGAGGGATCTACTGTAGGCGGAGACATCTATGCCTTTGTGTTTCCTAGCGAAGGCATTGACCGAGTTGATTTTAGTTTTGGACGGGCTGACAATCGCCCCACTCAAATCGAACGGCACGCCCCGTTTGACCTCGAAGGTGGAGATGTGACCACGGCCAAACCACTCGACACCCGCCGAATCCGGAATGGGCAGTATGACATTGATGCTAGGCTACGCCTCACCGACGGCACCGAAACACGCCTAACCACACCCTTCACCATTGATAACCATCCTCCCCTTCCATCTGACTATAAGTTGGTCTTTTCTAAACACCCTGACCGGAGTGAACCCATACTGGATCTCAATAACGCAACGGTGGAGGGAGCTATCTATGCGTTTTTGACACCAGATATCGACCTCTATATCGAACAGGTCAAGTATTGGTTAGATGACCCCGATCGCACCGGGCCAACCCATCAAGTTGAAAATGCGGTGCCCTACGACTTTGAAGGCGGCAGCGTGAAAACGGCGACCCCGTTTGATACCCGACAGGTCACCAACGGCACGCACACGATTACCACCGAAGTCTTGCTGCGAGAGGGAACGCAGGTAATATTTGATACGATTATTACTGTTGTATAGCCCTGCGGGCTTAGGTTTGTGTGGTGAGCCGCACGCTGCGGGGGCTCATCACACGTTCAACGTCCTAACGCGAGAGCGTTCGGCTATAAGTAGTGCGGGATAGGCTTAACGACTCATCCTTCGGCAAAGGGGGGGCGTTTGCCCGACACTTTCCAGTCTGGATTTTCGCCGCCAATGATTAAGCGCTCGATTGTCACATAGTCTTTGCTAAATTGCTTGAATGCGTTGATTAGAACATCCAGGGCGATCGCATCCGATGTGCCCAAGTCAAACCAGCATCGTGCCCAGGTGCTGCGATATTCGACCTCAGCCATGTTGTGCATGAGTGCCATCATGCTGCTGTCTGCCGTATCGTTGTCATAGTCTAGGTAGCTGATGTCAAGCCCGGTGTCTTGAACCTGAAGATTTTCAGCATTAAACCCGCCCAACTTGCCGATAAAAAACCAAGAATTCAAAATTTCATCGATGTATTGCTGCTCCATCGATGAGGGAGCCGTACTGAACTCAAGCCAAATCCATAAGTCAAAGAAGTCGCACTCTCGAAACTCGACATTCATAGCAGCGCATTATTGATCGGGGGGGAACAGATATCAGCATACTTTAGGACGGGGATGATCAGGGAGTGCATGAATAATTCAGCATCAAAGCCTTGTAGGGTGGTGCGTTACGGTTATGCCTAGCAGCACACTACAGCACCGTTTATTTATGTCTACCTACTTACCGCTCACCCACAATCTGGGATTGCTATAGCTAAACGCTAATCACCCATCACTCCTCGTCCCATTGGCTGAGGAGGATTCTCTAACGTATAAATTTGGGTTTCAGTGGCGATCGCATCTTGGATATGTTTTGGAGTTTGCATCATCCCCAACAGCGTCGCTCCATCCATCAACCGAAACTCTCCAGTCGTTTGATCAGCGAGGAGGCGATCGATGGCATCTGGATCGGGGCGTGTCGAAAACTCGTGAGGTGACGCCAAAATAAACCCGAGCGGCGACCCAAAGCTCATCGCATGGCATAGATACGATTGAGCCTGTGCAAAGACCTGTCTCACTGTATTAGCCAAGCGAGTATGCAGATGCATTTCTGCGGGCGCAGTCGGCCCTGCCTGGAGTGCCAAAAATCCGTCAGGAGCCAATACTTTCTGAATGTGCTGATAATGCTCCTTCGTAAATAGTTGAAATGCAGGACCTGACTCAATCGGATCGGTCAAATCAGAAATAATCACATCCCACCGCGTTTGAGTCGTCTCAATAAAATCGAGCGCATCTCCAATCATCACCTCAACTCGTGGATCGTCAAAGGCATTTTGGTGCATTTCGGGTAAATGCTGACGACACGCCTCCACCACCTCTCCATCAATATCCACCATCACAACCTGCTCGACCGTATGCCAACGTAATACTTCTCGCACGGTCGCCCCCTCTCCGCCACCGAGGACGAGCACAGTGCGAGGATGTCCATGAAAAATCATGGCAGGATGCACGAGTCCTTCATGGTAGAGAAATTCATCGCCCGTGCAGGATTGCCATTTGCCGTCCAAGACCAGCGCTTTGCCATAGGCCCCCGTCTCAACTACGTACATGTCTTGGTAGGGCGTTTGGCGATGCGCCAGAATGCGGATGATGCCGTGAGCATAGAGATCCCACGGCGTGATATATTCACTCAACCAAAAATCTGCACGAACATCGGCTCCAGACATAGTTCAAGTTCTGAGAATCAATAACTTAGGGCGTTCATTGGTCTGAATTCAACGTTCAGAATCCACAATATGAATGGGTTTATGAGTCTTCCGAGGCAGAGTACATAATGAGTAATGGCGTGCTTCGAGCTGATTGATGAGATAGTAGCAGGCTTGCTCGGGTTGGGTATGCTCGCCGCAGGTAAACACATCAATAGCGGCATAGCCGTCTTCGGGCCAGGTGTGAATTGAAATATGAGACTCAGCGAGAAGCGCAATGGCGGTAATACCGTGAGGCGCAAATTGATGGATTAAATCGCCTAAAAATGTTGAACGGGCGCGTTCTGCCGATCCTTTAAGAACATCCCGAATCAATGCCGTATCGTTGAGCCGCTTAGCCGGACAACCATACAGTTCGAGAATACAGTGACGTCCAACGGGAGCAAGAGGTCTATCCCCCAATTGGCCAGATGGTAAATGCAACACCCTACCTATCCCCTAATTGGCCAGACAGTCGCATTAGACACGATTTTCGATCATACCGAATAGAACTGTGCTTGTGGAGGATGTTCTTCAAATTCACAGGAATCTCTGACGTACTAACCCAGCCAATTCGACTCCGGGCGATCGCTCTTTAGAGAGAGGCAGCGATATTAAATTCCTTGAATAATTAGAGTATCAAAGGGTTTCGGCGGATAAGCTGCTTATTAAGGAGCAATAACTTGAGGCATATTACGCGAATTTACCCTATCTTAAATTTTATTTAATTTGCAGGCATTAGCAAAAACGGTAAAATAATATACAGACGGGATTGAGTTCTTCTTTCCCGTTTTGAAAGTCATCCTAAATCAAAGCTTTCAAAATTTGTCTAATACTCATTCTCCAAAGTAGGGCTACAGATAAGCAGGCTGGAATCCAATCAGGGTTTGTGCCCGTCCATCCGACATCGAAAATCCGAAATCGAGAATTGGGATAACCAACATTGTTCCCATGTTGTGCTTCGTTCCAGCTTTCCACACCGCATTTATAATTCAGGAGATATAACATGAGACTTTCCTATCGGGGCGTTCGCTACGATTCTGAGCCATTACCCGTCGATATGGCTGAAACTCAGCGCATCGGTCGTTATCGAGGGCATACATTCAGATTTGCTTACCCTCGGCATATTCCCATTCCTCAACCGACGCTCGATCTAACATATCGAGGCATCATGTATCAGACTAGCGCTACGGGTGCAATTCAAACGCGGCAGCCTGTTGCAGCCACCAATGAAGTCGTTCCAACGCAGAACAAGGCGGCTAAGCCCAATCGGCAAAGTGTGCTGCGGGAAGTGGCACGAGTTCATAACCAAAATATTCAAAATCGCTTGCAGCATCGTCTAGAAGTTGCACGAGCACGGGGAGACGAGAATCTTGTTGCCCAGCTTGAACGCGAAATGCAGCGCGTTGTGTAACTTCACCCCCATCAAGTTTCTCCGCTAACCAAAAAGGAGGCTATTGTTATAGCCTCCTTTTTGGTTAGCGATCGCCGACTCTATGGGCTTGATGTGAGGCGATTTGTAAAATAGTGACGATATAAATCGCAGCTTGGGATCACCTGATTTCCGTGAAACTTGACTAATCCCATACTTCGCAATTGAAAGGCTAGGATTTGTTCGAGTTCGACGGGTGCTGATGCCGTTGCAATCTCGGCAAAGGCGATCGCCAACGGTGGATGTTGCTGCAAATTTTGCAAATGCCGATGGAGATGGTTGTTATAAATTCCTGATTCGGTGGCTGACGTTTCTAGAAGCTGACTAATCGTTAAATCATCTTGGGCAAGATGATAAAAAGCTTGCTGGGTAAGGTATGGATGTCCACCGAGTAAGTGCATGAGCGCAGAGATATCAGCGGATGAAAGCGTCAGCTCATAGCGCTGAGCCAATTCAAAGACTTGATCCGCCGTGAATTCGGTCAGCTCAATTGCAAGTCCTACATTGAACGGAGACTGGTTGATATCCAACGGAATGTAAACTTCCGTCGAGTGAACGATAATCAATCTTAAATATTGCCAGAGTGGATTGCCACTATCTCCATAGGCGGCTTCTTCGTACCATGATCGCAGTAGAGAGAAAAAGTCGTCGGCAATTTCTGGATGACGAAATACTTCATCTACTTGATCAAGCGCAATCACCAATGGGCTTTGAATATCAGGCAAGAGAAAATCTTCAAAGTACGCCGTGCAGTTTCCCTTGCTGCCAAATGTATCAGTCCAATACTCCTCAATGCGATAGGGCAAACGAAGTTTGTAGGAAAGGGTCGTACAAAACCACTTTAGAAACCGTTCTAGATCAGAAAAGATCGCCTTATCAGCCCGCTGCAAGCTCAACGGCACGATAAATACTTCGTCTGCATTGAAGTCAGCGTGATGCTGTTTGGCATGAGCCAAAATCCGAACCATCAGCGATGTTTTGCCCGTTTGACTGGGTGCTTTGATGCGAATGAGCGATCCGGGTCTGACGATTTCGTCATAACATCGCTGTTCGTGGGGATGGCGTGTGATATAAAAATTTGAATCAATCGGCACCAATCCCACCAAAGGCTCGATGCTCGATGGTGTGGTGTGAGACCCCCCAGATGGTTGAGAACGAGGGGGGGCATGAGGTGAAGCAGACAAGGGGGATGAATCGGCTCGATTCTCTGTCTGCTGAACCAAAACTGCTACTAAATTGGTTTTGCTGACTTTTTCACCAAAGCTCGACGATAGAAGCTGCCACAGTTTAGGCCCCACATCATGCTTAATGTATTCGGGGGCATACCCATTCTCATCGGCAATTTCATCATATTTCTGGTTGTTCCAGGCTCCCCGAAGAACAGAAACCTCTATATTTTTGAGATGTCGCGCTGATTTAGAAAAAACGGCTGCATCGGCAACCTTGAGGGCGACTTCGAATGGAATGGGCTGTTCTTCGTAAATGTCTTGCATCGGTGTGCTCTGAGGGTTGCTCTGGTCACAATCTATCAGCTTCAGCTCAGGGTCTGCTGAAAATATGGCTAGATAATTGTTGCTATACAACGGCAAAACACAGCGACGACAGACAACCTTGGCAACTCACCAACTACTTGACTTTGCTAAAAGTTGCTGAAGTTTAAGAGTGGTGTCTGACTCTGACAATGGTAAGTACATCACAACCTCTAGATTTGGGCTATCAGCGACCTTGAAGACAATATAGTTTAGTATTAGTCGACCAACGAGTGGATGATTGATTTCTTTACGCCCATCTGTTCTGCCTAATATGTCATGTTCTGTCCACCACAGTCGAAACTCTGGGCTAGCAACCTCAAGATTATTGATTAATTCAACAAACCAAGGATCTCCAACAAAACGGCTGTAGTTTACGCGAAACTGAGCCAGTACTAAGCGAGCATGAGCTTCCCAATCAACTAAAACTTGTCGCAGATTTTCATTCATGAACACAAACCAAAGAATATTTCGCTCCTGAAGTGGCAGTGATTCAAAATTGCCAAATACAGCACAAGCAGCTTGATTCCAAGCAAGTAAATCCCATCTTTGTCCGGTAATGTAGGCAGGGTTTGCGCCAAATTGATCGAGTGCCCTTAGCAGCAAGGGATTCACCATCTCTTGAGATGGAATAGAATCGATAGGAGGTGACTGATCCGCCAACAGAAATAAATGTTTCTGCTCATCCAAATTGAGCTTGAGGGCACGAGCGATTCCTTCTAACACTTGAACTGAAACTTGAACCTCACGTCCCTGTTCAATCCAGGTATACCAGGTCACTCCGACTCCTGCAAGTTGAGCAACTTCTTCTCGGCGTAGTCCAGGTGTCCGCCGCCGAACTCCCTCTGGTAAACCAACTTGCTCTGGAGAAATTCGACCACGGCGGGTTTTTAGAAAGCTTGACAACTCTTTTAATCGTTTCTTCTTATCTATCACACCGTGTTGTCTCTCTCTAACCTGGTATTACCAATACTATGATAAATTCACTCCTGGTTAGGGAATAAGCTTGAGTTTAAGCTGCTAGTGTAAATCCAAAAGCAGTTAAACCCACGATGGCATTAACACATATTCCAGCAGAAAAGGGTAATTGGATTGATTTTGGTGTGGAAGGCGTTGATTTGCGATTTATAACGTTTGGGAAGTCAACTTCTTCCAAACCCATGAAATGCGGTTTCTATCATTTCAAATCCAGTAACAGCATTGACTTTGACTATCAATATGATGAGTTTAAATACATTGTGGAGGGCGAGATGATCCTCGATGTTCGAGGCGATCACATTTATCAGGTGAAACAAGGTGATTGCCTTTTAATTGATAAAGGGACATTCATTCGCTACTCAACACCTTCTGAATGCGTTATGTATTATGTTTCACAAGCCTCAGACTGAGGAAACAAGCCAACTAACTCTAGATATCATCTCTCGATTTGGGATCTGTTCGTCCGTAGGTATCCATCCATCAGCCTAGCAACCACCATAGTTCCTTGTGCGGTTGCTTGCTAGATCGCTTCCCCGGTGTTGTTTCTAGTCAAGAATCACGTCCTCAACTAGCTGGCTAACGCTATATTTGCAGCCATTGATCATGACCAATCACGGCGCACTGTAAACAAACTTTCGAACAGATTACGTCGCCATCCTCGGCTCAATCGGCTCTGCCTCCACTGCGCTGCAATTCGATTGATAATGTCAGTCATGGCATCCGTTGGATACATCAACTGGGCGATCGCCTCAATCGTC
>JBNPEG010000162.1:7345-13734 GCA_051117555.1 Elainellaceae cyanobacterium | reverse complement strand
TTTACGAATGCCTTGGATGGCATCCCACACGATAGCTATCCCATCGTCTCCAGCAGTTGCGATCGTCTGACCATCAGGGCTGAAGCTCACGCCCAAAACACTACTACTATGTCCATTCAAAGTACGCGCAAGGGTGCCATCCCAGTTCCATAATTTGACAATGCCATCCACGCCTGCTGTAGCAATGGTTTGGGCTGAGCTGATACTGGCGTTCCGCACCCCTGCTCCGTGTTCGATGCGCCTGATTCGTTGTCCGTCCCGGCTCCAGATTTGAGCAGCACCATCGTCGCTGCCCGTAATGAAGTATTGACCATCGGGACTAAAGCGAATGCTCCGAATTGCGTCGGTGTGGCCGTCTAGTTGTTGGAGACGTTCACCGTCTCGATTCCAAAGGAAGATGGCTCCGTCTAAACTAGCTGCACCAATTATGTCTCCATCTGGACTAAAACTAATGCTAGTCAAAAATTGATCTGGCGTATTCAAGGTTTTAAATTCCTTGCCGTCCGTTGTCCACAACTTTGCAGTTTGGTCGTAGCTTGCCGTTGCAATCCATTCACCTTTAGGATCGATGCTGACGCCAATCACATAGTTGCGATGTCCAGTAAGCTGGTTTTGCTCTTGCACCCCAAAGACCGACTGAGTCAAAGTTTGCATCACTCTCGATTGCACGTCAGAAGCAATGCCTAGCCAGCGGGTTTGCCGTAGTTCTTGTCCTGCTTCCAACGATTCGATCAGTGGAACAATTGAAGTGCGTCTCAGTTGGAAATTAGCATTTGAAGACGATGCCAGCGCTAGAATCTTTCCTTCGTTTGCGTGTCGCCACTTTGTCCCTGCAAATAGCCCCAAGCCTGCGATCGCCACCAGTGATATACAAGCCCCCGCCGCAATGCGTTGATAAAGCCGTACTTTTTGTTTTTGCTGGCGATCGCGCCGTCCAATGCTCCGCCGATAAAACTCGCGCTCCTTATCTCGCAGATGAGACTGCCCCTGCTGAATCCAGTCATCAAATACCGCGAGTTGCGCCCCGGTGAGCAAGGCATCATCTGATTCATGGAACACCTCAATCCACTCCTGACAGGCAGACTCTAACCGCCGCCGCAAGTGGATGTCTTCGCGATCGCGCTCAATCCAGGTTTGCAGTAAACCCCACTGGTCTAACAGGGCTTCATGGGCAACCTCTATCCTTTCTTCACCCACCACAATCAAGCGCTGCTCTTGCCCTGCAAGGAGTCGCAGTACTTGCTCAAAGGCGTCTGCGTTCGGCTGAAAGCGCTGGCGCAACTGCTGGAGACTCTCACGACGGCGGGTGACTTTCTGGTCGTCTCCCAATTCCACCAATTCCATAAATAAATCATGAATGATGGCTTGCTCATCTGGCGAGCAGCTATTGTAAATCGAAGTAGCGCGTCGGTCTAATGCACCTGTGGCGCCCCCAATTTCGGTGTAGCTCTGGCGGGTGATTTGGCAGGTGATTTGGCGATCGCCCTGTCGTTTTGGAGCATTCGATGAGCGAATGCAGGTTTCCCATAGCTCCACTAGCGCATATTGCAACAGTGGCAAAGCCCCTGGTTGGCCTAGCACATCAGCCGCAATGCGGGATGGCAAGCCTGATTCAAACGTAACGCCGTGTTTGAGAGCAGGCTGGGCGATCGCCTCTTCTAGTTCATCAATTTCTAACGGTGGCACTAAGTAGGTCGCTGGATTCGTTTGATTGATTAGCCCAACGGCATCTGGATATGGGTTAAAGCGCTCTAGAAAGTCAATGCGCAAAGCGACAATGATGCGAATTGGGCGTGTCTGAGTATTTGCTAGCTCTGCAAGCTGTTGGAAAAATCGCCATTGAGGCGTTTGGGTGTGATCGGTTGCCCGTCTGTTTTCTTTGCAGAGGGTAAAGATTTCTTCAAACTGGTCAATAAAGACCAGCAATGGCTGTTGCGACTGCTGATGACGATGTAAAACTTCCTCTAGTTTGATCAGGGGATATTCGCCTGGAGTAAACGTTTCGACGACCCACTGACTGCTGCCCGGCAGCACATCATTTTCTAGTTCGGGTAATAGCCCTGCTCTGACCAGCGATGATTTGCCACAGCCCGATGGCCCAATCACCGCTAAAAACCGAGTCTCCCCACTCAGCCGATTAATCAGTTCACGAATGGCTTTCTTGCGTCCATAGAAGTAGTCGCGATCGCCCTGACCAAAGGCACTTAACCCCTTATACGGATTATCTGGATTAAACGTCTGCTCACGCTGCTCAGTCTCGATCGTGGGATAGGAGACTAAGACGATCGCCCCCCCCAACCCTAGTCGAATCGGCTCTTGCCCCGATCCTTTGAGCTGATGGCTAACGTAATCAAACAGGCGATCGCCCGTGATCGTGCCTTGCAGATCTGCATTCGACTGAGCCAATCCGTCTAAAACAGCTTCCGTAAAGACGCTGTAATTTTCGCCTTCCCAGGCTTTTTCAAAGTCTCGGCTGGCTGTCATTAAGTAGTAGTCTTTTTTGCGGCTAAAGGCGTTGAGAGCCTGTTCGGTGAGGCTACGCTCAATGAAATGTCCGCTGTGGCAACTATCTAGTAGCACAAATAAACTACTCAAGGTTGAGCGCTGGATGAGCCGATTCAAACTGTCCAACGAGATGCCATACTGCTGTGCAGTAACCTTGCCATTCGTCCCTTCTATCTGGCAATCAGATGCGGCCAGATAGCCTTCCCGTTGCCCCAAGCTATCCGTCACGGTTAAGCCATGACCGCTGAAGTAAATCAGAGCGTCTTGGTTAGCGGCGCGCTCTAATAAGAAAGTTTGCAATTCTCGCCCAAGCTCAGCACCCGACAGCAATTGTTTAGTACTAACCCGCTCCCGCTGTTGCGTCTTTGACCAAGCCGAAGGAACGCGAACAACTTGCTGAAAATCACCATAGCGTTCGAGCAGATGGGCGATCGCCTCTGCATCCTTGGCTGCTTTAGAAAGCGGTGGCAGATAAGGACTGCTGTAATTTGTGATGCCAATAATCAGTGCGTAACGAACCATGGTTGGGGGCAGTGCATCCGCTGATTCAGCGTTATTTTCTTTGAGGCTGATGTATATAGCCCTACGGTCTCAGGTTTGTGTGGTTAGCCCCCGCGACACGGGAGCTAACCACACGTTCAACGTCCTAACGGTGCTGGTCAGCAGTCATCGAGATCTTTGCATTTAACCTAAGTAATCTCCGTCAATCCGCTGCGCTGAGGTTATGTTAGGCACAATGACTCAAATCAATAGGATTAATAGGGTGTTCAACGGATTGAAATATATCAGCCTTCAGATGGTTACCTTTGGAATTATCCTACAAGAGAACTTGATCGTACTGTACTGAGGGTAAAGTTTATTTTCTTTAAGCATTTGTGGTTGTTCCGCTTGTACAAAAAAGGTGCTATTACTCATGCTTTCACCGGAGGTCGTCTCAATGACATCAAATCCTGCTGCTTTTAGAAAGGCATTAACATCATTAGCCTCATAAGATTTAAATCTGAACTGAATAGCTTGCTGCGCCTCTAAAAAAGTCTTGGAATTGTAGGTGACGACCAGCTTGCTACCTGGCTTCAAACATCGTTTGCGCTCATTAAGAGCAGCCAAAACATCTGACCAAAAATATAGAGTATTACTGTGACTATGGCATCGAATGTATTATCCGCAAATGGCATGGCCTCAACTTTAGCCTGATGAACAACCAGATGATTAAGCGGCGATCGCCCGTTTAGAAGTAATGGAGTCGGGGGGGATGGAGATGACTTGATTACTCCATCACCCCATCCGCCGATTGCGCAAGTTGCATCCCCGAATTAAGAAAACTGATGTGAGCTGGTTTTGATTTCATATCCGTGGTCTTGATTTGCCAAACGAATTGAAACGTTTGCCTAGCGATATTAAATTTTCTAATCGCGTTGGTCTTGATTCTATATCCGACTGACTTCATTTGATACCGGGTGGTGAAAATTTGATATTGGATAGTGATCAATCCATGCGAAATATAAGACTTTCTCAACTGAATATGAAATGATGACCATCGGATAGTGAACGATTGCCATCCGATATAGACCATTCACTATCCGATATAGACCATTCACTATCCGATATAGACCATTCACTATCCGATATAGACCATTCACTATCCGACACTGAACGTTCACTATCAGACATAGACCATTCACTATCCGACACTGAACGTTCACTATCAGACATTGCAATGATGACCATCGGATAGTTAACAATCACCATCGAATCGTGAATGATGACTATCGGCTGGTGAATGATTGTCATCAGATAGTGAATAATGACTATTCGACATGGGGCGATCGCCTATTCGATTTGAGCCGCATCCGAGGGAATTAAAATGCAATCATTCTGATTCCAGCCCAAGGTTTGTTCGTGGTCGCCAATGTCCTGTCCGCTCAGTTGAGTGACAATTAACCGACCCACTGCTGTCTCCACAGCAAACTCAACTCGTTGCCCAATATAGGTCAGCCTTGACGGACTTCCAGAGAATTGATTGACAGTGTCGGCAGGTGGATTAAGCCGAATCCGTTCGGGGCGAATCATCAGCGTCACTGTGCCGCCCGCGACCGATTGGCTGACTGTCGATTGATGGAGAGGGGCGGCTTTGATGAGGTGCCCATGCACGTCTACCACCACGCCGTCGGGGTGGATTTCTAGCAGCATTCCGGTTAAAAAGTTGGCCTTACCAATGAACTGAGCAACAAACAGTGACGCAGGATAGTTATAAATCTCGGTTGGCGTGCCGATCTGTTCTATTCGCCCGTTGTGCATGACGGCAATGCGATCGCTCAGGGATAAGGCTTCTTCTTGGTCATGGGTGACGTAGATAAACGTGAGGTTGGTTTGTTGCTGCAATTCACGCAGGTCTTGTCTCACCTCGTCTCGAATTTTGGCATCGAGGGCTGACAACGGTTCATCTAACAGCAGCACCTTGGGGCGGCTGATCAGCGCCCGTGCCAGCGCAACACGCTGCTGTTGACCGCCCGAAAGCTGAGCCGGACGGCGATCGCCCAATTGCTCAATCTGAAACATCTTCAGCGCATCGGTGACGCTAGATTCAATCTCAGCGCGAGGCATTTTGGCAATGGTTAGAGGATAGGCAATATTTTGCGCGACGGATAGATGAGGAAACAGGGCATAACTTTGAAACACCGTATGCACATTGCGGCGATACGGGGGGAGCGTGGTCACATCGTCATCGCCAATCAAAACGGTGCCATATTCAGGAATCTCAAAGCCACCAATCAGTCGCAGTGTCGTCGTTTTGCCCGATCCGCTCGATCCTAATAGCGAAAAAAATTCACCCGCTCGAATGTCAAGATTGATATCGCGAACGGCGAAGATTTCGCCTGCGGACGTGGGATAGATTTTACTCACCTGATTGAGAGATACGATGCGATCGCCCATGGCTATCGTCCTTACTAGTAGGTTTTAAGAGGTGTGTTATGGCGTAGGTCTGAACGGATATAGTTGAGCCATCCGCGCATTCTCATTTGGGTAATTCCCGCTGTGTGTGCTGCGTATCCTGCATTCGTGTTTTCAAATCCTCTCCTCTCGCACCAAGGCCCACTGGCTCAACAATACAACTCCTCCACTTACAACTGAGATTAACGTTGCGACCGCGGCGATTTCGGGCGTGATATCGGTTCTTAATCGTGCCCAAATTTCCATCGGCAACGTGTTTCGCCGTCCGGTCAAGAAAATAGTGACAATGACCTCGTCAAAGGAGAGCGTAAAGGCAAGCAAGGCTCCCGCCACAATCGCACTCCGAATATAGGGAAAAATTACGCCTCGAAACACTTCGCCAGGTCGGGCTCCGAGGTCGAAGGCTGCTTCTTCTAAACTGCGAGGAAACTGGGAGAGTCGCGCAAGGATTGGGCCAAAGGCGACAGGCAGCCCAAATATGGCATGTCCTAGAATGACCGTCCAAAGAGACAAATCAAGGCCCAAATCAGAAAAGTATGCCAGCATCGCAACGCCAGTCACCACGCCAGGAAGCAAAATCGGCAAATTTAGCGCAATCCGAAACGCATACTTGCCAAAAAACTGATACCGATAGATGGCAAACGCGGCAAGAGTCCCAAAACCCGTCGCTAAGAGGGTGGCGATCGCTGCGACTTGCAATGAGTTTAGCAGCGACATCCGAATCGCGCGATCGTCAAACATTTGTCGGTACCAGTCGAGCGTAAGGCCGTTGATAGGCAGTGCCAAGATGGCGGAATCATTGAGGCTCATCGTTACTACAACCGCAATGGGCGCATAGAGAAACGCAAACACGAGAATGGCCCACAGAGCAGGGAGACGAGAGGGTAGGGGATGGGGATTAGGGGGGGGAGACATGGGGGGGAGATGGGGAG
>JBNPEG010000162.1:0-7245 GCA_051117555.1 Elainellaceae cyanobacterium | reverse complement strand
GGGGAGATGGGGAGATGGGGAGAGGAGAGAATTCAACGATTGACTCAAATATTGTCTAGGCTGCCCCATCGTAGGGCGATCGCCAATCCTGAAAACACAATCAGCATCACGACTAGCGCAAATGCAGATCCAAGAGGCCAGTTGTAGGACACCCCAAATTGGGATGCAATCACATTCCCTAGCATGATGCCGCTTGGGCTGCCCACTAAACTAGGCGTAATAAAGTCCCCCATTGTCAATGAAAATACGTTGATAGACCCCGCCATAATGCCTGGGATGACGAGCGGCAGCGTGATGCGTCGAAAGGTGGTGAAGGGTTTGGCGTTGAGATCGGCGGAGGCTTCGAGGAGGTCGTTGGGCAAGCGCTCAAATGCGGTAATCACGGGCAAAATCATAAACGGCAGCCACACATGAACAAAGGTGAGCATGGTAGAAAACTGGTTATAGAGAAAGATAGAACTTGGCTCTTGTAAGATGCCCAGCGCCATTAGCATTCCGTTGATGACGCCGTTGTAGCCCAAGATAATTTTCCAGGCAAACACGCGCACCAGGTAGCTCGACCACAGCGGCAAAATCACCAATATGGTCAGCACTAGACGAACGCGATCGCCCTGTCGCGCAATAAAGTAGCCAAGCGGCACTGCAATAGCAATATCGATGAAGGTGACTCCCAATGCCGTTGCCACCGTTCGCGCAATCACGGTGCGATACGACGCATTGGTCGCAATAGTCTTGAAATTCTCTAGGCTAAAGTCTTTGACAATATCAAAGACCTCAAGTCGCCAAAAACTATAGGAGATGAGTAGGGCAATCGGCACAAAATACAGCACCGTCATCCACATCAGCGGCGGGATGAAGGTTGCATAGAGCCCCGGTTTGAATGGTTTACGCCGGGGAGTTGACGGGCGAAGAATAGCGTGGGTCACGGCGGATATCGCAATTACGAGCAATGGTTGCCATTATGCCGCGATCGCCCCGCGATAGATGCGTGATTGAAAACAGTTTTCAGAAATTAGGATGAGCAAAATTAGGCCGTGTCAGGTCTCGCCCATCAACGGGCTTGATACAATCTGAAAGGATTATAGCCCCACGTTCTCAGTCAGGGCGTCGAATGTGTGCAGGGCTATACCGGTTAAACACAGAGGATGCAGGGCGATCGCCTGATGACGCAATCAAAACAAATATTGGTCATTGATGATGAAGAAGGGATTCAAGAGGTTATTCAAATCTGCCTTGAGGAAATTGCCGGATGGCGGGCTGTCTCAGCATATTCAGGCCACAGCGGGGTCAACCTTGCCCAACGTCATCTGCCAGATGCCATTTTGCTTGATATTTCAATGCCCGATTTGAACGGAAGTGAGGTTTTTCAAATCCTTCAAGAAAATCCAAAAACGCTCAATATTCCTGTCATTCTTCTGACCGCCAATTTTCAGCAACATGATGCGGATCAGTTCAGCCAATTTGGCCGCTTGGCTGGGGTGATTGTCAAGCCATTTGATCCTTTTGCTCTGGCGACGCACATATCAGAGTTATTAGGATGGACATCTAACTAATGAGCGATCGCTTACAAAAGATGTAGAAAGTTAGCGAATCATTGCTCTATTGCAATCAATGTCAAGAACTTCAAGAGTTCTTCATATCTTTTCTCTACGGTCATAGCAGAGTTGATTCTAGTTCGATCGTAATGATTGAATTAATGATTCTCTACCCATTCAAACCAGTCCACGTTCAGACCTATCGTTACTCTGATACCGATTGATAAGGAAAAGATGCTATCGATGATGGATTCAGCTTGTTGCCTCATCAGGCGCAATCCAAAATCCCAAATCTAAAATCCAAAATGGTATGACAAACGCTTCAGACCCCGAACTAGACCTGGTTTAATAACACTTTTTTTATACAAGGCTTAATTCCTATGGCTACGTGTCCTTGCTGCTCTGATAGACTTTTACGCCATATTCGCGGTCATCAAACCACCTGGTTTTGTCGGCGATGCTGGCAACCGATGCCCGAATTTTCAACCCTTCAACCACATCCGTCAGTGTCTTATACCCTATCCATTGACCAAACGCTTCAAGAGTTAGTACTTCGCCAAACCTCTCGTGAGATAGTGACTCGTGAGATGGCAACGCGCAATTAATCAACTCAAACGCTCACTCCTACTACTTATCACCCCAAAAGATGAGGAAACTACGACTCGTGAGGTAGAGGTCTCCTAACTGATTAAACTAGTCAAAGTCAGCACAATAGAAATGTAAGGATTTGCAACGACAAATCATTTGCCACAAGCAATCCTTTAATAACTCAAGACGTATAGCAATCCTAGAGTGTGTGTGAGCGGTGGGCGGGCGCCGCCCGCCCACCGCTCACACACAATTCACAAGCGATTTAGGATCGCTATATCTACAAAGAGTAACGACTACCTTGATCTCTCTTCACCGTATCGTTGCTGCTGGTTAAGGTCACTGGGTTAACGTATCTTCTGTGAGGCGATCGCTCGCTACGGGCAATTTATTCTCCTCATCTTCGAGATGATAGCTCACTGCGAGTTGGCCTCTTTAGGTTTAGTCAAATAGGTTTAATCAAATTTGGAAGAGGTTGGTTTAATGACACCTGAACTGATGAATGGTCTTTCTCTGATTTTGGTCATCTCTGCATCGTGTACGATTTTATGTCCACTTTTGTGTTGGGTATTGCCGTCACGAGCATAGATCCGGCAGCGGATCAGCCGTGGGCGTTCAATCTGCGGCATTACTGGTTTGATGGATGAAGCTCGTAAGGGCGGTTTCTTCTAAAGGAGACGCTACTCGTTTCCTTAGATGCCGCAGGCGCTACGCGGACTCGCCTTTACCATGGGAATGCGTGGTAGCAAATCATCCCTTCATGCAACAGCGTCAACTTTACGGTTTTTTTAATAAGCCTTCCTCAATGAAGTGGGAAGGCTTTATTTATAGCGATATGCGCTTGAATTAAACATAACGGTCTGATTGACTGACAAACAGGTCGGAGGCTTGCCTGATTGACTGACAAAAGATTCTGCATTGGGCGAGGAAATCTCGCCCCTACGGAATTTCGGATAATGTAGGGGTCAGGTTACCTGACCCTTTGAATGGTCTGGGTTCTAGTAAGTTTTGTCAGTCAATCAGGGAGGCTTGCGATGGTTATAGGTTTTGGAACCTATTTATTGAAAATCAATCTCTGACCAATGGACGATATGTAAGAGAAGAATATTCTTTTAATTTAGTTTGGTTTGATGAACTAGTGTCTAACCCCACCAGGTCAATGATTTTGAATGATACGAATCATTGCGAAGTGTTTTCACTTTATTGGTATGGTAGTCTATGGTTTCTTTAGAATTATTAGTTGAAGTATTTCAAGGATTTTGAGGTTTCTCTATGGCAACGTCTTCACCCGAAACAATGTCATCTAAGCTTTTAGATGTTGATTCAGAACTCGCATCTCGTGAAGCAATGCTTGCCGCTCAACTGGAAGCGATTCAGGAAAAGCGAAAGAGCTTGCAAACAGTCATTCACATGTTCGCATCGCCAGGTGAAAGCCTTCCTTCGTCAATTTCGCTAGAGGCGCTCACCTCTAATAATGGGTTTGCGGCTGAGTCTCCAGTTGAGCAACCCGCACCTTCTGACAAAGAGAAAGACCAAGATGCGTCTAAACGTCAAAAAGGAAAGCAAAATAAACCGATCAGCCGACGCTCTACGTCTGAGTCAACTCGTCAATCTACGAAAACTTCGAAAAGCAGCAGTAAAACTCAATCTAAAAGCACCAGCAAGAAATCGACTGACTGGCAACCTTATGTGCGCAATGAGTTTCGCGATCGCTCGTTGCCACAAGCTGTTTTAACCGTACTCGAAGAACATCCCAATGATGTGGTCGAAGTACCTAGCATCATTGATACCATCTTTGTAGATGATATTCCCAAGCAGGCTCGATTAAGTGCGCGCGATCGCCTGTCAAACGTGTTGTCAGTCGGGCTAAAAAATAGAAAGTGGTATCGCGGCAAGACCGGGCACTACAGCGTATCCAAAGACGCAGCAGCGGCTAGTATTGCGTAAGCGTCAGATCCTCACACACTATCAACCGGCATCATCAACTGCACCGAGTAGCGTCAGGGCAGACATCTGCGCAGGCGTTAATCCAGATGTGCCACAGATGTTCATGCCTTCATAGGGTCTTGGAATTCTGAGGGTGCGAACGGATAGCGGCGATGCTGAGGGCTGATGATCAAACGCCCAAAGTTTGATAGTTTCGTCTTGGCTCGAACTCGCAAGCAGCATTCCATCCGGGCTGTAGGCGAGCGATCGCACCCAGCGATGATGCCCATTTAAGATGTGGCAGCAGGTTAATGTCGTTGCACTCCAGCATTTGATAGACCCGTCGGCGCTGCTGCTCATAAAGGTTGCGCCGTTGGGAGCGAATGCGATGGATAACACTGGGCCTGAATGCGCCTGGATAGTGGTTTGGCAGTATCGTTGTTGAAGCTGCCAAACGTTGATCACTCCATCTGCGCCACCGCTTACCAATATCTGCTGATCGGGGCTAATCGCTACACAGCGAATCCAACTGGGGTGGTCTACTAAGGTGTCTATGCACTGCCCCGTTGCGAAGTCCCAAAGTTTAACCGTTTGGTCTTGGCTTCCCGTGACGACTAGTCGCCCATCGCGGCTGATGTCAGCACACCATAGCCCTCCGGTATGACCGGTGAGTATTTGATAATTCTGCCCCGTGCTGATTTCCCAGAGCCGCAACGTCCCATCGAGGCTGCTGCTGATTACGGTTTTGCCATCAACTGAAAATAGGACAGATAAGACGGCATCTCGGTGGCCGGCTAGTTGTCGGATAATGTGCCCGGTGGAGAGATCCCATAGACAGATCGTCCGATCTTCGCTGCCGCTTGCCAACATCGAATCTATCGGGCTAAATGCGACTGACCAAATCCAACTGGTGTGCCCATAAAAAGTTTGAGTGAGTTTGCCGGTTTGGCAATCCCACAGGCGAATCAGGCGGTCTTGACTGCCGCTTGCCAACTGGGTTCCTCGGGGATCAAACACCACCGACCATACGCCATCGCTGTAGCCTTGCAACGTTTTTAGGCAAAGCCCGGTTTGACTGTCCCAAAGCTTTACGGATTGGTCTTCGCTACCGCTTGCTAATGCGTGGCTATCAGGATTAATCGCTAATGACGAAACCCAACTGGTGTGCCCGGTCAGCGCTCTCAAACAGTCGCCCGTATGGTAATCCCAAATGCGAATGACGCCATCATCACAGCTACTAACAACTGATCGCCCATCCAGACTAAAGGCAACCGCTCGAATTTGCTGGGGATGAGACAACGAATGTAGGCAGTTCCCTGTTTTAACGTGCCAAAGCTTCAAGGTGCGATCGCTCCCTCCACTAGCAAGGGTTTGACCATCGGGGCTAAACGCGACTGACCACACCCAATCGTGATGTCCGCTCAGCACTCGCATGCAGGTGCCCTGCTCAATGGTCCAGAGGCGCACAGTGCCATCATAGCTGGCACTGGCGAGCGCACCCCGAAAGCGATCGGGAGAAAACGCAACGGATCTGACCTCATCGGTGTGTCCGGCAAACTCATGTAAGAGTTCGCCTGTTTTGATTGCCCAAACGCGCACTAGATGGTCTTCACTTCCTGATGCAAGGTACTGCCCGTCTGGGCTAAAGGCGACCGAAAACACGCGATCGCTATAGCCTGGAAACGTACGCACACAACGTCCCGTATGAACGTCCCAAAGCTTCACCGTCCGGTTTGCACTGCTCGCTAATAGCTTCCCGTCTGGGCTGAATGCGACCGACCAGATCCAGCCTTCATCGATTCGACACCTCAATAAGGGTTTACCTTCCGCGACGTGCCAAATATGAATTTCATGATTCACATCTCCGGTGGCAAGATAGGCTCCATCTGGGCTAAACGCCACCGACAGCACTTGGCTGAATGTTTCTTTGAATACCGAATGGACAAACGTTGACTCTGCAACATTAACGTGATGCAAAGGAGTGTCGCGCAAATAGGCATTCCAGATGGATAGCTTAGACAAGTTCCATCCGGTGAGATCAACGCCAAGCTGACAGAGCACATTAACAACATTGCCTACTAAATATCCGACCTGTTGAGGCGATCGCTCGCGTATCGTCTGCAAAAGCGTTTGAAACCTTTCGTCAAGAACGGCCATTCCCCACTTGTTAACTAACTGCTGGGCGATGGGTTTAACAATGAGACGAATTTGCGTCTCCCGAATGTAGTCTTTGGCTTGGGCTTGCAGTAGAGCATGGGTGTTTAGGCGGGGCAGGACATGATTGAACGATGCATAGGGGTGACTCTGATTTGGCATGACCTGGGAGGCGAGCCACAGATGCAGGTCATCTACTATCTGCCGAATTAACTGCTCGGTGGCATGTTCCATGACGGCAGGTTGCAGGGTGAAGTGAGGTTGCGATCGCTCCGGTCGACTGAGATTCACTTTTTCAACCAGATAGCGACGCTCAAGAGCACTCATCGCCTCAATCAAGCGGCTGAGCGGTTCGGGTGGGGCAAGATAGGTGCGAAGCTGCGATAATGACGTGGGCTGACGCGCGATCGCCAGCCAATATAATAGGTCATGCTCTAGGGCAGACAGTCGGCTGACTTGCTGATCGAGCAAATCTTGAATATCTCCGAAGACAGAGGTGCCTTCTTGCAAGCAGTCTAGAAATCCGGCGATATCTCCGTCAAAGAGATCTTGAATCACGGGCGCTACGATCTTCAGCGCCAGCGGATTTCCTGCATAGTGGTTGACCAGCATCTGCCACTGAGCATCCGAGCCATAAAAGTGGCCTTTGACGGTAAAGATTTCTTGTCCATCTTTGGCGGAAAGGCCCCGTAACTGGTGCGATCGCACGGGTAGAGCTTTCCCATCCATCATGGCGATTTCACTGGGCTTTTCTCGACTGGTAATCACCGCCACGCTTTGATGGGTCGATTCTCCTAAGCACCGCCAAAGCTGACCATATCCCTCATATCCTGGCAGGTAAGCGCTGCCGCAGTTTCCGTGCCCCATAATTGTTTCGGCGTTGTCTAATACGATCAGACAGCGGTGCTGCCGCAGGTAGTGAAGGAGGCGGCGCAACTGCCCGTCAAGGGTATCCGGCAGATTGGTTTCTCGTTGGTCTGAGAGAACTTGAATCAAGTCTGTCAGGAGAGCCGTCAACGGAGGTGCATTGCGGAGCGATCGC
>JBNPEG010000196.1:0-13875 GCA_051117555.1 Elainellaceae cyanobacterium | reverse complement strand
AAGACATTGTGCTATTCCAAGTGCGTGAATATGCTGAAGCACTCTATCCGTTTGCTACTGCACTACCTCAGATTTGGGGAAGTGCCTGTCCCAGCATAGATTCATACCCTTATTCAGCAACGCCGGATGTCTTAACCTCTGACCAACGAATCGGCTTTCCACCCATTTGCCCTGACTTTGTGATCGAGTTGCGGTCTCCGTCTGTTTCCAATGGAACTATCAAACCGCAATCCCTGTCAGAGCTACGCACTAAGATGACTGAATACGTAGCCAGCGGGTTGCGTTTGGGTTGGCTGATTAACCCTCCAGACCAGCAGGTTGAGATTTACCGAGCCGGGCAAGCGGTTCAGGTGGTTGAAATGCCCAATATTTTGTCTGGTGAAGACGTGCTGCCAGGGTTTAAGCTACAGGTTTGAAGCCAGGAGTTGAAACCCGTCTACGAGTGAAGTCGCTCAATGAGGCGATCGCCCACTCTCAGGGCATTAGCAATTACGGTCAGAGCTGGGCCAATACTGCTACAGGACGGAAAGAAACTACTGTCTACTACATAGAGATTTTCGATGTCGTGGGTGCGGCAGTTGAGATCTAATACCGATGTCGCCGGATCGGTGCCCATGCGGCAGGTGCCACACTGGTGAGCAACGACTTGAAGCGGTGCTTCGCCTCTGGGATGAACCCCACTGCGCTGGAAACCCTTCGTGTTTTTCTCGACTGCCTGCAACGCCTCTATCCAGCGATAGATGAGGCGATCGTGCGCTTCGGTGTTGTTAGGAGTAAATTCTAATCGCAGCTTGCCTTTCTCTAACCGCACCCGGTTTTTGGGGTCAGGCAATACTTCAGTTTGTGCCCACCAGCCGATAGAGCGCGTCGCGAGCTGCTTGAGCCCTGCCCCCGGCATCACTTTAGCTAGGACTGACAGAATGGGGGGAGACTCTGCGAAAATCACATCTTGCAACAGCCCACCCGTGTTGTAAATGTGCCCCATTGGGTAGGCGTAGTCGCGATCGCCCCAGTAGAAATCGTTGAGGCTCACACTCCGAGAGAACTTACCAGAATTTGTTTGGGTCGTAAGCTGCACAATGTCAGTCATGAGGTGTTTCATCATGTTCCGACCGACTTGGTCAGATCTGTTTGCCAGCCCGTTGGGATGCTTTTCGTTCGCTGACGCCAGCAGTAGCGCTGCGGAATTGATGGCACCACACGCCAGCACCACAATATCACTCGTATACAGAAAATATTGGTCGCCAATTTTTGCCTGAACGCCCTTGATCTCCTGACCTGAGGTATTAGTGTGCAGGCTGACCACCTTTGCCCCTGTAATCAAGGTGACATTCTCGCAGGCAAGGGCAGGTTTGATGCCAAAGACTTCAGAATCTCCGGTCGGGTCGTCGTCCTGGCGAGTGAGGCTGAGGGGTAAAGACGTGGGATGCAGTCCCTGCCCTCCAAGAGTCTCGACAATCGGCTGAAGCAGCGGCTCATGGGCGATCGCCGGAAAGGGATAGTCGGCGCTGTGGGGAGGCTCAGTGGGATCTGCCTCGGCATCACCATGCACCTGATAAAGCTGCTCAGCAGCAGTATAGTAGGGTTCAAAATCGGCGTACTTCAGCGGCCACTCTGGAGATACGCCGTCCTGGTGAGGGACTGCATCAAAGTCACGTTCCCGAAACCGCATCAGGGTTGCCCCATAGATCTTGGTATTGCCACCGACCGCATAGTTGGTTTGGGGCGAGAAGGGTTCTCCTGTTTCGTCATACCACTGCTCAGGGGCATGATAGCGTTCCTTCTTGAACACATCTACATTGGCACGGTTTTGCTCATCCAAAGGCATGGATTCACCCCGTTCCAAAATCAAAATCCGCTTGCCTGTGGGAGCCAGCTTCTGAGCTAGAGTGCCCCCTCCGGCACCTGTGCCCACGATGATGATGTCGTAGTGCTGGTCGTCAATAATCATGGGTTTCTCCGTGGAATCATGAATGCAATTGAAACAGGCAAATCACCGCCATACGTAGATCAAGAGAAACAAAACAATCCAAATGACATCGACGAAGTGCCAGAAGATTGACGTGGCGGCGACGCCAAACTCGCCCCCCTCATAGTTACCCGGAATGAGCGATCGCCCCAGCATAATACCCTGTAGCAATACGCCCGTTAGCACATGCAGTCCGTGGAAGCCGGTTAGCAAGTAGAACGTGCCACCAAACAAGCCTGACGTAAATCCAAAGGGCAGGCTCATCCACTCTACGGCCTGCCCATAGAGGAAGAAGCTACCCATCGCCATGGTCAGCAACCAGAAGGCTCTAAAGCCCCAGAGATTCTCTTTGTGCAAAAACCGCTCGGCAACATAGATAACAAAGCTACTGGACACCAACACAATGGTATTGATTAGGGGTTCTCGAATTTCTAACCCCTCAAAGCCAGCGGGCAGCCACGGATCAGCGCTGGTTTTGTAAACGATGTAGCCGACAAAAAAGCTCAGAAAAATAACGGTTTCTGACAGTAGAAACACGATGAAGCCAAACATGCGGTGGTCTTCTTCTTCATGCTCCGCTGCGTGGGCGGCATGGGCATTAACCGCTGGGTCAATGTTAACTGTGCTCACGGGTCATTCTCCTGATGAACTAGCAGATGGACTTGCAACCAAAGGTTCGCCAGTGCCGTATCCGTAGGGAGCCGACACCACCACCGGAATTTCGTCAAAGTTCTCATGAGGCGGCGGCGAGGACACTAACCACTCCAAGCCGATCGCCCGCCAGGGATTGTCTGACGCGGATTTGCCCTGCACCCAAGAACTCAGCATATTGAGAATAAACGGCAGGGTCGAAACCCCTAGCAAAAAGCCACCGATGCTGGCGATCACATTCCAAAAGGCGAACTCCGGATCATAGGAGGCCACCCGTCGTGGCATGCCCATCAACCCCAAAGGATGCATGGGAAAGAAATTGAGGTTAGCCCCGATGAAGGTGAGAGCAAAGTGCAGCTTGCCTAGTCCCTCGTAGTACATACGCCCGGTCATCTTGGGAAACCAGTGGTAAGTGGCCGCGAAGATGCCCATGGTGACGGCTCCAAAGAGCACGTAGTGGAAGTGGGCTACGACGAAATAGGTGTTGTTGACATGTATATCAAACGGCGCGGCCCCTAGCATCACTCCCGTAATCCCGGCAAATACCCACATAGCCAATCCGCCAAGGCCGAACAGCATGGGCGTATCTAGCCGCAGTTTGCCGCCCCAGATTGTCGCCACCCAGGCGAACACCTTGATGCCGGTCGGCACCGAAATCAGCATGGTGGAGAACATAAACAGCATCCGCATCCAGCCAGGGGTGCCGCTAGCGAACATGTGGTGTACCCAGACCACCAGGCTCAGGGCAGTGATAATAACCGAAGACACCACCACCACTTTGTAGCCAAACAGCGGCTTGCGGGCAAAGACTGGGAAAATTTCTGAGAAGAATCCAAATACCGGCAGGATGATTACATAGACAGCCGGATGGGAGTAGAACCAGAAGAAATGCTGGTACAGCACCGGGTCGCCCCCCAGGTCGGGATTGAAAAAGCTAGTGCCCACGGTCAGGTCAAACAGCAGCATCACCGCCCCCGCCGTCAGGGCAGGCAGGCCAAATAGCTGAATCATCTGGGCTGCTAGCACCGTCCAGCAGTAAGCGGGCATCCGAAACCAGCCCATGCCGGGAGCCCGCATCCGAAAGATAGTGGTAACGATATTCACTGCGCCCATGATAGAGGAGACACCGGAAAGGGCGATCGCCAGCAGCCACAAAGACTGGCCATTAATGAGGTTACCGGTAGGATTTTGCAGACTCAGGGGCGGATAAGCCCACCATCCCGACTGGGACGGCCCCCCCGGCACGAAGAAGCTGGCAAGCAATATCACGCCGAAGACGGGCACCAGCCAAAACGCGGCGGCATTCAGCCGGGGAAAGGCCATGTCCCGCGCCCCGATTTGCAGGGGCACCAGATAGTTCGCAAATCCATTGAGTACGGGAAAGGTCCACATGAACAGCATGATCGTGCCGTGCATGGTGAACAGTCCGTTATAGACGGTGCGGTCTACGAGATCGGCGTCAGGGGTAATCAACTCCCCTCGCATAATCATCGCCAGGAGCCCGCCCAGCATGAAAAAAACGAAGGCGGTGACGATGTACTGAATGCCGATAACTTTATGGTCAGTACTGAAGGTGAAAAATCGTTGCCAGTTGTCGGGTGCGCCCGGTTGGGGTTGTCCTCTTCCGGGGGTGATGGCGTCTAAAGAGGCATTACTCATAGGAGTCCTTATCTGAGCTGGCGTAGTTAACGATGGGAGCAGGAGCGGGTTCTATGGACTCCCATCCCAAGCTGATTGGATTTTGTTGAGCCCGTTTGAACTGGTCGTAGGCTGGGTTTTCTGCAGATTTGCGAGGTTGAGAGGCAGCAAAAGCCAACCATTGCTGGTAGTCGTCTGCCGATTCCACCACTACGTTGGTTTGGTTAGATCCAGAATAGGTGCCGCTGTGTTCGGAGTCCCGCAGACGGTAGCGACCCTCGCGAATCGGAGTAAATTCAAAGTTGATTTCCCGACCTGGAATAATAGCCTGCTTAACGCGGAAGGCGGGAATATACAAGCCGTGGAGCACATCCTCCGAGGTCAGCACTAGCTTGGCTCGCTGGTTGACCGGCAAGTGGAGCTCAGTGCTGAGCACGTCCTGCTCCGGGTAGTAAAATTCCCAGATCCACTGTTTGGCTCGCACCTCAATAGGCGACTCCATCTCAGCCATCTCAGCCGGTATCGGCGCGGCCTGGGCAGCAGGCACGATCGAAAATTCGTTTTTTCCTGGCCCCAGAATCTCCATCTGCTGATAGATCTGGAAGCTATAGGTGCCAATCCAAACGACTACGACAAAGGGTACCGCTGTCCAGACCACTTCGAGAACAACGTTGCCCTCGACTGGCGGACCGTCGCTGTAGTCGTACTTCGCCGCCCGCTGGAAAATCACCGAGAACAGCAGGGTGCCTGTGACGCCCAAGAAGATGAAGGTGCCTACGGTGACCATCAGGCTAAATAGATTGTCAATCAGCACGGCCTCGGCAGACGCCTCAGGGGGCATCCAGCGGTATGCCTGCTGACCGACCCAGAGACTGATCAGGCCATAGGCGATCGCCAGGATGGTCAATATCACGATATTGCGTCGTTTCATAGCTACGTTGATCGTGTTTTTTAGTGTGCAGAGCTAACGGCTACAGCGTTCTATTTAAGATTAAATGAAATTTATGATTGAGCGATGGAGTTAGAGTGTGTTGGGGTCACTTCCAACTCGTAGCATTTGATCTGCGGTGACGTGTAGTCCAAATTCACCGCCTAGATGGGCGCCCAATGTGCCTTGGGCAAACATCAGCCCAAAAATGACTAACCCTGCTGCCAAGTATGACCACTGCACTTGCAACGAGCGATCTTGCCGCCATACATAGCGCTGAAACCCTCGCCATACAGTCATACCAACAATCAGAGCCAGGAGTAGCACGCCACCCAACCCGTGCCAAATCGCCGTTTCCATTCCGCCCAATCCCCAGGAACTTGTCTCGTCGCTAGGAATATGAGCGGTCAACATTTCATAGAATCCGGCTGCGACCGTGAAAAAGGTGATGATGGCAGCAGCGACCAAGTTGTACCACCCCACATCAAATAGATTGGAGCGGGTTGCTGAAATCGCCAGAAACTTGAACACAGGCTTTTCTAAGGGAAAAAGCGCGCCGACGATATCAAAGGCGATCGCCACGATAAACAGCCCGAGTGTCAGGTGAACCAGATTTGGATGGATGGGAATGGTGTAGGGCAAGTTATTCGCGCCCACATCGGCAATCAGAGGCGTCATGATCACAGCGTCCCTCCACGAATTGCGTCAACCACAGGTTCAGAATGTAGACCATAGACCCAAACCAATTTATCACCCAGATAAATCTGAAACAGCACGATAGCTGTTAGCAGGCCATTGACACCCAGATAGGATACAGGTAGCGTTCCTGGAGTGCGAACGCGGATGATGTAGCGCCAGCCTGTAATGGCGGCGATGATGCCAGACAGGGACCAGCCGATGATGGTGTGCAGGTTTAGGTCACCCACCGCAGCAGCATAGGGATCTGCCAACCCAGCTTCAATTTGACCAAAAATGATGGCGATGAAAATCGATACCGTTGCAAAGGTCAGATTCCACCAGCTCACTTCATACAAGCGGGTGTTTTTGCTGAAATAGCCGATTAAATCGCACACGACTGCAAACAAAACCATTGCAATCACAAAGTGAACCACAATCGGATGAATGGTATCCGGATAGGGCAAATTATGGTTATTGAGTGGAGGTAAATACTCAAGCACGGTTGTTCGGAGAGGTTAGATAATTGTCGGTCATTTAGACCTTAGCAGACCTTTAACGATCTTGACTGAGTAATACGATTGGCTGTTTATCTGAGATACGCTGCAAATGGGTCTGTCAGACGCTTAATTGAATTTTTACAGTCGGTAGGGCGATCGCTCCTATGGGGGATGATTGGTGGATTGGGATGCCTAATGCAAATGGGGGATTTGTCAATCTGGGTATTGCGCTGGGCGAATCGTGATTCGCCCCTACGGGGATGGCGATCGCTCCTATGGGGGATGATTGGTGGATTGGGATGCCTAATGCAAATGGGGGATTTGTCAATCTGGGTATTGCGCTGGGCGAATCGTGATTCGCCCCTACGTTCTGCGTAAACGTTATGCGATTCCCGGTGTGTGTTATGCGATTCCCGGTGTGTGTTATGCGATTCCCGGTGTGTGTTATGCGATTCCCACTTGGTGTTATTCGATTCCCACTTGGTGTTATTCGATTCCCACTTGGTGTTATTCGATTCCCACTTGGTGTTATTCGATTCCCACTTGGTGTTATTCGATTCCCACTTGGTGTTATTTGATAACAGCACGCCATGTATCAGTAATGTGCTGCAATGTGCTGCAATGTGCTGCTGGAATTGAAAAGGTCGCGTATGGATCGAGGAGGGTCGTTCTATTACGAGAGATCTAGATATTACGTGGGAATATTGCATGGGGCGATCGCGGAGTGTGGCTTTGCCTAATCGCACCTGGATATCAGGTCGCATTGGGCTTATTTTGATCGTCGTCCAATAGCCCAATCAGGGTAGTGGTTCCGGCGATCGCAATGGTATTGGTTGTGGTGCTCAGCTCTTTTTGGATGTCGGTCGGATTCTCAAGAGTACTGAGATAAACGCTCATGCCTATGGCGATGGAGTTGATGAAGACAACAAAAATGAGCAGTGACTTTTTCATGACTGTTTACCTGTTCAACGTGTCTTTAGCCTCCCAAATCTATACGCTGTAGGCTGTTCAGCGATTGTTCAATACAGAACGGGGTGTTTAGGGGTTTAGACTGAATTTGAGTTATCTCAGATTTGAGCCATTCTGTGCCGACCTGGCTACTTTCGTGAGTGGTATCATAGGCTTCCAGTCGTGATCGGCGTCAGTACGTTAGCCTGAAAGGCAAGCGCGACTAGTATGTGTCTCTGAAACTAAACTCTAGTTTTGGTCTGGTTTTCAGCGGTCAAGGATAGCAAATCAAAAAAATTGTAAAATGCTTACATGGTAAGCGTTTCAGTGCATCCGATAAAATACCCTTTTCCATATGCCAACCTGCGAAATATGGGTTAAAACAATCCGCAACGGAGCAGGCATGGTAGGCAATCTTAGTCACCCTGCTATCTCATATTTAATTCAGCTTTCCTACTTATAGAACTCTCAATCTGATGTCCTCAAGTTTTTGGGAAGTCGAGAGCTAAACTATTAAGAATTGCGTATGTTCTGACCGAATATAAATAGTGTAGACAGGCTCATTTAAGGCGAATCAAACATAACTAAGCCAATAGTGCTGAAAAGAGTTCTCTGAGCAGGCTGTCTCGATGATCCTTGAGATTGATGTTCTCTGGAATATCTCGGGCGACTTCTATATACCGAATAATAACGGCTTTTGCCCGACTCAGATAATTCTCTAAATGGCCATTATGCCGGTTTTGTCGAGCCAGAAGGGCACGCAAGGGTCGAGTCAGATGATGGGCACTATGCAACGTATCCAAAAGCGTCTGAATATCCTTGAAAAGCTCGTCTCGCTCTTCAGAATCAGCTATATGCAGTCGCAATACCATACAAACTGCCGAAAAGACTTTTCCTAGATCAGCAATCTCAGTAATGCGTCTTGGATAGAGATCGCGAACTGAATTTATATCCTGTGAGGTATATTCGTTAGCTCGAGTATCAATAGCAAGTTTACGAGTAATGTCAAAAATAATCTCTTCTTGCCCCTGCTTATGAATCTCACCCCCTTCCTCCGCAATTGCCCAAGACATATTAAGCAGGCGGGTAGCATGTTTAAGTTTGGAGTCCCACCGAATAGGAGTGTTGGGAGAAGCGGGATCTTTGAACTCTTCAGATGCATCACTGCATAAAAGATACATGCCTCGCGCAAAAAATAGATAACAGGCATTAGTCCCAAACAAATAGATGGTCTGTATCGGATGATTGGGTGAGATCTTGGGTAAATCGTTCGGATTGACCGCAAGCAGTGACATATCAAATACCAAAAAACTACCGGGCATACTGCTTAATTCTTCATACTCACTCCCTCTTGCTTCATAAATGGCTGGAATTTTCTGGATCCGATAAGGGCCAAATTCATCATTTTCATTAGGAAGTCCACTTTTTTCTTTAATTTGGTAGTAGCAACGCCGTCCAGTATCGGCGTAGCTAATCAGGGCATGGTTTCTCATCTGCTTTGCCCAGTCGAGGCACTGCTCCCGGCTTAATGTTTGGCTACGAGGGTTGCGATTACCTGTAGAGCCCCCCGGCAATGTCAAGTCGTCCAAACTGGCATGGACTGCTATGAGATACGCCCAACATTGCATCGAGGCATAGCAAGCATATTGCTCACTATCGCCGTTGGCAGCAGCATACAAGCGAGCTTTTTCCAGGAGAAATAGCCTACCCCAATGAATCGAAGCGTTAGTACGTCGAAGACCAGAAAAGCGGTCAGTCGGCAAACGGTCATCTTTAGGAACAAATAGTGGAAAGAAAAGCAGTAGCTTAGAACGCAAAAAAGCAATACGCCCCAGAAGGCAATAGTGAGGGTAAAATGTGCCTTGCGAAATTTCATTGATAACAACATATTTTCGTAATCTAATTCCAATATGTTGTTGAGCCTGATCTAGAGCAGTCCATGCCCGTCGAATTAAACCCTCTCGATTAATATCAGAGGTACAACCGGGTGGAAGATACCGCTCGTCTCGATTGTTGGTATCATATATATAGCAATAGTTTGCGATACAAAGTAAATATCGAACAATCAGCGTACCCGAAAAAACCTCAAATGTAGGTCGGTCGCCAGCTATACTTTGGTGTGTGACTGTTAATCCTTGCTGTACGAAGGTGTCAATGACGCTGAGCCGCTCTAGATATTGGCGAGCGCGCCGGTAGCTTCCTTCATCCAATAGTGCTTCAATAACGGATATGCAGGCATCAAAGTAAACATAGGGATCATCTTTGGTCAGTGGACGATCGCCCACATTGGGACGCAAAATTTCCTGGTCAATGACCCCAATCATTGCTAACGAAGAAAATGGATACCCTTGCAAGTATGACCAAGCATCATCGAGTGCAATTCGATGTTCCGTTCGCTGACAGAGATGGCGAATATAATCGCTAGGGCTCACACCAGTATTCCGCACAGCCTGTAAACGAGCTTGTAATGCGGCTTGCGCTTGAGATGCCAGGAAATCGAAACCGCAATAATCGCCATGACCAATCGGATCTGCAAAAGCAAACTCCTCATACGATCTTAAGTTCTTGTCGCTACAAGATTGAATGGTTCTGCCTACGGTTTCTTTACGACAAAGTTTTACAAGACTATGTGCCCATACAGGCGAAGGAACATTGTCCCGAATGATGTCTTGAGTAGAGGTTACATCATGCGCAATTGGAAAGTAATTGCTAATACACGCAATATCAGCCAATAGTGCCGTATTAATCACCTTAATAACATGTGAAAGCGCTCCTCCGATTCCGGTACTGCTTAGAGAAAAATCAATTCGCCGTCGATTACCACTCGCAATTTTAAGGAATACTCGCTCAACCACAGATTGATAATCTTCCGGCACCTTGACGTAAAATTCAGCAGTCACTCTCATTGCTTCTTGTGAAGCCAATTCATAATCACCAGGTCCGGGAAGTACTCCTGATGTTTCGATGTAAATTTCTTGATCAAGGCGCTTAAGGGCTGGATGTAATAAGGCAGGATAAGGTCCATCAACTTGCAAAATGCCAAGTTCTTTATCCGCAAATGGAAGCGGCCCGCAGGCTTCAATAGTAATTCGCTTCAGATATACGGGATATTGATCTGTTAAGCGTTCATTGGCAACAACAGTTTGAGCCAGCTTTGAGACAAATGCAGGCTGAAAGTAATGGCGGATATATGAATTAACGACTGTATTACCAGTCACAGGGCTCTGCTGATTCCCACTCCGCGCCAATAAACGACGAATTTCCCGTTGGGCCTTTTGAGTGAGTTCGAGGACAGTTTCCTCCCGCCCTGGGAAAGATTGGCGATCGCGACTATATTTTTGACGGTCAGGCAAATAGCTCATCGCCGTTTCAACCGTCTTAACAATTAACTCGTCAACTTGTTCAAGGTCTTGCAATACAGGTTCAGCACGAGTGCAATCCAACCCTACAGCTGACTTATATACGCGGAAAATCATTTCGTAATTTTCTAGCCCACCGATTGTCTGTAGAATCAATAGTGCTCGTTGTAATAGTGTCAATCCATCACCGACTGATATACCAAGTTCTTGGCGTTCCTCAGGAGTTAATTCAATGAGCCCGTACAAAACTGTGAGGATATCTTCTAACGTTAGAACTCTAGTGTAAGGTTCGTCATGCTGCTGATAGTCACTTTGCAAACGTTGACGCAATTTGATGAGCATTGCCACTATATCCCCAGTGGTGACGTTGCTCCCTTTAATGATGTCTGCATCTGCAATCTCTGATTGACCGGTTCTTTCTTCTTGAAGCAGTCTGCTGATGGTTTTGCGAAGGTCTTTGTTGTCGCCAAGTCGCGTACTGATAGCGGTGTAATTTGGCTTGCCATCCGCCTTCTGTTTCATTGCAAGGCAGGCAAATAAATAATGATATAGGTGATAAATGCGCTGATTGTCTGCGGGATTAGAATGAGGCATAGCAACCAGATAAAACTCTTTTCGATTTTGGGGAAATTTCCCCTCAGGCAGATCAAATTCTCTCGTTGCTAAATTCCCATATATCTCCGGACTGCTTGGTGATTTAGAACACAAAAGATTATGATTGTCCTCATTTTTGTGTTACTTAATACGAAAATCTTGGGTGCAAACGCACCAGGATTAACTATGCTTTAGCTTTATAGTCAGCCCATACCTTCACTTCGCAGAACGACTGAACTATATCAAGATAAAACCAGGGAAACCGGCGTCGGCATATGCAGGGTTCCCTGGGTGTTGTAATCAATAGAGGTTTAACCCCTATGACATTCAAGAGCTTACCGCAAAACGGTTCAATTGTTTTTAACTCTATTCCATACTTTTGGCACGTCAATGTAAAGATCCAGCAAAGGTTGGCTAGTTCTATTGCTCTGAGTAGAGCAAGCATTCACTTCGGCAATAAAAATTGGGAGGAGGATTGTCTATGATGTCTCAATTAGAACCATCCCATCCCCAACATCCTCATCATTTAGAATGTCCGCGATGTGGAAAACACACAATCGTTATCCAAGGCGATAGCCGCTATGTCTGCTTAAATTGCAGTTGGCGACGCGATATTACTGATGACGCCGGACCATTACAAGTGATCACCACTCTCGTGCTAGTTGTCTTACTGTTGTTTATCTTGTAATTGCTGGATTAGTCGGAGTTGCCGTTAAAACCAGATAACAGCAACTCTGACAGGATAGAGACTTAATATGAAAGTTTGTGTTTGCTCAAAAGCTCTCAAAACTTGGCAGTATGAATTTCGGGATCTCCTTTTACAGCAAATTAGTGGGTTGCCAAATTTGAAGGAGTAGTCAATGGATTTCTCTCGTATCTTGGTACAAGCGCTCATGACTGCGCTATGTAGCAAACTTTTAACGACAGGATATGAGGTGCTCATTAAGCAGAGGCAGTCTATCCTCGAGGCATTTTCTAAGCGGCAACGGTGCAAATTGCTGATGTCAACTTCTCCTCCTGTCATTCTAGATTCAGAGGCTTGGGTTGATTCTACCGCACATTACAGTGTTATATTGCTACCCTATGTGGCTTTGCATCCTATCCAGACCATGCAATTGCATGGTCTGGATACTCTTATCATGACTCAGCAAACACCACAAAATGTACCAATTTTCTTAGATTCTCTAAACGGGCAACCGATTCAGAAGGCTTTTACTCTAACAAATCTGACCGATAATCGCTCTGACGTTGAAATAGTCTTGAAACTATCTTTGAATCGAGCCGATGAAAGATAATTTTTGGAGAGTTGAAATGTAGCTAAACCTTTTAGCCTACGGGGTCGGGTTCACGCGGGGTTTTATACGCATTCAATGACCTAATGTGAGAGCGTAAGGCTATAGCGATGAACGAAATATGAGACGTTCACGGATTGCTTAATTGAAATAAAATGAAACACAGCAAGAGAATACAGGAACGCATGAAGTATCGCCTCAGATATGCGTTTGCTAAAATCACAGGTTTTGGATATTCATTAATAAACGGTTTTCATACGGTTCCTACATGGGCTGTTGGAATAGCAACTACGCTAAGTCTGGCAATCTTAGCAATCTGGGGGAGCTCGGAGAAAGAAGTATCGTCACGTATCATCATCACTTTGATCTTCGATAGAGCCGAATCAATTGCTGTCATCACCGCCATTGTGATTTATTTCAAAGAAACACGCGATCGCATCGAAAAGAATCACTATGAGGCATGGCAGGTCATCGATCGAGCGGCAGCAGCAAACGTAGAAACTAGCTATGCACGAATTCGCGCACTCGAAAGCTTGAACAGATACAGTGCTTCACTTGAGCGAATTGATCTAATTGGAACAGATCTAGCAAAGATTGAGTTGCAAAATGCACAACTTAATGACGCCGACCTATATGGATGCAACTTGAGATCAGCTAATTTGCAAGGTGCTAGATTAAAGCGAGCTGTTCTGCAAAGCACTAATCTCCAGAATGCAAATCTGTATAAGGCAATGCTGTGGAAAGCTAATCTAGAAGAGGCTAATCTGGCTTCTTGTAATTTGCAGCGGAGTAACCTATCATCAGCGAACCTACAGTCTTCTAATCTCAAAAATGCCAACTTGCAATCGGCAAATTTATGGCAAAGCAATTTGCGAAATGCAGATCTGCAAGGGGCGGATCTGCAGGGGGCTCATTTATTACAAAGCAATTTGCGAGATGCCAATCTAACAGATGCAGTCGTGGACGAATTTCAGCTATACGGCGCTAAATTGCATAATACGATCATGCCTGACGGTACAATTAGGACGCGCGATCGCCAGAGATTTTGGTTCTTTAATGGAATCAAAAGAAACTCAGTCTAAAAACCACTCATATCCTTCCCTAAACTGCTGCTTTGCGTTGTGCTCTACGATGCTACCGTGAGCGACGATAACCCTCTCAAAGTCCCATTCCAAAATGCTTTGAACCGATTGTCTCACCTGCTCCTTTGCTTGAGTCGCAAACCTTTCTATCCGTGATGGTCTGAGCTGTTTATATCCCCCAATGATCCTGGCTACCAACTGCGTTGTCCAAGGAAAGCTTTCATCAAAGTGAAATGCAG
>JBNPEG010000119.1:12470-14174 GCA_051117555.1 Elainellaceae cyanobacterium | reverse complement strand
ACTAAGCCCTAGCAGTCACGTGTTGATAGCTTTGAAAAAACCATTTAGATGAGCCGATTCGATCAGCTACTAAATTGGGTCTTACAGCTAGTGAGTAAACTGAATCGACATGGAAGAGCAGGCAAGATAATCACCACGCTCTATCAACTCAGTGCCCAAACGGTTACAAACAGTTGCATCAAGCAGTTGCATCAAGATGTCTGAGACAATTCACTCGCTAACCGAATGCCAGTCAAAAATCACCAAATGGAAACCAAAAGCCACGGGCAAGGCCGTCCGACGACTCAACTAAGAGCAGAGCCGATTCACACCCCAAAAACATACACATCAAATTCAACTGATAATGTTCTTAACAAACAATTTTATTCGGCAGTCAAAATAATTTGATCGGATGCGGGTGCTGGCGATCGCCATTCTGAATACACTAAGAAAACGATCGGAAAATAGTCAGAATGCCTGTCAAGCACGTCCCTAACATTTAGATTTTGTTTGCACATGGACGCATCTCAACTGCTGGCTCAAGCGACCTCGTACCTACGTGAATCAGTTGCACCCTATGCAACCGACATTGATCACCATCCACACGCATTGTTGAATGCCTTGAAGGGGTTGGGCGATCGCTCGTTGCTCGGCTTAAAAATTCCGGCGGGGTGGCACGGTTTAGACGTGGATGCCCAGACATTCTATGAATTCCAAGAACTGGTTTCACGGCATTCTGGCGCACTCGCATTTCTGCAAACTCAACATCAGAGTGCGGTTGCCAAGCTAGCTCAAAGTGCAAATGAGCCCTTGAAACAGGCGTATCTTTCGGGTGCGAGTCAAGGACAGACTTTGCTCGGCGTTGGATTTTCACAGTTACGGCGAAGCGGCACGCCTCCCGTGCAGGCAGTGCCGATTGAGGCAGGCTATCAAATTAATGGCGAAGTACCGTGGGTCACCGGGTTTGGCATGTTTCAGGCATTTATTTTAGGAGCCACCTTACCGGATGGGCGCGCTCTTTTTGGTGTCGTGCCGTTTCAAGATACGACACAAGATGATGGAGGAGCGATCGCCTTTAGCGAGCCGATGTGCTTGGCGGCGATGGAGTCCACCAACACGGTGAAAGCACGGCTGACAAACTGGGTCTTACCCAACTCGCAGGTCGTATTTATTAAACCCGCCGATTGGATTAAAAAAAGCGATCGCCGGGGCATTCTCAATCACAGCTTTTTTGCTCTAGGATGCGCAAGGGCTGGGCTGGATGTCGTTGAACGAGCCTATCAGCTATCGTCCTCAGAATGTATTCAGTCCGCATGGGAGACGCTTAATCGTGAATTGCTGCACTGCCGAGATGCCATCTATCAAGCTCACTGCGGTCTTAAACACCCAACTGACCAACCCGAACAGACACTGGCTACCCTAGAGGGCGATCGCCTGCGACTGAGAGGATGGTCTGTCGACATGGCGGCGCGTTGTGCCCATGCGGCTGTAATTGTGTCGAGAGGAGCCGCAAACTATCGCCATCATCCTGCTCAGCGCATTTACCGAGAAGCCTTAGCATTCAGCGTGTTTGGTCAGACCACCGAGATTATGAAGGCATCTCTCAACCACCTAATCCGAGAATAATTCCTCATCCCTTTCAGCATCTAGCTTTTGCTACGCAATGCTTCGCCAATAGCCGTCCGCCCTCTACCTTCCGCCTTCTTCCGCCTTCCGCCTTCCGCC
>JBNPEG010000119.1:0-12370 GCA_051117555.1 Elainellaceae cyanobacterium | reverse complement strand
CACTGTCACAACGGTGCGTTAGCTAGCGCTTTAGCGTAGCCATGCCTGAAAGGCTATACAGCACCCTACTTCTGCCTTCTGCCTTCCGCCGACATCATGGCGGTGAAAACCACTCCTAACAGATCGGTAGTATCACCTGATACCATGAAGAAATATAAAGCGCTCTGCGGACAGAGTGCCCACGAAAGCTTATGGCATGACAGACCAAGTACCCATTTCAATTACTTTCCTAACATTCATCGCATTATTCGTCGGAGTTGGAATCTATTCTGGCACTCGCAAAAAAAGTACTACGGAAGACTACCTGCTCGCGAGTCGAGGAGTCAGCCCGTGGTTAACTGCGCTATCTGCCGTCGCAACCGGAAATAGCGGTTTTATGTTTATCGGCTTGATTGGGTTTACCTATCAATTTGGACTGTCTGCCATCTGGCTAACGATTGGCTACATCGTCGGTGATGGTCTCGCATGGCTGTCGGTGCATCGTCGGTTGCGAGACGTTTCAGAAAAAACTGACTCTGAGACTATTCCGGCATTCCTGGGGCAAAAAATGCAGGGTGGGCGGTGGATTACTATTACGGCTGCGCTAGTCACGCTGTCCTTCTTGGGCTCCTATGCAGCCGCACAGTTACAAGCTGGAAGCAAAGCTTTGACGGTTCTATTCAATTGGGATTCGTCGATTGGCGTTATCTTTGGCGCAGTGATTGTCACGATTTACTGTGTATCTGGAGGAATTCGCGCATCGATCTGGGTTGGCTCGGTGCAGTCGATTTTGATGATGGGCTCCATGCTCTTGCTGTCGGTTGTTGCAATTGTTTCCAGTGGCGGGCTGAGTGAACTATGGAGTCAGCTTAATACCATCGATCCGTCTCTGACTGGGCTTTTTCCACCTGATCTGAAGTTCGGAGTCGTGCCGTTTGTGCTGGCGTGGACGATCGCCGGATTTGGAGTCGTGGGTCAGCCGCATATCATGGTCAGAGCCATGGCGATCGAATCCGCCGAACGGGTGGGCGATGCCCGAAACGTCTACGTCCTGTTTAACGCTCTATTCTCAATTGCCGCAACGATTGTAGGGTTAACCTCTAGAGTCTTGCTGCCCGAACTCGGAGCCGGAGGAGACGTTGAACTGGCATTACCTGAACTTGCCGCTACGCTATTGCCGGCGTTCCTGGTGGGGTTAGTTCTGGTGGGTCTATTCTCTGCTACGATTTCAACCGCAGACGCTCAACTCCTATCCTGCTCAGCCGCGCTGACCCAAGACATTTTTCCTCAAGCGTCGAAGTCATATACGCTTGCCAAGGTGGGGACGCTAGCAACAGCAGCGATCATTCTCGTAATTGCTCTCCTGAGTACCGACAATGTGTTTGTGATGGTGACATTTTCGTGGGCAGCATTAGCGGCAAGTCTAGGCCCCTTGATGGTGGTTCGCGTGTTTCAATTACCCGTTAATCCCAAAGTGGCGATCGCCATGATGATGGCGGGCATTGCGACTGCCCTGATATGGCGAGTTGGGCTGCACCTTTCTGGAGATATATACGAAGTGCTACCCGGCATGCTTGCAAGTACTTTAGTGTATTTGATCAGTCAACTATTTATTCAGAAAAAGCCGGAGGATGAGGCCCGTGTTTAAGAAACTCCTGACTTTCAAACACTCCTATTCTGTGACGGCAAACTGACGATTTGCGATGAAAACAAGCTCCCCCTCAAGACCTATACTTAGCGATAGAAACTACGGTAGAATTGGTGCAGAGAGAAAGAGCATCCCGGTGCGCCGAGGATGCGTTCTCATGTGATCGCCTGTAAATTTGAGTGCCCAAAATCGCAGATAGAAGCTTCTAAACTGCTGATCGAAACAGCGGATGGAAACGATATAGCGTCATTTAAATTAGCTTCAATCGTTTCGATTTTTTAGTGTTTGCTTGCTTTGGGTGACACAGTTTACCCAGTCCGTTGAGCTTTTATTCTAGATAATTGTATGAATGCTCAATCGAAATAAAAATTCTCTCAATTGACTGCTATTTTGGCGATCGCATTCTCTTTGCAACAGAGAGAGTGTTGTTGAACATTGTCTGGAGCTTCAAATGCCCGACTCGCAACCCAAAATTCGAATCGAGAATCTCATCAAAATCTATGGGAATCATCCACGTCAAGTACTGACGCTATTTCGGGAAGGCAAATCACGAGACGTTATTCTTCAGGAAACCGGACATGTGTTAGGGGTTGCCGACGTTTCGTTTTCAGTCAATGAAGGCGAGCTATTCGTAATCATGGGATTGTCCGGTTCGGGCAAGTCCACGCTGGTGCGGTGCGTCAATCGGTTGATCGAGCCGACGAGTGGGCATATCTTTGTCGATGAGGAAGACATCGCCCACGTCTCTGAAGCGCGACTGCGAGAAATTCGGCGCTCAAAGATTGCAATGGTGTTTCAAAGATTTGGGCTATTTCCTCACAAGTCTGTTGCTGAAAATGTGGAGTACGGTCTTAAGGTGCAGGGCGTTCCTCACGATGAACGTCGCGAGAAAGCTCTCAACACGCTCGAAGTCGTAGGTCTGCGAAAGTGGGCAGACTATACTCCGTCTTCCTTAAGCGGAGGGATGCAACAGCGGGTGGGATTAGCTCGCGCCTTGGCAACTGATGCCCCCATTTTGTTGATGGATGAAGCCTTTGGAGCACTCGATCCTCTGATTCGCCGGGGAATGCAAGATGAGCTGATTCGTCTGCAAAATGAGCTCCAAAAAACGATTGTGTTCATCAGTCACGACATTCAAGAAGCTCTCAAAATTGGCGATCGCGTCGCCATTATGAAAGACGGGTATGTCGTTCAGATTGGGACTCCAGAAGAACTAATCACCAACCCTGCCGATGACTATATCCGCGACTTTACTCAAGATGTCAATCGAGCACAGGTGCTTAAGGTCGGATCTATCACTCGCAAAACGGTACCTGTGATTTTGGGGCGTGATTCTGTCAAAGCTGCACTCGAGCAAATCCGGGTTCACCAGCGAGACAAAATCTACGTCGTTGATCGGTTGGGCAAACCCGTTGGACTCATTGATGAATCTCGACTCCAGCAGGCAATTGAGCAGGATGAAGAAGATGTCACTCGCGTCATGCAAACTGATTTTCCCCAAGTCGACGCGACAACCAGCCTGGAAGAAATCTGCCATCTTTGTCAGATGGGCATTCCGCTTGCGGTCGTCGGGCATGACGGCACGTTTAAGGGCGTAGTGGAACAGTCCGATATCTTTGCTAGCATTGGCCGCCTGAGTCAACCCTCCAACGAAACGCCCCTTCAGCCCCAGCCACAGATTGCGGTATAAGTTAGGGGTGACTCTAGCGCCGCTACGGTAAATTGGTTGCGATTTCCGATTTTAATCCCATTTTGGATTCGAGTTCTCCAAATTCATCTACATCATGGATACCTGGATTTCAAATTTTAATGCTTGGTTTTTAGATGGCGAGTCAGTTGAGCTGATTCCAATCGGTGCCTGGATTGAAACCGCCGTTCGCTGGATTGTTGATAACTTTCGCTGGATTTTTCAACTGATTCGTTGGCCTATTGCCCAAATCCTTCAAGGCATTGAAGACTTCTTTTTGGCGATTCCGCCAATTGTGTTTCTCATTGTCTTGGGTCTGCTCGCATGGCAACTCGCAAGTCGCAGAATTGCTGTTTTTAGCGTAGTCGCCATGTTTATCACCGGGTTAATGGGCGCGTGGCGCGAGTCAATGATTACCCTGGCTCTCGTGATGACGGCTGTGGTGCTTTGCACAATAATAGGGATTCCACTGGGCATTTGGGCTGCTCGTAGTCAGCGATTTGAGCAAATTATTCGTCCCTTGCTGGATGCGATGCAGACGCTGCCTGCCTTTGTCTATCTCGTTCCGGTGGTGATGCTATTCGGGACAGGGAAAGTTCCAGGCGTAATCGTGACATTTATTTTTGCGGTTCCTCCCTTAATTCGTCTGACCAATATTGGGATTCGACAAGTATCAGGGGAGGTGGTCGAGGCGGCTCTAGCATTTGGCTCAACGCCTCGGCAGGTGCTATTGGAAGCGCAAGTCCCTTTGGCAATGCCCACAATTTTAGCCGGGGTCAACCAGTCGATTATGCTGGCGCTGTCGATGGTGGTGATTGCCTCGTTGATTGCGGTCGAGGGATTGGGGCAAATGGTAAATCGAGGCATCGGACGGCTCGATGTCGGGTTGGCTGCCGTTGGCGGCATTGGCATCGTATTAATGGCGATCGTGCTCGATCGTATTACCCATGCGATCGGCAAACCTCCCCAAGAAAGACCCGCCTGGGACGAACGCGGACCTTTAGGATTATTGATGCAATGGCTGAAATCTCGAAAGGCTGCTGCCCAATAAGTTTGAGTGCTGATGAGGTCAATCACGAATCAGAGTTTATCAAACGATGCTTTAAATCGACGTATCGAAAAATTGACGAATTAAAGACATGGAACGAAATATCATGACACTTAACATTAAGCACATTGCGTCTGTAACTGCTCTAACGCTTGGTTTAGCAGGGCTTTCTGCCTGTGGATCACCCACCCCAGAAGCGACTGCTCCTGACACTGAAGCCGAACAAACGACTCAAGCCATGCCTGGTGAAGGAGCCACCGTTACTCCGGCCTTCAGCGTGTTAGAAGAGATGTTTCAAACCGAAATTGTAAACATCGGGTTAGAGCAGCTTGGTTACACGGTTGAAGACGGTAAAGAAATTGAATATGCCACCATGCACGTTGACTTGGCGAATGGCGGTATCGACTACACAGCCGTGCATTGGGAACAATTGCACAATGACTTTTTTGAAAATAGCGGCGGTGACGAGCAGCTCGAACGCAAAGGCGTGATTGTGGCCGATGCGTTGCAGGGCTATTCCATTGACCAAGCAACCGCCGAAGAATATGACATCACCACGCTCGATCAGCTTCAAGATCCAAAGATTGCAGAACTGTTTGACACCGATGGCGATGGGCAAGCAAATCTAACGGGCTGCAACCCCGGGTGGGGATGTGAGCTGGTGATCGAACACCACCTTGATGCCTACAATCTGCAAGATACCGTCCAGCATGACCAAGGACAGTACTTTGCCATAATGGCAGATACCATCACTCGCTACGAACAGGGCGAACCGATTCTCTATTACACGTGGACACCGCTTTGGGTAAGCAGCGTACTCGAACCTGGCGAAGATGTCCGGTGGCTTGAAGTACCGTATACTGACCTGCCCAAAGAACAGGGTGATGTTTCTGAAGAGGCTACGACTGTTGACGGTAAAAATCTTGGATTCGCAGTTGATCAAATTCGTATTTTGACCAACGATCAGTTTATTGCTGACAATCCGGCAGCCAATCGGCTTTTTGAGCTAGTTACAATCCCCATTGAGGATATCAACGCTCAAAATCAACTGATGCGCGATGGAGAAGATACCCCTGAAGATATCCGCCGTCACGCTGAAGAATGGATCTCGGAGAACCAAGACCAGTTTGATAGCTGGGTTGAAGACGCGCGATCGGCTGCTGAATAGTTGCAACACGTGGGCAGAAATTAAGAATTTCTAGCCGCAGGGGTGCAGCATCCGTGTTGCGCAAGGGCTCCTGTTGAGCACGTCGCTCGCCCAGTGCAAGGTTGGACTATTGTCTGTCTTTGCATTGGGCGCTTGGATAAACGCCCCTACTGTGTTTTCAGACCAGGAAGGAGTCCAGCAATGGCTTGCGGACTCGGCAGGAGAATAAATCAGATCAGCTCGATGATGGCTAGATCCGCTTTATTTGGAGGCGACTTTTTCCTTGAACATTTTTCCGGCACTAAAGGCTGGAACGGTCGTTTCAGGAATATGAATGGGCTCTCCGGTACTGGGGTTTCTACCTTCGCGGGCTTGCCGCTTGCGAGCCTCGAAGGTGCCAAAACCAACTAACGTCACCTTATCGCCATTGCTGACAGCGTCCATAATGGCTTCTAGGGTTGCTGAGAGAACAGCATCTGCTGCCTTCTGGGTGGTTTGAGATTTTGCGGCGATCGCCGCAACAAGTTCGCTTTTGTTCATGGGGGTTATCTGAAAGACTCAGACGCATTATAGGGCAGACGATCAAAAGGTTGGGAGTTATTTTCGGCTTTTGGCAAGGTTTTTAGCAGGATTGTTCCCTAAATTGCTCACTGTGATACCAAATTCGCTTCAAATTGGGAGATTGTTATGATGACGGCATAGGAATTCGCGTCTGAACAGCCCATTTTATTCACAAAACTTTGCCAGAATTGGATGCTAGAACTTCACTGCCACACCACATACTCAGATGGCACGCTTACGCCTTGTGAATTAGTCGATGTTGCAGCGCAAGCCGGAGTGCGCGCATTGGCAATTACAGACCATGACACGATTGCGGGTTGGGACGAGGCGATCGCCACTGCAACAGAGTATGACATCGAAATTGTGCCCGGACTAGAACTTAGTACGGTGCACAACGGGCGATCGCTTCATATTTTGGGATTTTATCCAAACCGAGATGCGCTCAATCCGCCCTTATCTGAACGCCTAGCAGGACGCAAACGACGCGCCCAGCGCATGGTTGCCAAGCTGGGTGAAATGGGCTATCCCATTGAGTTGCCTCAACTTGCCAGCAACATGGCTCCCGGACGCCCCCATGTCGCCGCTGCACTGGTGCGAGCCGGATATGTAAAAACATCGCAAGAAGCCTTCGAGCGGTTCCTGGGCGACGACAAACCCGCCTATGTTCACTATGAGAAATTTTCCATCACAGAGGGTATTGACCTGCTGCGCTCGGCTGGTGCAATCCCCGTCTGGGCACATCCCTACCTGTTTCGCGGAGGAGCAGTCGAGGACGTGTTACCCGAAATGGTTGAGGCAGGCGTGATGGGCATCGAAGTCTACCATCCCAATCACAACCCCTCTCAAATCGTGCAGCTCAGTCAGTGGTGTGCCCACTATGGCTTATTCAAGACGGGGGGCAGCGACTATCACGGGCCGAGCGCTACCGATGGCGATCGCCCCGGCAACTCGCTTAACCAGTTTCGACTGCCGTTGGGATTATTGGAGCCGATTAAAGAGGCAGCGGGAAAAGCCGCGATCGCTAAATGACCGAGAGTGTTACGAATTTTGTGTAACTAAGTGTGTTTGCCCTTGGCAATGCGGAGCATAACGTCTTGGCGACCCTACAAGGAACACGCGACCGAGGACGGGGCGCACTTACACGAAAACTTAAACGCTCTCAATGACCTCCAGCAATTGCAAAACGCCAGCATGCGGTGATTGCTAATCCCAATTCTTCGAAGTAAGGCTACCAATGAACAGGCTAGAACCCCAGCAAGGCTGGTGGCCGTCAATCCAAAATCTAAAATCTAAAATCCAAAATCGAACATTGACATGAATGTTTATCCTTCGACTTGATGACCACCGTGCTCATAATGGGCTCGGAGCGTGTCTTCTCCGAAATCATCGGTCGGGTCGCGCATGACGGTGTGGATGTGGTTGGCGTTGTTTTGAGTATTGTCATACTCGATCAGCAACACAGGGCCATGAAGGCGATAGTAGTGGGGCTGTCCGGGGGTGAGGCTACCTGCCCACGCAAAATGAATGCGATCGCGCCCTGCATCGGCAATTCGCTGAAGCTGGGCATCGGCATAGTCGCCCCTCATAGTGCGCACATAGTCTTCGATTAGCTGCATGGCGAGGGTGCGTCGCCCCTCATCGAGGTCACTCAGAGGCAGACCTGCCGGGCGTTCAAGCGTCTGGGAGCGGATCGGCCCTGTGAGAATATCGCCAAACGACTGGTCGGCTAACACGGCTTGAGCCTGTTGCGTGTCGGTTAAGTGTCGAACGAGTTCAAAGGCGAGGTCTTGTTCTCTAGCGAGGGTGCGTAGCCCCTCATGAGGAGGAATCGTGACGCGCGCCGGATTCGCTCCAAAAAATGCGGGCGTCACTGCCACGAGATCAGACGCTGCGATCGTGAAATTCAACGACAAATGGTGCCCTTCGATACGCCATCCCCATGGAGGCGCATTTGGGTCACCAAAGATTGTAAACGCATACTGATCAGGATCTCGAAATTGTGCGCTTCCCCCAAGCTGACGCAACACAGATTCAAGCGTAAAGATATTCTGCGCCTTTTGATAGCCGACATCGCTCAACGCAAATTTCAACAGCGCTTCCGCCGCCGAACGCTGCTCTGCCGTCATCTCTTTAAACGCAATTCCTTCGCGCGATCGCGGCACATAATGCCAGTTAAATCGTTCTGCCGCGTCAAATGAGAACACGGCTCGACGTCGCTGATCGGGGTCAAGGGTTTGCAAAAAGGCGATCGCCCGTTCAGCAAGCGGTTGGGTAGACTCCTGAGTTGAGACATGCATAGGCAGTTCTGAGCCAGATTGGCGACACGCTACTCCCAGGCTAGCGAATACCACAGCCGACTGGATGCCCCGCAGCACAGAACGCCGACTCCAGGGTAGGTTAAATCGAGAAAACTGGGTCATTCTTTATATTCTGGTCATTGCGACCATCGTGATGCAGTCTCGATCATTACGACTAAGCAAATGCTTATCAAGAACATTAGAATTTTTAGAACAAGTTTGCCAGCTTAGACCTGTTCTTAGGCAGAATGACCCTTTACCATAGACACAGTATCGTCAACCTGCTCGTCAGATTGATGAGCCGTCTGTATCCTAATCCAGCGTCGAGAGTTACCGAAGCAATGGCAGAAGAAAACAACAACAAAGAATCGGACGCGTCTAAAACAACGCCTGCATCACAAACTACTCCTGCATCTGAAGGCAAAAAGTCAGATGCATCTGAGACAACCCCTGCCTCTCAGACAACCCCTGCCTCTGACGACAAAAAGTCAGGTGCATCTGAAACAACGCCTGCATCAAAAACTACTCCTGCATCTGGAAAAAAATCAGACGAATCAAAAACGACCCCTGCATCTGGGAAAAAATCAGACGAATCAAAAACGACCCCTGCATCTGGAAAAAAGGCATCTGCTAAATCGGGCGAAAAGAAAAAGAAAGAAAAACCGCCTGAGCCAGAAGACAAGCCGTTTCCAGAATTCATTACTGAGCATTTCTTGCCTGAAGTGAAAAAAGCACTAGCGGAGCAAGGAATTGATGATCTAGACCTAAAATTTGAAACCCAGCGACTCCCCATCGGCTGGATTGATGATGGCTCAGATTATCCGCAGGTCATTGGCCATTGGGACGGCGGCAAGCGGCAATTTATTTTGGCGTTCCAAAACGACGACATCAAGGCGTCCAAGTTTATCGCGATCGCCGATGACGGGGCAAAGCCAACCACCTTAGAGTCATTCATGATCGATGAACGGCGCGTCAATTTAGACCTGATGGTGTTTTATGTCGTCCAGCGGCTCAACAGCCAAAAGTGGCTAGTACGGAACTAGGTTGGGACATCGCAGTGCAATGCCCCATTCAGACGATTGGTCACTCAAGTTTGTCGGTAAAATTCCGACTCGTTAAAGTTCCAACTCGTTAAAGTTCCAAGAAGTCGTACATAACAACGCCCGTATTTGGGTCATTGTGGGATGTAACGTATCCGCTTTTGACCATGTCTTTTAAGGTTTGTTCAACCTCGGCAAATCCGCATTCAGTATCGAGTACACCTTGAGTAACCGATAACTTGCCATCGCGTGCCTGAGCCGCCCGTAGCAGCTTAATCATGAGCTGATCAGGCGTAGGGGGGGCAGGTGGCGGATCGGGTTTCAGCGACGGCTCATTCGGATTGGCGATCGCCGTGGTCAAAATACGCGGGTCGATCATCGTTCCATACGGAGAAACACCCATTCGCAATAGCCGACGGGCATTGTGGTCTTCAACCATCTCTGGAATTAAAATCAAGTCGATGAGTTGACCAATTCCAAAGCTCCCCACGTCAATAGCCAAAAGACTCCACTGCCGATCTTGCCGTTATAGAACCGATGCAGCCCTCCGATGCCAAACAAAATTCCTAACCAGAGTAAATAACTCGTGCTTGATTTGTTCATGGTTTACTGGCTGGGTTCGCTATCCTATATTCATCCATGATAGGAACAACTGATAAATTGTTCTCGACTTATTAACGAGTAGCAACGTCTGGAGATGCGCATCATGAAATTCCTCTGGCGATCGCTCTTTATGGCATGGGGTGGAGCAATTCCGCTGAGTCTGCTGTGGTTGCCTGTATCTGCAACACCAGCAGCACCATCGTTGGCGGAGTCTGCCAATCTCGACCCTACGACCGAATCGATTGATACTCGCGATACAGCGGCTCAGATCTTCAATCCTGTTCCAATTTCAGCTCACGCTACGCCGTCTAGGACAGAGTCTGTCGAGCAGATTGATGAGCTCCCCGAATTCAGCGTCCATCCAGGAATTCAGCTTACCGACGTCAATGATTTGCCGACTGCTCCGGTCGAGGTCAGCGATCTGGCGGATGTGGAGGAGGATGTCCAAGACGATCTGGACGATCTAGACGAGCTTGAGCGCGATCGCCTCGATGGAGTTGACGATGAATTTGAAGGCATCGACGACCCCGATGAGTCTGACCTCGAAGACGATATCGACGACTCACTCGGAGACACCGATAGCGACCTAGACGAAGCTAACGAGATTGATGACGATCTCGGTGAAACCGAGGATGAACTCGGCGCTGACGATGAACAAGACGACGCGACAACCGCTGACAGCGACGAAGCTGACGACCTTGAATTTCAAACCTTACTAATCGAGGGCGATCGCCTATTTTTGCAAGGGTCATTCGCTGAAGCGGATCAGCTCTATCGGCAGGCAAAAGCACCGGATGACGAGGCGGAAGTCGGCATCGAGGAGCGTCCTCAGCCGATCACCGATCCCGAACAGCTATCTCCAGCCGGGCAAGTCTATTGGCGCGAAGTTCAGCAGGGCATGGAGACAGGGTTGGAAACGCGCATCGAAGTGCCGCTAGAACTGCTCAGCGACGAATATCCCGAATTTATTCCAGGGCAGATCGCCTATGCCCAGTACATGATGGAGAGCGATCGCCCGGAAGAAGCCCTGGCAACCCTCGAACGAGCTGCTAGCCTATATCCCGACGAACCTCAGGTGGTGCAGGCGCGAGTCGAACTCTTGGCAGCTAATCAGCAATGGCTAGAAGCGGCGATAGCGGCTCGCCAGTATGCCCTGCTCAATGCCGACGATTCGGAAGCATCTGAGTTTTCTGCCCTTGCTGATGAGTATGAAGGTCGGTTTCGGTCGCAGATGAGAGGTCGCCTGATTCGCCGAACGGTGGGCAACGTGTTGGCAGGTGCGGCTGGATTTGTGCTAACGGGCAATCCGTTCGGTCCGCTGGCTGCCCTCGAAACCACCATCACGATGGCGCGAGGCGAGACAGCCGTTGGCGAAAGCATTGCCAATCGAGCGATTCAAGAACTCGATATGATTCGAGATGACGAAGTGCGGTCATACGTCAGAGACATCGGCAACGAAATTGCTCAACTGGCTGGGCGGGATGAATTTAACTATCAGTTTTATGTCGTCGATGATGAAGACATCAACGCCTTTGCTCTGCCAGGGGGAAAGGTGTTTGTGAATGCAGGCGCGATTCTTGAAACTGAAACCGGGGCAGAATTGGCAGGTCTGCTTGCCCACGAAATTTCTCATGCGGTGCTGTCTCACGGCTTTCAGTTAATGACCGGGGGCAACCTTACGGCGAACGTGTTGCAGTTCATTCCCTACGGAGGTTTTGCAGCCAACCTCGCTGTGTTGCGCTACAGCCGGGGGATGGAACGTCAAGCGGACGCACTGGGTACTCAACTCTTAGCCAATTCTCGCTATGCTGCCGATGGCTTGCTGCGACTCACCCAAACCCTATACGAAGAAAATGGGGGCTCCACGTTTGAGCCCCTTTCCACTCATCCAGATACCCCTGAGCGGATTCGCAATCTTGACACCTTAATTGAGCAAAATGGATACGATCGCTACGCGTTTGAGGGTATCGAGCGACATCTAGAAATTCAAGAGCGAGTCCGGGAAATTATGGGCGAATCGGACGATAAAATTGACACGACGTTAGACGAAACTGATTCGTCGTCTGAGAATACTGACACCCCAGAGCCAGCCGAGGATACTGATACCCCAGAGCTAGCCGATTAGGATCTTCTAGAGACCCGATTCAGACTCGTAAAGAGGGATGTTAGAGGGTGTTAGACCATATTCCTATCGTTTGAGGAAGAAACAACGTCGCGGTTTGATTGTGCTGTAGAGACCTGTGTAGATACTGTTTAGGCCACTGTAGGTCAAGTGTTGTGTGGGACTAATTTAGCCGAGTCAAATTTTTCCCCTGAAGACAAGACACCGTATATGATTCGGATGAGTTTGTGCATGACGG
>JBNPEG010000084.1:0-90932 GCA_051117555.1 Elainellaceae cyanobacterium | reverse complement strand
GTCAAGCTTCGAAGCGTGCGAGGCTTATTTTTCAGCTCAGCGTACTGCATTCTCATCAAGTCACCGATTACTCCTTCGACTCGATACTTATTCTAACGAATTCCCTAATTTCCGATTAAGTCTATTTGAGGCAATCAGGAAAGCAGCAGGCAGATATAGAAGTGTCGTAAGAAGCTTACTGCCAATGGAATTGATGAATGATTGACGGATTGGGGGAGACAAATGCTCTATCAAGTTCGTCGCTGGGTGCCAGAGCGCTCAATTGTTTTGGTGAGCGATAGCAGCTTTGCGGCCTTCGAATTTCTCTCTGCTTTGGCTCAGATGCCCAATCCCGTTCATGTCGTCACCCGCCTGCGGTTGGATACCGAACGTTATGACCCCCCACCCGTACGTCGCCCCAAACAGATGGGCCGTCCTCGCAAGGTCGGCCGACGGTTGCCTGCGCTCAAAGCGTTGGTCAATACCCCATACACGCCTTGGCAGTCGGTCACGATGACCGATTGGTATAGTCGGGGGGACTATGGGCTGCAGATCACCTCAGCGACGGCACTGTGGTACAAAACGGGGATGCCAGCGGTTCCCATTCGCTGGGTACTGATTCGAGACCCCAAGGGGAACTTTGAAACTCAGGTGCTTTTGTACACGAACTTGAGTGCGACTCCAGAACAAATCTTGTATTGGTTTCGGCAACGATGGCAGCTTGAGGTCATCTTTGAGGAAGTGCAAGCCTATCTAGGGGTTGAGACTCAATGCCAGGGGTCGTCTCTAGCGATCGCCCGTACGACCCCTGTTTTTCTCGGCTTGTTCTAAATCGTGACCGCCCTTGCGCAGCAGCAGCACCACCAACATTCGATTCTCCTACCAAAGACCGCTTGGTATCGCAAATCGCGACCTACCTTTGCTGATGCTCTAGCGCTTGTTCGGAGACAGCTTTGGTAGATACAGATTTTTCAGACCTCTACTGTAGAATCAGACATGGTGAAAGTTCCTCGTGATCTCTGGAATACTTGGTCTGATTTACTTTGTTATGCTGCCTAATGGATAAAGTCGAGCTTAAGTTGGTTTGTAATGATGCTGTAATGGGTACCTTTTATAATTGGCACGATAAGGTTTGGAATAGTATTGCAGATTTCTGCAATCGAATGCTCTAGTTTCTACACTTAGATGTGCGGAAAGATTACGTGCAAATGCCTTGTACCTTTTCTAACATTAAACCATCTTAGATGAACGGAGGTGTAAGGGTTCAAAAAAAAATTGAGTTCTGAACTCTGTGATTTTCTGCAGACATCAACGGTTGTAATTTCATCCATTAGCCGGAGACCTAAATATGAACGCGCAAGATTTTAGTACTGCTATCTCTGAGTTGTCTCAAGTATCACAACTATCGCTATCAAGCATTCATTTTACCTCGGTTGATATTCCAGATACGTCATCGCAACAAGCGAGTCAGCTGCACTCAAATGATGTGACTACCCTTGACTCAAGTTTGGCTTTACTTGAGGTGTCCTTACCCAGTTTTGATAATCTTATTCCGGGCATCGTTGAAGGAGCGACATCAAATTTAAGCAATATTTATAAAGATGTTCACCCAACGCAATTAGAAGCTACCACTGATACTTTGCTTGGTGATGGGGTGGCTGTTAATGCTGACTTGATGGCTTCATGGCATGAGAGTGATTTGATTAAGTCAAATGGTATCTCGAATGAGTCTCTACCTAAGTCTGAAAATCAAGAGTTTGGGGAGGAAAATCTCAGTATTACAGATTCAACATTTGATGCATCTGTCTTTGAATCTGCCGAAGCACAGATAGCACAGTCGTTCTCATCTGGTGGAATTCGATACGATTTACCTTTTAGTGGAACCGTCGTTCAGCACTCTAGTGGAGCGACGCTCGGACTGAAGCGTGATATCCATAATTCAATGCCAACATTCCATCTTTGGTTCAACAATACCTATTATGGCGAGCACTTGATTAACCAAGTGTATAGCTTCTTCAATGGGGGAATCCAAGTTGGTACACGACCCAAACAAGTTCTACGCCCTGATATTAATGGGCAAATGCGATACGAGGCCAGGATTGTTCCTTATGTGCAAATTAATGATTCAAGTTGGAGAAAAGTAGCATAAGAGGTTATTTGAAACGTCTTCATCCTTCTAATATATATCAGGACTTACACGTTTGCCCCCTAAATCCCCCACATGTGGGGATTTCCAATCTAATACCCTCCAAGATTGGGGGTTGGGGGACACCCTATCGTGACTTGCGTAAGTCCTATTATATCTCAATCAGTTTTACGTTCAATTCATTAGGCAGTAGAGCAATGCTAACGATAAAACAGCTCCCATCGTTTGAGAATACCAGAATATCTTGGTCTAAAGGTATTTATGCTAAAGGATTAGACACAAATTTCTCAAAAGATGGCGATCGCCCCTGTCAGTCTCCAATAAGGTTTCAAGGACGTACGTTAGATCAACCTCTCCTTGCAAATACTGTGAGTTCTCCAGTTCATCAAAGACGAAGAAAAAGTATCGAACAAGATTTCAAGGGCGGAGCATTACTAAAAAAAAAGGACAGTTCGGGATTTAAGAAGAGAAAGAAAAAACGAGAGCAGGTAAACTGAGAGTGCAAACTCAACAGCCTTACTCTCCGTTATGTCTAGTTTAGAAGGACTCTTTGTCCGCGTCGATGACTTCTGCCAATCGTTTGAACCTCTCTGGCAACGTCAACTGCTCAGCAGTGGCTTGAAAACACGCCAACGACGTCGATCGCTGTGCCTCAGCGAAATCATGACCATCTTGATAGCGTTCCATCAGAGCCACTAATGCAATTTCAGGCGGGCGGCGCCCGCTCACCGCTCACAACTCATCTGGGTTTGCTATAGGAGGATGAGCGATCGCCTCCTTCATCACGAAATTTAATCGTCTGAAGAATTGCATGAGCGATAGGACTGTAGCTATATATCAATTGGAGTTCACTCTGTGGACGTGGCTTAACCACTCGGAGAAGAATAAGATGAAAATCTACAGCTCAATGATTTCAGTCATCAGTGCTTTAATTGCCACGGTAGGCGTGTCGTCAGTTGCCCAGTCTATTACGATTCGCCACGATAGCCTGGATGTGTTCTATCAAAATCGAGGATATTTCTTCCCAAGCGTAGGACGCTTGCAGATTAGTGACTCTTTCTCGAATGCCAGCACCTGTTCAGGCACGCTGATTGCTGCCCACTGGGTACTCACGGCTGCCCACTGCACGGACGGGTTAAGCGCTGCAAGCTTTGATATTGGCCAGTTTACCTATCCAGTTGCTTATTACTACACTTACCCAGACTGGCTGCAGAACGGAGGCAACCTGTTTCGAGGGGTTGATATCGCACTTCTACAGCTCAACACTCCGGTTCACACTGTTGCTCCCTCCCTTCTCAACACTGGGTTTAATGAAGTGGGTCAAATTAGCACTGCAGTTGGTTTTGGTGATACCGGGACCGGAGTAACGGGGCCTACATCAAATGACGGCTTAAAGCGAGCTGCTGACAATGTGGTTGATGCAACCGGACTCATATATGGATGGTCAGATACAATTCTTCTAACTGATTTTGATAATCCCTGGGGAACCTCAAATTCGTTGGGTTCGTACGTGCCGCTCTCATTAGAAGGGGCAACCGCTAATGGAGATAGCGGAGGAGCTCTGTTCATTAATGGGGCGCTTGCGGGTGTTACCTCCTTTGGTTATCCGTCGGCGGCATCCCGGTATGGCAACATTTCAGGATTTACTCGCGTCTCTGCATTTTTCCCCTGGATTTCGTCTATTGTGAATGGACAATCGACAGCCTTTAGTCGCTCGCAGTCGCGATCGCCCTACCCTACGAATGACAGTCATCAAACCTTTGCCTTAGCAGACGATGAAGCCGCGATCGCACAGATGGAGGTATCAGAGTCTGTCCCCGAACCCTCGGTGCTAGTTGGTTTACTGACTCTGATTGGTGTGATGGGGTTGGTTCTTCGTCGCCATTAAAAATTCTGCTGTAGAATTTTATTGATATAGAGAATAGAGGGTGTTCTCGTGAATTTATCAGGTGCTTGCATAAACTTGACTGGATCAAGCCTGTTGCTGCTGTTTACTAGTCTCCCAAAGGCGATCGCCCAATCCACGCCTCCTCCAGGAGTTGAGCTTCCTCCCGATACGCCGGAAACCATTGAACAATCCGTACCCGATCGCCCATCTGAACCCCCTGACTCTGTTCCTGAAGAGCCTGCTGAACAGCCTCTCCCAAGCTTACAACTGCCTACGTCACCCGAAACGCCTGAAGAACCTGCGCTTCCTGAAGTCAGTTTCCCCGTTGAGCGGATTGACGTGCAAGGAAGCACTGTCTTGGATGAGGACATTGCTAGGCTTGTGGCTCAGTATGAAAACAAGGAAGTAACATTTAGTGAACTACTAGCCCTGCGCTCTGAAATCACTCAGCTTTATATTCGGAATGGCTACGTTACGTCAGGCGCATTTCTGCCAACCAATCAGGTATTAGATGATGGTGTGGTTGAAATCCAGGTTGTTGAGGGAGAAATTGAGCGTATTGAAGTACGAGGATTACGTCATCTTCAAGAGAGCTACGTGCGCGATCGCCTCCAACTGAGAACTGATCCGCCTCTTAACCAAGCCGACTTGGAGGAAGCACTTCAGCTACTCCAGATCGATCCGAATGTTGCGAGAGTCAATGCAGAACTAACGGCAGGGACAACACCAGGACAAAATATTTTACTGGTCGAATTAGATGAGCGATCGTCCTTTCGTGCCGGTATTGGGGGAGACAACTACCGTCCGCCTAGTATTGGTTCGGGTCAACTAAGTGTGCAAGCGTCATACAGCAATTTGATTGGCGTGGGCGATCGCATTAGCGCTGAATATGGACGAACGGATGGATTAGATATTTTTGATGTGGGGCTATCAGTGCCCCTTAATGCGAGGGAAGGTACGTTTAATTTTCAATTTAACAGTAGCGAAAGCGAAATCATCGACGATGAATTTGAAGACTTGGAAATTCAAAGTGAAACCCGAACGTATTCGGTCAGCTTTCGCCAACCCGTGCTGAGAAAACCGGAGCGCGAATTTGCAGTTGGCGTTGGCTTTGACTTACGTCGGCGCACGACGTTTATTTTAGATGATATCCCCTTCTCGTTTTCAGAAGGTCCCGAAGAGGGACAGTCAAACACATCAGTGGTGCGATTTTTTCAGGATTGGGTGGATCGAGGGCCTCGGCGAGTACTTGCAGCGCGATCGCAATTTAGTTTCGGCATTGATGCATTTAACGCAACTGTGAATGGCTTAGGAACAGATGCGCGGTTCTTTAGCTGGGTGGGGCAATTTCAGTGGGTGCAACAGCTTTCGTCTAGAAATTTGGTCATCACTCGCCTCAGCACTCAGCTCACGCCAGACTCACTGCTTTCTCTTGAACAGTTTAGTATTGGCGGTGTGGACACTGTCAGGGGATATGCTCAAAACCAGTTGGTTGCCGATAACGGTGTGCTAGGCGGCGTTGAATTTCGGATTCCAGTTACTGCAAATCCTCAGCGGTTACAACTCACTCCATTTATTGAAGCAGGGACTGTTTGGAACAATCGAACTCCCGATCCTGACCCGTCGACGATCGTCGGTGTTGGGCTTGGATTGCGTCTTCTAATTGGATCTGACTTAGTTGCCCGCTTAGATTACGGGATTCCTCTCATCGATGTTGAGAATGACACAAGCTCACTGCAAGAAGACGGTCTTTACTTCTCGCTTCGCTATCAACCATTTTAATAAGCCTCACTTTCCTGTTTTGGTAAGGGGCAAATTTTGGGATGAGTATGCTCTGCAAACTCTGAGGAACGGCAAAATAGATAACCGAGGCTTCCTGAAGCACCTCTAACGCTTCCTGATAGTTGCCTTGTCGCCAAAACTGAATTGAGCCATTAAAGAGTGCATCGGCTTCTGCTTGGCGATCGCCCTCTCCCCTATCTTGAGCTAACGCCGCTAATTCTCTAAACGACGCAAGGGCTACATTAAATGAAGTGGCATATGCAAACATCGTCGCAAGGGCTAAAACAAACGAAGTGGCACATGCAAATGTCATTATTGAGCGTTGCAACGATAAATTGGCACATGCAAATGCTGTTGCTGAATTACATTTTGTCTTGCGGGTGCCTGATATTCTGATCCTATTACTCGATTGCATTATCTCCTTACTCAACACCATCGTGCCATTCATAAATAATGAATTCTGCTTTGTTGTGTTAATAGTGAAGAAGAATGAGGAGCGATCGCGTCCCTATTCTGTGAGAGCCGAGCTGTTCGAGTCACGTCTAGTGAGAAGTTACCCATGTCTCGCCAAACTACTGACACAATTCGATGGACGACCTCAGATTTGGAGCTTCTCCCTGACGATGGGCGACGCTATGAAATCATTGATGGAGAGTTGTTTGTGACGAGGGCTCCCCACTGGAAGCATCAGAATGTTGCAGTCCGAATTGGCATGGCACTCGAACGTTGGTCAATGGAAAGTGGTCTAGGTGAAGCCGCGATTAATCCAGGCTTAGTGTTCTCCGAAGCAGATAGCGTCATTCCAGATGTGGTGTGGGCTAGCCATGACCGTCTGGCAACCATGCTGGATGAAGCAGGTCATCTAGTTGCTGCCCCTGAACTGGTTGTGGAGGTGTTGTCTCCAGGTGAGAGAAATCAGCGACGTGATAGAGAATTGAAGCTAAAGCTTTATTCTAGTTATGGAGTCTTGGAGTACTGGATCGTCAATCGTGAACAGCAGGCTTTGGAAGTTTATCAGCGCGATCAAGGGATCTTGAAGTTAGCAATGGTGCTTTATATCCATGATGAACTGACCAGCCCAGTTCTTGATGGATTTGCTGCTCCAGTTGGCCAGTTCTTCTCATCATCGCAATTGACTTGAGTCCTACCTATCTCCCATCGGTGCCCATTCTCCCGAGAAGATGAATGATGCCCAGTAGTAGGGATGCTCATATCTAGGGGTTTGCATCAGCTCAAGCTGAGTGTCACGCAGTGCTGTACTACGCCCTTCACCCTCTAGTAACCGTTGATAGTAGCGGGTCATCAAGTCTGCTGTGCCGTGATCGCTCACTTGCCAGAGGCTCATCATCAAACTCTCAGCTCCGGCAATCACAAAAGCACGACGTAATCCATAGACGCCTTCGCCGATGTTGATGGAACCGACGCCTGTTTCGCAGGCAGAGAGGACGACCAGTTCAGTGCCATAGAGGTTCAAGTTATAGGCTTCTAGGGCGGTGAGACTGCTCAATATGTTTTTCCTGAATCACAGTCAGATCAGGATAACGGTTTCTCGGTTCTCCTCGAACTTCGAGTTCTAGTCTGTGGCCTCTGAGGCGGCGGTAGCCGACAATCGGCAACAGCGTTGCAAATAGAAAATTGGCAATCTCAACATTCAAGCCAGATTCAGGTGGCACCGCAATCAATTCCCCATTAAATAGCTCATAGAGGTCATCTGTCTCATCCTCATAAGACAGGTATTCCTCAAAACTTTGAAATCGCTGTTTGAGTCGAGTCATGGTGTTGAGATAAGGATAAACTTTAAAATTTCATAAGCACAATTAAACGGTAGCTCATGCACCATTCAGCGGGGGATCAAAGGCCATCGCCATAGTCAAGAAAACTAGGATTTTTCCACGTCTGCTTTCAAAGAGGCGATCGCTTCCACACATTCTCAGGACAAACGTGGGCTTTTGCCAAACCCACAACTAACGTCCTTGTTGAGCCACGAGAGTCTCTACGATACGAGAAATTTGAACAGCATAATTCACCACACCAACCCGACGAGGTTCAGAATGTCCTTCTTGAGTGAGTAGTTCAGTTTGTTCGGCTGAATTGACAGCCAAAATGCGCATCTTGCTATCTACCTCTGCCAAAATTGGCCCACCTGACGCGCCGCTTGTAGTGTCATAGTCGTGAATTACGCTGTCTTCATAGTCTCCAAAAATACTGCACCCTTCATGGACACCCGCTGTTTCGCCAGGATTGTCAGCAGGGAAATCGCCAGAATACCCGGCTAAGATAAGTTTTTCCTGGTATTCTTCGACCAGCGTTTCCAGAGGTAATGGCCTCCACTCGATCGTGCCATAGGTATCACCGAGGGGTTTATCGAGTTTGAGCAACGCCCAATCATCAGCATTGGGTGGTATGTTATCCTCTCGAAAATCGGTGGCTGCCCAGACGGTGGTGGCGATCGCCAAATCCTCCTCGTTCTGAAGCTGACCATTTACCAGATTGGGCTGGAAGTAGACGCTCTGCTTAAATTCATGGGTTGCCGGATCGACCACGCAATGGGCATTAGTGAGCACCATATCAATCTGAATCAGGGTTCCAGTGCAGGCAGAAACCGCAAACTGCTCATCTCCCAGAGGAGTAAGGCTCAAGATGCGACCAATAGCCGACCAGGGATAAGCACTGCTAGTCATCGGCAGGCGATTGTCTGGGCCAATGATACCCCGCCCTCCTTCCACCGGACTGTCAGACTGGGGCAATTCAGGAGGGACGAAAGCGTCAATCTCCACAGCAAAATTCAAGTCTGCCAAACTGCTGGGAGCAGTTGAGGCAGCAGGCAGGTCAGGGACAGATGTGGGTTGGAACTGTGCTGAAGCGGGGGTGGGTAGCAGGTTTGCACTGATGCTTAAGAGGAGGGAAATTGCCGCTCCTAGTATCAGGGATAAGGTAAATTTTGAGAGCTTAGAAGTCCAGTTCATAGCAAACACATAGAGATTTGGGCTAAATCGTGAAAAATCAAGACATCCGTCAGAAAAGGGCGATCGCCGTTATCATGTTTTATGCTTCTTGCGCTGGATCATACAGCTCAAATGCGATCGAGAATGCGGCTAGACTGTTGCTGCTGATCCCTCGCGTATTTGGCCCAATATATTCTTGAGCGACGCTACGGGTACCGCGAGTGCCACTATCGAGATCACGCAGTAGTGAATCAGCCACATCCAAAAATTCTTCCCCTCCTGCCAATGCGCTACCCCGCGACACTCCTCTAGTCAGTGCAATATCTCCTAGGGCACGTAGCGTATCCCGGAGTTCAAACTTGCTGGCAATCACCAAAACCTCCACAATGCCAGTAGGTTCGACCAATCGCAATCTAAAATTATCTCGACTGGGATCAGGGACCCGAAGCGTTTCCCCAGCATCAACGAGAGATGCCGCGATCGGTGCATCCCAGTTGGTGGGAAACAGCAAAACCAAGTTTCCTTCTGCATCAATCACGATAATGCTGACGTATAGTTCTTCATCCTCATTGTTTTTTACTTCAAGTTCGACGACAGTTCCCAATGGCAAGCGGCTAGCATCGATAGGAAGATCAGTCGGTGGTACTACTGGAGTAGCGCTGTCATCTTCTTGGATACTCCGTTGCCCCCTTACCGTCAACGTCTCAGCCGTTGCCATAATTCCATCGGTTCCTACGGGGCGCATTGAAGCGACCACATTAAGCCGCGATGACCCTGGATTGACTAGCACTTTTAACAGCCGAGAAGCCAGCAGTACGCTGAATTTGGAGCGGAGTCGATTTACTGCATCACTCACCGATTCTCCAGGCTCTCCAAATGAACCTTTCAGCACGTCTTGTCCTGGAAGAAATAGCCCCAGACTGCCTTCTGGCGGAATTTCATTCACTAGTTGGCTTTGCTGTGACTGATAAGCCGATGTCATGCGGCCAAACAGATAGTCTACATCACCGACATCGGGAGGCTTCACGTCTAAGCGAGAAATAGCAGATAGTGCCTGGTCTGCGATCGCCATCTCATCTCCTAAAGCCGGATCAAGCCCGACCTTTAGCCTGAGATCTTCAGGAACACCAGTAATTTCTTCCTGCAAAAACACTCCTGATCGAGGGATAGAACGTGACCCCTCAATTAACTGGGCTTCTGCACTTAGCCCATCTCTGGATACGATTTGTACTTGCCCCAGTTCTTGTCCCGCTTCATCCAGTGCCAGGAATATGGCATCATCAATAGCCACAAGACCACTGGGACTGATTCCCCCTAGCCAAACACCGAGGCGATCGCCCTCTCCAACGCTGGTAATTACAGCCTCAGCTGCTGGCGTTTGGCGAGAAATGAAATAGATCGGTGAGTTGGTCAATTCGGTCGGAAGATTTTGCTCAAACTCCGGCTCTTGCACCAACCGCGAAATGTCATTGGAAACATTACGAGTAATCCGGCTGATGTTAGCGACAGTACTTTCTATAGGCTCATTAATAGTTTGCTGCCACAGATATTGTGTCATCAAGTAGGAAAAGGCACCTGCATAGAAGCCGCTGAATGATGCATCTGCTGCCAGTTGGTTTTTTGTAGCCGAAGCAATTACGACGCCTTTAGCAATATTTTGTTCTCGAAGCGCTGCCACCTCTGTGTCTGACAAGCCTAAGCGCGATCGCAGCCGTTCTTGAGTGTCGAGTTCTGCTTGACTGGGATGGATATTAGCAAATACATTAGCTCCATCCCGTGCTCGCATGGTCAGCACGCCCCGCTTGCCGCCTCCAGAGTGGCAGCTATCTAATACGGCAGTCACCATCTCTGTTTGCAGCGACAGCATCAGCAAAAACAAGGTCTGGCCCATGATGTCGTTAACTTCGACGCGTCTACTGTCGTACCCGTCCGGTAAAGGACTATCGATGGGGACAAAGGTGCTATTGAGTGGGTCAGTGCTTAAAGGGTTTGGATCGACCACGCGAGAGCCATGCCCCGAATAGTGAAAGACGACAACATCTCCAGGCTTTGCTTGATCAATCAAATGTTCTTCAAACGCAGTGATGATATTGCCGCGGGTTGCTTCGCTATTGGTCAATTTGACAATATCACTGCGATTAAAGCCAAAGCGATGTACCAGCAGTTCTTCCTGCATGAGCACGTCGTTGACGCATCCCCTGAGAGGGTTCCAGCCCGCTCGTTCTCTGGAATAGTCATTAATCCCAACTAGGAGAGCCAGCTTTCGAGGCGTATCTTGAGCTAGCACACGGGCATAGCGATCGCTCTGCCGAATCAGATCAAATTGACTCAGACCAACGGCGGTGAGGGCAGACCCAGTAAATTGTAAAAATTGACGACGATTGATTTTAGACATAGTTAGAGGTTCGTTTAGGTTTGTTAGCTGTGAGCGAGAGAGTGGATGAGTGGGAGAATGGATGGGTGGGAGAATGGATGGGTGGGAGAATGGATGGGTGGGAGAATGGATGAGTGGGAGAATGGATGGGCGGATGAGTAGATGAATGGGAGAGTGGATGAGTAGATGAGTGGGAGAGTGGATGGGTAAAGATATTTGGCATTGCTCATCGGCGAATGATTTTCGGAGGGGCATGACATTGTCATGCCCGTACAACGGGTGGTTGGTGAGCTAATGGTTTCTCTATCATTCATCAATTTCGCAACGTCAGATATTTTTAGAGAGTGTTCCGAATTTTGTGTAGTTAAGTGCGTTTGCCCTGGCAATGCGGAGCATAGCGTCTCGCTCACATCCCCACACGGTTAGGGCACACGCGACCAAGGACGGTCGCACTCACACGAGACCTAAATGCTCTCATCTTTACCCCTCCACCCATCTACCCCTCCACCCATCTACCCCTCCACTCCTCTACTGCGTCTCTCTGACACGACTTATCTCTAAAGAAATTCCAGGTATGGAAAAAATTAGATTTCATAGTCCGTTACCGATGAGGATGAAGGGAGCCCAATAGTAGGGATGACCGAGGCGTCCTTGCAGGGATCTGCTCTGAATTTCCAAGGGTTCACCTGTTTCGGTGGATTCGAGCTGAATGCCTCGCTGGGATGGTTCTAACACCGATGCGTCATTGCGGATTAGAGCCACTTGCGCTCGTTGCAAGGCTTCGGTTTTGCTGTAGCCATTGAGAATAGCAGTGTAGAAGGCATCCATTAGGTTTTGAGTGCCTCCGTCGCTCACAGCCCAGAGAGACGCGATCGCCGCTCGTGCGCCTGCCCGCTGCATTAGGTAGCCAAAGCCGAGAATTTCCTCCCCGTTACCCAAGCTTTCTCCTAGACCTGTCTCACAGGCACTTAGCACAATCAAATCAATCTGCCGAAAGCGACCTCGCCACTGCTTAATTTCTTCGAGGGTGACGCGATCGCCATTGCCAAACACGATGAATGACTCGGCAGGAGTGCCTTGCACAAATTCGGCGTGGGTTGCCAGGTGGACGATGGTGTGGTCATCCATGATGCCCACGGTTGCGGTGGGGCTAAAGTCTTCGTCCATTAGCTTGGTGGTTCCAGGAAACGCCGCGACCAAGTTTTCGACTTCTTGACCTGCATAGGGCAACCCATCAAAGGCAAAGTTGCGATCGCCCACTTGAAATTCAACGGAGCCTTCGCTAAAGGCAGCCGCTAAAATGTCAGGCTGAGCGGCTGGCTGTAGGTTGAGATTGGTGAGGCTGGCGGCGGTGATGTGGTTGACGCGAAAGCGTTCGGCTAACCAGCGATCGCCATCATGCAGAGCGGCTAGGGGCACGTAGCGCAGTACGCCATCAGGAGCGTAGATGATGGTTTCGGCGTTGATGGCTTCGAGGTCTGATGCGAGGGGTTGAATCAGCCAGTTGTAGAGCTGTTGGGCGATCGCTTCTGGATTGCTAGTGGGTGTTTCTAATGCCTGTCGAAACTCGACGATGGCGGCATTGAGTTCGCTGCGGCTGACGTTGATGGGATAGCGGGCTGGTGGACTGTTAGGCGTTACGAGCACAAGTTCAATGCGATCGTCGAGAATCAACGGATAGAGCAACACTGCGTTTTGTTCGAGGGCGCGGAGGTTGTCTTGAATAGTGATCAGTTCATCGAGTTCATTGACCAAATCTTGGGGACGAGTCTCGCGGGTAAGCTGAGCCACCAGTGCCTGGATTTCATCACTGTAGATAAAGTCTTCAAACTCGGCAATGACTTCAGCCTGCATTGCTTCTAGTTCGGTGATGCGAGCCATCTGCTCTGGCGTGCGATTTTCAGGCTCGATTTGACGGAGTTGAGCCAGTTCTTCACCAATGGCAACGGCTCGATTGGTAATAGCTTGCTGACGCTCTTGAATTTGTACTTCAGGATTAGATAGTGGAACTCCGTCTTCGGTTTGGGCACTGCGCTGGACATCTTGCAAGTATTCGTCAAGCTCTTGGACTTTGAGCAGGTCAAGGACTCGTTGGGCTTCGAGGACGCGATCGGCTTGCAGGAGGAGGTCGGCGAGACGACGATAGCTGGATGAAATGCTGTCTGCAAAAGACTGCTGCTGTTCAATGGAAAGTCCGCGAATGTCACCGCGAATTTCTTCCCACTGGTTGACGGATTCTTTGAGAAAAACAATTGCTAATTCAGACTGACCAAGCGACTCTAGCGTATAACCAATGTTGTTGAGGGTGGCTCCTTCACCCGCGCGATCGCCAATGTCAGTGATGATGACTAAGGCTTGCTGGTAATAGTCCAGCGCTTGCTGATACTCACCCAGACTGTCGTACACCAAGCCAATGTTGTTGAGGGTCCGTCCTTCTCCACGGCGATCGCCAATGACAGTTGTGATGGCTAAGGCTTGCTGATAATAGTCCAGCGCTTGCTGATACTGACCCAGATCGCGATACACCGCACCGATGTTGTTGAAGGTGGTTCCTTCACCCGCGCGATCGCCAATGTCAGTTCGGATGGCTAAGGCTTGCTGGTAATAGTCCAGCGCTTGTTGATATTGACCCAGACTGTCGTACACCACGCCAATGTTGTTGAGGGTGACTCCTTCACCAGAACGATCGCCCACTTCAGTTCGGATGGCTAAGGCTTGCTGATAGTGGTTCAGCGCTTGCTGATACTCACCCAGCTTGCGATACACCAAGCCAATGTTGTTGAGGGTCCGTCCTTCTCCACGGCGATCGCCCACTTCGGTTCGGATGGCTAAGGCTTGCTGATAGTAGTCCAGCGCTTGCTGATACTGACCCAGACTGTCGTACACCCCGCCAATGTTGTTGAGGGTGGTGCCTTCTCCAGATCGATCGCCAATGTCAATGCTGATGGCTAAGGCTCGCTGAAAGTAGTCCAGTGCTTGCTGATACTGACCGAGATTGCCACTCACCGCGCCAATACTATTAAGGGCTATTCCTTTTCCAGCGCGATCGCCAATGTCAATGCTGATGGCTAAGGCTCGCTGAAAGTAGCCCAGTGCTTGCTGATACTGACCGAGATTGCGATACACCTCACCAATGTTGCTGAGGGTGACTCTTTCTCCACGGCGATCGCCAATGTCAGTTCGGATGGCTAAGGCTTGCTGATAGTAGTCCAGCGCTTGCTGATACTGACCCAGACTGTCGTACACCCCGCCAATGTTGTTGAGGGTGGTGCCTTCTCCAGATCGATCGCCAATGTCAATGCTGATGGCTAAGGCTCGCTGAAGGTAGTCCAGCGCTTGCTGATACTGACCCAGACTGTCGTACACCCCGCCAATGTTGTTGAGGGTGGTGCCTTCTCCACGGCGATCGCCAATGTCAGTTCGGATAGCTAAGGCTTGCTGATAGTAGTCCAGCGCTTGCTGATACTGACCCAGATTGTGATACACCTGGCCAATGTTGTCGAGGATATTCCCTTCATCGGATCGATCGCCAATGACAGTTGTGATGGCTAAGGCTTGCTGATAGTAGTCCAGCGCTTGCTGATACTGACCCAGATTGTCGTACACCGCGCCAATGTTGTTGAGGGTGACTCCTTCTCCACGGCGATCGCCAATGTCAGTTCGGATGGCTAAGGCTTGCTGGTAATAGTCCAGCGCTTGTTGATATTGACCCAGACTGTCGTACACCACGCCAATGTTGTTGAGGGTGGTGCCTTCTCCCTGGCGATCGCCAGTTTCAATATTGATTTCTAATGCTTGCTGATAATAGTCAAGGGCTTGAGAGTACTGACCCAGATTGCGATACACCGCGCCAATGCCAGTGAGGGTGGCTCCTTCCCCACGGCGATCGCCAATCTCTCGATAAATCTCTAACGCTTGTTGAAGCATCGATAGCGCTTGTTGATAGTCGCCTCGCTGCCAAAACTGAATTGAGCCATTAAAGAGTGCATCAGCTTCGGCTTTGCGATCGCCCTCTCCCGCCTCTTGAGCTAATGCCGCTGATTCTCTAAACGACGGCGACAAGGATACCGGAACAACAAACGACAGCAGAACTGTGGACGTCACTAAACCAAGCAAGCGGTGAGAGCGCATAAATTCTCCAGCAGGATAATGACCGACATTAGTGTATATCTCTGACGCAGGAGAGGGTATGGAATTTGAAGAAAACTTTAGGGATTGCTCATCAGCGACCTGATATGGCGGTTTAGATCCCCGGCTTCTTAATCAAGTGTCTCTAATATCAGTCAGAGACTTACAACAGAAGCCGGGGATCTGTTCTGGGATGGCTAGAATATTGGTTCAGCGATACGTCTAAAATTGCCTAACTGGATCGCATCGAAGTCTAGTCTCTGACATCCAATTCAAGCGTTGCAACATCGTTGTCAGCGCTGCAACGACAAAGTGGCACATGCAAACGTCGTTTTTGAGCGCTGCAACGACGAAGTGGCACATGCAAACGCCGTTGCGAGAGCTACATACGTTGAAGCGGCACATGCAAACGTCGTTGTTGACCTTGCATAGGAGATGGGCGTACGCCGTGCGCCCGTACAACGTATTAAATTCACATGCAATGGACAAAAGGGGCGATCGCCAACATCAACGTTCTAGAACGGCTAATCGTTTAAAATAACATGGCCTAGACGTTTCATGATTTGCAAGACTTCACCCAATTCATGGCGTCGTGGAAACAGGGAAAACGTTCGAGAAGCGTCATACTCTGGCTGTTGGCCGTGCTGAAGCTTGAGAAACACGACCTCATCCCCATTCGTTGCCATCCCAAATATAGGCCGTTCTGAGTGAGGACTCGCCAGCATATAGGCCAGCAGTTGAGGTAATGCTGCTGGAACAGGAATGCTAGTGCGCTTTGACTCGACGACTAAAATCCAAAGCTGCTCTTGAACGACCAGTACGTCAATAAATCCGCGAATTGTTTCATCAGGATCATCAAGTTCTAGGGCAATGCCATAGGGAGATTGGATGTGAAACGGTGGGTCAAGAAATCCTGCTAATTCGAGTAGGGGGGCAGCCACCACGACATTAATCGTGCCCTCAAGCAGTAATCCATCAACGCGATGGTAGTCATATCGACGCTTGATGCGCTCAACGCCAGCTTCCTCAAATTCATTTAGACGAGGCAGAGAACCCGTCCATTCATGGAAGAAGTCATCGTGCTCAGTCTGCCGCAGGTTAAACTGGCTCTGCAAATCATGAATGCTTTTAATGGATTCTGTAATACTAGACCCTGCGACCATAAGGCAACATCCAGAACAGTTGCTTTCAGTCTAACAAGAGAATCTATGCCTGGATGAATCCCTTGAGAACCGCTTTAGAATGGAGAAAACCAATCAGCTAAAGAAGTCATCATGTCTCGCAAGCCCAAAATTCTCAAGCCGGAGGAGACCTACACCTTTGCTCGCTATGCAGAATTGCCCTATGAGCGGGATGACATTCTAGCGGATCTCGGATGCACAGTCGCCATGCAGCGGCTCTCTTTGCCCTACTACAGTGGAGAGTTGCAGTTACAAGAATTGTGCGATCGCCTGAATGCAGCCTTTCAATTTACAACAATCAGCAGCGAACAAGCACGGCGCGAATTTTTGATTGCGCCAATTCTCAGTGAAGTGTGTCGGCAAACTCAGCAAAAAGTGCGGGTTGAGTATCCGCTAACGATTAGCAATTGGCTGAGGGGCACCTTGGATTACTACTTTCAGGCCAGCAATCTGCTGATTATTGAAGCAAAACGGGAAAACCTGTATGCAGGCTTTACTCAACTTGGAGCCGAACTCGTCGCCCTTGATCAGTGGACGGAGAGCGAAACTCCTATTCTCTATGGCGCGGTGAGCACTGGACAAATTTGGCAGTTTGGTATCTTTCAGCGATCGCCCAAACATTTGATAGAAGACCCGACCCTCTATCGCATTCCAGAGGAGCTAGACCCGCTATTCCGCATTCTCATTGGCATTATTTCAGGAGAATCTACCGTTCTAACTTCAGATGCAGTCCAGTCTGTATAAGCTTAATTTGCTTGCCCGATTAGCGTGAATCCAGCCCAGTTAATCGGATGGGGATGATCCTGCATTGTAATCAGCATCGCTTGTCGTAACGCTTCGGCTCTATCGGGTGATTGCTGAAGCTGACGATAAAATTCCGTCATTAGATTAGCAGTCGGAGTATCGGGCACCTGCCACAGAGAGACCACAATGCTGGGTACTCCCGCTGTGATGAGCGATCGCGACAGACCGATCACTCCATCTCCTCGAATATCCCCTCGTCCGGTATCACAGGCACTTAATACAACTAATTCGGCATTAAGATCAAGAGTTAGAATTTCGGCAGACGTGAGCAATCCATCGTCTCTGCTACCGGGAGCTAACGCGATTGCGCCGGGTATGTCTCTCACTCCTGACTCCTGAGGAATGCCGTATTGTAGTAACCCGTGGGTTGCTAAATGAATTAACCGGGCAGTTTGTATCTGCTGCCGGATTTGGGTCTCGGTGGCCGCATCTCCAGTAAGAGAATGGGTGTTGAGGAAGCGGGCGATCGCGTTGGCCTCCCGTTCGGCACCCGGAAGAGGACTCAACTGCTCCATTTCAGAGTTGTCGGGGTTCCAAGCTTCTGGCATGGTGGGGTTGCCAACAATCAACATTTCCTCGGTTGTTAAATCGCTGAATTGAACACGATCGCGGCTCAGACTAGCTTGGATGTCTTGAGTGAGCCCTAAGACTTGAATAGAGGGTGCAGTCAATATCGTATGACGTTCGATCAAATAGGTCCCGTTGTCGTCTTGGAGGGCGGCGAAGGGGATGAGAAACAAGCTACCTTGAGGAATAAAAACGACTTTCTCGTTAGGGTCAGTAGGCAGGAGGTGGGCGATCGGATCAATAAGAAGATGGTGAAATTCTTGGAGGCGGTTGGTGGTTTCGGCATCATCGGTTCTAACCAATTCAATGCCGCGATCGGTGCCAAGGGCAGAACGGAGATCGGCGACGAGTGGAGAACTCACGTCAGGTCGAGATATCCCGCGATAGAAGGCACCATCAAGCTGAGCGATCGGATTACGGAATGGAGTATGGGTTTCAGTGTCGCTGAGGGGAACTTCAACAAAGTCAATAGTTCCATCTGGTTGTACGACCCAGATGTAGAGTGCTGGATCACCCACGCCTGAGTTGATTAAGGAGTAGTTGACGAGGGTAGCGTTCTGCTGCTGAGCAATGTGCTGAATTTCTTCTACAGTAGGTACATCACTGAAAATCTCTTGTGACAAGCGATCTGAAGCTTGTTCGGTCAGAAGCTCGACCATGATGCGTGCCCGTCCGCGTTCCGCAATCTCTAGAGCAATTTCATTGTTTCCTTGAGTTGTTAGGGTTTGCTGGAGGAGTTCGTAGATATTGAGTTGGGTCTCAAATAAAGCGACTTTATCGACATCGTCCAAATCCTCATCTCTCAAAGATTCCAGTACTGCCAATGCTTCAAACAGTGTTTGTTCTGCATCAGCATAGCGTCCTGTTTCTAAATACACAGCACCAATATTATGGAGCGTACTGCCTTCACCCCGGCGATCGCCAATCTCAATACTGATCGTGATGGATTGTTGATAATACTCCAGTGCTTGTTCATACTGACCTAAGTTTTGATGCGCCAATCCAATGCCATGAAGCGTAACACCTTCACCTCGGCGATTGCCAAGCTCAGCTAGAATGAGCAACGCCTGATGATAAGAATCTAGAGCTTGCTCATACTGGCCGAGGTTATCGTAGAGCGAGCCAATATTATTGAAAGCGAAACCTTGCCCTTGACGATCGTTGATTTCAGTGAAAATAGTTAAAGCACAGCGATGGGCATCTAGAGCTTGCTGATATTGGTCTAAGTGGCGGTATGCTGCACCTATGTTGGTCAGTGCAGATCCTTCCCCTTGAAGATTGCCAATCTCAGTAAAGATAGTCAAAGCCTGTTGGTGAGAGTTGAGGGCCTGTTGATATTGGCCCAAGTTGGCGTAGACCAATCCAATATTGGTTAAGGCAGTACCTTCTCCTGAAGGATATTCAATTTCAGACGCGATTGCCAGAGCCTGTTGATAAGAGGCTAGAGCTTGCTGATATTGACCGAGGTTATCATAGACGGCACCAATATTGTTGAGGATAGTGCTTTCCCCGCGTCGATCACCTAGTTCAATATCAACAACTAATGCTTGCTGAAAATAGTTGAGTGCCTCTTGATATTGACCTAAGTCGAAGTAGACGGCAGCAATGTTATTGAAAGCATTACTTTGTTCGGAACGACTTTCCTGTGGAAATGCTTCACGGATACTAATCTCAGAACTGATGTCTAACGCCTGCTGATAAGAAGCTAGAGCCTGCTGATATTGGTTTAGATTGTCGTAAATTAAACCCATTCTGTTAAGAACAGTACTTTCACTCAAGCGATCGCCAAGTTCAGAAAATACATCTAACGCTTGTTGATAGTATTCGAGTGCCTGAGAATACTGATGAATTCGGTTTGAAATAGCTCCTAAGGCTCTTAACGTCAGTCCTTCTCCACGATGATTACCAGTCTCTCTGTAAATTACCAAGGCTTGCTGAAGCATTCCTAGCGCTTGTTGATAGTCACCTTGCTGCCCGGCCCGAATTGATTGCTGGAACAAAGCGTCAGCGTCAGCTTGGCGATCGCTTTCTCCCACATCTTGAGCCAGAACTGTTGATTCTCCAAGCGATAGCAAAACAGGAACTGGGACAATGAGTGACAGCAGAATGGTAGAAGTCACTAGGCCAAGCAAGTGGTGAGAACGCATAATTTCTCCAGCAGTAATCAATGAAACGTATGCAGGGGCGTACGGCGTACATTTTTCTCTCCTCTCCCAAAATTGGGAGAGCGGTTGGGGGTGAGGGCGATCGCAGCAAAGCCTTTCATGATAGGAGCTTTCAGCTTAAGTTGACACCAATGACGCCGTACGCCCAGTGCAATGCATTAAATCTTCACGCAATGGGTGAATGGGCGATCGCCATCTAGTTTCCTATCATTGATTCACAGCATCTAAAATCCGCGAAATTTTAACGGCGTAATTAACAACGCCGACGCGAATCGTTGAGTTCGATCCTTCTTCTCGATACTCTTGAGTTCTCCCACCCGTATGAAGGGCGACAATTCGAGGCTCACCATCGACGTCGGCTAAGATTGGCCCGCCCGACGCACCGCCAAACGAATCACATTCATGAATCAGGCTATCTCGAACTTCTCCCAAAACGCTGCATCCCCGATGAGCTCCGGCAGTTTCACCAGGGTTATCCGATGGAAAATCTCTCGAATATCCCACCATGACAAGCTGTCCATCGTAGATGTCGATTAACTCTTCAACGGAAAGAGTCGCAAGGCCGAGTGTCCCGTATATTTCACCGAGAGGCTTATCAAGTTGAATAAACGCCCAGTCATTTGGGTTTGGAACAGCATTATCATCTCGGAAGTCCGTGCCGTATTCAACGGCGATCGCCGCTGCTGCATTATTTTCATCTTGTAAAAGGCCGTTGACCAAATTGGGTTGAAATTGAATTGCAATGCTAGGTTCATGGGTTTCTGGGTCAACGACGCAATGAGAATTGGTCAGCACGATGTCCGTTGCCACTAAGCTTCCAGTGCAGTAGTAGCTAGATTGGTCGGCTCCGATGCCAATGATGCGACCGACGGCAGACCAAGGATAGTTACTACTCGTCATCGGTACCCGATCTTCCAGTCCAATTGGGGCTCGCGTCCCCTCTGTTGGATTTTCAGATTGGTCTAAATTAGGAGGAACGTAAGACGCTGGATTCACCGTTAAATCAACGATAGACGGTGCTTGAATATCAGCCGGAAACGATACATCATCCAGTGGAATTTGTGCTGAGAGTGGTGACGCAATGCTCAACGTCCAAATAAAAGTGCTGAATAAGATGACACCGATGCATCCAGCGACAGATTGAAGGAGGAATTTAGTCAATTTGGTCATTTGGTTTATGGGGGAGCTTTAAGTACAAGTTTTCTATGTGTCAAGGGTGGTCGAATAGTTCTGAATCAGTGTAGAGACAAATACAAAGATGGAGGGGCTCGATTGTCGTGATGAAGTAACATAAAATGTGTCAATTTCCCTGCCATAAGCGATCGCCCATCAAGTGCTACAGTCCATTCCCAATCAGAATGAAAGGTGCCCAATAGTGAGGATGACTGAGGGAGCGATCGCCCTTCTGACTTTCTCCCCGCTGCTCACCTTCAATGAGTTCTATTCCAATGCCGCGATCGCTCTCCTGTGCCGTAGAGGAGTTGCTGATTAATGCTTGCTGTGCAGCTTGTAGAGCCTCGGCTTTGCTCATGCCTTGCTGCAAGTATTCATAGAACGCGTTCATCAGGACCTGAGTGCCTTCGTCGTTGACTTGCCAGAGAGAGGCAAGTACGGCCCGTGCGCCTCGATTCTGGAAAACATACCCCAGTCCTAAGATTTGCTCACCGTTATTATCAAAGCCGCCTAAGCCGGTCTCGCAGGCACTCAACACCACTAGATCTACGGTGTTTAGTGACCAGGTTTCAACATCGCGCAATGTTGGGCGATCGCCATTACCAAAGAGAATGAAAGACTGAGACGGATCGCCCGGAACAAAGGCGGCGTGAGTTGCAAAATGGATGATGTTGTAGTTGCCGAGTTCTGACTCAATGGCTGCTTTGCTGAACCCGTCATCAACGAAGGTGACAATATCTGACAGCGTTGAGGTGAGCCGTTCGACTTCGGTTCCAGCAAAGGGTAAGCCGCTGAATGGGATAGTGCGATCGCCCACTTCGACGGAATAGGTTTGACTGACATCGGCAAATGCCGCAGCCAGCACCCGTGGCGCGTCTTGGGGTTCGGTGACGAGTTCTTCAATCGATGCGGCGGTAATGTTGTTGACCTGATAGCGCTCGGCCAGCCACTGATTACCATCATGCAGAGCTGCCAACGAGATATAGCGTAATGCACCATCGGGAGCGTAGATAATCGTTTGCGGATTGGCTTGGGCAAGGTCTGCTTCGATGGGAGCAATCAGCCATTCATAAAGCTGCTGAGCGGGGGCTTCAGCATTTGAACGAGGGCTTTGTAGGGCTTGGCGAAATTCGACAATGACGCGATTGAGTTCGGCTTGGCTCAGGTTTTCAACGGTGCGGCGGAGGGGAGGCGAGTCGGGAGTGGTAATGATCAGCTCAAGACGGTCTTCGAGAATCAGAGGATAGAGCATAACCGCATCGAGTTGTCTGAGCTTATCCCGCAGGGCATCGAGCCGCCCCAGGCTGACGACTTGCTCTTGGGCTTCAAAGCTGAGTTGGTTCACCAATTCACGAACATCTTCTCGACGGGCAAAGGTGTTGAATTCCTGATTGAGGTCTTGCTGAACGGCGATCAGTTGGCTGCGTCGCTCAGTCTCTTGAGGAGTGAGCTGTCCTTGGGATGCTTTTTGTTGAAGCTGGGCAAGTTCTTGACCGATCTCAATAGCCGATTTTTGCAGTTCGCCATAAGTGTCGAGAATGGTTTGTTCAGGACGAAGAATGGTGAGGTCTTGCCCTGGGCCACGAACGTTGTGCAAGTATTCATCGAGTTCTTGGACTTTAAGCAAATCAAGCACTTGCTGGGCTTCAAGCACTCGGTTTTCTTGGAGGAGGAGGTCGGCAAGGCGACGATAGGTCTGTGAGACAGTTGCAACGAAAGACTCCTGCTTGTCAATTGGCAAACCTTGAATGTCACTACGGATTTCTTCCCATCTTCTGACCGACTCTTTGAAATAGACAATTGCTAATTCAGACTCATTCTGATTTCCCATAATTTTTCCGATGTCACTTAGCGTTATTGCCTCTCCCCAACGATTACCAAGTTCTCTTTGAATAAGTAAGCAATGCACTAGATATTCATTTGCTTTCTGGTAATCCTCCAAAGCCGCATAGATATTTCCTAAATCTCCCAATGAATAAGCTTGCTCACGGAGGTCGCCTATTTCGCGTTGAATCGTTAAAGCTTCCGAAGAATATTGAATCGCTTGCTCATAATCTCCTATACGAGAATGTACAAAGCCTAATCCATTCAATGCATTAGCCTCGTGACGACGGTCTCCGATATCTCTTGCTAACCTCAGTTGTTTTTGAAAGAAACTAGTTGCCGTCTGATATTCTTCAAGTGAAGTGTAAACCCAACCAAAACCATTCAAAATATGTGCTTCTTGACTAAAATTTTGATCCTCTCTAGCTAAAGCCAAAGCCTGTTGGTAAAGTTCAATCGCTTCATATCTTTGCCCTAAATCATCATGAGTCCAACCAAGGGCGTAAAGCGCACCAGCTTCTGCAGTCAAATCACCTATGTCTTGTGAGATTGTGAGCGCTTGTGAAAAAAAATCTAACGCAAGTTGATACTGAGCTTGAAAGTTATAAGACCATCCCAAAGCAAATAAAGCACTTCTTTCTCCTGCACGGTTTCCAATCTCGCGGGTAATCGCAAGATTTTGCTCATAGAAGTCGATGGCTTGCCGATAGTCTCCCAGGTCCCGATAAGCATTGCCTAAATTGCCTAGGGCGGTTCCTTCCATTTGGCGATCGCCAATCTCTTGAGCAATGGCAAGGCTTTGCTCAAAGAAGTTAATGCCTTGCTGATAGTCACCCAGACTAAAGTAAGCAAGGCCCAAATTGCCTAGAGCACGACCTTCCCCAGCGCGATCGCCAATCTCTCGATAAATCTCCAATGCCTGTTGAAGTGTTTCCAGTGCTTGAGAATATTGGCTTTGCTGCCAAGCTTGGAGAGCTTCTTGATATAGTGCATCAGCTTCTGCTTGGCGATCGCCCTCTCCCGCCTCTTGAGCTAATGCCGCTGATTCTCTAAACGAAAGCGATAAGGATACCGGAACAACAAGCGACAGCAGAACCGTAGACGTTACTAAACCAAGCAAGCGGTGAGAGCGCATAAATTCTCCAGAAGGATAATGACCGACATTAGTGTATATCTCTGGTGCAGGAGAGGGTATGGAATTTGAAGAAAACTTTAGGGATTGCTCATCAACGACCTAAGTATGGCGGTTTAGATCCCCGGCTTCTTAATCAAGTGTCTCTAATATCAGTCAGAGACTTACAACAGAAGCCGGGGATCTGTTCTGGGATGGCTAGAATATTGGCTCAGCGATACGTCTAAAATTGCTTAACTGAGCAATCCGCGTTGAAGTTTAAGCTCTGACATCCAATTCAAGCGTTGCAACATCGTTGTCAGCGCTGCAACGACAAAGTGGCACATGTAAACGCCGTTGCGAGAGCTACATACGTCGAAGTGGCACATGCAAACGTCGTTTTTGAGCGCTGCAACGACAAAGTGGCACATGCAAACGCCGTTGCGAGAGCTACATACGTTGAAGCGGCACATGCAAACGTCGTTGTTGACCTTGCATAGGAGATGGGCGTACGCCGTGCGCCCGTACAACGTATTAAATTCACATGCAATGGACAAAAGGGGCGATCGCCCTTTGATTCGTTTATCTCAATGATTGGATTGATAGAAACCTTTTGCACTGGGCGAATCGCGATTCGCCCCTACCGTTTGTACCGAATGGGGTATTGATTGGTGGGGGCGATCGCTCACTTGTAGCGATTGTCTTTGATTATTTATTTTTTTGAATTGCGGCTTCAATTTCTTCAGGATAAGCCTCTGCATAAGCCCAAGCATTGACCAAATCAGCCGCACTAATATGGGAATAGTCGTTGAGTAGTTGAGCTTCACGAACCCCTTGACGACGAGACTCCACAAGAAGCCAAACGGGTATGCGCGTTCCAGCGATACAGGCTTCTCCGCTACATACTCCGTCTGTTTTAGTAATCCCCCGTGCACCGCTGCCTAAAGTTTGAGTCAGCGTTTGGAGGGCGATCGCCCGTCGCGCCGGGGTTAGATTATGTAGCTGAACCTCTAATTCACTGGTGGACATGGAATACTCTCTACCGTTGATTGTGACTTTGGTTTGAACGATATATCTATCTTACTTCTGTGCCAATGAGAGTTTGACTCACTCTGGAAATGCAGGACGCACAGGTGTGCGCCCCGACTGATAGCGATTACAAATTGCTAGGCGGCATTCGTTTCGTGAGAATGCGCATCACCTCACCGGGATTGATCGTGGGCAAAGCTCGTGACCATTCGCGGGGTTCGGCGTAGCGCAGTTGATATTGCACCATAATGTGGTGATTGACTGCATCGAGAGTGCCAATGTCAAGGATGCGCAAAATCCTCGGATCTGGGCGATCGCGCAGATCGAGAAACGGTTGTGGATTGGTGTTAGAACATGAGTCAGAACACATGATAATACTCCAAAACAGGACGAAATTGCCCCATCAAAAAGCCATCCCGTATACGCGCAGCAAACAATGGGATGACTAACGGAGTAAAATCAACGATAGTCTCCAAGCTGGTTGTGCAGTTTGGGGATTAGTCCTCTGGTTGTGAGCCACCACTTCCAGGGGACACTTCTTGATATGTACTGTTTCTGACAGTAGCGTATTCGATAGTATTTCACAACCGTATCTTGAAGCGTTTCAAATAAGCATTAAACATCTTTATTGAAAGTCCGCCGACGAAAGCTGGCTAATTTGCACGCCTCTTAATTTAGCCAGTAGATCATCGTCGATGCTAATCAGAGCCGTGTTTCCCCGTTGGCTTAGTTCTACATCTCTGAACGTCGAACCTTGAGGCAGCTTCAGTTGATCATTACCGTTACCAAAGTCTTTGATGATATCGAAATTGTTGCCCGTTTGCAGCCCGAATAAGTCGCGTCCTGGACCACCGACTAAAACATCTCGCCCCCCACCGCCAAACAGCCGATCTCGACCACGGTGTCCAACTAGTCTATCGTTGCCACCTTCACCAAAGAGAAAGTCATTGCCGCCTCCCCCCAATAATTTATCTCGACCTGCTCCCCCACCGATGACATCGCTGCCGCGTCTCCCCGCGAGCGTGTCTCTCTGCCCCAATCCTGTAATGATGTCATTGCTTGCAGACCCTCGGACAGTATTCCGTTGATGATTCCCCGTTAAAATGCTGCTATCGAGACTGGTGGGTGCCCCTGTCGGATCTATTTCTTCTCCAAACCAAAGAACCGCATAGTCTTCATAAATGCCGACTCCCAAAGCATTCCAGTGATTGTCTACCCAAATACTGCGATTGAGAATTACGTTATTGTGCCCCGTACTGCCCTGCCAGCCAATGAGTGCGCTCGTTGCCGTTGCTCCAGCGCTATTCCAGTAGGCATTTTCATACCCATTGCCCGGATAGCTTGTATTGAATCGCTGGGGAGCCGTCCACATTGACGGCCAAGTGCTGGAATCGCTGCTGTCATAAGGTGCATCACTCCAGCCATGGGTTAAGGTTCCGATGTTTTCCTGGAGATCGAGCACATGACGATTCGCCACCAGCGTCAACGAGCTGGATGCAGGGATGGGTGGCAAGTCATTGCGAGCGCGATAGCGGTTGACCAGTTTATACAGCCCGTTTTCCTCTTGCTCTAGACCATCTAACGGTGAAGGCGCATAAATGTTAACTGTCATTGTGCACGAAGTTCCTTTTGCTTTGATTAGAATGTTGCAGTTGATTGTGATCAAATAATGGAGAGTTCATCACCCTTCACCAATACATAGCTCTGACCACAAATCAGATATGGAAAAAATCTAAGCCTTGAACGACACACTCAGAACTTATTTCTATAACCCATTTCCAATTAGGATAAACGGTGCCCAGTAGTAGGGATGACTAAAGCGCCCTTGCCTGTCTACAGGTGCCTCAACAGGTGCCCCAACTTCTATTCCTTTGAGCTGTCGAGGTGCAGGCATTGATTCAAATGTAATGAGTGAAAGTTGAGCTTGCCGCAGCGCTTCTGCATAACTTTGCCCTTGCTGAAGCGATCGATAAAACGCCACCATCAACTCTTTGGTGCCAAAATCATCGACCTGCCACAGCGGGGCGATTGCCGCTCGTGCCCCTGCTCGTTGCACTGTGTAACCAAAGCCAAGGATTTCGTCTCCACTGCCCAATGTCTCGCCCACTCCAGTCTCACACGCACTCAACACCAGCAAATCTACGTTGCTGAGATTCCAATTCCGCATGTCTGACAACGAGACGCGATCGCCATTACCGAACAAAATAAATGAATCATCTGGGCCACTAGGGACAATCCAAACATTCGCAGCAATATGAACAATGGTGTAATCATTCATTTGAAGGAATAGGTTATCAGGAGTGAATTCGTCGTTAAGAAGTACGGTTGTGTCGGGCATCAACTCAGCGATCGCTTCGACTTCTGGAGCTGCAAATTGGAAGCCTGATAGCTGCAATGAGCGATCGCCTACTGTAACTTCAAAGCTCCCTTCAGTGTGTGCAGCCGCTAAAACCCGTGGTGGCTGCTGGGGAGATTGACCAAAATCGGTGAGAGACGCAGCCGTAATGGTATTCACGATGTAATTTTCCACCAACCACTGCTCGCCTGTGTGAAGTGCGGCGAGGGGAACATAACGCAAAACACCATCTGGAGCATAGAGAATTGCGTCAGCATCGGCTGCTTCTAGTTCATTTTCAAAAGGTTGAATGAGCCAGTTATAAAGCTGCTGGGCTGAAGTTTGGGGGTTACTACGTGGATTTTGTAGTGCCTGACGAAATTCTAAAACTGTTTGATTGAGTTCTGTTTGACTCACATTAATAGAGCGACGAATTGGAGGAGCATCAGCAGTCAGTAAAACCAGTTCAAGCCGATCTTCTAGAATAAGCGGATACAGCAATACTGCCTCTTGTTCGAGCTGTCTCAGGTTGTCTTGCAATGCCTCAATAGAGCGAAGGTCAAGGGTTTGTTGTCTCTGAGACTGTCTCAACTGGGCAATGGTGGCTTCTACATCCGGACGTGCAAGAAATTCCTGAAATGCTTCTCTAATCTGCTGTTGTGCTTGAAGCAGTTCTGCCATTCTTGTCTCTTGCTCTGGGGTGCGATCGCCAGTTGGGATGCGTTGTAGTTCAGCTAGTTCTCGCCCCATTTCGATAAGACTGTCATGTTCTTCTAAAATCTCTTGTTCAATAGGGCTGAGCTGAACGCCTTCCTCAGTAGCAGCACCTGCACTGCGTGTCGGGGCGATCGCTCCGTTGGCATTGGCTTTTGTGGAAATCAGTCCAAACATGGTGGAGGCCAGAACGGCGGCAAAAGTAGATAGTAGTGCTCCATAAACGAAAGAATTTGAGACGAAATGATTAGAACGCATGGTTTTTCCTTGTAAAGTGGTCGGTTGAAGTGTAGTCAAAGCATAGACATCAAAGTCCGTTGCCAATCAGGATGAATGGTGCCCAGTAGTAGGGATGGTTGAGGTTTCCTTGTAAATTGCTGCTTGAGACACTCTCTAGTGGTTCTCCTGTTTCGGTTGATTCAATTTGAATACCCCGTTCTGAGGGTTCTAACACTGATGCATCATCCTGAATGAGCGCAATCTGCGCACGTTGCAACGCTTCAGCTTTGCTGTATCCATTTCCTAAAGCTGTATAGAAGGCATTCATCAACGCCTGAGTGCCCCCATCGCTGACTTGCCAAAGAGAGGCGATCGCTGCTTTGGCGCCCGTACGCTGCATCTGATAACCAAAGCCAAGAATCTCAGTGCCGTTGCCTAGGTCTTGCTCACCTAGCCCCGTCTCGCAGGCACTCAGCACTACCAAATCTGCATTTCCCAAATTCCAGCGGCGGATGTCTCGCAGGGTAACGCGATCGCCATTGCCAAACACGATAAATGATTCATCTGGTTCTCCTTGAACAAAAGCAGCATGGGTTGCCAGGTGAATCACGCTGTAGCTGCCCAGACGCGGTACTGTGGCATCAGGACTGAAGGACTGGTTGATTAGAGTATCCGTATCAGAAATTTTGTTGGCTAAGGCTTCGACTTCAACCTGAGTGAACGGCAAATCTGGAAAACTAAATCGGCGATCGCCCACCTCAAATTCAAAGCTACAGTCTGCACAGGCTGCGGCAAGGACGCTCAAATCGCCTTGGGGTTGAGTATCAAAGTCGGTGAGGGAAGCAGCGGTGATATGGGTGATGCCAAACCGTTGTGCCAGCCAATCGTCACCGTTATGCAGAGCTGCCAAGGGCACATAGCGCAGTGCCCCGTCAGGCGCATAGACAATCAACTCTGCCCCTGCCGCTGCCAAGTCTGCTTCCAGAGGTTGAATCAACCACTCGTAAAGCTGCTGGGCTGGAGCTTCGGCATCACTGCGAGGGCTGCGGAGGGCATCGCGAAAGGCAACAATGGCGCGATTAAGGTCGGTTGAGGACACCTCAACAGGACGACGAATAGGTGGCGAGTTGGGCGCGACCAACACCAATTCTAATCGGTCGTCCAGAATCAGCGGATACAGCAAGACGGCATTGCCCAAATTCGCCAGATTGTTCTGCAATTCGGTGAGGTTTGCCATCTCGATGTTTTGCCCCTGGCTGGACTGGCGCAGTTGATTGAGAGCGGCAGCAACATCGGGAAACTCGATGAACTGCTCAAAGCTATCTAATAGCTCTCCTTCTTTGGCCACTAGCTCACTCAGTCTTGCCTGCTCACCGGAAGTGAGGTCATCATAGGGCTGGTTTCGTAAATAGTTCAGTTCTTCCCCCGTCAGCAGCAGTTCTTGATAGAGGTCAAGGATTCGCTGCTCTGGTTGCCAATACTCAACGCCGTCTTCGGTATCCTCATCACCGCGCACATCGTGCAAGTAGTCATCCAGTTCTTGCACTTTGAGCAAATCAAGGACTCGCTGTGCTTCAAGCACCCGGTTTTGTTGAAGCAGTAACTCAGCAAGACGACGATATGTATCAGAAACTGATTGGAGATAATGTTGACGTAACCTAGGCGAGGCGGTTTGAATCTCTTGTCGAATTTCCTCACGGATATTGACTGATTGTTTGAAGAAGAGAATGGCTAACTCAGACTGATCTTGAGCATCCAAAACAAATCCAATCTTGCTCAGAATTCGTCCGTCAGCTTCACAATCGCCGGTTTCATTTTGCATGAAGAGAGCCTGTTGATAGGCCATCATTGCCTGCTGGTAGTCTTGACGGGCACTGTAAACATTGCCAAAATTTTCTAGTGCGAGAGTCTGATCGTAGCGACTGCCTAGTGCTTGTGCCTGTTCAAGCTGTTGTTGATGCAAATCTAACGCTCGCGTATATTCACCACGAAGACTACTTATAGTTCCTAGTTGTCCTAGGAGGAAAGTAGTATGATCTAGACTACTGATGCGTTGAGCGATCGCCAGCGATTGACGATAGTAATCACTTGCCTCTTGATAGTTTTCTAGATTGAAATAGATATTTCCAATCTCCGTTAGTGTGTTAATTTCGCCATAATGATTACCCTGCTGCCGAGCTATATTAAGAGTCTGTTGCAAAGATTGAATTAAATTTGAATAATAGCTCGCTGATCCTTCAGCGAAGCTAATTCTAAATGAAGAATAGTATTGGTTGCGATTGATGCAGGCTCCAGAATCCCCAAAAGTTGCCGCCTCAATCCCACTTTCCCAGGTAAACGAATACACCACGTGAAAGCTAGCGTTCCCTCCATTGGAAGTTACGACACTCGCCTTACAATCTGTCTCACCATCTTCAATAGATTGTGCTTGTTCAATTGCAAACATCGCCTCCTGAGTATTACTTAATCGATCATGAGCGATTCCAATACACGATAAAGTCGTTGCTTCACGATCGCGATCGCCTATTTGTTGATAGATAGCTAAGGCCATCTGCCAAATTTCAAGGGCAGCATAAAATTCGTTTTGATTATATTCTTGATAACCCTGTAATAGCAGATGCTCTGCATCTGCTCGAGAATGCTCACCAGATGAGATTTGAGCACTGATACGTGATTCATTGATGACATTGACACACCAATAGCTGATAGGCAACGTCGTAAGTAAAACAATCAAAGAGGATGCACGGGACAGAGAAAAGTATCGCATAAGACAAAGCTCCCTTGAACAAGAGCAGTAGATTGCACCGAAACCAAATTACTCTCTTTCAGAAATAATGTTGAACTGATCTGCTAGCCAAGCCATTTTGACAGCATAGTTAGCTGTGATTTCATTCGTATCCGGATGATGTCTAGCTCCAGCATGGAGCGCAACTAAGTAAACACTGCCATCGACCTCAGCAAAAATGGGACCGCCAGAGGCACCATTCGTGCTATCGCAGTCGTGGAAAAAGATACCGTTGCTCTCATCTAAAATGCTGCATCCGATATGGGCAGCAGCCGTTTCGCCAGGGTTATCTGTCGGGAAATCGCCCGAATATCCAACCATGATGAGCGTCTCCACGTTTTCCTGGAAGAAGGAGAGTGATGGCGATCGCCATCCTATTGTTCCATAGGTTTCGCCGAGCGGTCGATCAAGCCAGAGTAATGCCCAATCATTGATGTGAGAGGTTGCCGAGTTACGAAAATCTGTTCCATACGCCACTGTGACTACTGCTGCTTCGTCAGATGCGTCTTGTAACTGACCATTGACTAAATTGGGCTGAAACCACATTGCATAATTGACTTCGTGGGTAGATTCATCAACGACGCAGTGAGCATTCGTTAAAACAAGATTCATACCAATGAGGGTGCCTGTGCAGCGATTGAACCGATCGCCATCGGCTTTCATTCCCTCGACTCGCCCCACCGTTGACCAGGGAAATTGATCGCTGGTCATCAAAACCCGATCGTCATTGCTGATGATGCCGCGTCCTCCCTCAGTAGGCTGAAGCGATAGATCTACGCCTGGCGGAATAAATGATTCAGGCTCGATGTCAAGCTCGGCAGTTGAAATATCGTGAATCACAGTGATGGGTATAATCTCCGAGCGAGTCTTAGGATCTGTTTGAGCCGATACGATTGAAACCTTTGGAAGGAAACTACTGAATATCCAAATGCCGAGTAACCCTGCAAGAAATGGTAGGACAAATCTCTTGGTGATGTTGGTTTTCATCGCACTCTCTCAAATCCTCGATAAACGATATAGATTTATACAGCGACTTATTGACTGTGGTTTGTCAGAGACCGTTGCCGATGATGATAAAGGGCGACCAGTAGTAAGGATGACCGAAGCGAGTTTGGGATGATTGAGAAGGCGATCGCCCTTCACTACTGCCAGCATCTGAAATGGGTTCTAATTCAATGCCTCGATTAGTAGCGCGATCGCTCTCTGCTGCTCCTCGAATTAAGCTTAGTTGCGCTTCTCGAAGGGCTTGAGAAATGGTAATCGGTGCAGCTTCTGTCCCCTGGGAAAGGTTGCGATAGAACTCTTCCATTAGTAGACTAGTGCTCTCATCGTTTACGAGCCAAAGCGACGCGACAACCGTATCAACTTGGGCATCAATAAAAGTATTTGCAATGCTAGCAATCTCCAATCCGCTTTGATCCGTGTCTGCCAGTGCTGTTTGACAAGCAGAGAGAACTACCAGACTCAAATCGGTGAAATGTCGTTTAGCGCTTTCTAGCTCACTGATGTACATTGGTTCACCTGTGCCCAGCATCAGATAGGACAGGTCATGCACATTGGGCGCAAAGACACCGTGGGTGGCAATGTGGAGAACTTGCTGACCATTTCGCAATTGACGAAATGCAGATGAGTCAAATGCTTCATTGAGAAGTTGCTCTCCCGAATAGATTCCGAGTGATTCTGTAGCAGTTTGCTGGACAATAGCATCCAACTCCGTTGGAACATTCACCAGGGCATAAGGGAAACCGTGTTCAGGAACGGGATTGGAAAGCCCTAGTGCTAAGACAGACGTGCGATCGATATTTTGGGGTAAAGGATTATCAAACTGGGTCTGTTCAGCCGAGAGAATGGTCGACACCGTATAGTTCTCGATCAAATACTGCTCGCCGTCAAACAGGGCTGCCATCGGAATGTAGCGCGTGACGCGATCGAGAGCAAAGACCAGATTAGGAACCTGCCCATCTGGGAGCGTTTCACGAATTGCTTGCAGTTCATCTTCGAGCTGTTGAGGAAACAGATAGTTGTAGAGTTCTTGTGACACCGCTTGAATATCAGCGACATCGCTACAGCGACCATGTTCACACTGAGTCATAAGTCGGCGAAATCGCAACACAGCGTCACCGATTTCTTGCATCGTGATGGGTACTTCAATAGAGTTTGCAACTCCTCCTTCGGAACCCCACAATATCCACAGTTTGTCGTCTAGAACAACTGGATAAATCAGGACAGTTCCCGGTTGTGCTTCTATGATGTTGGCGGCAGCACCAACAAATTTATCAGGATGCAGACGTTCCCGGTCTTGATTACGTCGCGCCTGCACTTCTGCCTCCAGAGCATCAACAGCTTCCTCATACTCAATAGCGAGAGCATCAAGCTGATTGTTGAGAGTTGCCCATTCTGCATCACTACAGTCGGGAGAATCTTTGCATTGCTCAGCGGCTAGCCCCAGTTCTGCAAGACTGCCATAGGTATCCACAACTGCTTTTTCGGTTTCGCTTAGTTCATACTCGCGGGTTTCAAGATTGGTCACACGCCCCCGCGTATATTCTTGCAGTTCTTGAATTTTCAGCAGTTCTAGAACCTGCTGCGCTTCTAGAATATCTCCTCTGGCTAATAGCAGATTAGCAAGACGACGATAGGTGTCAGCGACAGTGTCGGTATACGATTGCTGGAGGTCTTGATCAAGCCTACGAATGCGACCGCGAATTGACTCGCTCACATTTACTGACTGTTTGAGAAAGGCAATGGCTAATTCTGGCTGATTTTGCTCTTCCCACAAGACACCTATGTTGTTGAGATCTATCCTCTCGCCAGCGCGATCGCCAATTTCGCGGGCAATGGCAAGGCTTTGCTCAGAGAAGTCAATGGCTTGCTGATAGTCTCCCATGTCCCGATAAGCATTGCCTAAATTGCCTAGGGCGGTTCCTTCCATTTGGCGATCGCCAATCTCTTGAGCAATGGCAAGGCTTTGCTCAAAGAAGTTAATGCCTTGCTGATAGTCACCCAGACTAAAGTAAGCAAGGCCCAAATTGCCTAGGGCTTTTCCTTCCCCGGCACGATCGCCAATTTCTTGAGCAATGGCAAGACGTTGCTCAAAGAAGTTAATGCCTTGCTGATAGTCACCCAGACTAAAGTAAGCAAGGCCCAAATTGCCTAGGGAGGTTCCTTCCCCAGCACGATCGCCAATCTCGCGAGCAATGGCAAGGCTTTGCTCAAAGAAGTTAATGCCTTGCTGATAGTCACCCAGACTAAAGTAAGCAAGGCCCAAATTGCCTAGGGCTTTTCCTTCCCCGGCACGATCGCCAATTTCTTGAGCAATGGCAAGACGTTGCTCAAAGAAGTTAATGCCTTGCTGATAGTCACCCAGACTAAAGTAAGCAATGCCCAAATTGCCTATGGCTCTACCTTCCCCAGCGCGATCGCCAATTTCGCGAGCAATGGTAAGATGTTGCTCAGGGAAGTCAATGGCTCGCTGATATTGACCCAGACTCCAGTATGCAGCACCCAGATTGCCTAGGGCTCTACCTTCCTCGGCGCGATCGCCAATCTCGCGAGCAATGGTAAGATGTTGCTCAGAGTAGTCGATGGCTTGTTGGTAGTTACCTATACGGAGGTACGCAACACCCAAATTGCCTAGAGTATGACCTTCCCCAGCGCGATCGCCAATCTCGCGAGCAATGATAAGGCTTTGCTCAGAGTAGTCAATGGCCTGTTGGTAGTTACCTATACCGAGGTATGCAGCACCCAAATTGCCTATAGCTCCACCTTCCTCGGCGCGTTGGCGAAGCCTCTCTTCTGGAGAATCGCCAATCTCGCGAGCAATGGCAAGATGTTGCTCAGAGAAGTCAATGGCTCGCTGATAGTTACCTATCTCGAGGTATGCAGCACCCAAATTGCCTATGGCTCTACCTTCCCCAGCGCGATCGCCAATTTCGCGAGCAATGGCAAGACGTTGCTCAAAAAAGTCAATGGCTTGTTGGTAGTTACCTATACCCAGGTATGCGGCACCCAAATTGCCCAGGATGACTCCCTCCCCTTGGCGACTCCGCTGGGGAAACGCCGCTTGAATACCTGGTTCTCGATAAATCTCCAGCGCTTGCTGCCAGGATTGCAACGCTTCGCGAAACTGGCTGACTTGATATTGCTGAATGCCCTGCTGCAAGAGGCGATCGGCTTCATTTAAGCGATCTTCAGGAGGGGCTTCTTGAGCAGCAGCGGGAGGGAGGGTTATGGAGAGGGGGAGTAGGGGAGAAGCGCAAATCAGTAAAACAGTGAACGGCAAGAGAGGAAAAGTTAAGAGTTTCGAATACGGAGCTTTAGGGCGATTCGACCAGGGGCGCATGGAGCAATCTCCAGATTCACGATGGATGGGCTATCAATAACTATCTCTGAGCCAAAGAGAGGTATGGAAAAAGATGTGAGTATTCAGCACGGTTTGCCTACGGCAAGGTCATGCCAATGCGATGCTATGCCGTAAACATCGTGAGAAGATGGTGGAATAATAAGCGCCAGCAGAACCGTAGATATCACCGAGCTGAGAAAGCGATGGGGACGCATAAATTCTCCGAGGGGATGATGACCGACATCAATATATCTCCATGAGTAAGAAGACAGTATGGAATTTGAAGAAAACTTTAGGGATTGCTCATCAGAGGTTTATGTGACGATTTAGATCCCCGGCTTCTGTGTCGAGCCCTTGATTGTAGAGAAACACTCACCTGTTGCACTGGGCAAATCACGATTTGCCCCTACGGTGGATGTTGATTGTTGGGTGGCGATCGCCCATCAAACGAGACATAGAACGCTGTTTTAAGGGCGATCGCCAGCCGATTCAATGAGAAAATTCAATACATGCATCTCCCAACGTCTGGCGCACCTTCTCCAACTGGTTTACGATCTGTCCAGCCTCCGATATATGTCCCGTCTTCTGAAACAACCTGATCGATCGCTCATAACAGTCAATCGCAGAATAGTGCAGACTACTGTCTCGATAGATATCCGCCATTGCCCGAAGTATAAAGGCTTCACGATAGCGATCGCCCAATTCCTTATAGATGAACGCCGCTTCCTGATAACAACATAGCGCACTGGTCGAGTTGCCAAGACAATCATAGATTTTAGCCAAACGACCGAGCGTTGCTGCCTCTTTTGCATATATTCCAGTTGCGACCCAGACAGGCAAAGCTTTCTCAAAGTAAAGCCTTGCCTGTTGATGCTGATTGAGTTTACAAGATGCGACTCCCGCGTTGTAGAGGGCGATCGCTCGACCTTCTTGGTCTTGAGAATCCTCTAAAATACCGATTGCGATTTGACAAAGATGATGTTCACGGTCTGGCTCTCCAAGCTGACCATATAAAACACCTAAATTGTTCAGACTTCGCCCAACCCCGACATTGTTGTTTGTTGCACTGAAAAATTTTAATGCACGTTCATAGTGTTGAATTGCCTCTGAAAATTTTCCAGCCTGACGATAGGCAGCCCCAAGTCTACTGAAATATTCTCCAGTTTGAGCAGACGTCGAATTGAGGCTAACAGTCAATAACGTAGTCGAATCTGTCTTAAAAGCAAACATCGGGAGTAGCATTGCTCAACCTCTCTCATCCTGATCTTGTGTCAATTATGCTTATCTCTGGTAGATACACAGATATGGAAAATTTCCAGATTTAGCGATTTAGCATGTCGGCACCTAGGGGTCAGCACAGCGATAACCGCACTGAAATTATATTCTCTCCAGATTAAAAGCGATCGCCATTGGTCAATTCTTCTTCCATTTGGTCAGCAGATTGCAAAACCACGGAGAGCGCGACTCCCAATTCTTCTGCGCTGCTATCTGCATTGATCTGGGCAGTAAATACGGCAACGTGAGTCTGTTCTCTGCTGAATGTTTGCCATGCCCCTAACTTCTTACGAGCAGTATCTTGAAGCAGCATATTGGCAACTTCGGATGAAAGTTCCTCGTCTGACCGATATGCTGGAGATATAATTTTCCGAATCTCAAACGGGCCGATGACGTTAGTGCGAGAGCTAATCCAAGCGGTTTGAGTTCGACCATCATTGAATTGAAGGCCGACTCGATAGGCGCCATCGTCTTCTATTTCGTAGCTTAAATTCAATGCTTCCAATGCCTCTCCAATACGAGGATCAGGGGATTGTTCGGGTGTGGCTTGTTCGGGTGATACTTGAGCCAAGGAAACATGTGTCAAAGGAAGCTTCAAAGAGATAGCAAAGACAACGGTTGCAGCTAGGGCAGTAAGACTTAAAAAACGTTGCATGGTGGTCTTTCCTTATGAGTAATTGGAACTTCTATCCAGACTTATCTCTAGGCATGAAGCAGATATGGAATTTACTTCATAACAATTGTGTGCAGTCGCTCTCAATACAGTGTTTATCCCCATGAGTGCTGACATAGATCTATGGGCTTAGGTTTGTGTGTAGACCCCGCGCGGGTTCAATAGACGTTCAGCGTCCTAACGCGAGAGCGTAAGACCATAGTCCAAATAATAGAGAAAGCAACGAATCAGATCATGAGTATTTCATGCCAGATCTACTGCTAACACTAGAAGGGCATATAGCAGTATTCGGTCATCAATGGTGTAGAAAACTGCAATGTTAGCGATCGCTCTTTCTACACGTTGAAGCTAGAAAGGGCGATCGCCACTTACTTCTAATTTAGGTTAGTGATTGCTAGTGTCAGATTTCTTCTGACCTTTACAACCCATTGCCAATGAGAATAAACGGTGCCCAGTAGTAGGGATGGGTCAGGCTGCTGCTTTGGGAGAGGGGCTGCCCAGTATGAGTGTCCATGATTTCTACTTCGATGCCGCGATCGCCCTCTAGTTCCAGCACGGTTTCATCACGAGTAATCAGAGCAATCTGTGCTCGTTGCAGTGCTTCTGCTTTAGAATAGCCGTTTCGCAGAGCCGCATAGAACGCATCCATCAGCACCTGAGTGCCGCCGTCGTTGACTGGCCAAAGAGAAGCGATCGCCGCTCGTGCCCCTGCCCGCTGAAACTGGTAGCCCAATCCTAAAATCTCTTCCCCATTGCCGAACCCCCCTAACCCTGTTTCACACGCGCTTAGCACCACTAAATCTACGTTTTGCAAGGACCAGTCACGAATATCTGCAAGGGTGGGGCGATCGCCATTGCCGAACAGGATGAAGGAGTCTTCGGGAATACCGGGGACAAAGGCCGCGTGGGTGGCAAAGTGGAGGATGTCGTATTCGTTGAGGCGCGATCGCACCGCTTCCAGGCTGAAGTTCTGGTCGAGGAAGGAGGTAGCGTTGGGCAGGGTGGCCACCAGGGTTTCGACTTCGATACCGGCAAAGGGTAAGCCGCGAAAGTCCACGCTGCGCTGGCCCACCTGCACCGGATAGCTGAGGATTTGGTCAGCGAAGGCTCCGGCCAGGACGCGGGGAGTGGCGTCGGGTTGAGCATCCAGGTCGGTGAGCGATCGCGCAGTGATGTTGTTGATGGCGTAGCGCTCGACGAGGTAGCGATCGCCATCGTGCAGGGCGGCCAGGGGGATGTAGCGCAACTGGCCATCGGGGGCGTAGAGGATGGTGTCGATGTCGGCACTGGCGAGGTCGGCTTCCAGGGGTTCGATGAGCCACTGGTAGAGTTGGTGAGCTGGGGCGATCGCATCACTGCGGGGATCTTCGAGAGCTTGTCGGAAGTCGAGGATGGTTTGGTTGAACTCTTCACGGCTGACTTCGACGGTACGACGTAGGGGAGGAGAGTCGGGTGTCGTGATGACGAGTTCGAGGCGATCGTCGAGGATGAGGGGATAGAGTAGGACGGCATTGAGTTGACGCAGGTCGTCTCGCAAGCGGGCGACATCTTCAAGATTGAGAGTTTGTCGTTGGGTAGTGACGTTGAGCTGGCTGACGAGATCGAGAATTTCGTCGCTGTCGATGAAGTCGTTGAACTGACGATTGAGGTCTTCTTCTATGCGCACGAGTTCGTCGATGCGTTGTTGTTGGGTAGGTGTGCGATCGTCTTCTGGGATTTGCCGCAGTTCGGTGAGTTCTTGGCCTAGTTCTATGGCTTGCTGTTGTTGAGCGTTGAAGCGTTCTAAGATTTCTTGTTCAGGTTGCCAAAACTCAATGCCGCTAGCAGTTACCGCATTTCCGCGAACGCCTCGCAGATAGTCATCAAGCTCTTGAACTTTAAGCAAATCTAGAACTTGCTGTGCCTCTAAAATTCTATTTGTCGCTAGAAGAATATCGGCAAGGCGGCGATAGGCACCCGCGACGCTATCGGTAAAAGATTTCTGCTGCTCTACTGATAAAGAGGTTAAGTCTTTTCTGATCGATTCCCAGGTGTTTACTGAGCGTTTAAGAAATATGATTGCAAGCTCTGTATTTTCTTGTGCTTCTAAACTTAAGCCAATGCTGTAAAGTGTCTGCGCGATTCCGTATCGATCTCCTATTCGATTTCGAATAGATAATGCTTGGCTATGATAGTTCAGTGCTCGACTATATTCATTTAATCCGAGATAGGCATCTCCAATGTTGTTGAGTATGATAGCTTCACCATATTGATCTCCAATCCCTTTTGCAGTTGACAAAGACTGACGGAAATAATTTAGTGCTATGGAGAAATCTTTGAGATTAAGATAAATAGTGCCAATATTATTAGCAATGACTCCTTCACTAACACGGTCACCTGTTTCGCTGCTAATAGCTAAGGCTTGTTCATACGAATCTAATGCATTTGAATAATCGCCTAAACAATCATAGATTGCACCAATATTTGATAATATGCGACCCTCTGAAGATCGATCGCCTATTTCTGTAGTAATTGTTAGTGCCTGTTGATAGGCTTCTAATGCCTGAGGACATTGACCCATACTTCTATATATACTACCCATATTTAGAAGCACACTCCTACTAGAGAATGGGTCAGACATCTGAGCAAAAGCTTGACTCCGTTGTAGGAACGAAAGAGCTTCTGTATATTGTCCTAAACTTTGATAAACAACTCCGATGTTGCTTAGCGTAGTTTGTTGACCTTCGATACTATCAACTTCGCTAAAAATTTCTAAAGACTGTTCAAAATATGTTAAGGCGATCGCATAATTTCCTATATGCTGCTGTACAAGCCCAATATTGTTCAGTGAATATGCTTGTTCAAGTGAATTATTGTTTTCCCTAAAGATCTGTAGTGCTTGCTCATGTGCTTCTAATGCCTGCGTGTATTGGCTCAATTGTCGTTGTATAACACCTATATTCGTGAGAGTTTCAGCTTCTTGATAAAAATTTCCAAGTTCCCTGTGAATTTCTAGAGCTAGCCTTAGGGATTCTAAAGCGTCATTAAATTGATTAACTCTAAACTGTGCAAGCCCGATGTTACTTAGCGCAGATGCTTGTCCAAGAGAATTGTCTAAATCTTCGAAGATTTCCAAGGCTTGCTCATGAAATGCTAACGCTTGAAAATACTGACCTACTTGACGATAAATCTCTCCCATAGCATCAAGTGTTTCTGCTTTCACAGAACGATCGCCAATTTCTCGATAGATTGCAAGTGCTTGCTCAAGAGACTCCATTGCATTTGAAAATTGACCAGCCTCAAATTCTTGCAAACCTCGCTCAAAAAAGCGATCGCCCTCTTCACTTCTCTCCGTATTAGATAACTCTTGTGCAATAGCTTGGCTAGAACTCAATAAATACCAAGCTGGAGTTACACCAGAAAAGATGAGCACACAGCTTGAAATTGCAAAGCATCTACGCATCAGTCTGTTCATAGAGATAACCCTCTTGAATGTGGCAATGCGAGTTTTAATATCAGACATCTTTTCGTCACTCCTCTAGTTCACAAAGGCTATTTAGAGTTTCGGCGATCGCCCTCCACCTTTCGTTCTTCGATTGAGGCTACTTGAGCCATCACTGGCTCAGCTAGCAGTGGCTGGGAACCAGGAATAACAGTAGGAATCATGAGCAGAGGGACAAAGGCTGTTAGCAAGCGAATTGTCAGCATTTCACAGGTCCTCCAGCGATTGCCTTTTTGACATAACCTCATTCTTCAAAGCTTGAATTGTCTGGTAAAGGCGGTAGCAATTGTTCTAGCCGAGTCAGCAACAGAGGGAGTTCCTCGTCAAGAATAGCCCAGATGCGATCGCAGCGAATCTGATCATAGCGATGGGCTAATACGTTCCGAAGGCCAATGATGCCCGTCCAATCTATCTCCGGATGGGATTGGCAGAAATCCTGGGAAACCCGTCGGGCAGCCTCTCCTAGAATTTCTAGTTGCCGCTCTACGGCCCGCTGCACCATCAGGTTACTGATATAGTTCTCATAGGAAAGACCCGCCGTAAAGGCTTGCAGATCCCGGATAGCCTGCACCATATCCCAGAGAGAAGCAGCATCACGTTTGTTACTTACCATTTGTCGCTAAAGATAACCCGACAGGTATCCAAGATTTCAGCCCGACGATATGGATTTTGCAGACCCGCTTTTTCTACTAAATCGACCTCTCGTTGAAAAAGGGATTCTAGTTCTTGCTGCATCCGAATTAGATCGAAGATGCTCCAACGGTTGTCTCCCGACTCATTAAAACTTACCAAAACATCCACGTCACTTTCAGGTTGAAAGTCCGGTCGCAAAACAGATCCAAAAAGAGCAAATTCTGAAATACACCACCGCTGGCAAAAGGCTTTCACCTGCTCTGGGGTGGTCGCTAATCGAGATTGCAAGAGGGTTGGCAGATGAGATGTTGTCATACTTCACAAGTAAGAAAGATATCAGTGGAAAGAACGACACAGGGTTTATTTACCAGGTTAAGCTACACAATCCTCTTTCACTCCCGGTCCTCCAGCGATCGCCAGTCTCCCGAAAAGATGAACGAGGCCCAATAGAAAGGATGTTCATAGCCGGGGGTTTGCAGCATCTCAAGCTGGGTCGCTCGCAAGGCGTCACTACGCCCTTCGCCATCCAGTAAACGCTGGTAGTAGCGAGTCATTAGGTCGGCAGTACCCTGGTCGCTGACTTTCCACAGGCTCATCAGCAAGCTGTCGGCTCCGGCGATAACAAAGGCACGACGTAGGCCGTAGACGCCTTCCCCATTCGCTACAGAACCAACGCCCGTCTCACAGGCGGAGAGTACTACCAGTTCAGTACCGTAGAGGTTCAACCTAGAGGCTTCTAGGGCAGTGAGCACCCCGTCTTCGTCGCCGCTTTGGCGGGGGTTGAAGCCTGCCAGGGCGAGGCCGGAGCGCAGCAGGGGGTTTTCGTTGTTGACGGGGCGGTCTGTGCGCTGGGCGTTGGGGTTGTCGAAGTAGTCGAGGGCGATGCCGCGATCGCCTTCGAGGAGGGGCAGCAGGAAATGCACGTCCTGGAGGAAGAAGCCGTGGGTGGCGATGTGGAGAATGGATGGGGCGTCGAGCTGTTTGAGGAGGTTTTCGGTGGCCTGGGTCTCGGTGAGGAGGGTGGCGTCGGGGAGGAGAGGGACGATCGCTTGGGCCTCGCGTTCGGTGCCGGGGAGGGGGCCGAATTGGAGGTCGGTGAGGTCGGAGGAGCGGCGAGTGTCTGAGGCAGTGAGAGGTTCTATCCCCCTAAATCCCCCTTGATAAGGGGGACTTTGGTTCCGGTTTCCCTCTTGATAAGGGGGACTTTGTCCTTCAGCCTGCGCCAACAGACTCCGGTTCCCCCCTTGTAAAGGGGGGCTAGGGGGGATCACTCCGGCTGCTGCCAAACTCGCCTGCCCATCGGCAGCGTCGAAGTCGGGGTTGGCGACGATGACAGGAGCTTGACGGCTGGGGGCGTCGAGCTGGAGCTTGAGCAGGTCGCGACCGGAGGTGAGGTAGGTGATTTGGTAGGTTTCGACGAGGTATTGGTCGGTTTCATCGACGAGGGCGGCGAAGGGGATGAGGTTGAGCTGGCCGTCGGGGGAGAGGAGCAGATGGGGGGTGTCGCCGATGAGCTGGCGGATGGGCTGCATGACGAGCTGGTCAAGTTGACGGGCGGTTTGGCGAGTGCGCTGTAGACGGGCTGGATTTTGCAGAGCGATGAGGAAATCATCAACGGCCTGGTCGATGGTGGCGGCGTCGCCCAGATCGACGGACTGGATGGTGCCAGAGGCATCGAGGGTGTAGGCGGCGTAGCGGGGGTCGCCGAACCGCTCGGATTGGGATGCCTGTGGGTCAACGGGGCGATAGCGCACCAGTTCCACCAACACTGCACCCTCGGGAATCAGAGCTTGCACGGTCTCAATCTCAATCGGTGCTGCCTCGACCCGGAATTCGGCACTGCGGCGAGCCAGTTCGTTTTCCAGCCGCTCACTTTCCTGACGTAGCGTGTCAACTTGAGCACGGTAGGCATCGGGGTCTTGGTCACCCAAGCCGCTGTAGAGCAGGGTGGCTAACTGGGTTTGAATTGCGGTGTAGTCATCGAGCAATGACTGTTCATCGGGGCTGAGGTTTTGGCGCAGGCGCTGGAACGAGTCGGTGACGGCATCGAGGATGCGCCCCTTGCGGCGGAAGGCGGTGGTGAGGGCAAGGCGAGCTGCATCAGGATCTGTGGCGGCAGCCTGCTGATGTAGCGAAATTGCCGCATCGGTAGTTCCAGCAATGGTTCTCACATAGGCTCGCTTTCGTGCTTCTGAGCCAATCGCCAGGGTTGAGGCCAAGTTGGTTTCTTCCACCGTCAGTCCTGACCTTAAAAATTCAATGGCTTGGGGAAGATCATTTTGATTGCGATACAACACTGCCAGATTATTGAGGCTGGTGGCGACAAGGGGATGAGTCTCGCCCAAGGCGGTTTCACTAATGGCGAGCGATCGCTGATAGAGGGGTTCTGCCGCCGCGTAATTGCCTTGAGCTTGATACAACAATGCCAGATTGTTGAGGCTCAAGGCGACGTCGGGATGAGTCTCGCCCAGGGCGGTTTCACTAATGGCGAGCGATCGCTGATAGAGGGGTTCTGCTGCTGCGTAATTGCCCTGAGCACGATACAACTCTGCCAGATTATTGAGGCTGAGGGCGAAATCGGGGTGGTTCTCGCCCAGGGCGGTTTCAAGAATGGAGAGCGATCGCTGGTAGAGGGGTTCTGCTGCCGCGTAATTGCCCTGCTCTTGATACAACAATGCCAGATTATTGAGGCTTAGGGCGACATTGGGATGAGTGTTGTCCAGGGCGGTTTCATAGATCGAGAGCGATCGTCGATAGAGGGGTTCTGCTGCTGCATAATTGCCCTGAGCACGATACAACTCTGCCAGATTATTGAGGCTGAGGGCGAAATAGGGATGAGTGTCGCCCAGGGCGGTTTCAACAATTGAGAGCGATCGCCGCAAGAGAGGTTCTGCCGCTGCATAATTGCCCTGAGCACGATATAACCCTGCCAGATTATTGAGGCTATTGGCGACATCGGGATGGTTTTCGCCCAGGGCGGTTTCACGAATCGAGAGCGATCGCTGATAGAGGGGTTCTGCCGCCGCGTAATTGCCCTGAGTACGATATAACTCTGCTAAATTATTGAGGCTTAAGGCGACGTTGGGATGGGTGTCGCCCAGGACGGTTTCAAAAATCGAGAGCGATCGCTGATAGAGGGGTTCTGCTGCTGCGTAATTGCCCTGAGCACGATACAACTCTGCCAGATTATTGAGGCTGAGGGCGAAATCGGGGTGGTTCTCGCCCAGGGCGGTTTCAAGAATGGAGAGCGATCGCTGGTAGAGGGGTTCTGCTGCCGCGTAATTGCCCTGCTCTTGATACAACAATGCCAGATTATTGAGGCTTAGGGCGACATTGGGATGAGTGTTGTCCAGGGCGGTTTCATAGATCGAGAGCGATCGTCGATAGAGGGGTTCTGCTGCTGCATAATTGCCCTGAGCACGATACACTGACGCAAGGTTATTGAGGCTGAGGGCGAAATAGGGATGAGTGTCGCCCAGGGCGGTTTCAACAATTGAGAGCGATCGCTGATAGAGGGGTTCTGCTGCTGCGTAATTGCCCTGAGCACGATACAACTCTGCCAGATTATTGAGGCTGGTGGCGACAAGGGGATGATTCTCGTCCAGGGCGGTTTCAAGAATTTCTAGGACACGCTGAGCGAGGGGAATGGCGTCGGCATAGCGGCCTTGCTGATAAAGCTGGGTGACCTGCTGGCCGAGTTGTTCTGCCTCGGCCAACTGCTCAGCCGCTGTGACCTCTTGACTGGATGCAGGCTGTAGGCTGAGAGTGTAGCGTCCAGTTTCTCCGGCTGCGTAGGTGTTGGCAAGGATTGTATAAGTTCCCGTTGTGGGGAGGGATAAGAGAATGCGGGAATTGGTTCCCCCAGCTCCATCATCGTCCTGGCTTAGGAGAGTGCCATCGGGTGACTGGAACAGCAGGTAAGTATCAAAGTCATCACTCACTAACTCGATCGCCACAGTCTGGCCTGCCTGCCCCTCAAAGGTATGGACGTTGTAATAGCTGCCATCATCCTCAAGCACGTCGCTGTTCTCGTCCAAGGTTCCTTCGATGGTGAAAGGGGCGATCGCCCCCACCTCCGACGATTCTTCTGCCTGAGCCAGCCGCATCTGCCCAATCACAGGTTCAGCCACGCCCATCAGTAAGCCTGCGGTGATTAAGACAGCAAACAGTGTGCGATTTTGGATTTTAGATTTTGGATTTTGGAGGGGTCGGAACCTGGAGTTGGAGGGAGCGATCGTCATCAGTTAAATCCTCTCGTGACTACGTACTTTTCGTTGGGAGAAGGAGATGAGATTTTGCAGGGAAGGGAGTCAAAGACGCCGGAGAAAGGCGGCTGCCCCATTGCAATATATCGTGACCAGGCTAATAAAGCCTTCACGGTTATCTATATCTGGGACAACGGCGGGTATGGAAAATGGGTGAGCCAGGTCGCAACTTGCCCAAAAGATATCCGCCGCAATGTTGAAGGTATCCGCGTTGATACTCGGAGCATGATTTGCCAATTTTGGATTTTAGATTTTGGATTGAAATGCCTTTGCCCTGCCAGGCTTTCAGGTTGGTCATCTGTAGCTCTATTGGGGGGAATTGGTGCCGGGAAATCCTGGTTGGATAGGGAGCCAGAACCTAGGAGTCAGAATTCAGGAGAGGGCTGACTTCTGGCTCCTGACTCCTGAATTCCATTCCTGGCAAAGCTTCCTGCCTTAAGGGATACCCGTCCTCTAATCAAAGACCGTTGCCGATGAGAATGAAGGGTGCCCAGTAATAGGGATGCGCCAAACCATTACTTTGAGAGAGCGGCTGCCCGTTACGGGTGTCAATGATTTCTACCGCCACACCGCGATCGCCCTCTAGTTCCAGCACGGTTTCATCACGAGTAATCAGAGCAATCTGTGCTCGTTGCAGTGCTTCTGCTTTAGAATAGCCGTTTCGCAGAGCCGCATAGAACGCATCCATCAGCACCTGAGTGCCGCCGTCGTTGACTGGCCAAAGAGAAGCGATCGCTGCTGCTGCTCCTGCTTGCTGCATCAAGTAACCAAAGCCGAGAATTTCTTCACCGTTGCCCAGTTCTGAATCACCGAAAGCGAGTCCGCCTAGTCCAGTTTCGCAGGCACTCAGCACAATCAGGTCTACTTGGTTGAAGCGTCCTTCCCAGCTTTTGATCTCCTCTAAGGTGACATAATCGCCATTACCAAAGAGGATAAACGAGTCGCTGGGGGAGCCTTGAACAAAGGCAGCATGGGTGGCGAGATGGACAATGGTGTGACTGTCCATGATGGGTTCGGTGGCGGTGCGGCTGAAGTCTTCGTCGAGCAGCTTGGTGGTGCCGGGAAAAGCGGCAGCTAGGTTTTCCACCTCTTGTCCAGCAAAAGGAAGGCCATCGAAGGGGAAGGTGCGATCGCCTGCCTGCACTTCATGGAAACCTTCGCTGAAAGCAGCAGCCAAAATTTGAGGGTCGTCAATTCGGGGTTGCAGATCAAAGTCTTGCAGGCTAGCAGCAGTAATATGGTTGATGTGAAACTGCTCGACGAGCCACCGCTCTCCATCATGGAGTGCTGCTAGAGGAATGTAGCGCAACACCCCGTCAGGTGCATAGAGGATAGTTTCAGCTCCAATCGCCTCTAGGTCATTCGCCATCGGAGAAATCAGCCAGTCATAAAGCTGTTGGGCGAGCGATTGAGGGGCGCTAGTGGGGTCGTCGAGAGCCTGACGGAAGGCGACGATGGTTTCGTTGAGTTCGGCTCGGTCTACTTCAACGGGGTAGCGAGTGGGTTCGCTGAAGGGGGTGATGAGCACCAATTCTAGGCGGTCTTCGAGAATCAGGGGATAAATCAGAACGGCATTCTGATCGATTTCCCTCAGATTGTTTTGCAGGTTGATGAATTCATCCAATTCGGCCAGCACGTCCTGTTCACGAGCTTCGACGCTGAGTTGGGCCACCAGTGCTTGAATTTCAGGACTGTTGATAAAGCCCCGGAAGTCGGCAATGATGGCTCGCTGAGCCTCGTCTAAATCTGCAAGCCGCTGTTTTTGCTCGTCAGAAAGTTGGGCATACGGGATGGCTCGGAGGTCTGCCAGTTCGTGCCCGATAAGAATGGCTTTGTTGCTGATTTGAGCTTCAGGGTCAACGAGTTCAACGCCGTCTTCTGTCTGGTCATTGCCGCGCACATCGTGCAAGTAGTCATCCAGCTCCTGGACTTTGAGCAAGTCGAGAACCCGCTGGGCTTCGAGGACGCGATCGGCTTGCAGAAGGAGATCGGCAAGTTCTCGGTAGTCATCAGCGACGGTATCGGTGAAGGACTGCTGCTGCTCCCGGGGCAATTCACGCAAATCATCTCGAATAGCCTCGCGGACATTGACCGACTGTTTGTAGAAGACAATGGCAAGCTCCGGCTGCTCTTGCTGTGCGAGAAGAGAACCGATATAGCTAAGCCACACGCCTTCACTCGATCGATCGCCAATTTCTTGAGCGATTGCCAGCGCCTGCTGATAGCGTTCGATGGCTTGCTGATAGTCTCCCAGACTCAGGTAAGCACTGCCCAAATTGCCCAGGGCGGTTCCTTCCCCACTGCGATCGCCTATCTCGCGGGCAATGGCAAGACGTTGCTCATACAAGTCGATGGCTTGCTGATAGTCTCCCAGACTCAGGTAAGCACTGCCCAAATTGCCCAGGGCGGTTCCTTCCCCACTGCGATCGCCTATCTTGCGGAAAATCACAAGCACTTGCTCATAAAAGTCGATGGCTTGCGGATAGTCCCCCAGACTCAGGTAAGCACTGCCCAAATTGCCCAAGGCAGCTCCTTCCCCTTGGCGATCGCCTATCTTGCGGGTAATAACAAGCTGTTGCTCATAGAAGTCGATGGCTTGCTGATAGTCTCCCAAATTATCGTAAGCAATGCCCAAATTGCCCAGGGCGGTTCCTTCCCCACTGCGATCGCCTATCTCGCGGGCAATCACAAGCTGTTGCTCATACAAGTCGATGGCTTGCTGATAGTCTCCCAAATTATCGTAAGTAATGCCTAAATTGCCTAGGGCATTTCCTTCTCCACGGCGATCGCCTATCTCGCGGGCAATCACAAGCTGTTGCTCATACAAGTCGATGGCTTGCGGATAGTCTCCCAGACTCCAGTAAGCAAGGCCCAAATTGCCCAGAGCGTTTCCTTCTCCTCGACGATCGCCTATCTCGCGGGCAATGGCAAGGTATTGCTCATATAAGTCGATGGCTTGCTGATAGTCTCCCAAATTTCTGTAAGCAATGCCCAAATTGCCTAGGGCGTTTCCTTCACCTTGGCGACTCTCCTGAGGAAATGCTGCTTGAACCTCTGGTTCTCGATAAATCTCTAGAGCTTGCTGCCACGACTGTAACGCCTCTCGAAAATGACTGACTAGAGCTTGCTGAATGCCCTGCTGCAAAAGACGATTAGCTCGGTTCAAGCGGGCTTCAGCAGGTTCACTTTGAGCTAAGACGAAATCTGTTTGCAGAAAATGGGAGGAGTCTTGGGAGAACCCTCGGATTTGGACAAGGGGAATCATCAACGCCGTGGTTGCAACTAAACTGAGCAGCTTTGCTGAGTAATGCATGATTTCGTTGGCTCTTGGGGGTGATATTACTATATAGCTCTGAGGCTGGAGACCCTGTGGAACTTAAGAGAAAATTTTGGGCTTTGAACGAGAAACGACCAATGAAACGCACGTAGGGGCGTACGGCGTACGACCAATGCAATGTATCGAATTTTATGCAATAGGCAAAAGGGGCGATCGCTCCTGTCACATCACCTCATATGCTTAACGCACAGAACCCCTGAATTCTCTCGAATTGGCATCAGGGTCTGGTGGCGGAGGGCACAATTCTGCAATGGTTTCATCCAAAACAGTTTTTAATTCATCGGATGGAGATTCAACTGCGAGAATTTGTTGCCAAAAGTCTGACCAGAGTTGTTGATCTGCAAAGTAGTCCGCTTTTTGAATGGCGAGAGTTTCATCTGTGTCTTCGGCTTCAAGCTGAGATTCTAAAGCAGTCAAATCATCCGTAATTTTCTCTTGCTCTTCAGTGGTCATTATCTGGAAGGAAATCGGACGAGGAGCGAACGGTTGAATCACCCTCCATACATAAGCTTGTCCGGGTTCAAGTGGTTCGCCATCATAGGTAACTTGATAGACGGGTTCATCAAATTCTTCTGTCTGGGCACCATCTAGTCCAGGGATTTGATCCGATTCAGATAGGGGATATGTCCAAATGGGTTCTGAACCGCCTTGTTGATAGAGTTCTACGCTGCTCGCCGAACCTTGCCATACTAACGTTGGGCGATCGCTCCATACTTCTTCTTCAAATGAATATGGGGCAATCAAGCAAAAATAACGTCCTCTTGAAATTCCTTGTTGGGGGGGAGGTGGAGGTGGACTGCTGAATATAGTATTCCAAAGAGTACGAAGACTAGAAATTCCCTGAATTGGCGGCGGCGGTGATGGATTTGGAGATGAGTTTTGTGCTTGAAAAAATATTGCATGTGCCGCACGTATATTAAGGATTCCAACTTCCCATATCGCAAATGGGAGGGAAGCACAAAGAAGTAAGCAAAGTCTTGGAAATATACGGATTGCTGAGTAGATACCGAACATGACTTTTCCTCATGGTTTATTTCGAAATAACGATGGCAATACATAGCCCCAATAGGCTGCGATGGGAAGAACAATAGGAAATGCGATCGCCAGTGTCGATACATATAACTCAAGGCTCATCAGCGCATATATTGCGGTGCTAATTAAAAGTCCTGAACCAATCAACCCTTCATAACGCTGGTATGCCTTGGTATTCGTTGAACGCTGTCGCGCGAGTAGCAAAACTGTGACCTTTCCAGCGATCGCTGCAAGTAATATCATCCACAGATTGGGGACAGGGATAACAAATCGACGATTCAAAAAATGATGGAAGAGATAGGCATGCTGTTCGCCCCCAGTCATCTCACGATAAGGGTTATGAGGATTCTCCTGTCGATACCAGTAGCTCATCGCGTCTGGAGCTTCAAAGTTTTCATTATCATCACCCGGAATTAATCCTGCTTCCTCATAGCCTCCTGCTGCGATCATCACCGCTTGCTGGGGTAAGTGCTTCAATTCAGGCGCGTTTGGCTGTTCTAGCAGCTTCCAGGCTGGTATTGATTGATAAACCTGATGAGGTGGGAGCGAAAAATCGGTAATTGGATGCAACCAATATTGTTTGAAACGGTAACTCAGGCGTGAAATCGACTGCCAATAGAGGCGAGGCGAAAACAATTCTGTAAGCTGACCGGGGTTATCAAAAATGGCTAAGCCAACAGGTTCATTTGATATAGAGGAAGTTCCAGAATTTTGCTGGAGCAACACCATCAATAGTGCAAACGGGAGGAGATGTTCTCGTCCTTCAATTAAGAGTGGCATCCGATAGTCATTTCCCCAAGCACGGGCTGCATCCCCATGAATGCTATAGACTGGATCGGCAATCTCTGGCGTGGTTTTCATCCACCGAGCATGATTATCTTGGATACTTGCAAATACAAATATCGTTCCTTGTCCTGCTACCTCCCTTACAGCCTTCGCCATCAAATCACTGCCTTCTTGTTGGCGGTCGATCAAATAATCAATTCCGATTACACTTACGTCACGAGCCGATAATTGTGTTATCAAACTAGCCAGATAATCAGGTGGAATTGGGTTCCGTTCCAAGATATTTTCTCGATCAAGGGACTCTCCATCCACTCGAACGAGAAGTAAGGGGGAAGGTTTATCAGACTGAACTCGGTGTGTCCATTGACGGTAGCGAGCCTGAGCCAGAACTCTGCCTTCTAACAGTCGATATTGAACAGAACCATAACTACCCAGAATCATCAAAACTGCTAGAGCGATCGCCTCATAGCGCTTGGGCATAAGTCGCCTGAATTGTTGCTTCCAACCTATCGGTTGAACACGAAACAGCGTCGAGTCGGGATGGCGAAATAGAGAGGGTGCCAAATACGCAGACGGATAGGTCAGGTTCTTAGTCGTCTTTAGAAACTGACTGGCTGTAATCAATGACTCATGAACATCTTTGTGGTCAGCAAGACTTTGCAAGAACCGGATTAGGAACTCCTGTGCAACTCGATTGTGAATGGGTTCTCGCATCACAGCCACTTGACTGAGTCCCAAGTCAATGAGCGTTTCGGCAATATTGATGCCGTTGCAGGAATTGAAGATAGCAAACTGCAAACCCCGTTCTTTGGCGATCGCCAGTTGGGGAGCAATGTCACGCAGGGCGATGTGGGTTTGGGGAGCGATCGCCAGTTCTCCGCCGGTCATAGTAGTTTCGTTACTGTGTCCAGCAAAGAATAGGATATCCCAACCCAGCGGATGAGCGATCGCCTGGGTGATTTCAGTTTTTAGCTCGTCAATGGATTTGCCCGGTTGCCAGCCAACAAACTCTATATCTGCAAAGCGCGAAAGAGACTGCACCGCATCCCGGTCGACTTTGAAATTTAGGCCAGTGTCGTCTCCCAAAATCGCCAGAATTCGTGTTCGGCGACGCGGAAGTGAATTTCTAGGATTTGCTTCTACTCTGATATTGGCAGGAGAACGGGCAATGCGGATTCCGCCCATTGAGGCAAATTCAGTGCCTATTTCCCACGTTTCCCACGGTAGTCGAGAGAGTTGAATAGGCGTGCAGGTGAGAAACAGATCAACGGGTTGCCCATCTCTATTTAGACGACTTGCCTCAGCGAGTTTGGCACGGATCTCGTAGAGTTCGGCGCTGCGCAACCAATGGTGGAATGCGTATAAAAACTTTGCTTCGACTTCAACAAGTTTAGCCTGCCAGTCTTTCGGCGTTGAGATAATGCTGCCGCTTTCTGCACGTCTGCCTCGCAGTCCGTTTTCCACGTGTGGAGATAAAACCAACGGGATCTGAACGGTGCGATAGAAACTGAGATAAAACTGTCGCCACTGCTGATAGAGTTCTATCAATGACTGAGGATAACTAAGCAGAGCTGTAAGCCGTCGTCCCTGGCTCCAGGACAACTCAAACAAACATTGCTGGTCGACCTGATGAACGTTGAGTTGAAATATAGACTGTTCAGGCATGATGGCTTTTAAGATAGGTGAAATACAAAGGGCTGACGAGTCACCACTTCCCCATTTGCCAACTTAATTGTGACCGAAAACTGCTCGTTGAGATCTCCAATCACCCGTGAAAAAAGATGGGCATCTGAAGTAGAGGTGGTCAAAACTTGTTCATCTAGGACGTGATGTTCGTCGTGAACTTGAAGCCGAACCCCTTCAGGTAGTTGGGCGCCAGGTTGTGCCCCTAGCATGAGCAGCAGAGTCCATTCATCGGAATGAGACAACTCAGGCAATTTCCACGTGACGGCATACAGCCGAAGAGCCGCATTTGCTCCTTTCAGATCTTGATAGGCTCCTCTTGCGTGAGACGGAATCATCATGCCTTGCTGAGTTAAGGCAGAAATGACATCATCAAACTGCTCGACGGGCGATCGCATTGCTTGAGCGGTTACAGTTTCAAGTACTGGCGGAGGGAGTAAAATCCATTCCTGTGCTAGTTCATCTACTTGATTTTGTAGCCACAATCCTACGTTGATGGCTCGTTGTTTCAAATCCTGCAACGCGTGCGCACCTGTCTGGGTTCTGGAATAGACTTGATCCAATAGCTCAGGATTGCAGAGGATAGTTGATGCTTGCTCCCACATTAAAAGTCGCCAAAGCGGGCGATCGCTGGATTGAATACGAGGACGCAATAGAGTTAGATCGGCTTTCACCTGAGCAACTGAAGCGTGTGCGTGAGGAGCGACTGTTTGGCTTTGGATTGCATTGGGTTCTAAGCAGCGAAGATACAGAAGAATGCGCTCAGGGTCAAGACTAAACCAGTCTAGAGGAATTGAATAGGTCCAGTCAGCATTGGTAGGCAAATGAACAGACTTTAGATGATAGAAAAGCGAATCGCGACGCAGACACCCTTTAATTTGGACGTGTTCATACTCATCTGACACCTCAATGAGCACGTATAGATGAGGAACGAAGTCTGAGATTTCAACGGTTGCTCGTGGCAAAAATACTACAGTATCTGCGACACTTCCTGTTGGAATGAGACAGATTCGATAGTGACCAATTTGAATATTGCAAACAGCATTAATTAAGCTGGCATATTCTGGAAACTGAAGGGTCGAGCGATCATCTTGAACGAATAGTTGGGAATCTCTTTCGTCGAGCCATTGTTTGAATGCAGTTAAAGCGATCGCCTGCCGATAGACTTGCCACTGCTCGGGTTCTCGTACCTGTTCACTCAGTGCGATCGCCTGGTCAATCTGGCTGTTGGATAGAAAAATAGTATTGGGCGAGGCTGAATCGGCATCAAACATAGTGGTAATAGATAGGGAATTAGTCATCATCGTAAATCTCCGGTGAGGCAATCGTCATTATTGTGGTTAAGGGTTTGGGTGGGAAGGTGGGGAATCAATCATCAATTTGTCAAGATGGCGACATAATTGACGAGCAAACACGCTGCGAAGGGGTTGATTCCGGGCTGTGCTTGCCTCATCTTGAGCTTCTTCGATTACAGCACTAGCATGCGATTCTAAAGCATCGTCAATCTGCTGATCTAAATGATGAAGGCGCTCAGGATCAATGTAGTCTTGGGCCTTTTTGAGAATGCGATCGCGCAGAATCGTGAGCAAGGTATGTCGAACATCTGCTCGGAGTGATTTGAGTTTGAGCAAGTATGTTACTTGATCTTGGCGTTGTAGACCAATGTGAGGGGCGATGGCACTCATAGAGAGACCTTGGCAATGAAATAGCTGTAAGCCCGTGAGATAAACATGGTGTTTCGGGTTTCGCTTACGCTTCAGGAACTCAATCCGTTGTTGAATAACCTTGGCTATAGCCTGGTTTAAGCCCTCATCAAACTGCTGACGATAGAAGTGAAGAAACTCATTGATCTCGTCTTCTTCATCGTTTTCATCCGTCATTTGGATAGACTCAATTGCAGTCTGGTGATCGGGATCATCCATAGATTGAACAGGTAGATAATTACTTCGGACAAAGATCCGGTAGTCTCGGAGATGCTGAGCCAAATCTTGAAGCCCTGCCACAATTTGATCGGGCGATCGCTCCATTGAGAATTCGTTTTGCATCCATTGTTTCATTCGGCAAAGCTGCTCGTTGGATGGGGGTAAGCATCGACGATTTGCCTGACGGTGTTTCATGCGATCTCGGCGATAGATTGCATGGTAGCTCTCTAGCAATACGGACGCTTGAAAGACCTCATGTCTGGGAAGCGGGCAAAATTCGGTCAAGATACGCTCTAGCTGAGGAATCCGAGTGTCGTTAAGAATTGCCCAATCGCTCAACAAATAAACGCCGTGTTCAAGCAAAACATTATTCAAACCTTTATGATGACGAACCAAACGAGTTACCCAACTGCCTAAATTTCCTCGCTTCGGGGTAAACGTTTGTAAAATTTCTGTAGCTAATGACGGATGGTCTGAGGAGTTTTGAGAATTTGAAGAACGTCTTCTTCCTGTAGTAGTCAAATCACCATCATTGAGCACGTAAGGTAACAGATCATATTGGGTGAATCCATGCTGCTTACCAAACTGTTTTTGGATTTGGGAACAGACTTGCTCAATTCTATTTGAGATAAAACAGCGAAGACAGCACTCAGCCAACCAACTTTCAGACATTTCATCTCCTCTGATAGGCGTAGTGTCGTAAAGCTGATGCAACCGAAGCTGAATCATGTTATGAGCAATATCAGTTTGTCCTACCAAATGAGGGAACTCTCGCCTGAAAAAGCCTTTTGCAGGCTCAACTTCAATAACCTGAGGTTTTCCAGCAGCTGTTAGTCGAACGAATGTCCAGTATTTGGATGGTTCATCCATGATGGAAGTCTCTGGATTAGTAACGGTACGAATAGGCGTGGAAGGGGCATCCTCCACTACAATCGCTTATCTCTATGCGGAGCAATGCTATGGAAATTAAAGGTTTAGATTATTCAGATTCCCCAATTAGCGTGAATGCTGCCCAATTGCGAGGATGGGGATGAGTTTGAATCGTAATCAGCATGGCCTGACGCAGTGCTTGAGATTGGTCGGGGTTTTGCTGCAACTGGCGATAGAATTTGGTCATCAGTTCGTCGGTGGGCGCGTCGGGAACCGACCACAATGAAACCATAACGCTGGGAACGCCTGCGGTAATCAGCGATCGCGCTAGCCCAATCACGCCATCCCCTGTAATTGGCCCTCGCCCAGTGTCATAGGCACTGAGGATGACGAATTCAGCGTTTAAGTCTAAGCCAAAAGATTTTGGTAGAGGTGAGTAGGCCATCATCGGTGTCAGAGGGGGCAAGGGCGATCGCCCTTGCCCACATCTTGCGCTACAGCCCTTAACTCCCCCACTAACCCAATAATCCGCAGCGGCACATTAAGCAATAGCAAAACTGTAAACATCAACAAGCCAAGCAAGCGGTGAGAGCGCATAAATTCTCCAGCAGGATAATGACCGACATTAGTGTATATCTCTGGCACAGGAGATGGTATGGAATTTGAAGAAAACTTTAGGGATTGTTCATCAGCGACCTAATATGGCGGTTTAGATCCCCGGCTTCTGTGGTAAGTCTCTGACTGGTATTGGAGACCCCTGATTAAGAAGCCGGGGATCTGCCCTGGATAATGGCTAGAATATTGGTTCAGATGCATAGAAGAGAGGCGTATGCCGTACACCCGTACAACGTATTAAATTCACACGCAATGGGTTAAAAGGGCGATCGCACCGGGATCAATTGATATCAGCGGTTGTCCTGCCTTGACCTGGTACAAAAAGCAACCCGAATCAGTTCTACGAGCGGGCGATCGCGCTTTAGCCATCTGTAATAATAGAGCCATCCCTTGATGCAGGAGATAGCGTGATCATGGCCCTCAAATCGCAACCCATGACGCTCGAAGAGTATCTCAGTTATGACGATGGCACAGAAACCCCGCATGAATTAGTGAATGGAACGCTGGTCAAAATGCCGCCCGAAAGCGAATTAAATATTCGGATTGCGTCTTTACTATTCGCTTTTTTCTTGAACCAGGGAATCCCTTCATATCGAGTGAGGATTGGCACCGAAATTGTTGTGAGTGGGGCGCGCACAACTGTTAGACGCCCCGATTTGATGGTAATCTCAGAGGAATTGGCAACTGCTTTAGAAGGGGCTAGCCAATCAACTATCTTGTCTGATATGCCTCCTCCTGTGTTGGTTGTTGAGATTGTGAGCCCAGGACAGCAAAATCGAGACTATCGCTACAAGCGTACCGAGTATGCAGCACGGAATATTGCAGAATACTGGATTGTTGACCCGATAGATCAGCAAATAGTGGTGTTGGAGTGGGTAGAAGGGATTTACGAAGAAACGGTACATCGGGAAGACAGGGCAATTATTTCTCCCCAATTCGGAGATTTGAATCTGTCACCAGCTCAAGTTCTGCAATTGCGGTAGTTCCAGACGTTGGCGATCGCCCCCACCCATCAACACCATCCGTGTAGGGGCGAATTACAACTCGCCCAGCGCAACACGTTTTCATCAACCCAACCATTGAAATAAACGAATCCACTGGCGATCGCCCCTCAATCCATTGCATAAAACCAATACCTTGCACTGGGCGTATGCCGTACGCTCCTACGGACGGTTTATGGTTGTTTCTCATTCACAACCTAAAATTTTCTCTTAAATTCCATACCCTCTCCAGCCTCAGAGCTATATAGTAGTGTCGGTCATTATCCTGCTGGAGAATTTATGCGCTCTCACCGCTTGCTTGGTTTGTTGACGTCTACGGTTCTGCTATCGCTCATTGTTCCATCGCCCTTCTCTCTGTCATTTAAGGAATCAACGGCGTTAGCTCAAGATGTGGGAGAGGGCGATCGCCAAGCAGAAGCCGATGCACTGTTTGATAGGTCAGTTCAGTTTTGGCAGCGAGGCGACTATCAGCAAGCGCTATCGATGCTTCAAAGGGCGTTCGAGATTTATCGAGAAATTGGCGATCGCCGTGGAGAAGGACGAAGCGTAACAGGGCTAGGGGCAATTGCTTACAGTGTTGGTCAGTACTCTCAAGCACTGGACTATTATCAGCAGGCATTAGAAATCAATGTTGAAACTGGTGATCGATCTAGAGAAGTAACTATTCTCACTGGCATTGGTTTGGTGTATAGCAATCTGGGCGACTATCAGCAAGCCCTCGACTACTACCAGCAAGCCTTAGCCATCAGAACCGAAGTGGGCGATCGCGCTGGAGAAGGAGCCACCCTCAACAATATCGGTGAAATGTACTTCAAACTAGGCCAATATGAGCAAGCCTTTGACTATTTCCAGCAAGCCTTAGCCATCCACGCTGAAGGGGGTAATTCTCCAGGAGAGAGGTTCCGCCAACGCCGTGGCGAAGGAACTACCCTTAACAACATTGGCTTGGTGTACATCCATCTGGGTCAGTACTCTCAAGCACTGGACTATTATCAGCAAGCCTTAATCATCAGAACTGAAGTGGGCGATCGCGCTGGAGAAGGAACCACCCTCAACAACATTGGCGGGGTGTACGCCAATCTGGGTCAGTACTCTCAAGCACTGGACTATTACCAGCAAGCCTTAGCCATCAAAACTGACATTGGCGATCGCCGTGGAGAAGGAACCACCCTCAACAACATTGGCGGGGTGTACGTCAATCTGGGTCAGTACTTTCAAGCACTGGACTATTATCAGCAAGCCTTAGCCATCAAAACTGATATTGGCGATCGATTTGGCGAAGGAGTCACCCTCAACAATATTGGCTTGGTGTACGACAATCTGGGTCGATACTCTCAAGCACTGGACTATTACCAGCAAGCCTTAGCCATTAGAACTGAAGTGGGCGATCGATTTGGCGAAGGAGTCACCCTCAACAATATTGGCTCGGTGTATGACATTCTGGGTCAGTACTCTCAAGCACTGGACCACTATCAGCAAGCCTTAGCCATCAAAACTGACATTGGCGATCGCGCTGGAGAAGGAGCCACCCTCAACAACATTGGCGGGGTGTATGACAGTCTAGGTCAGTACTCTCAAGCACTGGACTATTACCAGCAAGCCTTAGCTATCACAATTGAAATAGGCGATCGCGCGGGTGAAGGCACCACCCTCAACAACACTGGCTTGGTGTATCGCAATCTGGGTCAGTATCAGCAAGCGCTGGAGTACCTTCAGCAAGCCTTAGCCATCAGAACTGAAGTGGGGGATCAATCAGGAAAAGGCATTACGCTTAACAATATCGGTCACCTGTTTGATACTCAAGACCAACCCGAACTTGCCATCGTGTTCTTAAAGCAGTCCGTCAATACGCGTGAACAAATTCGGGGAGGCATTCAACAGCTCGACCAAGCACTTCAGCAGTCATACACTGATACAGTTTCCCATACCTATCGCCGCCTCGCTGACTTGCTCGTTTCCCAAGGGCGTCTCCTCGAAGCCCTGCAAGTTATTGAGCTGCTAAAGCTTCAAGAAATTCGAGACTATACCCGCAGTGGGGTTGCCTCCCGTGAGGTCGATCAGTTCCCTGAAGAAGAAACCACGGCGGCTGCCTACTATGACCTGATTCAGTTGGGCTCGGCAATTCTCACCTGTGAATCTGATCCAGAGTGCGGTCAACAAGAGCTAACCCGCCTCAAACAACAGCGCACTGAACGCAATACTGCTTATAACGACGCCGTTCGCACGCTTGAAACTGCTATGAGCCAGCGACGCGCCGCTGATGATCAAGCCCCTGATCCACAAGACTTGATTTATGAGGATGTGCAGAAAATCGTTGAGGCTCAACCAGGCACGGTGTTGATTTATCCCATTGTGCTAGACGATCGGCTTTTAATCATGTGGGCAACTCAGGGAGGGTTGGCAGAACCCATTTATGTGGAGGGCGTCAGTGAAGAGCAAATCAACCAGGCGGTGTTTCGCTTCCATGAACTGATGGCGCAATGTGAATTGGGACGGTGTAGTCCTGTCTCTGAGATTCAAGCGGTTTCTCAGCAGCTTTATGACTGGCTGATGCCTGCCCAGTTGCGCGAGCAGCTAGAGCAAAATGATATTCAAAACCTGGTCTTTGCCCTGGATCGGTCCGTTCGCTACATCCCGATGGCGGCGCTGTTTGACGGCAGCCAATACCTGATTGAAAACTACACTGTTTCTACCGTCACCGCCGCCTGGTTGAGCCATGCAGATACCCCTCTTCCCCAAGACCCCAACGCGATTTCCGTAATGGCCTTGGGGCTGTCAGAAGCAGTACCCGATGTTGATCCGGCAGACGATGTGTTCGGTTTTAGGGGGCTGCGTTATGTGCCCGACGAACTGGATGTGATTGTTCAGCGTGGCGATCGCACTGATGAAGTCGGGATTTATTCGGGTCAAGAGTTACTAAATAGTCAGTTTGATAAAAATGTGTTTTACAGCTTGGCCGGGCACAACATTCTCCACATCGCCACCCACGGCGTCTACATGCCCACCAACCTGTACTCCTCCTACTTGATGCTGGGCACCAAAGAAGACTGGCGCATCTCCCAAATTCAAGATATTGGAGCCGAATTTCGGTCTCTGAGCATGGTGGTGCTCTCAGCATGCGAAACGGCTCTAGGCGGTCGCTCATCTAATCAAGCAGCAGTTTCCGAACTAGACGGCAGAGAAATTTCAGGTATTGCCCAGACTTTTATTGATGCAGGCGTGGATACGGTCGTTGCGTCGCTTTGGCAGGTGAACGATGCCAGCACCAGTCAGTTGATGCAGAGCTTTTACCATAACTTGGCTGAAAATACCGCTGATAATCCAGGCACCATTGCTCAAGCCTTGCGCGATGCTCAACTGAGTCTGCTCAGAGGGGAAGAAACAGGCGATCGCTCCGATGATCGAGGCATTGCAATAGAACCCAATCCAGAAGAACTCGATACTGATGAAGGGCAATCGACAGCTCAATCATCTCAGACTCGTTTCAGCCACCCTTACTACTGGGCACCCTTCATCCTCATCGGCAACGGCCTGTAACAGCATGAATTGATTAAGAGCGATCGCCTACAAGCTATTTTCCATATCGCTCTTTACCTCAGAGATAAGTGTAAATAGCTCACCCCTTGAGGAGTAACAACCATGAAACGATTGTATTCTACCCTAGTTGCAACCGCCTGTATTTTGGCGATCGCCCAGCCATTTCAACCCATTCAGCAATCAACTGCCATTGCCCAAGCCCAAACACCTGATGGTTTGTACTATACCTTCTTTGGGCAGCAAATCCCCCTCACCTTGCGGACTGATGTCGTCGCCGTATCGTTCCGCGAAGCAGGCAGCACCCGTGGTGGATCGAGCCAACCTCTTTATCTCCAGCTCCAGCAAGATTTAGAGGGCACGAGCAGCACGACGCGAGCCATTCGCACTTCGCCCTACCGCTCGGCACTATCCGTAGACATTGAACCGTTAGGAACCCGTTATGCTCTGGTAACCGAACTTTCAGGAACACGAGGACTAGCATCTGTCGATCAGCAAATTCGAGAACAGCCTTACGTTGAAGGCACATTACCCGTTCTATCCCTGAACACAGGGGATGAGAATAGTCCTGAGTTAGATGTTGTGCTGCCCAATGAAATTCTCATCAGTTTAGAACCTGGTTTATCAAACAGCCAAATTCAGGTGCTTTTCAACCGCTATGGGCTAGAGGTCATTCGCCCACTCCAGTTCACCGAGAATCGCTATCTGGTGCGATCGCGCACAGAGACGGGAATGGGTGTTCTCAATGTCGCTAATCGGCTAAACGGGGTAGTTGGCATTCAATCGGCAACGCCTAACTTTGTTCAATCATTAGTCTATCGTGTGCAAGAACAAGATATTCAGGATGCAAGCCTCGCCATTACTCCCAATGCACTGGACGTGATTCAGCAACAGCTTGCTCATTTGCCGCAAATTGAAACACTATTTTCTAGCAATTTACTCCCCCTCGCGTGGCATTTGAACAGTACCCCTAAACGAGGCCGCTTACTTCCTCGTACGGACGTCCGTGCAACTCAAGCATGGCAGCAGAGTAATAGTGGTGAAGGGGTGGTAGTAGCTGTTCTTGATAGTTTAATCCAGTGGGATCATGCCAACTTGATCAATACTGTCTATACCTTAGATGAAGAAAGGGCTGAATTTCCCTATGAATCACAAGGTTGGGATTTTACCAGTAACACTCTAGTCTGTAGTAAGACTGATGCGAATCGTTGCCTGACCGGAGATGCAGATACCCGTATCAGTGATGATGAAGTTGCTATCTTGCGCCCCCATTTTCAGAATGCCTTCCGCCTTTCCGATGCGGATTTGCTAGAGCAGTATGATGGCCTTGCTAATCGAATTCGTTCTTCGCATCCCAATATTTCCAGCACGCAAGTTGCAGGTATAATTCGCAATATCATTCGCAGCGAGATTTCGGCTGAATTCCACGGCACGTGGTCAGCAGGTGTGATTGCTGCCCATCCTGAAGAAGGTACGGGAGCCATTGGTGTTGCGCCGCGATCGCAAATTTTGCCAGTGCGGGTGTTTGGTTTGGGAGGTGAAATTACCTCTGCTCGTCTCATTGAAGCTTTAGGATATGCGGCAGACCGAGGAGCTGACGTGATCAATATGAGCCTAGGTGGAGTAATGCCCGATCAAGGGGTAGTCGATCAGATTTTTCAACTGTTAGATAACCATACCAATTTAGTGATAGTGGCTTCTGCCGGTAACGAAAGCTTTGATGGAGTGTCATTCCCTGCTGCTACTCCAGGAGTGGTATCAGTAGGTGCAACCAATCTGGATGGTAGACGCACATATTACAGTAGCTACGGAGGGCGATTAGACGTAGTAGCGCCGGGTGGAGAAACGGCAACGGCGCTGAGCGGTGGCATCTTGACCACAGGAGGTACCTGGGTTGATAGCTTCTGGCAAGGGATGGAGGTTCCTGATTTTGGCTGGGGATACAGCCTTGATCCAAGAGGCGAGTATGTGCAAGTTCAAGGCACCTCCTTCTCAGCCCCGACAGTTTCAGGAGTGATCGCGTTAATGAAGGGCGAGAACTCAGGTTTAGGACGCGATCGCCTTATCTCGATTCTCAAAGAAACAGCTAACTATGATGGCCTCACCCTATCCCAAGCCGACCTAAATCATTATCGATTACAGCAAGATGTTGGACTGACTTTAAGGGATGATCGAGTATCAGGTATCTTTCCACTGCCTGAACCTGTTTCGGCTCAGCAGTATTTCTTTGGCAATGGTCTTGTCAATGCCGCCGCCGCGGTTCGAATGACTCAACATTAGTCTTGCTGAGTCATTACGTATTTCAAAGAAGAGAGGATGTTTTGTATCCTTCCTATTGGCGACCAGCAATGGGGACACTATTGGACTCAGAACTTTGGTAACCCAATGCGCTAACAGGGATTAGTCCACAGAGCGATCGCCTTCGTTCTGTGGACTAAATAACACATTGCTGAGCTTTAGCGAAGCCACGACTGTGGGGCTATTTCTCCCCCTGAGGATCATTCCTCAAATTGACAATACACAAATAGGCGTCCTAGCCTGAGCTATCTAGCTAACGCAATCAATCTAAACAAGTAGCCCTGTGCAAAAGCCAAGAGGATTAAGCGATGCTTGATCCTCTTGGCTTTTTACTACGACCTAACTTTCTATCTCACTAATTTGAGCAGGAAATTTCTTCATCTCCGAAATCATTATCCTGATTATTTTTGAGCCATTCAATCGTTGTCCGATCGGGTGCTTGTCCTCCAACACTTTCCTCGAAAAACCTCACATTATCTGCGTCATCAAAGTAGTCGGGATACACCTCAAGAATAACGCCAGCATAGCGCTCGATACACTTCCGATCGAGTACTTCCTCTCGAGAGTCTTGTAAGCTACTAATCGGACTGTTATAAGAGGCAACGGGTTCTTGAGCATCATTGAGCAAATATCCCGACCAAAATAAAGCTCGAAGCACAGCCTGAACTCGTGTCCTTGAAATATTGATTGCTTCTGAAATGAGACCTCTCAACTCTCGAAAGGTGATGGGCTCATGGAGATTTTCAACGGTACGAATGAGTTCCCGAATCACGATACCTCGTTGCTCAGGAAGAGGTTGAATCTTTTTTAGCAACTCCTCAATATCTAAAGAAGTCTCTGACGATGAATTAGGATCATCGACCTCAGTAGAAGCGATCGCATTTAGATTTAGTACTTCCGAAATCATAGGCAGTAACGTGTTCTGATCGGCCACCGTGAGATCCCACATTCTCATCGTTGACTGACGTTGCTCTTCTGGAATATCAAGAATAGCAAGGAATGCTTTGGAAATATCAATGCTGAGTGCCTTTCGGTGATTTGAGTAGCGCTGGAGATAACCATTATAGTCTCGACCTGTTTTGCATTCAATCCATAAGGGGTGTCCCTCAACTAAGAAGAACAAATCTAATGCAAAGCGATCGCCATTGGGATAAATAATACGTGGATTACTCAGACATTGGTAACTCAGACCCTTGGCATCAAGCAAATTGGCTACTAAATGCGTGACATACCGCTCAAACCAGTCTCCATTAAAAAAATGGATCACATCGGATCGCTTTTGCAAGGATATTTGAATAATCTTGTCTGTTTTGGAATACCGATAGAAAGATAGAAGACCCGCTCGATTCAATCGATGACAAAATTGAGTACAGTCATTAATTTCTCGATGGGTACTGCTAGATAGATTAAATCGAAATCGTCTGCCCGTTGCAACATTTCGTTTCATCTGTTTGTAAAGACTACTGAGATGTTCATAATGCTTGCCCAGGTACATCGCAAGTCCGTCAAAGATATCGTCGGCATCAGGTTCTGGCAGACGATAATTCTCAACAGTAACCTCTCGATTGGTAAACCAGGCGATCGCCTCTTGAACATCGTCAGATTGTAGAGCAGAATTGACCTTCTTGAAATCGCTTGAAGGCTTTTGAGAATTTGAGGAAGTTCTTTCAGATTGCGATTTAGAATCCTCTTTAGAGGCTTGATTATTTTCTAGGGGTTGTTCTAAAATTGTTCCTAATTCTTGATGAATCTGCTCGGCCAGTTGGAAAATTGCACCGTCAATTTCTGTGGCAATTTGTCGTTTTAGTCGCTCGTGCTGCTGACTCGTTGAAACTACTACTCCCAAAGCCCCCGCAGTCCCACTGGCTAATGCTACTCTAGACATACCAGGAACAAAGAAAGAAACTCCGGTTGCGACGGTTAACGTTACAGAACTTGCAACTAGTCCATCAATTAGCGTGTGGATAAGTCGTTCGCGCATCGTATACCTCAACTTGAATATAAAATAAGTACATCGATCATTTGATAATGAAGTCCCCCCTCAACTTCATCTATCTCTGAATCTGGTAGCGGTATGGAATTTACCTATCGCATCGCCTCAAATAGGACCACAACGCCGATAATGGCTCAACAGAAAAAACCTCAATGAGGATTGTATTCCCTACATTGAGGTCTCAGATTTTAGCGGCAAGTTTTGTGCAGATTCGCAGATTTTTTTAGCGCCAATCTATCTGTGTCAATTCAATCTGATTCAAATAGACCTGATTGACTGACAAAAGATTCGGAGGCTAGCGGTTAAAACCGCGCCTAGACAAGCAAAGTCGACCTGCACCGACTGATTTCAACCCGCATAGGCGGGTTTTGCCCGTGTAGCCGCAGTTTCAACTGCCGCTACAAAAGTTTTGTCAGTCAATCAGCAAGTAGAACTTATTGAATCAGGCCTTTACAGTAATTCTTGTAATCTTTGCCGAATTCGATTGTGTTCTTCCACGCCTTCATACGCAAATCGGTTATATCCATTTCGTTGAATCAAGGCTTGTAGATACTGCAAACGAGTTTCGGTTGCAGGATGAGTTGAAAGATACTCGGGTTGACCTCCTGAAGATTGCTCGTTCAGCGTTACAAAAAAGTTGTAAAGACCATCTGCTGCGTAACCATACCCTGCTAAAGCGCGAGTTCCTAGAATGTCGCACTGCCGTTCCTGATTCCGGCTAAAGTTTAATGTCATCAGGTTCGTGATATTGCTGAGAGAAGTCACTTCGCCGATTGTGGAAAGTAGATTACTCCGTGCCATTTGCTGATAGCCGTGAGATAGCACTGCGTGAGCAACTTCGTGTCCTAAAAGCCCCGCTAACTCTGCTTCAGAATTGGTTGCTAATATAGATCCTGAATTGACAAAGACTTTGCCTCCAGGTAAGGCAAATGCGTTGAGTGAATTGTCTTGAATTACGTAAAATTCATATTCAAACTCATTACGTCCCATCAAAGTAGCCATGTCATTTCCAATGCGACTCACATAATCCACGATCACGGGATCTTCGATCAGAATACGGTTTTCGATTTCAGCCTCCGCGAGCCGTGATCCCATTCCTTCTTCACCGGAAGTCAGCATCCGAATCATGGGAATAGTTTCTAGTGCATTTGAGACCGTGCTACCTCCCCCAAGCAAGACACGCCCAATGACACCTAACCCTCCAGTAATGCCAAATTCGCGGCGGGTTTGCCTGCGGAAACTTTTAAATTCATCTTCTGCTATCTCCTCAAACTCTTGAACGTCTGGATGGTCTGGATTAACGATGGCAAATAGTCGAGCGGCAATGGAGGCTTCTAAAGGCTTGTCAGCATTTTGTAAGGCTGTCACTCGTGCCCAGGCAATGTCGGCGCTATTTGGAAACAGCGTTGCTGCTTGCTCTAAGACATCTAAAATTTCATCATCGCGCTCGTACTCCTCTAGTGCTTGAGCCATCAATCGGTAAGCAGGGACAAACTCCGAATAGTCTTGAAGCAGAAGCTCAAGTGGAACAAAAAGTCTGCTCTCCAAACCTTGTTCATATCCTGCCTGAGCTTCTCTCCATAGAACTTGTCCTCCAGGTGGCAACTGATCCGGATCGGTAATTGGTTCAGGAAAGAACGTCTCCAGATCTTGTTCTTCAGGAGACGATTTGCATTGGCGATAGAGTTCTTCAGCAGCCGTGCGATCGCCTTCTAGATAAAGCTGGTCTGCTTGAGCAATGGTTGTAGCACAAGGATTTTGCGGTATTTGAGCAGTGACTCTCCCAGGCTTAAAGAAGCTAAGAGAAAGAGTCAAGAGCAAAGTAGTACAGAATAAAAGTCGAGATAATTTCATAAGTTGCTTGATGATTTATGGATTTGGTTTGATTTATTGGACAACCTTGGTTTGAAAATATTGTCAAACACAGTTTTAATCTCAGTGTAAGTTCAATAATAAACTTGGAGCAGGAGAACTTTGAAATACATATTTATTTTCTTTTCTAGCTCTCAAAATTTTAGAAACTTCGCAATTTTGTACATTTTTATGTTCCAATAGCTCCGAATATTGGGTGTTGTGAATCCACAATTCCTCCTGTAATATCCACAGATAGCGAGCATTCTACTTGATTGCGGGAGTTTATTTCTCTAATGCGAAACTGGTATGTTTTCTACAAGATCTGAATAAATAAAAGCAACAAGCCTTCAATTCTCTGAAATTCTAATTAATCTGGTGTTGCTAGTACAACTTTCAGTTACTGAATCAAAGACTCGATATAAGATTTGAAGTCCTCATCTATTCTCTGAAACAAAGCTTTTCCTTCAGTTTCATTCATTCTTGGAAAATGTCCAGTGCCTTCTCCCGTAGTTCTTACAACAATCATTCCATTCTGTTCAAGAACCGTTCTTATGACTCTCCCAGGATGAAAAGTATGAGTGTTTAGTATGCCAGAGGGGTCAAGAGTATAGTTAATCGCAGTAAAACTATCTCGGTCGACAATATTGACAATATAATCACTAAATATCCAGCTAGCCAGCCAACCTGGAAAACCTGGTCCTTGAAGATTGGTAACACTACAATGCTCTACAGGTGAATTCTGTTTCTCTTCAGCTGGTGCCATGAATCTTCTTTGGGAAAGCATTGCAGCATAAATATTTTCTCGACTGCAACCTGAATTTTCTACTGAGCAGATGGTTGTATCTGTTGTGTAGTAATGGTAATCATCGCCAAACTCTCTACGATTTCTGTTCGGCGTTGGTGTTTCAAGAGGGTTGGATGAATGAAGATAATTATGTTGACTTAGTTGAAAATCTTCACTTAGTTGAAAATCTTCTACGTCAGGGCAAGGAGGTTGGGCAGAGCAAGAAATCGTGTAGTTCCATCTCGTGTTCTCATCTGTATTGCCTATCAGTTTTACTCCAACATAAGAAGCTCCACCAGGAAGGGAGATCGTAATAACGTCAGTTCCTGATATATACCCTCCACCTCTAGGGATTTCGTCAATTCTTCTCCCTTCGTAGTAAAGTTCTAGACGATCAGGAATTTCGTAAAATTGATATCTAATGCTCACCTGCTGATTTATATTGCCGGGAAGCTCAAATAAATCAGTACGTATCTCGCTAGCACCGTCGTAGTCTTGAGGTTGATTACATTCAACTGGAGGCTTACAGGCAATTTCTTGTAGTGTCTGATTTCTAGAACTAGCCACTAATGAATCTTCCAAGGCGACCTTTCCAAATGTCATTGCCCAAGCAGCTACTTTCCCTTCATCAGACTCAGCTTGCGACAAATTGTCAGATTGCCTACCTGCTGTTTGAGCAGACTGATAAATCCGGTCACGGATGCTATTCTCACAACCTGACCCAGCTTGAGCTAGCAGTCCAGAATTAGAATTGTCAGTAGTTTTCAAGTGATTGGCGGTTTGCTGTCGTCTTGGTCTAACAGCATTAGTCAGCGGAACGGTTTCGATGATTTGCCCATCTGCTGAGCGAATGACAGCTTCCGAATCAGAAAACTCAGTCCTGGTGCCATCCGCCAAAATAATTGATTCAGGTGCATTATTGCTGTTGAAATTGATTGTGAAATTTTCCAGCTTTGCTTGAATTTGAGCGGGGTTTAGTATAGTCCCATCGCGCACTACCCTGGATGGATCTGCGATTGAAACACTACTGAAGGAAGCCTGATAAATTCGGAAGTTGCCTGTATTCGGCAGATTGATTTCAAAGCGTTGCTCAGTTCCCGTTGAAGGTGACGTAATTAAAATTTCGTTGCGTCCAGAGCTATAGGGAGTTTGGCGTGCCACCACAAAATCGTCTGCCAGGGCATTTTGTAGGTCGAGGGGTGCCTCCCGAATAATCGGCGGCACTGCGATACGATCGGGGCTCACAGATTCTCCTACCTGCTCATCATTCGGCACTGCCGCGTTTACTCGCTCTGCGTTTCCCCAAGCCTGACATACTGCTGAATTAGAAAATAATAAGCCACATAAAAAAACAGAGAGGCTTTTCCTAAAGAACGTGCTCCACAATGTCAGTGTGAATGTTAATAGCCCAACTATGAAAAATCGTATACGTCGCATAACCACTCTCTGATGCAAAATTGCACTCTATGCCAGCTTCAGATGACACTTTGAAATATTTAGGATAATACTACTCAAGTATCCTGAGCGACCAATGGATATCTTGAATGGCCTCAATGGTTGAAGGGCTATCATCATCGTAAAAAGTACTAACTAGGATTGTTTGGCTATTTGAGTAACGAATTACAGTCGTTATTGTGTAATAAAAATGTTGCCCTTCAGAAAACCATAAACGTATTGCTTCTCTACCCCCGACAGTCAAGTCTCCTCGTCTAGTCAACGTTCCGATCATGTCAGATTCGTCGACTAAAGCTCGATTTACATTTTCTTCAAATGATCCCGATTGGACGGAAGCCATTGTTTTTATAAGTCTTTCCCCCGAAAAACTTCGTATCTCCAATCCATAATTGGGAATAACATTGATTTCTGAACCCTCCGGGTGTTGAATCGAAAATTTATTATCATGAACATAAGTTTGGAATCTTGGTCTTTGAGGGGCTGACTGTGTATTTTCTGAGATTTCGGATAAGCTGCTTCCTTGACCTGCTTCTGTTGCTATCAACGTATATCTACCTCGATCGCCACTGCTGTATGAGTTCGCAATCACCCTATATGTCCCGTTGCTTGGCAGCGTCACAGTTAATGACGAGTTCAGATTAGTTGCACTGACATCATCATTCTGAGCCAAAACCTCGTTGTTTGGACCGAGCAAAATCAAGTAGGTATCAAAATCAGAACTTTCTAACGAGATCGTGATCTGCTGCCCTGCGCGCCCTTCAAACGAGTATTCATCATATAGCGAACCGTCTGATGGAAGGATAGAATCGTCAGCCGTGAGTCTCCCTTGCTGTTGGAGAATAACCTGAGAATTATTTTGCTTAATCTGGTAAATAGGTTGAGAGAGGGCAATTTCCCCTGACAACAAAGTTGTTATTTCAAATCCTAATATTCCTAGACAAGACACAAAAGCTATCTTTAACTTAGTCATATTTATATACCATCCTGGTAATCTTTAATTCGATATTTACTTTACGATTCATGTTTCAGAGAAGCATTACTCAAAACCATTACTCAATGTCATCAATATTGTCAGAATTCTCTTCAGAATCTTGAGAATTATTCAGTCTGGATTTCAATGCATTAATAGTACCTTCTTCAGGGGCACGACCACCAATGAAATTTTCAAACTGGCGCATATTATTAGGTTGACCAAAAAAATTGGGATCATAAAGTAAGACCTGTTTAGCATACCGTTCGATGCATTGACCCTCAATCCAGGCAGGATCTAAAGATTTTAATGTTGTGACAGGCTTACTAAACGATGAAACGGGTTTGCCATCTTTATCTAGAAAGCATTTTGACCTCAAAATAACCTTTAGAATCGCTTCGATTTTTTTCCCAGAGACCCCGACTTTAGCCAACTGCTTAGCTAAGATACTCTTAATTTGATTACAGCTTCTAGGTTTCTGAGTGTCCTCAAAGAGTTTAATGAGTGAACCAATGATGATGCTGCGATATTCTGGCACAGGTTGAACTTTCTTAAAAGCCTCTATGTTGAGAATACTAGGATCATGAGAATCTATTTGTTCGATTTGATCAGCTTGATCTTCTAAGGGATCAAATTCATCAACAGAGTCTAACAATTTCTCAATTTTCTGAAGAAAAATTTCTCGATTAGCAACTGTGATTCCGTATCTCTCTGTGCGAATTTCTGCTAGATCTTCGTCAAGATCTAACACGACTAGGAGAGAACTAGATTGAGATAAAGAGAGCAGTTCACGACGCTGAGAATACGTCCTCAAAGATGAGTCATAGTCTGCACCTGCTTTGCACTCAATCCAGAGTGGTTTCCCTTCAATCAGAAAAAACAAGTCTATCTCAAAGCTATCAGAATTGGGAGACGATACAGTTAGGTTCCGCAAATACTGATAGTTTAAGTCTCGGCGATTAAGAAGGTCGATAACCTGATCAGCTATGAAATATTCAAACCAACTTCCATTAAAGAAATTAATGACATCTGGTTCAGGATGTAGCGAACCTCGGAAAAATTTTTCGTTCGAGAAGTAGTATCTAGGTGATGAGAGTATAGCTGCATCTTTTAGCTTCCTACAAAACTGAGTGCCAAGGCTGATTTTTCTCTGCTTATGAGGATCATCTTTAAGGCTCAGTCTAAAGTCTGTGTGGTTTCGTAAGCTTTGCTTGATCCTCCTATACAAGGGTTCGAGATGGTTAAAGTGTTTGCCTAAAAAAACTGCAATATCATTAAATCTAATGTCAATCTTGCTTTCTAATTGACGATGGCTCTCAACATTTACACGATTGGTTTCAAGCCATGCTATAGCCTCTTGAACATCATCTAATTCCAGCTCTGATTCTGGTTCATCTCCTGTCTCTCCTGTCGTTTCATTCCTTGCTATTAAATCAACGTGTCTATGAATCGAATTTTGAGATGAAGTTTCAAATTTATTGGTTGTATTAGACTGAAATCCTTTTACAAGCTCAACTAAATCTACTACATCACTCCGAATTTGTTGTTGTTCATTAACAAGATGCTTCATTATTTTATGAAGTGTCTCGAATTCGGACAACCTATCCTGAAATTTTTGTTGTAACTGGTTTGGAATACCATTGACTTTCTGTGAAAGCTGATATTGGGTTTTCGCAAAATCTTTGACAGACTCTTGAATTGTATCGATCTTCCTAATCTCACTTTGCAGGGATCGTACGGATTCATCAAAAGACGTTATATTCTTCAAAGAATGTCTATCTCGTTTAGTAGTTGCTAAAACAACTACTCCACCTCCAATCATTCCCCCTGCAATGCCACTTCCTGCGACTAAAGCGGTCTTAGGAATATTGTCTGTGAATTGAGGTGCTGCTCCTATGATACTTAAAGTCATAGAAGCTTTAGCTGTATTTAGTAATGTATTTGTCAACCATTTATACATTATTCATCACCTCGCATATTAAAACCGACTGTGGGCAGGAGAGATAAATATCGTCTTGCAAGTTGTGTCGAGTATATTCTTCGTAGCTGTTTTGGCGCATTTCAATAGCTTTCGCTTTCGCAAAGAATATTTAGGGAAAATTAGTTCCTGCTCTCAAAAGCTCGAACACATCTCTGAATAATCCATTGATAAGAGGTGTTGAGTTGAAACGTACGTAAGCGATATTCATCGAAATCCCACGGTTGCTGATTTCTAGAAAACATGAATTCTTCATTATCCATGTCATAGGCCGCATGAGTAGAATTGATTATTGAATTCTGACGCGCTTCACCTCTAAAACATCCGTTTTCATCTAAAAAAGCGATGGCGCTACCCGTGAGAATACTGCCATTTTTTCGGAAAACAACTTCAATATTTCCCGACTCTGTAGCGTCAGGATTGGGTGCTCGTGGCCCTTCAAATACATAGTCTCCGTCCGGCAAATCTTCTAAAGTAGTATTTTCAAGAGATTGTGGTGCGCGATTGGTAATAGACTGAGATTGACCAGTAACAGTTAATTCATATCCTCCTCGATCGCCACTGCTGTATGAGTTCGCAATCACCCTATATGTCCCATTGCTGGGCAGTGTCACAGTTAATGACGAGTTCAAATTAGTTGCACTGACATCATCATTCTGAGCCACAACATCGTCGTTTGGACCGAGCAGAATCAAGTAGGTATCAAAGTCAGGACTTTCTAACGAGATCGTGACCTGCTGCCCTGCGCGCCCTTCAAACGTATATTCGTCATACAGTGAACCATCTGAAGGTAAGACAGAATCGCCTCTTTGCAGCGTACCTTGTCGCTGTAATAGAATTCCGGAGGAATTCTGCGCGATCGCCCCAGAACTTGTCCCAGAATTCGTCCCTGGGCTTGTAACTAACCTTGGTTGCTCCACCTGAGACGAAGCTGGGGGTTGGACATTGGTGTAGCCAGTTTCTTGCAGAAACGCACGGAGTTCTCTAAAAAACTGTTGGCGATCGTTCCCTTGATAGGCTTGTTGCACACGCTGCCAACCATCCTCTCGAACATTTCCTAACTGTGCTGTTTCAGTTTCGGCGATCGCCTCTTTTGCAATCAATCCAAGAACTGCCGCTAACGTTGCCGAACATGCCAACACATTAAACCATCGAACTGATTTCATTCATCTTTCTCCGATATCAGTGGATTGAGCGACTGTGGGTTAAGGAATGCATATTGCCCCGCCGTTATTATGGAGGACTGCCAAATAAATTTCCAGAGAATTTGGTAGCCTCTGATACGGCTTATTGAAAATTTACTCAAGGATGAAAATTCGTAAACTTTCCTTTTAGACGTAGTTGCCCGCGGACTCAGTTCGCCTTTTTTCTAATTCGTCATTACGGCGATCGTGTATTTGAGTTTACTAAATAACTACTGTCAGGTCGTATTGAGTAGAAGTGCTGCTGAATCTGGGATTAATTTTCAGGAAATAGGTTCCAGCTGCCAATGGTTCAAAAAAGGCACCACTTGAACCGTATCGACCATTAATGCCTTCACCAGAATCAATCAAACCATTGTTGTTAAGGTCAGCAATTAGGTCTACCTCAGTTTGGGCGGATGGACTAGCAAAGCGAACCTCAAGATTGCTGTTTTGAGCGACAGTGAATTTGTAAAAATCCGATGGATCATTTGTCCCAACAAATTCTGAATACTGCTGAGTTCCAGAAATCTGGCCGATATTAAATGCAGTTGCCATATTCTCGCCAGGTTCTTCAGGCAGCCGCTGTGCGCCTAGTTTTAGCTTATATCGACTATTACCACTCTTGACTCGTCCCTGAACTTGAACATAGTACGTTCCAGATTTGAGGTCCCGCTCAAGAGATTTACCTTTTTGACCTTTCTTGAACCTAATCCTGCCGAGCGACGATTCATCGCTGTTAAAGAGCTTGATCTTGAGAGTTGACTTCACCCTCTTGGGAAGAATCGAGAAACTACTGCGATTGGTTAGTCTCATCTCAAAGAAGTCAACCCTATCAGACGGAGTGATTACACCTTTAAGAGATTTCTGGCGACGAATTTTCCCAACGTTTTTAGCAGCATCAAACCTGTCAAATGCTTTCCGGGGCATAGTGATACCTGGGTTTAGATAATTGGGGGATTGGTAATATTCGGAGATTTGAGCACCAAGGTGAGTTAAGACGCTAATTCAGCAACAGCTATTGACTCTCGACTCACTATTTTTCGCGACGATACGATTTTAGTGAAATCTTAAGGTTAGTCTCGCGATATTCGGATCTCCTTTACTCATTCTTTAGGATTGAATGTGGATAGTACTAGTGCATTGGAGCGATCGCCATCATTGATGTCTCAGTCATAATCAACACGTTTTGTGCAGGTAGCGGAAAAATTTATATGGCTTAGCGTTTATATTGGTGATGCGCTGAAGGATCGACCATCGCCAAGCCAAGATACGCTTCCGTTAATTTTCTCCTGATTTTGATAAATTATTTCTAGCTTTGTCGAAGCCAAGCAATTTATAGATCTGCAAGTGCCTGATTAACCTGGTTAGAGAATTGCTGTGCTTTTGCTTTTTCCCAAACTGCAACTCGGTAAGAGACTCCCGCATTTCCAGCAGATTGCAATCTAATTTGGGTTACAAAACTCTCAATTGCCATCACTACCCCTATTAGTAGAAGGACTATCCCAACAGGAGATTGACTAAGAAGACTGAAGCCCACTAAAAGTATGATTGATGCTAATACGAGACTGAAGAATTTGAATTTTATAACCGTAGTTATTGCAGAAACATTTCTGAGAGTATAAGTTGCCGTATTCTCTCCAAGCGGAATAATAAAAAGGATGACGTTAGGAATAGTAGCAATCAGCCGCTTGTTGGTTAAGTAGAACTTGGACTTTATGAAGAAAAGCAAGATTGAATAGCTCAGAACGCATTCTCCTAACACTTTTTCATCTTTGCCCATAGGTACGTTTACATTTTTAGAAGTCATGGTTTAGCTCCTGTAGAATGACATGAATTTTTTAAGAATTGACTCAACAGACTCGTTTAGATTTCTATTTCGGAAACTCTTTAAGAGGTCTAAGAAACTACGCACTAGTCTTTCCTAGGATTTGCCAGCCTTTTGGCACAATTGAAAGCTATTTGCTGTCGATCGGTAGGATGTTTCAGCATTTGCGCTACTTCCAGGGCAGCTTTGATAGTTCTAAAATGCAAAATTCCGGCTACGAATGGTATTTGCACTGACATCTTCTAAAGTTGCCAGTGGTATAAAGTTGTTTGGACGTAAATCACCACTGAGATCGACTCTGACGACGGTGTTTGAGCCAATTTGATTGAGGCGAATATAGCGTCTGAATGGATTAGGAGCTTGGAAATTGAGATCCCCCAATAACTGACTAACATCGATCAAATCTCGTCGAGCTTCAAAATCAGTAATGCGATCGCCCCGGTCGCGAATTGATTCGTAGACAAAGCGATCGCGACCTGAATTTCCGGTGAGTATGTCTCGACCAAATCCACCGACCAAAATATCGTTGCCATTACCACCGTCTAGACTGTCTCTTCCCTTGTTGCCGAGCAAAACATCTCGTCCAGAATCGCCTTCAAGAGTGTCTCTTCCCTGATCTCCCTCAAGCCGATCTTGACCTGTCCCACCAATCAAAATGTCATTACCTCTACCGCCTATGAGTAGATCGTTTCTACGACCACCGTCTAGGCGATCGCGACCATTTCCGCCCCTCATCAAATTAGCTCGATTATTGCCAACTAAATCATCATTTCTGCGTCTACCATCAATGACTTCAACTCCTAACCGATTAAGAACTGGCTGTGTGACCACTGCTCCAGTTTCAATCTGAACATTCTGGATGCTGAAAAACGAACCAAATCGTCCATCACCTGCGAATTCCGTGGATTGCACGGGCTGAGGGAGAGTGAACGAAAACCGAATACCATACCCTTCGATATCTCGTAATAAGCTTTGTCCTACTGTTTGAAATGCAGTAGAACTTGTAGAAATGAGTTGAACATCTTGAGTCCGTTCTGAAATAGCAAAATTTGAGTTACTTAACCTCGGACGCTGAGGGTCAATATTGCCAACTAATGTGAATTTCTCAATTGAAATACGAGCTAATGGTTGATCAGCCAATTTAAGGATAATTTCACCCCCTCGGTAAAATCGTGTATCACTAGTACTTACAAGCGACCAGTCTTGACCTCGAATATCTTGACCGAGCGAGAAGGGGGAAAAACTAATAGTCAAATCTGCTGGGGTAAATCTGTTAGCAGCCAGTTCAGCGCTGAGATTTGGGAATCCAATGATTGCTCCAGATCCACGAGCAGCTCCAGACGAAAGCGGATCAATGCCATCGTAATCTCGTGAAGCTATATATTGATATGCCCTGACTATCAACGAAGATGATGGTAGTGGAATGGTGTGCCCAACTCCAAATGGTTCTGGCCCGCTTCCATCCGCTTGCCAGGCTACAATGCCGTTGCGGGTTGTTTCCGATCCAGTGAATGTAATCGTCATAGGTTTCTCATAGGTCTACCAAGGTGTTCTCATCAGAGAATCGAGAGTTTTGTGCAGTGAATGGCTTATTTTACATATCGTTACAAAGCTGATTGATTTAAAAAATTGCGGAACTCTGCACAAAAGTGATTTGCTTAATCTGAGAACTATATAGAGGTTGATGTCCTTCCTCATCGATGAGGTATAGAGAATCCCCCACATGAACGAATCTAATGATCTAGAAGGTCAACTCAAACAACTCGCGATGGATGCCCAGCAGCATCCACCCAAAAGTCGAGAGCGACAGCGATCGCTCACCAAGCTCTTGCGACTAATTCAAAGATCCGGGAAGCTTGCTAAACCTCGATTAGGTCAATTTCAAACCTTTTATGGTGAGATCTATGCAGAGGCACAGCAGCGGCTGTTTTTATTTGTATGCGATCGCATCGATGACTATTCACCAGCGCGAGGAGAAGTATTGCAATGGATAAATTTTCTAATGACTCGGCGATTTTTTATCGAAGCCAGTCGAGATTTTATGCCAACTCTACCTAAAGGGCTTGATCCCAAACTAGTTCGTCGGCTGTCTATTGATGAACTCGATCGCCATAATCCAAATGAAGTAAATCCTCACCTTGTTCCGCTACCTACGCAACAAATTCTACAATGTTTGGAAGAAGACCCAGAAGGACTGTTTGCAGGCTGTCATGTGGTCGGTTGGCCGAATGCTACGTTTCAAGTGATTGCCATGCGAAAGCTATCGGGCTACACATGGCATGAGATTTCGTCCGAGCTAAGGATCAACATCAACACCCTGAGTAGTTTCTATCAACGTCGTATTGATCAATTCAAACCTAAATTTAAAGAATATTTGTCGTAGGTCTCCCTCTATCCATATGAGCTAAAGACATGATGAACTCAACCGATGATGATTTTAGTATTATGGTGCCACTCACCCTCAAAGCACACAGCCTTGCGGAGCAGTTCCGCCAGCAACAGCCCAATCTACAACATGCTAAACGGGTTTATCTCAACACGCTAGCAGTGTATGCTGTGAATTTCTACTTAACGTGTCTGGGTATTGAAACCGATTTGGAGGCTAGCAACAGTTGGAACTTAGCTAGTCAGGTTTTGTCGGATACGGCTGATTTAATGATTAGAGGAGTGGGAAAGCTAGAGTGCCGTCCTGTGTTGCCCGATGACCAGATATGCTATATTCCACCTGAAACAAGGTCTGATCGCATTGGCTATGTTGCCGTGAAATTTGATTCGGATTTAGAAGAAGCAGCAATTCTGGGCTTTGTGCCATCTTCAACAACGGCAGAAGTACCGCTTAACCAGTTGCGATCGCTCGACGATTTAATTGACTACCTTAGTCAAGTTCAGCAATCGTCTCAGTCTCCTGTCCCTGTCCAGCTTCAACAATGGCTGCAAAATACTTTTGAAAGCGGTTGGCAATCAATCGAAGATCTCTTTAGGGTTCAACAGCCTGCGCTAAGCTTTCGCAGTCCTGACCTGATTCAACTGGTTCCAATTTCTAGTGCAGGTTTAAGTGCCAGTCGAGGTAAACTGCTCGAGTTAAGAACTGCTCCTCAGGGAGAACAAATCGCGCTATTAGTAGGTCTGATGGTGACTCCAAATCCCGAAATGGATATTTGGGTTCGATTGTGCCCAGTGAATCATCACGCGCGACTTCCGCCTGAGTTAGAAGTGCTTATCTTAGATGAAGCGGATATCCCTGTCATGCAGGCACAATCTCGCAATACCGAAATGATTCAGTTGAAATTTGGAGGAAAGACAGGAGAAAAATTCAGTATTAGGGTGGTGTTAGGCGATATCATCATCAGCGAGACATTTATGGTATAAGGCATGATGAGGACATTTAGGTGTCAACTCTCGGAAAGTTAGTGGTTCTTAAGTTAGAGGGAGATCTAGAGCAGCAAGGCTTCCGAGTCTCCTTAGAAGTGGGTACGGAGGGTCAACGTCCAGATACCGAGACGGTTGGATATCTTCCTCCTAATGTAGAGTTAGCGACTTGTGTGGTCCAGTGGCAGCAAAACTATCGCCGCTTAGGCACGGTTACACGGATTACGCCTCAAGAAATTATCTACAACGGGTCGATTAATCAGCTCGAAGATTTTCGTCAGTCTGCCGATGAATTGCGCGATCGCCTATCTGCCTGGCTAGAGTCAAAGCAATTTTTGGCGATTGATCGTCGGCTTCGAGAAGTCTTAAATTTGTCTGATCCAATTCGCGTGCTGATTCGCACTCAAGATCGGCGAGTCTGTCGACTCCCGTGGCACCTATGGGATTTTATCGAACGGTATCATCAGGCAGAAGTATCCTTTGGCTCTCTGAGTTTTGAATCTATTCAGCGAACTCCAGCATCAGCGCAAAATACGGTTAGGATTTTAGCGATTTTGGGCGATTCAACTGGAATTAATATTGATGATGACCGTCGATTGTTAGAAACACTGCCTGGTGCTGAGGTCATCTTTCTAGTTGAACCCCAACGGTGGCAAATCAATGATCAATTATGGGAGCAATCATGGGACATCCTATTTTTTGCGGGGCATAGCTACACCGAAACTAACGCTGGCCGCATTCATATCAACGCTCAAGATAGTCTAACTCTTGACGAATTGAAGTATGGACTTAGGCAAGCAGTTGAGCGCGGGCTGCAACTAGCAATTTTTAATTCCTGTGACGGCATGGGACTGGCCTATGAACTAGAGCAAGTTTGCCTTCCTCAGTTAATTGTGATGCGAGAACCCGTGCCTGATCAAGTCGCTCAGAAATTTTTGAAATATTTTCTAGAGGCATTTGCGACTGGAAATTCCTTCTATCTCGCAACCCGAAACGCACGGGAACGCCTTCAAGGATTAGAGGGTTTATTTCCGTGTGCCAGTTGGCTTCCAGTTATCTATCAAAATCCGGATTCTATTCCACCTCGTTGGTTTCAGTTGCAGGGCGTTGAAACAGCTAATCGACTGAGAACTGTTTATCAGACATCCCCTCGTGTTGAATCTATGCGGTGGCAACGGCTGCGAATGATACTTGTTGGCAGTGCACTTGTGACAAGTTTAGTCATTGGGATGCGATCGCTTGGCATTTTGCAACACTGGGAACTGCAAGCCTTTGACCAATTTATGCGTTTGCGCCCCAATATTGAAGGAATTGATTCACGCATTTTGATTGTTTCAGTGGAGGAGGAAGATATTCAATATCAACAAATTCAGGGAATGAAGATGATTGGCTCACTGTCGGATGAAGCTCTCCTGCAACTCTTAAAAAAGCTAGAACCATATCAACCTGCAGTGGTCGCATCTGACATTATTCACGACTTTGCGTATGCCCCAGATTTAGCAGTCTACTTGCAACAGATGGGAAATTTTGTGGGCATCTGTCGAATTCGCGTTTCAGACCAGTTGCCAGGAGTTGAACCGCCCCCGTTGCCAATTACAAATATTGGTTTTACAAATGTTCCTCTTGATCCGGATGGCGTGATTCGCCGTCAAATTCTCAAGATGCCAGCCGACGAGATTTGTCCGACCAATCAATCCTTTAATATGCGAACTATTCAGCAATACATTCAATCTACTACGGATTACTCTCTCTACTGGCAACCTGACGGCAGACTTCAAATTGGAAGTATGGCATTCAGACGGTTAGAACCCGATGCTGGAGGGTATCAGCTTCCTCAACGAGAGGTGTCAGGGCAGCAAATCTTGATCAACTACCGTGGGTCTAACCCAGATCAAATTAGTCTTCGGGAACTGTTGAGCCAATCTTTAGATGTGCAACTTTCGGAATTAGTGCGCGATCGCATTGTATTAATTGGTGTAGTCAGTCCCAACATTGATGTGCATCTTACTCCTTACAGCAGCGACCGGGGTACTGATAAGATGTCAGGGGTCATTGTCCAAGCCCACATGATTAGCCAAATTCTAAGTGCTGTGTTTGATCAACGTCCTTTGATTAAATGGTGGTCGTCCTGGACTGAAATACTTTGGATTACTTCCTGGAGTGTCATAGGCAGTGCAATCGTATTGTATCCACAGTCTCGATGGAAAGTTGGATTTACAATTCTACTCGTATGGGGAGCATTAGTTGGAGTTTGCTTTCTACTTTTTATTCAGGGATGGTGGGTGCCACTGATTCCTGCAATGCTTGCTTTAGCTATAACAGCAGTGAATGCCTTGCTATACGCGAAGTTTAAACTTCGCTGATTAAATCGACCGAATATTTTTACTGAGGTAGCAAGAATGAATAGTTTGATGAAGAAAACGAAGCCAATACTGTTTTTTGGATTGATCATATCGCTCTCGATGATTTCAACCCTAGCCCTTGCAAACTCACATAAATCATTACACTTGATATACGCCAAATCTGACCGACAAGGTTCAGAAAGTCGTCCGGGAGAGCAAAGTGCTACTGACGCACGTGGAGATTGTCCATCCGTTGCCTATCCGCTAACCGCATTAATGCCTCAATCTAATGTAGGAAATACCTTGTTAGGACACCCAACTTTTTGGTTTTATGTACCCTATTCTCAGGAGCAGATCCCAGTAGGAAAATTTGTGTTGTACGATGAAACTGGAAGTGAAGCGATTGCCCCCATCGACTTCACTCTACCTGAACAGGTACCGGGATATGTAAGCTTTACTCTTCCAGAGTCTGTTCCTGAACTAAATATGGGCCAATTCTATCGCTGGTATTTTGAGCTGTATTGTGACCCTGATGAGCCAACCTACGTAGACGTGAATGGTTGGGTGCAACGGTTAGCGATGTCTTCTGATCTGAATGATCAGCTAAGTAATGCATCTCCCCGTACTAGCCAAGCACTGCTACAAGGAATTTGGTATGACGCGATCGCCCAGTTAGCCAATCTTCGGCTCATGACCCCTAATAATACTGCTCTCAAAATGGATTGGCAAACAGCTTTACAACGGTCAGATGTAGGACTGACTCAGATTCCAGATGCTCCGCTTATTGGAGAAGTCAGAATTGAATAAAACGAGATTCTTCCTGAGCATATCCAATTCTATACGCAGGAACCTGTGAAGCCATAGCAGAGCGCGATCGCTATAGTGTTTGCAAGGCTTTCAGGAAGAATTGAAATTATAGCCAGTTCCCTACTAAGGTATATGGAGCCCAGTAGTAAGGGGGATGCCAATCCACGTTTCTTTGATCATCAATCTCCCAAAGGGAAACCTGTGCTCGACGGAGTGCTTCTGCTCTACTGATTTCGGGATTTTGAGCTAATTCCCTATAAAATTCGCCCATTATTACTGCTGCTGATTCATCCTCCACTGACCAGAGAGTGGCGATCGCACTCCTAGCTCCAGCTTGAACCGTTAACCCCGCAAGTCCTAAGACAGCTCGGTTATCTCCCTGTGCGGTTTCACAGGCACTAAAAACAATCAGTTGGACAGCGTTGCGGCTAACGTCATCGCTTCGCAACAAGGCATCTAATTCTTTAGCTTTCAGACTGCCCCCCGTAAGCACAATATACGTACGTTCAGGATCAGAACTAAATGATCCGTGGGTAGCAAGGTGCAGGACTGAAAACGACTCAGTTTTGAGTTTGGCTTCTAAATTAGCTTTGGTAAAGTCATTGTTGAATAGTTCATCGGCCCTTACCAGCGCTTTGATAGCGGTGATTTCATCTCGAACATTTTTAAGAGCTGGATAGGGGGTATCTCGAAACGGATGATCTAATTCTTGGTCAGACCCTGCAACAAGAACCTTGAGGGGGCGGGTAAGAGGTTGGGGTTCTATAAGCTGCAAACTCGGCGCGATGGCAATCGCATATCGTTCAATCAAATATCGATTTCGTTGCTCATCCTGCAACACGCTCATGGATAACTCTCTTAGTCCGCTGTCTAAGACAAACACCAATGTTTTAATTGGACTTTCATTTAATGTGAGGTCCGCATCTAGTACTGATTCAAAAGGCTGAATGAGCCAGCGATACAGAGTTTTAGAGTCCCTCCGTAGGTCTGATGTAAATCTACGCAACCGTAAGTTATAGCTTAGATCTTTAACCATATTATCGATGTCCTCTTTGGGCACATTGACAGTATGACGAGACAAATCCTGTCCTGGCACCGATAAAATTACTTCCAGGCGATCGCCTAAGATAATAGGATAAATCGTTGCTGCGGTTTCATCGACTTCGCTTTCAGTGAGACTAACTGAAAGAGTTAGGTTGCAACGAAGAAAGTTCTCTAACTCTGCCAACTGTAACGCATCTAGTAGATCAATAGCCTCCTTTAAGTCATGAGAACTGGCATTAGGAGATTGAAGCAGCAGGTCTATCGTTTCACGGTAGATGGGTTCAACATTATCACGAAACGAAAATTGGACATCTGAATCAATAAACAATAAATTGTTTCGTATCGTTTCCAGGGTTTCAACAGCTTGCTGATAGATGGGTAAAGCGGCATCGGGGTGTCCTTGTTTTGCAAATATGCGCCCTAGCTGCCATTCCCAACGATAGCGAATATCAGGTGCTTGAGTGTTTTCAGAAATCTGAAGGGCTTGCTGTGTTAGCGATCGCGCATCATCCCACTGTTCCATATGTTCATATACTTCACCTAGTTGCCCTAGTGCATAAGATTGCGCTCTCAAATCTTGCAAAGCGCGAGCTTGAGTGACTGTATCTGCTGTAAACTGGGCGATCGCACTCCACATCAGCGATGAATCAGAGAGTGAACTAGCGCTTTGGAAGAACTCACTATTGATTTTCAGTAGGCTACGTGTTGCATTGAGCCGCATCAGGAGGACACTATTCCTTAGCGGAAGATTTGCAAACTCAGGCTGGATTTGCTTCCACTGCTGGATTGCGGCGTTGAATTCTTCGATCGCGACATACAGGCTCAACTGATTTACCTGAGCCTGCATTTGAATGAGTGGAGAATTAGCAACTCTGGCAGAATTTTGATAATTCTCTATTGCCTGCTGATAATGAGTCTGAGCATCTTCATCTCGACTAATGGCGATCGCCCGATCCCCCAATGCTCGCTCGGTGTTTCCTAAATCCAAATGTGTTGCACCCTGAGACTCTAGAGTTTGAGTAACGACAGACAAACTAGCTTGTAAAGCGTCTCTAGACTGATCCAGAACTCCTAACCGCCTGAGGGCATTCCCTAAGCTACGCAGCCCTGCCGCTCTCGTAGGAGAATCCGGCATATCACTTAGCTCATCGTACACATTTTGCAAAAGGCGCTCAGCTTGAACACTCAGCCCCAATGCCTGAAGTGCTTTAGCCTGGTTGAGACGACTTCCTAATACACCTATTGTTTGATGAGCTTGTGCGTATTTGGTTTCTGCGTCTTGCCAAGATGATAGTGCTTCTTCAATCAGTCCTTGACTCCACTGAAGTCGTCCCATCGTATTGAGGGCTTTAGCATAAATATCTAAAGCGACTAGCGTATTTGAAGATGGTTGCTGTTGAAGTATATTAAGGCCCTGAGTGATTGCTTTTTCAGCATCATCCCAGTGCCCTAAACGTTGGTATGCTAATGAAAGATTGCTGAGAATTAAAGCTTGATTGAGCAGATCATTCTGATTAGTAAATAGAGCGAGTGATTCTTGCCAAAAGGCGATCGCATGAACAAATTGTCCCGCATCGTATTCTTGAATTCCTTGCTGAAGTAGATTATCAGCAGAAGGGGAGAACTGACTCTGGGTAAGAATCTCACCCGCCTCGGGTGATTCAGAAGGTTGTATGGAAAATGCTGGTTGAAGGATAGCAATGGTGAGGGCAATCGACATCAAAATTATAAATGTCGTCGCTCGTCTTAAATAGTTCACAATCAACCCTCCGCTTTATCTCATCACGCAGCTATCTTGAGGCATGTTCGAAGATGCGGCAAATAGCACGACGTCTCCATCTGCGTTGGTGTGCCATCCGTCTACTTCTACGATTTGATCAGAAGGCTGGGCGATCGCCCCTGGATTGTCTCGCATATTGTCTCTGAAATTAGCATTCTCATCCTTTTCCTCACGTTGTTCTACTACTTGGAGATCTTCCCATATAGTATCGCTGCTCAAAGGCTCTGTTGGATTCGGAGCAAGCCCGCCCCGACGAATATTAGTGAACCTACCCGATGTTTGGCTCCCATTAGTGGAGCACCCTTGGGCAAGTTGTGGATTGGCTGTTTCATTAGGAAGTTCTGTTGCTGCTTGCACAGGGTCAATTCCTAAATCTTCGATAATAATTTGTCCCTCGGTGCCAAATTCAGAACTAGCATCCAGATCGTTAGTGCTGTTGCCCTCAGTAGCCGTTCGCTCAGCAATGCCAAAGATTTCTTGCGCCGTGATTTGTATGGTACCTCCTGCGCCCTCAAACGCGTTTGCGATGATGTCATTATCTTGGTTAGTTTCGGCAATCACAAAATCTGCGCTGATAGAAACATTGCCACCGTCTCCTCCAAACTGATTCCTGCCTGCTTCAGCCGAAATCTGGCTGCCATTTCTCAGTATCAGCAGATCATCAAGGGCCAGCGCGATGTTGCCGCCCTGAGTGCTAATAGTCTCAGCCGTGACTGTGCCTCGATCGAGAATCAATCTCCCTGCTGCAAGCTGAATGTCTCCTCCCTGTCCTGTCCCACTGCTGTTGACGGCGATCGCCGCCCCATTTTGGACAACGACCACCATCGGGTCAATGACAATGTTGCCACCATTGCCGCTGGAGCCCTCAGTAGTATTAGCAAACAGTCCAGTATTGGGATCGGTCAGAAATAGTTCATCTTGAACATTGATGATGATGTCACCTGCATTTGCTCGACCTGTCGTGAATGTTTCGATCTGACCGCCTCGACGAACTGTAAATGTAGTTGCGAGCGCTTCAACTGCTCCAGCTCGTCCTTGTCCTGCGGTGCTGGCGCTCACGCGAGCGTTGTTTGATAGGTCAATCCTATCTGCTTGCAAAAAAAGCTGTCCTCCATCTCCAATAGCTGGAGCTTCGACAGCAGTAGAAAGCGTGCTATCAGATAACTGGATAGTTCCGAATTGGCGAGTGGTGATTGTCCCGGCATCACCATTTCCAGCAGTGCTAGCAGTGATTGCTGATCCATTCATGAGGGAGAGCGATCGCCCTTGAAGAAGAATGTTACTAGGTTGGGTAGCCGATGCACCCTCTCTAACAGTTGTCGAGATCGAACTGTTATTCCTTAGCGTTAGAGTGTTTCCACGTACAGAAATGCTGCCAGCATTCCCTGTGCCACTTGTTTCAGACGTAACTTGAGCCAAATCCAACTCAAGAGAATCACCTCGAATATTAATACTGCCAGCTACTCCTGCTGCTTGAGGTGCAACTTCGGTTGATATACGACTTCTCAGAAGGTCGATTCTATCAGATGCACGTAAGGTAATACGTCCAGCATTTCCAGTATTGAATGTGCTGGCGTTGATGTTGGCATCTGTTAATGATATCTCGTCACCCTGGATCGTGATTGCGCCGCCATTGCCTATACTGTCTGTGGCTGTTGAAACCCGTGCGCCATCTCGAATAATCAGCCTATTTGCAAATATTTCAACTCCTCCAGCATCACCGATCTCTCCCATACCTCCAGTTTCACTCGCGATCGCGCTGAAGAAACGTCCTTCGCTTGAGATTCCTATAACTCTAACTTCATCTCCACGAATACTAATGTTCCCTCCGCGCCCTGTCGCAAATGTAGACGCAGAAATAATACCTCCATCACGAATATTCAAAACTTGAGCTGCAATGATGATATCTCCACCTGTGCCGACGCGAGTGCCAAATGATCGCGGACCACTCCTGAGGCTACTTGCAAATAAACCATTGTCAGATGCCCCAATAATATTCACGCGATCTGCCTGAATAGTAATATTTCCGCCACGACCTTGGCTGCTAGTGGCTGTCGAAATACTGGCTCCCTCTCGGAGGGTAAGGGATTGCGCTGAGATCGTAACATTGCCTCCCGATCCTAAATCACCTGATAAACCGATATCTTGTGATTCACTTTGAATCGTTGTGGGAATTAGCCCATTTGCTGATGTACCGACAAGCTCAATTGAGTCAGCCATCAAGCTGATATTGCCTCCCTGAGCAGAACTTGTTGTTGATGCAGCAATGGTTGCTCCTGCTTGTAACACTAATGAAGGACTTTGGATAGCAATATCCCCTCCGCCTCGACCTGCAGCAGGTGGAGGACTGGTGATAATACTACCCCCTGATAAGATAACCGCTTCCAGAGATTGCACGGAAACCTCAGATCTAGTACCTTGCCGAGTCGAGGTCGCTCGGATTTGTCCACTCTCCTCCAGTCGAAATTGTCGAGCGTGGATTCTCGTTTCATGACTACCGTCAGTAGCATCGATGATGCCAAGATTTTGAATAGAGCTACCATTAGTGATAGTCACCCTATCACCCGTTATCACCACATCACCACCCGCCAAGAAAATCAGAGATTGGTTATCGAGGGTAATAGTTCCTCGTCTGATACCAGTCGGATACTGCAACTGGAGGCGATCGCTCTGTGATGACAGCCTAATTATCCCATCCTCAGTTATTCCGCCTAATTCGACGCGTCCATCAAAACTATTGACTCTGCCGCGATCAAAACTAACAGTGCCACTTGCCAAGATGAAGCTTCCTCCCATAGACCCATTCAAGCCAAGTACTGAACGGTTTTCAATTGATCCACCCATCATTTGATTGAACATCAAGGCGGAGGGATCTATCGTTAGTAGACCTGCTTCGGTGGGCTCAGATGCACTGAACTCTCCCAAGTCTCCAAACTGAACCGCGTTTGCAGTTGTACCTACAAAAGAACCTCTGACATCCAAACGAGCATTTGTACCAAAGATGATACCTTGTGGATTGATTAAAAATAAATCGGCGTTTCCCCGGACTCCCAATGTTCCTCGAATGTTGGATGCACTGGTTCCTGTCACTCGGCTAAAAATTCTTTCTATACCAAGCGGATTGTTAAAATAAGCCTGCCCTCTATTCGGAACATTGAACTCCTCAAAGCTGTGAAAAAGATTATTGGCTCGAATTGCTCCGCCATCAATCTCAAAGCTCGATAGATTACCTACTTGCACGATCGACCGCTCAGATCCTAAGGTATCGTCGGGTCTAATTTGAGCAAGGGCGCGATCGCCTGGAGGTGACCCTATGCAACACAACGATACAGTAATTTTTAGGCACTGCCTCAACGCCCAACCGTTATAGCGCATGGTTTTCTAAATGAGAATTAATGGTGAACAAAGTACCGCCTAGAGAGTCGTAAGATTGAAGCTTCCAGAAGTAATACCACCGAGCCCATCGGATACGGTAAAGGCAAAGTGATCTTGAGAGACTCTCTGGTCAAGATCTGCAAAAAACACTTCAAAGTCGGTGCCATCATATCCGTTCCAGACTACCTTTGAACCAGAGATACCAACTGCGAAATTGGCACGATTGTCGTTTGTAATCTGCACTAATCGATTAGATTGAGTATCAAAAAAGAAAATATCGTCTGGCGAACCGTTGTTATCTAAGCTGTTATAGACAACATTGCCACCTGAAACTCCTAGGCCGACTCGATTGCTACCAATATCAGTCAATGGTCTACTAGTCGTTCCGTCATAGAAAAAAACTTGAGCCTTACCGTTCTCGTTTATCCGATTCCAAATTGCATTAGAGCCTGAAAGTCCACCAATGGGAACAACATCATCAACATCATTATTGGAGAGTTGACGGGTCATGCCCGTGGCAATTTCGTAAGCAAACACCTCATAGTCATTTCCGTCATATTGATTCCATATCACTAATGAGTCTGAAATAGCAGCGGCTGAATTGTTACCGTTTCCGTTGGATAGCTGAATCGATGCGCCTGTTAAGCCATTGTAAAAGAAAACCTCTTGTGGCAACGTCGAGCCATTGGGACCAGCAGTGATTGTATTCCAAAGTATACTCGAGCCAGAAATATCCACAACGGCTCGGCTAGTGTTATCGTTGGCGAGCTGAGTTCTTTGTCCGGTTGCAATATTGTAGAGAATAGGCTGGGTCGTGGTTCCGACAATTCCACTCCAAGCAATATGAGAGTCAGAAATAACGGGCGCCAACCCCAAAGAGAACGTTCCCGGCGTTAGATGAGTCGTATTTCTGGTGTTGGTATCAAAAAAATATATTTCCGGTGATGGTATCCCAAGGAAGCTAAAACTCTGATTCCAAACGATTTTAGAACCAGAAATGTCTGCTGCAAGATCGAGCTGACTACCATCCGTAACGGCAGTTACCGTACTTGTTGTTCCGTTGTAGAAGAAAACCTGAGATGAACTCTCCTGACTAGGATCGAACGACGTGATTTCTGACGAACCACCCGTTGTTAAAAAGCTGTTCCAGACGACATTAGATCCAGAAATTCCTGCGGCCAAGTCACGCGTTTGGTTGTTGGTGAGTTGTTCTACAATCGTGTTGTTAAAGTAAGACAACCGTCCTGCATTGATATCAGCCTGGGTGAACTGGTCGCCTATCCTCAAGGGTGTACTGTCAAACTGCAGTATTCCATCTGTAGGAAGGCGAGTTAGAGTATAAAACAACTCCCTTGACGATTGCTCTAAATCTACCGTTTTCAAGAGATTTCCCGAAATTAACGCTTGGGTGCCTGTTGGTAAACTGGCTCCACGATTTGTAATCAGCACTGGGGACGTATTTGGATTTGCTTTCACACGTAGGCGATAGCGGGTGTTATCTCGAGGGCGAGGAGTGAAAACTCGAATATAATATATGCCAGATTCCAATGTCTCACTAATCTTCTCATTACGCTTTCCACCTTTGCGCGATCGCCCCAATAATTTAAGGTTACGCCGAATTTCCCGTCTGCTGAGATCGCTAAAGTCAGTTTTACCAATATCTTTAAGAACCTTCCGCTTAGGTCGTTTAAACTCGTATATTTCTAGGTTTGCGTTTGCTCGTAGTCGAGAAAGCTGAAGATCCAGTCGACCACTACTCCTCAGATTGAGGCGAAACATATCGTCGCGATCATCATTTCCGACAGAGTCTCGAAAATTGCGAACTCCACTACTGAGTCTAAATTTGAAAGCTCTCTTAAGAAAATTTTTAGGATCTTTCACTGTAAGAACTAGGTGGTAGTAAATAATCAATATCCAATTCAGTTTCGGAAAAAAAATTGTGATTGGCAATAGTGTTACAAAAACATTTGCTTAATGAAGTGTTTCGTCACATTTTGCTAATTTCAGTAGATCGAAAACGTGGTTAAGAGGAGGGGACATCGACCACTGAATATTCCCATACTCAGCGCTATTGAGCTGATAGAGGGTGCGGTAACTACAGCGTCCCCGACATAATGTCCGCGTGCCCCCGTCTCCCCTCGAATGATGGTGGGCATGATAAACGGCAGGTCGAGACACGTCAGCCAACGAATCACCGGAACACTGTAGAAGCCTCGGTCAAGATACAACCGCTTTACCTTAATATGGAGGGCACTGAGTTTATCCAGTAACACGGTGAGGGTGGCCACTAGCGTTTCGTGTCTCGGCACTGCATGAATCGCCAGGGTTCCCCGTTGCTGATGGCGAATCACGTAGACCGTGGCATAGGCTAGAAGCGAGTCGTTCCGGCTTTGGCTTCAGAGCGATAAATGTAGGGGAGTTCGGCCTCACTCGGGTGACCCTAGTAGGGAATCAGATGCAGGTCAATGGCTAAGCGCTGCCGATGGTTAATGATATTGGCGGGCAATCGATGGGCGAGCAGCGCATTCACCTGGGTTTCCAACGTCGCGACATCCCCGAGTTTGTCTAAGTGATAGTGGATGTCATTGCCGGTGGGCATCCCCTGCAAGATCTGGCAGGTATGCTCAATGCTATCCTTTCACAACACCTTTTATTCCATTGGATTGCAGAAGCATCGCATCCAATCTATAGAGCTATAGGAATGGCGAACCCACTTTTCGCAAAATTCGTCAAAAAAGTTTTTTGCGTCATTTTGCGAAAATGTCTTTTCTCGTCCATATAACTGTTTAATGTTGGTGGAAGAATCGGCTCGTTCTACTGCTTCGCGCACAAAACTGACATGTGGCATCCAATGCCCCTGCCACCCAGGTCAACTAAATTATGAGTGCATTAAACGACACCCTAAAGCAACTAATCGCCGACGCCTGCGCCCATCCTCCCCGGAGCGTGGAGCGTCAGCAGTGCATCCAGGAAATTTATCGATTAGTCATGCGGTCAAGGAAACTCTGGAACGAAACCACTCCGTATTATGGAGATGCCTTTCAAGAAACGTGGGAGTATTGCTGTCACCATTTAGACGAATATGACCCGACGCTTAGCGCCGTCACGACCTGGATTGATAACCGATTGAAACGGACACTGAAGAAATAGCGCGATCGCCAAATTCGCGCTCAGGATCGAATAGTGAACCCTGTGCCAACGGAGGATGGGCCGTTGATGCAATTAAAACAGTTGTGGTTAAGGCAAGAAATTCACCTGCTACTAAGCTGTTTCTAC
>JBNPEG010000163.1:0-14504 GCA_051117555.1 Elainellaceae cyanobacterium | reverse complement strand
CACGATCCGATTGAATTAGTGCTGATCCACGTCTCCAATCAGCAGGTGGAAGGACTTCTACATCAGCTCGAAACCATTCCAGACATGCGAGTCACGCTGTTACCGGCAGCCGTAATGGCGCTCTATCTGCCAGCCGATTCAGCGCCGGAGCAAATTAAAATCAACATACTCTGCTCTGCGTGCTCTACGTCCAGCGACAGCCCCAGAATCAACTATCCCCAGAGGCAATCCGTGCCGACCTGACAGCCGACCTTCAAAACAAGCTTGAACAAGTGATGCCAAATATTACCCCTCTCGTACAAGTAAACGTGCTTACCTCTTTGCCGGAGCGCAACGCAGAGGATTTAGCAGCCAGTCCAATGCAATATCCAACACGTTAAGCTCGCTATCCCGTACTACCATTTCTGTACGTGATACACCGGCAACGTGTTACAACGTGTAAAAAAGTACTGGTGCAATGGCGATCCAAATCAAAACGAAAATCCATATCCTCCCTGTCAGAACGTTGTAATCGCTAATTAGCGTAGTCCAAGGGCGCTTTGCTACATAATGGCCAAACCCAAATTCAAAGGCGACTGTCAGCCCAAGCCAAATGCCTCCAACAAGACAGGCTTGCGTGAGTGATTCAAACCCCCAAAGACTCGTGATCAAGCCGATATAAAGCCCCAGCAACAAAACTCCAATCATGGTAGAAAGTTGGTGAGCACGTAGTTCACTGAGATACTTCTGGTAGGTTACCTCTCGAATGATGCCATTCACGATTCCAATAAACATCATCGGAATCCATGCCAGAACATAGCGCAAAATCATGGCGTGTTCCTCTCAATGCTGTACTTCTATTGTATAACCTCACTGCTTTTGCGCTGAGATGTCGAACGTACGCAGAACTCCTGCGACACAGGGATTCTGTGTACGAATCTAAGCTCCTAGGACTGTAGAATTGAGCACGCTGCCATATTACTTTTGCTTGCCGATCAAAGATATGTTGGCTCCGGTGCAACCGGCAAACACTCCTCGACAACCGATGTTGTACGTAAATAGTCAACCAGTTGAGCATCAATCTCGTTGCGCACAATATAGCGATAATCAAGCAGGTGTTCTAAGAGCGCACAGTTGGTCAAGTAGTGCTGAAATACTCGCGGATTATGGCGAATGATAGCAAAGAGTTGTTGCCAAAACTGAACGCGGGTATTGCGCTTAATTCCCTGTCGCCAACAGATCGTAAATAACGCTCGAAAAGCAAGCAAATCAGGCATTTTGAATGTCTTCTTATGGGGTTTGGGCTTCATCTCCAAAAAGTGACGATAAACCCGTGCTAGATAGCGATTGGGCTCATATAAATCCCAGAAGCAGCGAACATACTCGCGAGCAATATCTTCGAGCGGACGAGTTGGCACAAAATTAATTAGCGTCGTCTGGTGGATATTGGCTTCGTCGTCTCTCGCTAGTAACCGCTGTTCTCGTTCGAGTCGATGCCAGAGTGCGGTATTTGGCAACGCTTGTAGCATACTAAATAAAGCTTGGGGAATCGCTGTGGCTTCCACAAAATCAATAATGCGATCGCCCGCACCCGCCTTCTCACCATCAAAGCCAATAATAAAGCCTGCCATGACTCTAAGCCCCGATCGATTGATGATCTGAACAGACTCAACGAGAGAATTCCTCGTATTTTGAAACTTCTGAGTCAACGACAGGCTATCGGTGTCGGGGGTTTCAATGCCTAAAAAGACCGCGCTAAAGTTGGCTGCAATCATCAGATCGAGTAGGTCTTGATCCTGCGCCAAATCAACCGAGGCTTCTGTAGAAAAGCTAAACGGATAATCCCGTTCTGCCATCCAGGGGATGAGCTCTTTGAGCATCAGCTTGACATTGCGCTTATTGCCAATAAAGTTATCATCCACCATAAAAATAGAGCGCCGCCAGCCCAAGTCATAGAGCGCTTGTAGCTCTGCCAGCAGTTGAGCCGGCGTTTTAGTCCGAGGCTTGCGCCCATAGAGGACGATAATATCGCAAAATTCACACTGAAACGGACAGCCCCTTGAGAACTGCACCGCCATATCTCCATATGCGTCGAGATTAAGCAAATCAAACCGAGGAACCGGAGTCGTTGTGACATCAGGCTTTTCACCGTCGGATCGAAATATGCCGGATGTTTCTCCTCGCTCTAACGCATCAACTAACATCGGCAGCGTGATTTCACCCTCGTCTAAGACAAGAAAATCTGCCCCGGCCTCTTGAACTGCATCGGGCACAGAGGTCGCATACGGACCGCCAACTGCAACGCATTTGCCTCGTTGCTTAGCAGTTTCAATCAAGTAGAGCATGTCAGGCTTTTGGACGATCATTCCTGAAATGATGACAAGATCGGCCCAATACCAATCTGCTTCGCTCTCATAGCCAATATTACGGTCTACCAGACGAAATTCCCACTGTTGAGGTAAAATCGCAGCGACCGTGACTAAGCTCAGCGGCGGCATCGCAACTTTTCGACCAATCAATTCTAGAGCCTTATCGAATGACCAGAACGACTTGGGGAAAAGGGGATAAAGCAATAAAACGTGCATAAAGATTCAACTATACGGGTGGTCATGCGGTCGAGACGAATGTAAGCATAACCGATCTAGCGGTCGCCCTGGAAGATTTTGATAATTCTTCTCAAGCAAAACCACCTCCAGAAGCTGGTTTAGAGGGTCTTCTGAATAAAGTTATGGAGATAGCCGAGCCAAGGAATAACGTCGGCAATGGTATTGGGTAATGTTGCGGATCGAAGGGTCGATTAAATATCGAGATCGGCCAAATTTAGCCTAGGCCCATATGTCTCGATAAACTCTCGTCGAGGCGCAACGCGATCGCCCATGAGAACCGTAAAGATGCGATCGGCTTCCGCTGCATCTTCGATTTCAACTCGTTTGAGCGTCCTTGTTTGTGGGTCCATCGTCGTTTCCCAAAGCTGAATGGGCATCATCTCACCCAATCCCTTAAATCGCTGAATATTGTAGTTGGCGTTATCAGGAAACTCATGAGTGATGAGATTGGTGAGTTCGCGATCGCTATAGCAGTAGTAGTGCTGGCGACCTCGCTCGACCTTGTAGAGCGGAGAACAGGCGATATACACATAGCCCTGATCGACCATGGCACGCTGATAGCGATAAAAGAAAGTCAATAGCAGCGTTCGAATATGAGCACCATCAACATCCGCATCAGTCATGATGATAATGCGGTGATAGCGGAGCTGCGATGCGTCAAATTCTTCACCCTTGATGCCCAACCCAAGAGCCGTGATTAACGCTTGAATTTCAGTATTTTTGTAGATTCGGGCATCATCGGTTTTCTCGATGTTGAGAATCTTACCTCGAAGCGGCAAGATGGCTTGAAACTGGCGATCGCGCCCCTGCTTTGCACTGCCGCCTGCCGAATCTCCTTCCACGATAAAAATCTCTGATTCAGCCGGATCACGGCTACTGCAATCTGCCAGCTTACCTGGAAGCGTGGATGATTCTAAAACGGACTTCCGACGCACCAGCTCCCGTGCCCGACGCGCTGCCTCCGCTGCATTAAAGGCTTGGATCGCCTTTTCTAAAATCGCATCGACAACGCTAGGACGAAAATCTAAGTACTCTATCAGGGCTTCGCTCACCACATTATCAACGATGCCCCGCACCTCCGTGTTGCCCAGCTTCGTCTTGGTTTGCCCCTCAAACTCGGGATCAGGTACTTTAACTGAGATGACTCCAGTCAACCCTTCTCGGACATTTTCACCCGCCAGATTCGCATCGCTGTCTTTGAGCTTATTGCGCTTGCGTGCGATCGAGTTCATGGTGCGCGTGAGCACCGCTTTCAACCCTTCCAGGTGGGTTCCCCCATCAATCGTGCGAATATTATTAGCAAACCCAAGCAGGTTATCGGTGTATGCGTCTGCACACCACTGAAGCGCAACCTCAACCTGGACACCATTGCGTTCTCCCTGAACGTGGACGACTTCGTCGTGTAGGGGCTGCTTGTCATTGTTTATGTATTCGACATACTCTCGAATACCGCCCGCATAGTGATAGCTTTCAATCCGAGGTTCCCCGGTCTTCAGGAGGTCAAGCCGATTGTCAGTAAAGACCACTTCAACGCCCGCATTTAGGTAGGCTAGCTCTCGCAAACGCCCCGCAATCGTTGCATAGTCAAACTCGGTGACTGTCGTGAAAATTTGAGAATCTGGTTTAAATGTGACCGACGTTCCGGTACGCGATTCGCTGAAGGGGCTGGTTTCAAGTTCTCCAATGGGCACCCCCCGTTCATAGCGCTGCTTGTGAACGTGCCCCTCTCGCCAAACGGTCACTTCGACCCATTCAGACAGAGCATTAACGACCGAAACACCTACCCCGTGCAATCCTCCAGATACCTTATATCCACCGCCGCCAAATTTGCCCCCCGCATGAAGAACGGTCATGACGGTTTCGAGAGCAGACTTGCCCGTCGCGGGATGCGTATCGGTTGGGATGCCGCGACCGTCATCGGTAATGGTCGCAGAACCATCGGGATTAAGAGTTATCAAAATCTGATGGCAATATCCGGCCAGAGCTTCATCGACAGAATTATCAACGACCTCATAAACTAGGTGATGAAGCCCGCGCGGCCCGGTGCTGCCAATGTACATTCCTGGACGCTTACGAACAGGTTCTAACCCTTCAAGAACCTGAATCTGATCAGCACCATAGTTTGTTGCCATGAATAAAATGCTCCTGTAAACACTCCTGAAGCAACGTTAACCTCAGAAGACCAAATCCTCTAAAAATTGTAACATAAAAGGCTCTGAAGCGATTCTAGAGCAATTTTAGGTAAAGTTTTTAGTAGGTATGGAATAGAATTTCTCATTAATTCACGAATCTGACTGTTGAGTCTGACTGTTGAGTCTGACTATTGAGTCTGACTACTTAGCCAGTTAATCAAAATATTTCTTAAAGAACATGATTAAATAATCTGCCAAATCGTCACATTTGTAGGGGGCATGCTATGCCCTTATCCAAACCATGTCACGGTACTAAATCTCTATTCCTAAGCAAGGTCTGACACCGTTAGCCTTAATTATTTTGCCCCTACTTAATACTAGAGTACTATATTTGGGAAACGTTTCAGGAATAAATTTGCCGAGGGAAAATTTTTATCTGTGTTAATCGTAATTTGTGGTCCGACTGCGACGGGAAAATCGGGCTTGGCGATCGCCCTGGCTCAACGACGCTCCGCTGCCATTTTAAGCGCCGATTCTCGCCAAGTCTACCGAGAATTTAATATTGGCACAGCAAAACCTTCCATCGACGAAAGAAAGCAGGTTCCCCATTATCTCATCGACATTTGTGACCCAACCGAGACATTTACGCTGGCGGACTATCAACACCATGCCCAGGCGTTAATTCGACGATTTCATCATGGAATTAATGGCGAGTCTGTTACCGGCTCCTTCGTTCCTCGACGATTCCTGCCTGATGCGATTCCCTTCCTCGTTGGCGGCACTGGCTTATATATCAAGTCAATCGTACGGGGGTTAAAGATTCCTCGGGTAGAGCCTCAACCCGAGTTGCGATCGCAGTTGGCCGCATTGGGTCAAGTTCAGTGTTATGCCATGCTGCGACAGGTTGATCCCGACTCGGCGCACAAGGTGCATCCTCACGACCAGGTGCGGACGCTGCGATCGCTGGAGGTGTTTTATGTGACGGGAGTACCCATGTCAGCGCAGCAAGGAGAAGACCCGCCGACCTATCCAATTCTGCAACTAGGGCTAGATTGCGTCAATGCAGAAGGATTGGCTCGGCGGATTGAGCAGCGCACCCAAGGCATGATAGGAGCTGGGTTTGTCGATGAGGTGCGCACGTTGTGTCAGAAATACGGAGTGAATCTGCCTCTATTGAATACGCTGGGATATCAAGAAATGAGGCAGTATTTAGCAGGGGATATCTCATTACGGGAGGCAGAATTACTAACGGTTCGCCATACACGCCAGTTTGCAAAACGCCAGCGTACCTGGTTTCGGGCAGACTCAACGATTGAGTGGTTTGATTGCGATCGCCCCGATTTGGTAGATCGGGTCTGGAATCGAATTCAAGAATTCTTGAGCAGCCGGTAATTTACCGAGAACATTTCATGAAACACCAGGTCGAGACTTTCTAATGATTTTGCCAGGGCGGGCGATCGCATTTTTGGTGCGACAGCGAGGCTGGGTGGCATAGACCGATTTAAGCAAACACAACCGTTCGGTTTCCGTAGACTAAAACACGATTTTGCAAATGGAGGCGAACGGCTCTAGCTAATACCATCCGCTCTAGATCTTTACCTTTGCGAATTAGATCGGTAACTTCATCGCGGTGGCTAACGCGCACCACATCTTGCTCAATGATGGGCCCTTCGTCTAGATCTTGCGTCGCATAGTGGGCCGTTGCTCCAATAATTTTGACGCCTCGTTCGTGAGCACGATGATACGGATTTGCGCCCGCAAACGCCGGTAAAAACGAATGATGAATGTTGATGATTCTAGGATACTGCTGAAGTAGGTTAGCGCTCAGTACTTGCATATACTTAGCCAAAATCACTAAATCAATTTGGTAGGTCTGAAGTAGCTCAATTTGGGCGGCTTCTTGCTTTTGTTTGGTATCAGGCGTAATTGAAAGATGGTGATAATCAATGCCAAACTGCTGAGCAATGGGTTGGAGTTGCGCATGGTTGCTAATAATCAGCGGAATCTCAGCCGAAAACTCTCCTGCTTGCTGTCGCCAGAGCAAATCGAGGAGGCAGTGATCTTGCTTGGTTACCCAAATGGCAATTCGAGGAATGGTGTCAGAAAAATGAAGTTGCCAATTGGCATGAAGCGGTTTGGCGATCGCCTCGAATGCAGGGCCGATAATCTCGCGAGGCAGGTTAAAGTCGGTTAGCTGCCATTCAATGCGGGTGAGAAACAGTCCTGCGGCTGCGTCGGTATGCTGATCAGCATGAATGATATTGCCACCGTTTGAGTAAATGAAGTTGGCAATTTTTGCAACGAGTCCTTTTTGATCCGGACACGAAACGAGAAGCGTCGCAGTTGGGCATGTCATAACTCAAGCAGGAGAACGCAGATTTTGTCACCCCGATTTTATGCTGGAACGCTCTATAGTAGGGATTTTCTGCTCGCTAAGGACTGGGGGCTGGAGAGACGGGTGCTGGCGAAGGTTCGGGAGTCGGGACTGATGGCTCATCCTGGGCATCTTCGGGCTGCTCTTTCCAGTCATCGATCGGGCGATTGACCGCATTTTCAAAGTCTGTTGAAACGAGCAGTATGTCGACTTCGTCGTCCGCTGGCTCTGAGGATGGATCGGCTTGAGCATAGAGAAAGCTCCCGCTGAAGTCCAAATCTCCGAGCAGGAGTTGATGATCGGTTTCATTGTCTAGCTCAACTTGGATGGTGGCAACGGGCTGCTCCAATCCATAGTTTTCTAACTCATCTGGAGAAACGGTCAATGTGCGATCGCTCTCTCCGGTTGCTAATAAATTCAGCAAATATGCTACGGATGCCTCACTGGCAGGAGATTGCTCTGGCTCGATCATCTGCCAGTCCCCCGCATCGTCTCGTTCAAACGCAACGGTGTCTGAGCCAGTTGTCACTGCCAATGAGTCAACATCGTCTTCTTCGAACGCAAAAATGGGTTGAGCCTCGCCGTCAGAGCCGTTTGGATTGCCCGTTCCTTGCAGCTCGGCGTAGACGACAATGCCTAAAACGGCTGCAATTGTAATCAAAAAGATGGTAGTAGCTTTGACTTTCATGACTATCTTGACATTCTTAACCTGACTCATCCCGCTGGTGATGGGCAGCCGACACGACTATTTCACCCTGACTAGGTATGCCCCCCTGATCGCCCCGATCGCTGCCATCTATCGCCGCCGTAACCAGAGGGCGATCGCCCCTCCAAAGCCAAGCACAGGCAAGATTGCAACTGCGGTGAGGGCAATGATTACTAGTTGTTGCTGATTGAGAATAATGCGGCGATTCGTCGGTTCCTTCGAGCGGATAGAGAGAATCTGCTCATCATCTTGACTCAGCCAGCTTACTGAATTGAGAAATACATCCCCGTTGAGGACTTCACCAAACAAACCATCGGTGGCAAACGTTGAGTTACCAATCACCACGAGCCGAGCTTCTGGGGAAAATTCGGCAGTCTCATCGTCCTCAGTGTCGTCTGCTGCTTCGGGAGACTGCTCGGGAGATGGTGTATCGGCTTCGACGGGGCGATTGAGGGCAGCACCCAGCACCAACGGCCCCTCAGGCGGACTGTCGGGATCAAGCTGAACCGTTCCATCTTCACCAATTTCAGCGGTCTGAACGCGATCGCTCGTCAACAGAAGTGGAGTCGCCGTGATGTCCTCGGGTTCGGAAATCAAATCAATCGGCTGAGACTCAGGGTAGAGCGAAAAATTATTAGCAAAGTCCTGCGTGATTGGATGATCCCCGTAATTACTGATGATGGGCACCGTCGGCGGGCGACTTCCCGGATCGATAATGAGCCGATTCGTGATTCGAAGATTCCACTCATCGTATAGATCGTCAAGCCCAGTTTGAACGCCTGGATCAACCATCAGCAGGAGTCCGCTTTGGCGATCGAGATAGGCGTCCAACGCTTGAACTTCCGCATCGAGCAAGGCTTGAGTCGGCCCCGCTAAGACAATAACGCTAGCATCCTCAGGCACTCCAGGGCTTTCTGCTAAGTTGAGCGGTTCAGTAATATAATTTTCGTCCTGAAGTTCAGCGATCGCCTGAGATAGGCCATTTTGCCCTGGTTCGAGCGGTTTTTCGCCATGTCCTTGCACGAAGTAGACCTTCGTTTGGCGATCGCTCGTGATTTGCAAAATCCCATTCGCTAATTGTCGCTCTGACAACGGTTCGGGACTATTGCCCTGCTTGATCAGCCGTTGCTCATCTCCAGATTCTAGATACACTTCTCCGAATGCCTGCACCCCAAATCGGCTCGATATCTGGGGTTCGACCTGAGGATCGACATATTCATAGCTCAATAACTCGTTCTGGCGGCGAACGTTATCTAGAAGTTCTCGCTCGAATGGATCGGGAGTTTGCTCAAAAATCCAAATTTTGACGGGTTGCTGCAAATTCTCAATGACGGTTTGGGTTTGAGGTGCGAGAGTAAAAAGCTGATTTTCGGTGAGGTCGATGCGTTGGATATATCGAACCGCCAAAAAATTCACCAGCCCCAAAATGACTATGAGCGCTAGTGTCGCGATGAGGGCATTGGTTCCTGCCTGAGTCGAACGACGCTGCCATACGCCTGGCAGGGTAGTGCTCTCCAAAATCAGCCATAACCCGACCAGCACAATTCCAGCAATGAGTAGACCGAGAGGCAGCGGCCCCCAGTCTCCGGCAACCAGCCCAGCCGTCAGCCCCATGATCACCAAAACTGGGCCAAGCCAGAATGCATATTTAAGTCGCTTCCAATGAAATGCGGTTTTCATATCACCCGTTTACTCAATCCCTATGATCGCTGAAATCTAAATGCTTCAATGGCTTGAGCCGTCAGAAAAATACCTAACACGATGTAGCTACCAAACAGAATCAGGCCGCTGGTGTCGATAATGCCTTGCACCAGAGTGGTGTAGTGGCGCAGCAGGGATAGATGGGCGATCGCCTCTCCCACAGGCCCACTCACATCGGCTGCAATCCAGTTGACGACCAATAAAAGCAGCACCACGGCAAAGGTGAGAATGGCTGCCAAAATCGTGCTGTCGGTGAGCGATGACAGAAACATCCCAATTGACAAGATGGCTGCGCCCATCAACACTAGCCCTAGATGCCCCACCAACATTAACGTGGGTGACACGGGAGGATCAGACGCGCTTAGGGCGATCGCCTCATAGACCATGAGCGGCAGCACCATCGTGATATAGAAGGTCAAAACTCCCAGCAGTTTACCCGCTGCGACTGCCCAGTTCGTCACTGGCGACGTTGCCAAAAGCTCGAGTGTGCCCCGCTTTCTCTCTTCGCTATAAAGCCCCATCGACAGCATGGGCAGTAAAAATTGTGAGAGAATTGCGAGCCACCATAAAAAGTTGCTCAAAATTTCATAGGGCACGTCGATTGGAGCAGTCGCCCCGGTCTGGTCGCGCAACGCAACATCTGCCGTAACGCCCTGCAAAATAAACAGGAAAAAGATGCCGCTCAATAGCCAAAACACTCCGGCAATCACATAAGCCAGCGGTGAGACAAAATAGCTGCGAAGCTCTTTGCGATAGATAGCAATAATATTGCCGACAATGATCCCCATCTAGTCTCCGTCTCCTTCTGAGTGAGAGTCTGCCTTAGATTGATCTGAATTTACCTGATCTGACTCTGGCTCCTCTGACTCGACAGGTGATTCAACTGCTTTGTCCGACATCGTCAGTTCTAGAAAAACCTGTTCTAAGCTGGCTTGAGTTCGCCGCATTTGATAGAGCCCGAGGCCGGAGCCAACGACGACTGCGGCAATGTTTCGCCCGATATCCGTCTCACCCTCTAGCCCAATCCAAATGGAATAGTGCGATTCAGGCAGGCGATCGCCCGCTTTCGCTTCAACGGTGCGAATCCCTGGCATCGTTTCGAGCCGAGTCTTCACCGCGTCAAAATTCCCTTCTACTTCTAGCTCATATCCCGCTCCGCCGGTGAGCTGCGCCACAAGTTCATCCGGAGTATTCGTGGCGACAACCTGCCCTCGATTGATAATCGTGATCCGATCGCAGGTCATACTTACTTCGGGCAAAATATGAGTCGATAAGATAATGGTGTGATCCCCGGCCAAGCTTTTGATCAGGTTGCGAACCTCAATAATTTGACGGGGATCAAGCCCAACCGTAGGTTCATCCAGAATAATCACAGGGGGATCATGCACAATCGCCTGGGCAATGCCTACCCGTTGACGGAACCCCTTAGAAAGCTTGCCAATTAGCGTATGGCGCTTTTCAAGAATGTTGCAGCGAACCATGGCAGATTCAATCTGCTTCGCGCGATCGCCCGCCGAAATTCCTTTGATACGAGCTACAAAATATAAAAACGCTTCCACTGTCATGTCTGGATACAGAGGAGGCGTCTCCGGCAAATAACCAATGCGCTGGCGCACGGCCATTGAGTCTTCGTGGACGTCATAGCCAGCGACGCGGGCAGTGCCCGTTGTGGCCGGTAAATATCCGGTCAGGATCCGCATGGTGGTAGTTTTACCCGCCCCGTTTGGCCCCAGAAATCCCAGAATTTTCCCTGGCTCTACGGCAAAGGTGACATCCTGGATGGCTGGAGTCGACCCATAAATTTTGCTGAGATGTTCTGCTTCAATCATCGAAGTCTTGACTAGACGGTGCTATATCCTTTGACACTACATCAGACTCATTGCATTCGTAGCGACATTTGCGATCGCCGACTCAGGTGAATCCCGATCATGAATTGTAGTCGAAACTACGGTCTTTCATCAGACTCTCTATTCAGAAACGGTCTAGCACGCTCACCTACTCAACTGTAGAGTTGAAAACTTTTGTCAAGCTATAGCAATCCCAGATGGGGGGTGAGCAGTGAGGCGGGTGGCGCCTGCCGGGAACATGTCACCGTTGCAAATTTACCCTCATCCCCCAACCCCTGCTTCGCGCGCCCTACAGTCTACTCCCAAGAAGGGAGAAGGGGAGCCGGATCGAAGTCCCTCTCCCGCTTTGGCTTGTGTGTACACAGTAGCCCGCTTTGGGAGAGAGGGATTTAGGGTGTAGACGCGCAGCGGCTTCTCTTGGAGTGGGCTACAAAGTGGAGGGGGCAACGCCCCCCGATTGACTGACAAAATTTTGGTTTGCGGCAGTCAATCAGCCAACTCCCTTTGGGTTTTCCCACAATTGATTTGAGATTGCTATATTGATCTGCCTTTCTGTGAAATATTTGAAATAGTTGATTTGGGATTGCTATATTAATCTGCCTTTCCATGAAATATTTACAAATAATAAGTTTATGCCGGGGTTGGTTGAAGCGTACTAAATATTACGCAGAATATTACACAGAATATTACGAAAAAAGGAAGAGTCATACAACAAATATTCTGCTATCAAATTATTATTAATAGGTCAGTATGAAAAATGAATTCACTTTTTCGAGAAAATTTTCTTTCGAGAAAGCGCCTCTTTAAGAAAATACATTATTCAAATTAGGGGTTTCTGAAGACTTCGGTCGATGTGTGCGATCGCCATTCTTGCAGGCTTAAATAGATTGAGCAACTACTGCTAAGACCCGATAGATAATAATTCAAAACTAACCGGATAAAATTAATTGCTTTGGTAGTAATCTGAGCACAGGCATACATCACCAAACATTCAATATGCCTTCCTATTAATATTTCTAGCCAAAAATAGCCCTGAATGTTGGAAAGTGTTGGGCTTTTCAAGAGAGTCTAGAGAGTTCACAGTTACCTTAATAAATGGTTGATATCAATAATCAACTTTGATAGCCACTCAGCTTGTAATTATCGAAGTTTCAGATTAATTGGTCAGGTGCTAAAACAATGCATATCAATCAAACATAGAGGAAACTCAAACACTAAAACTCATGAGGCAATGTGCATGAGCGAGATTGAATTTGACAACTTAATGGTCGAGCTTCATCAGATTTTAGGTGATCCCGTACTCAGCGATATCCAGCTTCGGGTGCTGCGCCAAGCTTGGGATGGGCGCACGTACTCAGAAATTGCCTCTGAGGAAGGATATGAAGAGAGTTACTTGAGGGATGTTGGGTCCAAACTCTGGAAACGTCTCTCAGATGCGCTGGATGAGCGAGTCACCAAAAACAACCTCAAATCATCAATCAGTCGGTATCTGATCAATCATTCAACTGCTAACTTAGAGCCCGCATATCTAGGCAGACGCTATTCTGAAAGTTTGTCGTCAACGTTTCCAGAGTTTCCTGCCGGTCCGGTGCCCTTAAGTTCTCATTACTACGTCGCTCGTTCTCCCATCGAGCAGCATGCGTACATCGAGGTGACTAAACCAGGCGCCCTCATTCGGATTAAAAGCCATCGGAAGACCGGAAAAAATTCGTTGATGTTGCGCATCCTATCGTATGCGGCAACGCTTCAGTATCGAACGGTTTGGCTAGATTTCCAGCAGGCTGATGAAGACGTGTTTTTCAACCTCGATCGGTTTCTTCGCTGGTTTGCCACGCTAATCAGCCGCAGACTCAATTTAGAGCCTCGCCTCGACGACTACTGGGATACAGCCTCTGGGAGTAAGGTCAGTTGCACGCTCTATCTCCAAGAATATGTGTTGCCAAAAAGTGATACTCCCCTCGTTTTGGCACTCAACGAAGTGAATCGAATTTTCAAACACCAGGCGATCGCCCAAGAAATCTTACCCCTGCTGCGATCGTGGTACGAAGAAGCCAAACAAGTCGAACAATTTCAAAAGCTGCGATTGCTGGTTGTGCATTCGACTGAAGAATATCTTAATTTAAGTATTCATCAATCCCCGTTTAATGTTGGGCTATCTATCCATCTTCCCGAATTCAATATCAATCAAGTCAAAGAACTTGCTAAACGCCACGGCTTCGATTGGCATATCAGCCATCATGCCAACGATTTGATGGCTCTTGTGGGTGGGCATCCGTATCTCATCCGGCTTGCGCTCTATCATCTCTGCCAAGATGGAGTCTCGCTGGGGCAGCTACTCAACGACGCTGCTACGCCTAGCGGTATTTATCAAGCTCATCTCGGTGAAATGTTTAATCAGTTGCGAAGTCAGCCTGATCTGTTGTCGGCTGTCAGCCAGATTATTGCAACCGATGGCAATGTCTATTTTGAGACTCATATTACCTACAAACTAGAGAATTTAGGTATCGTCAAGCGAGAGGGCGATCGCATTATCATGCGAAATAATCTCTATCGAATTTATCTAGAAGCTCAACTATTTAATCTCGAACACCATCAACTGCCGATCACCGCAGCTCGTCCTGACTTTGTTCTAGGGCAGCGAGTTAAATTGGAAGACGGGCGATTTGCCTATGTGGTAGGGTTGGCGATCGACCCAACAGCTCAAAGTTGGGAGTATTGTATTCTCCCGATTGTCAATATCGATGATTATGACGAAATGATCTGGTGTAGTGCGGAAGAACTCAGCGTCCCCGAAATTAGCACGAGCTAAACTTTGTGTAATTAAGTACCAGGCGGTGCCCACCTTACGCTATCTGAATCCGAGAGCGTTTAGGTTTTCGTGTCAGTGCGACCGTCCTCGGTCGCGTGTATAGGGGGACGCGAGCGAAACGTTATGCTCCGCATTGCCAGGGCAAACGCACTCCCAGATCTTGTAGGTTGGGTTGAACAACGTGAAACCCAACGCTGGCTTGGGTTTCGTTGGGTTACGCTAACGCTAACCCAACCTTGTATATAAGCGGTACGCCCCTCGGATTTATCCTAAAAGCATATCGCTGAGGGGAGGACTCCGAACCCAACCTCAAGCCTCCAAGCTTGCTGTGTAGATTTCATAGAGCCTCC
>JBNPEG010000086.1:0-91741 GCA_051117555.1 Elainellaceae cyanobacterium | reverse complement strand
TATGGCATCTTTGACGTGAAAACGATGTTTCAGCGACTCTCCCTCGACCTCGATGGGTATGAGAAATTTGGCTTCACCTAGTATCCACTACATCTAGGGGGTACCACGGGAATTCCGGAAGATCCTACTTTTTTCCAATCCCTCTACTATTAAGTCAGAAAATACCCCTCTTTGAACAGCTAAACTCAAACGAAAAGCGAAAGGTGTTTCAGGATTTAAGAATTTAGGCTCTTTGATAATTGAAGGCAATATGATCAGGCTGATGAGTAGAGCAGCTAAAAAGTCATTGACTTGAACACTAGACAAATCTAAAGAAACCCCTCTTCGTATATAAGTACTGAAGGTTACACCTAGCGCGGTTGACAGCCAAAGAATTATCTGTTCAGAAAACGATATGCCTCCTGGGCGTTGACTGAACAGGAAAACCCGAATCGGCTCAATCAGCAAGAAATAAGCTCGATTGACTAAGCTGATTAAACTTGTCTCTTGCTTCTTTTTGCAGTGAGGGCAAGTAGAGCGATCGCAGAAATGATTGCACCACATTCACTATTGGAGCAGCTTTTGACTCTAAAACCACTCCATCCAGTGATTTCTAGGAGCCTAACGCCACATTCAATGCAAACACCTTTAGTATAGTTATGCTCTTTTACACCCAGTAAGCAATCGGGTATACCCTTTTGAGCCATGAAAAGCCTTAAATCTTCTAACCAGCGATTATAACCTGCCTCGTTTTGGGATCCAAATGGAGGACTGTTTTCTTCGAAGCTATGTAAAAGCTTGGACTCAATGAGCATTATTGAGCTGATTAGGTAATGGTGCGTTCAAATGGGATGAAAAATATCAGAACCCCCTTAGCCTAATAAAACGCTGAATCAACCGTAGTGGATTGTTTGAGCCAAAACCGGCGACATCATACCTGGTCGCGGCCATGGGCCATCGCGGGTGGGCTCGTTGCTTCAACCGCTGTCAAAGGCTCCAAAATTTTATACGTGTGAGATGCGCCTTGCGGAACCACCCAAGAGTCACCAGGTTCTAATAAAACGGTTTGACCTTCCAGGTGAAGTTCAGCACGCCCCTGAATCACATATCCGACCGTTTCATAGTCCCGTCGAGTGGCGGGCTTAGGCTCGGCAGGTTGTTCATTTTCCCACATCCGCATTGACAGGTTAGTTCCTGCTGCCAGATATTTTTGCCCCATTTCACCTGTCGGAGAATATGCTGAGCTTACCTTCTTGACACTCGTGTCTGTCATGATTTGAGCACCTCAGTATTCGATTAACGTCTCTTCAACCTTATAAACCCTTAAGGCTGTTAACGTCTCTCAGAAGAGTGAAATGAATGGCCTGGCTGAGAGTAAAGCCAACCTATCAATCAAACCAATCAAATATAGCGGTCTGCGCTTGGGCTAAGTGCGGTGGTGCAGGGCGTGCCGTACCCCACACCACCATTTCTGTACTTGACGCGCAAATTGCTACGTAAAAGAAGAGCAGGCAAAAAGGATGTCGTGCCCTTTGGGTGGGGCAATTCTGCCTGCTCTAATTGAAATGTGGTTTTGGTATAGAACTAGTACGTCTCAACGTGCCAACGCCCTGCCTTCTTCATCGCACGCTGATATTCAGTCCAATCTACTCCATCTTTAGCGGCTTGAGCGGCAAGGGCTTCATCAATCCCGTCTTCCATGCCTTTCAAACCACAAATATAGGTGTGGGTCTTTTCGTCTTGAATCATTTTCCAGAGTTCTTCTGCATGTTCAGCAACTCGATGCTGAATATACATCTTGCCGCCGTCTTGGTTCTTTTGCTCACGGCTAATGGCATAGGTAAGCCGGAAGTTGTCTGGATACTGTTCCTGAATACCTTCTAATTCTTCCTTGTAAAGGATATTGGGTGTCACTGGGATACCGAAGATTAGCCACGAAAATCCCCTAAAGTTGTTGTAATCGGGGTTGAGCTTTTTCTCTTCGTCTTTGAACATGCGCCAGAGATAGGCTCTAAACGGTGCAATTCCAGTTCCTGTGGCCATCATGATGATGTTGGCCTCTTCGTCGTCAGGCAACAACATTTCTTTGCCGACAGGTCCTGTAATTTTGACATCTGAACCAGTGGGCAAATTGCATAGATAGGATGAGCAAACCCCATAGACTGTTTCACCAGTCTCTGGATGCTTGTACTCCAATTGACGAACACATAAAGACACCGTCTTGTCATCTAAATGGTCGCCATGACGAGTTGAGCCGATTGAGTACAGACGCAGCTTATGAGGCTTGCCTTTCTCATCAGTTCCTTCGGGGATAATACCGATGCTTTGCCCTTCTAAATACCAGAGATCTCCGCCGGAAATGTCAAGGGTAATGTGTTTAACCGTTCCGATGCCACCTTCACGGACGAGTTCTTCGTTAGAAATACATTTCCCGATAAACGGCTCCTTGGGACGATAGATATTGACCGGAATATCAGTCTTTTTCTTCTTTTCTTGTGCTTGAGTCATTGATTTGCTCTCTTGTGCTGAATTGGCTGATTCACTAGTAGTAGATGAAACCTTGCCATTCGCTGCACTGTCGGCATTTACAGGACGGATGCTGACAATCTTTCCGCCCATGCGCGTAATTCGCTGCATTTCCTGATTCATGCGGCTGTAGGGCACTGTGATTGATACCGTACCACTCCGCCGAATCGGGTAGTCTAGCTGATCGGTTTCTTGGTTTTGGCGAAGACCTTCTACCTCATAAACAAAGAGGCGGTTATCGTAACTTGCTTGAGAGGTTCCACCCGCTGCACTTGGATTGTACATTGCTATCAATAATCGTTTGAACTTAACCTGATGAATGCAACACTGACTCGCCCACCGAGACAACCCGCATAGAAGTTAGCCTACTATGCTCCAACCTTCGGTTTCAAGCGCAAAGCCAGTCTGTACTAGACTAACATCGCACCGTCGAACAGATATACCCCGCGCAGTTGCAGACAGATGGCAAATGGCTATTAAGCAGATTGTTTGTCTGCTTTTGTTTTAACTTAAAGGGCGATCGCTTTCCAGAATGTCAGCATTGAATCACTTTCATCTTTTTTTAAGTCACCAATACCTTTAGCATATTTATAAGAACGGGTTGAATTCACCACATGTCTTGTGGCGGGGATCGGGTTCTGGTAGGATCTGCTTAATTGACTAGTATTAAATACCTAGTGAGCAGATTCAATGTGATTTGCATGATTGTGCAAAATCCTCACGATTGTTGAGGGCTACCCTATCAGGCTTTTGAGGATATAGCAGCAGTTCTTTCAAGAGATGTTTGCTCTCTGGGCGTTTATTGGGTGGCAATAGGTTGTCTCTAGAGATTGTCTCTAGATTGAAGCTTGATTTTTGTCTCGAATGGATCGAGCTGTGTGTTTTATAGAAGCGTTTTATTGTACTGACGAGGGAGCCTAATGACCAGCAAGCCAGACCGGGTGGTTTTAATTGGCGTCGCCGGGGATTCCGGGTGCGGCAAATCAACCTTCTTGCGCCGACTGGCAGATCTTTTCGGCGAAGAACTTATGACTGTCATCTGCCTGGACGATTACCACAGTCTGGACCGGAAACAACGGAAAGAGGTGGGGGTGACAGCGCTGAACCCTAAAGCAAATAATTTTGATCTGATGTATGAGCAGATTAAAGCCTTGAAGGACGGCGAATCGATTATGAAGCCCATTTATAATCACGAGACGGGAATGATTGATCCGCCTGAACGGGTTAATCCCAACCGCATTGTGGTGATTGAGGGGCTTCACCCCATGTATGACGAGCGGGTGCGATCGCTAATTGATTTCAGCGTTTATCTCGACATCGGCGATGAAGTCAAAATTGCTTGGAAAATACAGCGCGATATGGCAGAGAGGGGACATCGTTACGAGGATGTTCTTGCGTCTATCAATGCTCGTCGCCCTGATTTTGACGCATATATCGACATTCAAAAGCAATACGCAGATGTCGTCATTCAAGTGTTGCCGACTAAGCTTATTCCAGACGATAAGGAGCGCAAGGTTCTGCGGGTGCGCCTGATGCAGAAGGAAGACATTGAAGGGTTTGAGCCAGTCTATCTGTTTGATGAGGGATCGACGATTGATTGGATTCCGTGTGGACGGAAGCTAACCTGCTCGTATCCGGGGATTCGGATGTTTTATGGTCCAGACACCTACTACGGAAACAATGTTTCAGTATTAGAGGTCGATGGGCAGTTTGATCGACTTGAGGAAATGATTTACATCGAAAATCATCTCAGTAATACGTCCACCAAGTTTTATGGCGAGATGACAGAGCTTTTGCTCCAGCATAGGGAATATCCGGGATCAAACAACGGAACAGGTCTATTTCAGGTTTTAGTTGGATTGAAAATGCGGGCAACTTATGAGCGGATTATGAGTAAGGACGCAAGAGTGGCTGCTAAAGTATAGCCGTCTTTATTGGTTTAAGGGTCTACGGGGGGCATTGCCCCCTTTTTGTTTGGAGGGATTGAGTCTGGAATTCAGACACTAGCCCAAATCATTAAATGGGAGACATGGTTTTAACGACGCTGGCTGACATTCTGTGGAATAGTAATCAAGATTTGGCGATCGCCTGCCTCGAACACTCGTTTGTTCAGGGAATTCGCGATGGAACGCTGCCTCGTGAAACATTTGCTTATTATGTTGGGCAAGATGCTTTCTTTTTAGAAGCATTTGCGCGGGCTTACAGCATTGCTGCTGCAAAAGCGCCCGATTGGCAAGGATTTAGCGTTTTCCATGAGCTTGCAACTGGCGTACTAGAGGAGCTTACGCTCCACCAAGGCTATGCCTCAGACTGGGGAGTTGATATTCAAACCATCAAACCAGGCACCGCGGCTCGACACTATACCGACTTTTTATTAGCAACTGCCTGGAGTCAAGATGTTGGCATAACCGCCTGTGCAATGCTGCCATGTATGCGGCTCTATGCCTTTTTAGGGCAAGAACTCGCTCATCCTCACATTCCTGATCATCGCTATTCAGACTGGATTCGCACCTATAGCAGCGCTGATTTTTAGCCGCTTGTCAGTCAATTGGCTGAGCTTGCTCATCGATATGCAACCGATACTCAAACCGTGCGATCGGTCTATCGCTATGCAATGCAGTGTGAGCTAGATTTCTTTCAAGCCGCATGGTCAGCACCCGACAATAAAATTTCCTAGCGACGGTTATCAGCAACTGCTACATAAGCACCTAGCCCAATCAGCGACCACCCAGTAAATAGCCGTTGTCGATGGCGAAACCGACCCTTGTGACGCAACCATTCGCCAATGGGGCCTGCCAATAGAGCGACCCCAATATCGGCGCTGGTATTTAAGAGCACCGAAATGCTACCGAGTAATATAAACTGAAGCCCAACGTTCTCAGCAGGATCGATGAACTGAGGAATAAATGCTAGAAAAAATAGCGCTGTTTTGGGATTCAATAGCTCAGTGACAACTCCCTGTCGAAATGCATCGAGCGGTGTACTCGTGGATGATTCGACATCGGATAAGGGGCGATCGCCCCTCATCAATGTGCAAACGCCCAAATAAATTAGATAAGCCGCGCCTGCATACTTGACGATCGCAAACGCAATCGATGAGGTAGCAAGAATTGCAGACACTCCCAATGCCGCTGCGACAACGTGAGCATATCCGCCTATAGCGGTTCCAATCGATGACGCGAATCCTTCTGCCCGTCCTCCCTTGAGACTACGTGTCAACACATAAAAAATCCCTGGGCCTGGGGTAATGGCTAACATAATTGCCGCGGTGAGAAACAGCCCAAACATAGTCGTGTCTATCATGTTGTATCTACCGTAGAGATGTCCTATAAACCTAGATTTCTCGTAAGCGGGGCATTAATTCTGTCAAATTGCAGGGTGAATTGCGACTATCTAACTGATCTTTGATGAGAAAGTCCCATCCCGTGCGACAGGCTCCTGACGAACCAGGCAAGCAAAAGATATACGTACCATTCGCAACTCCTGCCAAGGCTCGCGATTGAATGGTTGAGGTTTTGATTTCTTGGTAAGAAATCATCCGAAAGATTTCGCCAAACCCCTGAATTTCTTTATCAAGTAGAGGATAAATTGCTTCGGGTGTTCCGTCTCGACCCGTTAGCCCAGTTCCCCCTGTCGTAACAATCACCTGAACTTGCTCATCCACAATCCATCGAGAGACAATTTCCCGAATTTTGTAGATGTTGTCAGGTACGATGGCTTTCTCGGCGAGATGATGACCCGCTTCCAGGAGGCGATCGCACAAAAATTTGCCCGACGTATCAGTGTCATCTGTGCGCGTATCAGAAACCGTTAAAACTGAAATGCTAATTGGAATCAACTGCGCTTGATCAGTCATGTCGTATTCTCCACCCTGCGATGTCCCGAGATGTCATGTCTGAACCGACTCTAGCTGGGCAGCGACATCGCGCAGATCATCCGCGACGGCTGAAACCGAAGGATAGCGATGGTCTACCGATGAATGAGTCAGCTTGCGAATAATGTTTGTAATGCCGGGTGACCCAGATGGAATAGATTCTGCACAAAACTGATGCCCGTGGATGCCATCGTGGCAAAACGAAACTGGACCTTGCCCGGTTAACAGATAGGCAAACGTCGGCCCCAGAGAATAGAGGTCAACGGCAGGAGAGGCATTAATTTCGAGCTGGTCGGGTGCGCTGTACCCGGTTGAGCCTGCAGGCGTTTGCTGCCCTAAAATGACTGCCTTGGCGGTACCCAATCCGACAAGTGCTAGATCGTTTAAGCCATCTACCCGTGTGGAGTCATGAGGCGACGTGTCTTGAGGCAGCGTCTTGCTTCGGTCAATCAAGTTGGCAGGCTCAATATTTCGGTGCAAAATGGGCGGGTTGAAACCATGCAGATACTCTAGAATATTGCAAATTTCAAGCATCCAATCGATCGCACAGGCAGGTGATATAGGCCCAGTTGTCGCAATCCGTCGCGCTAGATTTTCACCCGGTATCATCTCCATAGCGAGATACGGTCGACCTGCCATCAAGAAAAAATCAAAAAATTGCGGAATCTGAGGATGACAGAGCTGTCGCAGCAGTTCTGCCTCATATTCCAGCGCAGCTTGGGCTCTCGAATGCTGGAGCCATTCTGAACTCAGCGTCTTCAGAACAAGCTGTTTGCCCTCGTGCCAAGCTAGATACGTAACGCCGATGTCGCCCTGTCCTAAGACTTGTAAAATCTGATAATTACCGATGGTTTGCAAGGTTTGCAGCGGGCGATCGCGCTGAGGATTAACCCTGTGCCGAGGCAGTCGGGATGACCGTGACGCCGCCGCATTAGCCGAAGCTCCCAGATCAGAAACCATTCTAGCTGACGTAGACGGAGAGGAGGCTCCCACTCCGGATGCAACGCCAGTCAACATATCTGCTGACAGACGCAGATGAGACGGAACCGGGATTGTCCCCATTGCCCCAAACGACTGATTGGAGTCATTTGATGCAGACTCGCTCGGCTCTAATGGCTTGGTCTGCTTTGCATGGGGGAGATTATTGATTTCAGTTTCTGTAGGCGGTGCGTCAAAGCGCTGACTCATCGTGCGATCGCCTTGAAGATTCTCAGGAAGATCTTGCAGAGCTTCTGATCCAATCCGAATTTGAATGTTAGGACCAGACCGTGCCAGGCGAATAATTGCTCCATCCGCAACCGGAACTTTTGTAATGCGCTTTCCATCCAGGTAGGTTCCATTGGTTCCTAGATTTTCGACTTCCCAACCACTTCCTACCTGACGCAACTCGACATGATGGCGTGACACCACAGCGCTATAGAGAATGACCTGATTATCAGTCGACCGACCAATGCGAATCACTGACTCATTCTCAAAGGGCCAAACCTGAACTGGGGTTCTTTTGAGGGGATGTAGGAGTAATAGGGTAATCACACCGATAATGGGGAATTTGACGATTACGGCGCTGAGAGAGAGAACACTTGTTAGGAAAGCTACAGCGTAAAACTGCTCTATATCTTAATCGCTAAGGTGCGCCAACGGGCAACCAATCCGCAATTTTCTGTTATTTAAGGAAAGCATTGGCATGGGATGAGAAAGTATTGATGAATAATCGATGTTGATATTAATCTCTTCGAGGCTCATATCAACGATTCACTCACGACAGCTGAAACAAGAACGATACCTTGTCTCCCTTCCCCAATGCAATGCGATCGCCCGGGCGCAATCGATGGCGATTGCCCATTGGCAACGCGATATTGTTGATATATGTACCATTTGAGCTACCCACATCTTCGATATAGTGAATACCAGCCTCTATTCGAATATCAGCATGAACACGCGACACCACCTCAGAATCGGGAAATCCTGAAACATCAATATCAGGAGGAACTCGATCGTTCGGTTTACCAATATGGACAACTGACAAATGAGGCGGAATTTCAATAGGTGTGTCCGTGCGAATATGAATCAGCCGGGCTGTATGAGTCTGAAGCTTGGTGCTCGTTACATTGCCCGACTCTGAGAAGTTAGAGGCAGCCGGAGGCGCAACCGTAGGAGCCGTTTGTTCAACAGGTGCGGGCGGTGAAGGCGACTGGGCCGGCGCATTGCTGAGCAGAGGCTCAGGCACCTCTAGCGGATCTGGCGAAATCAGATCGGGCACCTCCCAATCGGGGGAATCTAGTTGCCCCGGCGACGATGGATTAGCAGGTGATCCGGCTCCTGCTGATGTCTTTAAATTAAACCCGCACTGCCCACAAAAACTGGCATCTGACTGCACGCCTGAGCCGCAATTTGGACAATTCATCATGGCAGGAAGAGGCGTGTAGCAGGCTTCACATTGAACCGCTGCATCGGGATTCTGGTGATTACAGTTCGGACAAACAATCATGCTGGCTTCCCTTCGTTGCCTCCATCATAAAAACTAGATACTTGGAGTGACTGAATTTTAATGTCCTGTTATGAATTCGACTTATGAATCCGACTTATGAATCCGATTTATGAATCCGACAGTTCAATGGTATGTCGAATTTGTCGAATCTAAAGTAGATGGATATTCGACTCAAATCACACCAAGCATTAGACTGATGCATTGTTCAAATGTTAGGTGATTTCAAATGTCTGGTGATTTCTGGTGATTTTAGGACATCTGGATTTTAAGGTAGTGAATCTCGTACTATTCAACATCTATGTATTCACACGCCATTGAGCTTTAAACCTGAAGATGCCTCCGTCTGTCATATAGCAGACCACCCAGAACAGTTATATACCCTGCATATCTTGACCTGCATCGGCGTCTAGTAACCACCACAGGTCGCCTTGCGGTCGAATCAACCGGGATGGATACGCCGTCGCATCCCCCTCGGGGGCAAAAACCTGAGCTAAAGCCGGGCGCTTATTAGCACCTGCGACTAAAAAGATGACGCAGTGGGCATAGTTGATAAACGGCGCTGTGAATGTGATACGAGGTTGACCATCTTTATTGCCAACCGTGATCAGGCGATCGCTCACGTCTAATGCCGCCGTGTGGGGAAACAGGGACGCCGTATGTCCATCATCGCCCATTCCGAGAAGCACAATGTCTAAGGCCGGATAGGCTCCCGGCTGAGTTTCAAAGACGTCTCGAATCTCTGCCTCATACTGGTCAGCCGCTTGCGACGGTTCCGGGGCATCGGTCGGCACTGGATGAATGTTGTCAGGCGGGATAGGTACCCGATCGAGCCAAGCCATGCGAGCCATTCTTTCATTGCTATCGGGATGATCAGACGGCACATATCGCTCATCCCCCCAAAAAATGTGCAGTGCATCCCACGGCAACGACTGGGTCGCCAACGATTCATACAAGGGTTTAGGTGTACTGCCTCCCGCTAGAGCAATGGAGCATCGTCCCCGTTTGGCGATCGCCGCCTGGATGTGTTTGAGCACCACGTCGAGCGATCGCTGAACCAAGGCACTCTTGTCCGATAATATTTCCACCTTTTTCATCGATAACTTCCCTAACAACTGGTCAAAATCTCGTAAAGCGAGTAGTCATCCATCACCTTACCCATGCAGACTACCCTTGAATATCTGTTATAGCCCTACGGGCTTAGGGTTGTGTGTGAGCCCCCGCGCCACGCTGGCTCACACAAGTTCAACGTCCTAACGCGAGAGCGTACGGCTATAAATGAATCAGGGCAAGAATTCTTTATAGGATTAGATCCTCCGAGAGGACTAACCCGCAATCAGGAGAAAAACTGGCTATTAGCGGGCAGTTGCTTATAAATCCAAGCTAAATCTAGGTTTCATCCTCGGCTCGCAAATATTGCTGCCGAATGACAGGAAATCTACGGTCTTTGGGCATTATGTCTAGCATGATGTTTAATGGCGTTGGGGTCATTTGTCGACACACCTGCCCGCTCGAATATTCGCTTAACCCCAAACGTAGCTAGCATTGCAATTAAAAACCTTTATGAAAGCGCCCACTAGCCGTCAACTTTCCCCCCTGGTTTCTCGTGCATTTAAGGCCGTCGGAATTATTATGATTCTGGCATCTTTGCTTGATATCATCATCCTTCCGATTCCATTCCAGTTTCAAAATCGAGAATGGTTAGAACTCTTTGCGACTCAAGTGGTTGAACGGGGCATCGTTCCGATGGTGGGTCTTGCGCTCCTGTTTGCCGGATACTGGGTCGAAGGCATTTCTACCGGGGCATCGTCTGATAGCAGACTTTCTTGGAAAAGCCTCAAACTTTGGGCATTATTGCTCTCTTGCTTGTTTGCGCTGTTCTATCTCATGGTGCTCGTTTTGCACGTCAATAACGAATTTGCTCTGCGTGCTCAGCGCCTAGAGGAGATTCAGCAGCAGGCAAGCCAGGCTGAAACTCAACTAGAGACCCAGATCGAAACGCAAGTTGGACAGCAACGACAACGCATCGGTGAGCTACTCGACAATGAGGCTTTACTCAACCAAGTGATTGAGCAGGGTGCAGTTTCGGAGCAAGAAGCCCAATTGCTTCAACAGTTTAGAAATGATCCCGATTCGTTTGACGTTTACTTACAAGGGCTTCAACAGCAGGCTGAGACGGCGCTCACTGAACGACAGACCCAGTTGGGAATGCGCCGTGAAGAGGCTATAACAGACGTTAAGACCAACACGCTTAAGTCTGCAATCCGCATCGGATTAAGCAGTCTGCTCTTGGCAATCGGGTACATTGTGATCGGATGGTCAGGCTTAAAGCTTCTCGGACAGGCGTCTGCGGGTCAACTTCCTCGCTAACGATTAGCATGTTCTCGATTTACATTCTGACTCACAATGAAGAGATTGATATTGCAGCGTGTATCGAGTCTGCGCGTCTCTCTGATGATGTAATCGTTGTAGACTCATTTAGCAGCGATCGCACTCTCAACATTGCCGGCCAATATCCCGTCCGCATTGTTCAACACGCATTTGAAAGTCACGGTCGGCAGCGAACCTGGATGCTTGAATCCGTTGTCGCCAAACACGAGTGGGCGTATATTCTTGAAGCTGACGAGCGAATGACACCCGATCTATTCCAGGACTGTCTAACCGCGATTCAAACCGATCAGCACGTCGGCTATTACGTGGCTGAACGCGTCATTTTTCTAAATCATTGGATTCGCCATAGTACCCAATACCCTCGCTATCAGTTACGGTTGCTTCGGCTTGGTAAGGTATGGTTTACCGATTATGGGCATACCGAACGCGAGGTGTGTGATGGTTCAACAGGGTTTCTAACGTCAACATATCCTCATTACACGTGTAGCAAAGGGCTAAGCCGTTGGATTGAGAAGCATAATCGATACTCTACTGATGAAGCTGTTGAAACCCTCAATCAGCTCCAGTACGGTTCGGTGAACTGGCAAGATTTAATGTTTGGAAATTCAGAATTAAAGCGCCGTAGAGCCCTCAAAGATTTATCACTGCGCTTGCCGTTCCGCCCCCTGATTCGATTTATCTACATGTATATCGGGTTGAGAGGGTTTCTGGATGGTCAGGCCGGGTTTGCGTGGTGCACGCTCCAAGCATTTTATGAATATCTAATCTTACTCAAGGTGCAAGAACTACGGAACAGGCCAGAGGTGACTCAATCTCACCCCTCATCCCTTCCAGCATTGGTTAGCGAATCACCTCCTGATCCCACCACACAAGCCTAAGTCTGTAGGGCTATAACGTGAAATTTTCTGGTAAGGGCACGGCATAAGTGTCCTTGAAAACGTAACGATTGGGTAGATTATTTAATCCACAGTCCCATAGCCCAAAACTGGGGCGATGAACGCCAGCTTTCCCAGCTTAGTCCTCTGGCTAAGAGCCATGTCCTAAGCTATCTGGCTAACGCCATAGTCAACCACTGAGCATTGAGTATCCGGCATTCAAAGCTATCTAAAAGCCATCTAAATGTTAAATGCGATACTAATTATGTATCATTTATGTATGATTGAGACACCTGTAGATAGACAGCTTTCCAATATAGAAACAAAAATGTGCTGGGTATAGCGTTGCATTTCTCAATTGGATTGGACGTTATAATAATGTATAAGTAGCTAAACAATTCTTTACATGGATTGCAAATAATGTACAAATAGAGATAGATGTAACCTGACGGTCTGCTGCTACTAGTTGAGCGATTAGTTTCTACGGGAGCATCATTACCATGAGTTAGGAGTTTGGCATTAGCGCACACCATGCTGTTGTCTCAATTGTCAAATACCTCGGCCATTAAAGTGGCGCATTGGTCGATGTAGCAGCTTTTCGGTTCATTCAGCCAGTTCCAAAGAGAGTAGGTGTTCTGTGCTCCAGAAGCTTAAACAGGATTTCAAAAATGACCTGATTGCGGGTCTTTTGGTTATTATTCCCCTAGCCACTACCATCTGGCTGACACTTACGATCGCCAGTTGGGTAATTAATTTTTTGACGCGGATTCCCAAGCAGCTCAATCCGTTTCATGATCTTCATCCAATTCTGGTTAACCTCATCAATATCGCAGTGGGGTTTGCGGTGCCCCTCTTAATCATCTTGTTGATTGGGTTAATGGCTCGCAATATCGCTGGTCGATGGTTACTGGATATAGGAGAACGTCTGCTTCAAGCTATTCCGCTGGCTGGTTCTGTCTACAAGACGCTCAAACAACTCCTTGAAACGCTTCTTAAAGATTCGAATAGCAAGTTCCGACGAGTTATCTTGGTTGAATATCCCCGGCGCGGCATCTGGGCGCTTGCTTTTGTCACGGGAACGATTAGCCCGGATTTTCAACCCAATTTGCCTGGTCCTATGCTAAGCGTTGTGATTCCGACCACTCCTAACCCCACGAGCGGTTGGTATGCCATTGTTCCAGAGAAGGATGTAATTAATCTTTCTATTTCGATCGAAGATGCGTTTAAGGTTTTAATCTCAGGAGGGATTGTTGGTCCTAGCGTGTTAGCGTCTGTGCCACCTCGGTCGTTGAATGAGCTAAAGTTAGAAACGTCATCCCTCGATAATAAGCCGTTGACAGAGCTGAAGCGTCAACCTTATCCGGTCATTCAAGCTGAGGATGAGTAGATTGAGTCGCTACTGAGTCTATTCAGCTCGCTGCTGAGCATTATTGCGCCTAAGTATTTATTACTATGCAACCCCGTCGAACTGCCCGTGAGCTAGCGCTCTTGAGTTTGAGCCAGCTTCCGACTAATCCTGAAAAGCTCGAAGATCAGCAATTGCAGCAGCTTGTCCTCGCTGCCGTGAGAACGCTAACGGCTGAAATTCGCGAAACCCTAGAGTTAGCAGCTTCAGAATTAGAGCGGGGCAGCGATCGCCTCTTAAACAGCGAAACTCGCGCGATCGATTTGAAGAGCTCTAGAGCAATGGTGGGGGATGCTGTTGAGTTAACGCAATCAGCGATCAACCGTCTTGGTCATGCCCTAGATTTGCCCGAATTTATTCAGCTAGCCAATCAGCACGATGTTCGAGAGCATGCCCTGCAATTGCTGGTTACTGTCCAAACTTGTCGATCTGAAATTGATCGAGCGATTGGAGATGCGTTAGTAGACTGGAATCTCAACCGCTTAGCGCGAATTGATCGAGACATCCTGCGAATTGCAGTAGCTGAGATGATTTATTTAGAGGTTCCTGGTCGAGTCGCAATCAATGAAGCAGTAGAATTAGCAAAGCGCTATAGCGGCGACGAGGGCCATCGGTTTATTAATGGTGTGTTGCGTCGGATTAGCGATCGCGCAAACATCCAATCTAGAAGCAGTCCAGTGTGAGTAAGCGTCCTATTGAATGGCACTGTGTGGAAAATCCGTGTGAGAAATCCACGCACATTTCGTGATAGATGCCGGTTGTTCAGTATCGTCAGAGAGTTGGTTCAGTGAGGGTTTGAGGTATGCCTCCCTTCGATTGGTTTAATCGCCAGTACAGCGATCGCCCCCAAGAGTCTGATAGTAAGCCCGAAGACTCGGCTCAAGACGAGGCGACTCCATCCGGTGAGCCCGCTCAAGAGTCAGGAGAACCTGCGATCGCCCAAGATTATTTAGACTGGGCAAAGCTGGCATATCAAAATATTCAGAAACGGCAATCATCGCCACCTCCCTCTGCTCAATCGGAGTTGGAGGCAGATGAGCAATCCACCCCATCTGACTCCGTGGATACTGAGTTAGAGCGCTCCGTCGTGGCCTCAGTTTCGTCTGGAGAACCGGGTGCTGCGGTCGAAGCAGACATTGACGAGTCTTTGACGACGGCAGAGAGCGAAACGGCAGCGGATGAGAGTGTCGAATCCGCGCATCCAGCCGCAGAACCCACTGATTCTCCAACCCGTGAGACAAAGACTGCAACCCCATCGTCAGAAAGTGGAGAAGCAGGCACAACAGAATCAACAGAAATTTCGAAGGGTGAGTCGTTGCCAACTGCTGTCGACGAACCTTCTCAGCCCGAGGAAGCAGCACGTCCTCTCTGGATGCGGGCAGAATCAGAACGACAGCAGCGACTTGAGCGGCTCAAAGCTACGGCGATTGAAGAACCCGAACCCGTTCAGCCATCGGCTGAACAACCAGCAGTAGCCCCGGATGTAGAATTTGACGAAAATTTTCTGTGGTCGGCGGGAGTCTTGGCTGCTCAAGGACGTCGCCCGGATGAGATTTCGGTCGAAGAGATTACGTGGCTCAAGCGCCTCCGCCAAGGATTAGGAAAAACTCGTCGGAGTCTGATTAATCAGTTGCGATCGATTGTCGGACAAGGACCGCTCAATCAAGATGCGGTCATGGAAATCGAATCGCTGCTGCTACAGGCAGATGTGGGCATCGAAGCAACTGATTACATCATCGGTTCGTTACAAAATCGGTTAAGGCAGGAAGCGCTGCCACCCGAAGAGGCGATCGCCTATCTCAAAGCAATTTTGCGAGATATGCTCGATAGCCCCTATAACGAAGCTTATAGCCCTACGTTTGCACCTGAGAAAGATACCCTCAACATTTGGCTGATCACCGGAGTCAACGGGGCAGGCAAAACAACTACTATTGGGAAAATTGCTCATCTCGCCCGCAAGTCAGATTACCGCTGTCTGATCGCAGCTGCTGATACCTTTCGGGCTGCGGCAGTCGAGCAGGTAAAAATCTGGGGACAGCGTAGCAACGTCGACGTAATCGCAAATCCCGGAAAAAATACCGATCCGGCTGCGGTCGTGTTTGATGCAATTACAGCCGCGCAGTCTCGCAAGACCGAATTATTGCTGATCGATACCGCAGGGCGGCTCCAGAATAAGAAAAATCTGATGGAAGAACTAGGCAAGATTCGTCGCATTATCGATAAGAAGGCCCCGGATGCCCACATAGAATCCCTGCTCGTGCTTGATGCTACTCTCGGTCAAAACGGGCTGCGTCAGGCACAGGTATTTGCAGAGGTCGCCAAGCTAAGCGGTGTGGTGCTAACAAAGCTAGATGGTACGGCTAAAGGAGGCGTTGCCTTAGCCGTTGTTCAGCAAATGGGACTTCCGATTCGCTTTATCGGAGCAGGAGAAGGCATCGAGGATTTGCGCCCCTTTTCAAGCTATGAATTTGTGGAGGCGTTGCTAAGTGGCTAGCACCTCGGATCGTTTGCGTCGTTGCTAAATCAATCGGTTAATCCCATAAATCGGTAGAATTGAGCATGGTTCTCGCACGTAAATTCTCCTATGTCTGCCATTACCTCTGCTCCATTCTCTCCCGAAGAAATTGCTGCTGAAGGGTTGAAACCCGATGAATATGAAGAGATTGTTCGGCGGTTAGGTCGTCATCCCAACAAAGCAGAGTTGGGGATGTTTGGGGTGATGTGGTCGGAGCACTGTTGCTATAAAAATTCTCGACCTCTGCTCAAACAGTTTCCCACCCAAGGGAAACGAATTTTAGTGGGTCCTGGCGAGAATGCAGGAGTCGTAGACGTTGATGACGGGTTACGTATTGCGTTCAAAATTGAATCTCATAATCATCCGTCCGCAATTGAGCCATTTCAAGGGGCGGCAACAGGGGTTGGAGGCATCCTGCGAGACATCTTTACGATGGGCGCGCGTCCGATCGCCATTCTCAATTCACTCCGATTCGGCAATTTAGACAATTCTCGAACTCGTCGACTCTTTAAGGGCGTTGTTTCAGGCATTGCCCACTACGGAAATTGCGTGGGGGTGCCCACGGTTGGCGGAGACGTCTACTTTGATGCGGCCTATTCGGGGAATCCACTGGTTAATGCCATGGCAATCGGACTCATGGAAACTCCTGAAATCGTCAAATCAGGCGCGTCTGGAATTGGCAATCCGGTTCTATATGTCGGATCAACCACCGGACGAGACGGCATGGGGGGTGCAAGTTTTGCTAGCGCTGAACTTAGTGATGAATCTGCCGACGATCGCCCCGCCGTTCAAGTGGGCGACCCGTTTCTAGAAAAATCTCTTATCGAAGCGTGTCTAGAAGCCTTCAAAACGGGGGCTGTCGTTGCTGCCCAAGATATGGGAGCAGCGGGCATTACTTGCTCAACGGCTGAAATGGCGGCCAAAGGAGGAGTCGGCATCGAGCTGGATTTAGACAAAATTCCGGTCAGGGAAACAGGGATGATTCCCTATGAGTTTCTTCTGTCAGAATCGCAGGAGCGCATGCTGTTTGTGGCTCATCGAGGCCGAGAACAAGACTTAATTGATATTTTTGAGCGCTGGGGGCTTCATGCCGTTGTTGCAGGAACGGTAATCGCAGAGCCTATCGTGCGAATTCTATTTCAAGGGCAGACTGCAGCCGAGATTCCGGCAAATGCGCTGGCAGACGATACTCCCATTTATCATCGCGATGCCCTCGCTGAACCCCCCGCCTATGCTCGTCAGGCGTGGGAATGGCACGACGGTATGTTGCCCATCTGCACCAACGAAGGGATTGAGGTTCAAGGCAAGCAACTGTCTTGGAATGACGTATTGAACACTCTGCTGGATAGTCCGGCGATCGCCTCTAAACGCTGGGTTTACCATCAATATGATCATCAAGTACAGAATAATACGGTGCTTTTGCCAGGTGGTGCAGACGCCGCCGTCATTCGGATTCGTCCTCAAGACACCGTTGGAAGCCAGGAAGAACCCGCCACAGTTTCGTCAAATTCCGGTTCTCAATCCTCAATGCCTAAGTCTTACCTCAAGGGAATCGCCGCCACTGTAGACTGTAACGCCCGCTATGTCTATCTCAACCCTTATGAAGGTGCAAAGATGGCAGTTGCAGAAGCCGCGCGGAATTTAAGCTGTGTGGGGGCAGAGCCCATTGCGATTACAGACAATTTGAATTTTGGTAGCCCAGAGAAGCCAGTTGGGTACTGGCAACTCTCAGAATCCTGTCGGGGACTTGCAGAAGCCTGCCAAGAATTCGCAACTCCAGTAACGGGCGGCAATGTCTCCCTGTATAATGAAACGCTCGATTCTCATGGTCATCCCCAACCGATCTATCCAACGCCAGTGGTGGGAATGGTGGGGATCGTTCCTGATATTACGAAAACCTGTGGTCAAGCGTGGCAGACAGCCGGAGATATCATCTACTTGCTTGGAGCTATTGAGGTTTCAGCCTCTTCTGACAAATCACGGTCGTCATCCTCTGAATTTACCATTACGCTTGGTGGGTCAGATTATTTGGCCGTGATTCATGACATCGTCGCAGGTCAACCCCCTGTTGTCGATTTTGATTTAGAACGCAGCATCCAAAATGCCTGCCGGGTTGGGATTCGTCAAGGTTGGGTCAAATCCGCTCATGACTGTGCAGAAGGGGGACTCGCCGTTGCACTCGCAGAATGCTGCATCAGTGGACAGCGAGGCGCCACCATACATTTACGAGATACGATAGCCCCTTCGCCTGATTCTGGGGCGACGCCTTCGCCTCGCTCACTCCGGTTTGACACGCGTCTATTTGGCGAAGGCGGTTCAAGAATTTTAGTCTCCGTATCTCCAGATAATGCGGATGCTTGGGAATCCTACTTGAATACACAGAGCAGATGCCCGTATCAGCGACTGGGATATGTAACTGATTCATCAGATTCGATGAGAATTATGGGTGAAACCCCACCGATTCTGATCGACGCTAGGATTGAAGAAATCAGCGATCGCTGGCTTAATGCGATCGCCCGTCGCGTCAGTCTTTAGCGATTGGTCAGATGTGTCCACGATGCGCAATTCTCGTGTAACAAATGATTGAGCAATTTCCTGGCATTGTTAATCATTATTACGCTACTGTTATGGAGTGGGGTTGTTAACGAATGATTAAACTGCTTAATCTTGTTATTTACCTCGACTTAACCAACTCTACGGCTCTGACCACTCAACTTAATTAGGAGCGAAGCTTCGCATGATGCCTGATCCTGCTGAACACATGTTCCCTGTTCAACGATCAACCCACGGGTTAATGGATGTTGCTCCAATCCATGATCGCCCTGATAAACCAGAGGAAGCCTGTGGCGTGTTTGGAATTTACGCCCCCGGCGAAGAAGTTGCAAAGCTGACCTATTTTGGGCTATATGCGCTCCAGCATCGGGGGCAAGAGGCTGCTGGCATCGCAACGTTTGAAGATCGGCAGTTGCATCTCCATAAAGACTCTGGGCTCGTCTCTCAAGTCTTTAATGAACACATCTTGAGCGATCTGGTTGGGGATATTGCGGTTGGACACACGCGCTATTCTACAACGGGTGCAAGTCGTCTCGCCAATGCCCAGCCTGTTGTTGTTGATACTCGCTTGGGCGCTTTGGCTCTGGCTCATAACGGGAACTTAGTGAATGCGTCTGAGCTTCGCCGGGACTTATTGAAGTCAAACTTGACGCCCGTCAGTACGACGGACTCGGAGATGATTGCGTTGGCGATCGCAGAAGAAGTCAATGCAGGAAAAGATTGGTTAGAAGGATCTATCAGCGCATTTCATCGGTGTCAAGGAGCATTTAGTCTGGCGATCGCTACTCCCGACGGACTACTTGGCACCCGAGATGTCAACGGCATTCGCCCCCTCGTTATCGGTGTACTCAATGGAAATTCTCCCTATACTCCAAATCGATATGTCTTAGCATCCGAAACCTGTGGCTTGGACATTATCGGCGCTGAATATTTGAGAGATGTCGAACCGGGCGAAGTTGTTTGGATTACCGAGCAAGGGATCGCCTCGTTTCACTGGGCTCCGCAGGCAAAGCGGAAGTTGTGCGTGTTCGAGATGATCTATTTCTCCCGTCCAGACAGCGTTGTGAATGAGGAAAGCCTCTATAGCTATCGCATGCGAATCGGTCGAGAACTTGCCATTGAAGCTCCTGCTGATGTTGATTTGGTGGTCGGTGTTCCTGATTCAGGTATCCCAGCTGCAATTGGGTTCTCTCAAGAGTCTGGAATTCAGTATGCTGAGGGGCTGATCAAAAATCGGTATGTTGGGCGCACATTTATTCAGCCGACGCAGACTATGCGCGAAGCTGGCATTCGCATGAAATTGAATCCCCTCAAAGATGTTCTCAACGGCAAGCGAATTCTGATTGTGGATGACTCAATCGTGCGGGGGACAACAAGTCACAAGCTCGTGAAAGCACTTCGAGATGCAGGAGCCATTGAAGTTCACATGCGTATCTCATCACCTCCGGTGACGCATCCGTGCTTTTATGGCATTGACACAGACAACCAAGATCAGCTGGTTGCGGCAACGAAATCCGTTGACGAAATCGCATCTTACATTGAAGTTGATTCGCTAGCGTATCTAAGCTGGGAAGGGATGCTACGCAGCACCGGACAAGATCCTAGCAGTTTTTGCTCGGCGTGCTTTACAGGCAACTATCCAGTCCCAGTGCCAGAAATGATGCAACGCTCGAAACTGATGCTAGAGAAACTGCCACAACCCACGTTAGCCTAGTAGACGTTTAGTTTATCTAAGCGTAAGTAAATTAAACTTAAGATATAGGGTTTTAGTTAACCCATTGAGAGGTAGTCCTTCCGGCTGCCTCTTTTGGTTTTGAGCCCAAAATCAGAGAAGAGATCTAATCTATGTCTGATACATTAAGTCACAATACGGCACCGCCAGATAATACAAACAGATATCAATTATCTCACTACAAACAATCCCGTTATGACAAACCTTAGCGACACGTTTGCTGGCCATATTGACCAAATCTTTGAGCAGTGGAAAGAGAGAGTTCGCCGCGATCGCAAAATTGAAAGCTCAAAAGATTTGTCAGAAACCGCACTGGGTAACTCTGTACCTAAAGTGCTTGAGGCCATGACAATAGCCTTGTCGATGACGGAAGAAGACGATTTCGAGAAAATCGTGAGTGCCAGCCTAGAGCATGGAAGTCAGCGATTTCGAGTGGGGTTTGATGCAAAGGAAATTACCCGTGAATATCGGCTGCTGCGTCAGATAATTATGTCGACCTTAGAGGTTGACTTGTTAACTCTGCCTCCGCCAGACTATCACCGAGCGTTTCGCTTGATTGATGCCATTATCGATGAAGCCAGTGCTCAGTGCTTTAATCAATTTGCCAAAGAGCAGAAGCAAACGATGGGGCGGCTTCTGCAACAGCTTGTTATCACCAATCAAGAACTCGAGCGGTTATTGACCCTCAACCGAGATAATCTGTCTAACCTTGCCCATGAGCTAAAAACGCCGCTGAACTCGATCATGGGATATTCTCAGCTTTTGCTGCGAGAGCAAGGAGCAAAAGATGGTACACAAGCGTCTCATATTAGCCATATTGAGCGGGTTCTCCGGGCGAGTCGGCAACTGTTAGAACTCGTCAATGGTGCACTACAGGTTTCCCGGTCTCAATCAGGGCACGGTGATCTGAAATGGGGGGTGGTACAGGTGCGTCCAATTATTGACAGCGTCATCGAAATTGTTGAGCCATTAGCCGAAGCCAAAGATTTACAGCTCACAGTAGACTATGACTCCATTCCTGAGGAGGTGACGACATCTCGGACGTGTCTACGCCAGATTCTGACGAATCTTCTGAGTAATGCGATTCGCTATACAGACGAAGGCTCTGTCGCTGTCATGTGTGAATTGTTGCCAAATAATTACTGGGCGATCGCCGTGATTGACACTGGCATTGGGATTGCGCCAGAGGATTATGATCGAGCGTTTGAGCCCTTCAAGCGTGCCCGTCCCAATTCAACGACTGAGCGTGATGGAAGTACGGGCTTAGGGCTAGCCATTGTTGCTCAATTAGTGAAAGCATTGCACGGAACGATTGAATTGGAATCCCAAGTCGGGGCAGGGTCGACGTTTAGGGTCATATTTCCGATTCATCCAGAGTACGATTAAATCGCGCAGTTCAAATCGCCCGCTTTTTGGCTAAATCGCAAATTCTCACGATAATCTACTGGGCAGTCAATCACAGCAGGTACGTCTTGATTGAGCGCCTCTTTTAGAGTGGGTACAAAATCTGTGGTCGATTCGATGCGGTATCCTTTGAGACCCATGCTTTCTGCCAGTTTGACAAAGTCGGGATTACCAAAGTGAACAAATGACGATTTGCCATAGTGATTGATTTGCTTCCATTCGATTAGCCCATATCCGCCGTCATTAAAGATGATGGTGACGAAGGGAGTACCAACCCGTAGCGCCGTTTCGAGTTCTTGGCAATTCATCATAAAACCCCCATCGCCTGTGGCTGCGACCACCTTGCGATCAGGTGCGACTAATTTCGCAGCGATCGCCCCTGGAATTGCGATGCCCATTGCAGCAAATCCGTTAGAAATAAGGCACGTATTGGGGCGATCGCAATGATAATGGCGGGCAATCCACATCTTGTGGGCTCCCACATCCGAAATGACGATATCTTCAGGACCCATGACCTGGCGTAAATCATAGATTAGCTTTTGAGGCTTGATTGGGAATTCGCTATCGCTGGCGTACTGATCGTAGTCAGCGCGAATGTCTTTCCAGAGATCGAGTGACTGAGGATCGGTTTTATCTTGACGACTCGCTCGCTTGAGAATCTCCCAAAGTGAGTCAGAAATATCACCGACGACTTCTGCTAGCGGAATATAGCTACTGTCGATTTCGGCGGGAGTTCGATTGATATGAATGATGGGGATATGCCCATCAGGATTCCATTTCTTAGGGGAATATTCAATAAGGTCATAGCCGATTGCGATTACCAAATCGGTATTGTCAAAGGCGCAGCTAATAAAATCTCGCTGCTGAAGCCCGACTGTCCATAGGGCGAGACGATGGGTATAGGGGATGGCGCCCTTGCCCATAAAGGTATTCGCCACGGGAATATTCAACTGAGTCGCAAATTCAGTCAGTGATTCACTCGCGTGCGATCGCAATACGCCATTGCCTACCAAAATCATCGGATTCTTGGCTTTTGAGATTGCCGATGCGGCTGCTTCTAACCCTTGAAACGATGCAAACGTTTTCTCCTGGCGATCGGTTCTAAGGGGGGCACCGACGGCTGGCATTGCGGCGATGTTTTCAGGCAGATCGATGTGAACGGCACCGGGTTTCTCAGTTTGGGCAAGCTTAAACGCTTTTCGGACAATTTCTGGCGTATTGCTGGGGCGGACGATTTGCGTATTCCATTTGGTCACGGGTGAAAACATTGCCACCAAGTCTAAATATTGATGAGACTCAATGTGCATCTGATCGGTGCCAACCTGCCCAGTGATCGCAACGAGAGGAGCTCGATCTAGGTTTGCATCGGCAACGCCGGTCATCAAGTTGGTTGCGCCTGGACCGAGAGTTGAAAGACAAACTCCGGCTTTTCCTGTGAGGCGACCGTAGACATCGGCCATGAATGCTGCCCCTTGTTCATGGCGAGTCGTGATGAATCGAATGGAAGACTCTCTTAGGGCTTCTAGGATTTGCAGATTCTCTTCACCTGGAAGCCCAAACACATATTCAACCCCCTCATTTTCGAGGCAGCTTACTAGTAACTCGGCTGTGTTCATCTCGCCCATGTCGTCAATCCCTTTTAGTTTTTGCTATCAGCAACGAGCCAGTGTGTTTGATTGGCAGACTCCGTCTCTTGCCCATTATGACCAACCTTCTAGGGCGATCGCCCAGCCTTTGTCAGGATTTGTTGTATATGAACTCTCAACGCGGGATCGCTACTTCACCCAAACAGTTTTGATGTTGACAAATTCATGAATGCCCTGCACGCCCAATTCTCGCCCATAGCCGGATCGCTTGATACCACCGAAGGGCAGCCGGGGATCAGACTTGACCATGCCGTTAATAAACACGCAGCCGGCGTCGATTTCAGCGATGAGGCGATCGCGCTCAGCCGTATCCTGAGTCCAAGCGCTTGCTCCCAAGCCAAACGGAGTTCGGTTTGCCAGCTCAATGGCAGCATCCAAATTAGGCACCCGAAATAGTAAGGCCACCGGACCGAAAAATTCTTCTTGATCAGCGAGCGTTCCGGGTAAGATGTGGGTCAAAATCGTGGGCGGGTAGAAATTTCCTGATTGCAGCTCTTCACTCGTTTGCATCGCGCTTAGATCGCCTCCAAACAGAAGCTTGGCACCCTGACGTATGCTCGCTTCGACTTGGTGTTTGATGTCTTGCAAAATGCTTGCGGTTGCCAACGGTCCTATATCGGTATCAGGCTGCATGGGGTCGCCAATGTTAAGCACAGCAAACTTTTGGATCAGATGCTCGGTAAACTGATCGGCGATCGCCTCATGTACGATAAATCGCTTCGCTGCGATGCAGGATTGACCGTTGTTGATCATGCGCGCTGTCACTGCGGTTGAGACGGCTGCATCTAGATCGGCGCTTTCCATGACAATGAACGGATCGCTGCCGCCGAGTTCTAGCACCGTTTTCTTGATCCGCGTGCCTGCTGCCGCCGCGAGACTCGCGCCGGCAGGTTCACTTCCAGTTAACGTAGCGGCTTTAACCCGATCGTCTGTGATCACCTGCTCAACGGCGCTGGCCCCGATCAGTAAGGTTTGGAACACCCCATCTGGAAACCCCGCTTTGCGAATAATATCTTCAATGGCAAGCGCACATTGAGGAACGTTAGAGGCATGTTTGAGCAACCCCACGTTACCCGCCATGAGCGCGGGGGCCGCAAACCGAAAGACCTGCCAGAAAGGGAAATTCCAAGGCATTACCGCTAATATCACTCCCAGCGGCTGATATCGTACAAAGCTTTGGCTGGCATCGGTGGCAATGGGAACGTCTGACAAAAACTCAGCCGCGTGATCCGCATAGTAGCGGCACACCCAAGCACTTTTTTCAACTTCGGCGATCGCGGCTTTAAGGGGTTTTCCCATTTCTAGGGTCATGATTTTGCCCCATGCCTCTTTGTCACGCTCCAAGATCTCAGCCGCATGGGTAAGCCAGACTGCACGCTGAGCCAAAGAGGTGTAGCGATAGTCTTGAAACGCTTGATCCGCGTGGGCGATCGCCTGATCGATTTGATCCTGGGTCAGCGGTTCAAAGGTTTTAATCGTTTCTCCGGTTGTAGGATTAATTGTGGCGATACTCATTGCAGAGTTCTCCCAAATAGTTCAAAACACAAATAGTTCAAAACAAATCATTCAAAAGCTGTTGGATGGTTCCCGACGTTCAACCCAGTAGGATATTGAAACTTTCGTCTCCCACGAGAAGGATTTCTGGTGTGAACCCGCTTACCTGTAGTGAACGGATAACGCGTCGTAGAGTTTCCCAGCAGGGTTATATTCAGGAGCTACCATCCCAGGCTTTCCCCTGAAAGCATTATTTTTTGGGTGTTAAACGTCTATACCAACTGATTTTTTAACGTAGGCTGAATCAAAGCTCAGGCTGAATCAAACGGCTGTAAACACCGATCAGTTTGCCAAACGTTTGATCCCCTTATTTCATCATCTAAAAGATCGTGGGTCACTGGCATCAAAATGCCCAGATAGTTAGAAATATCTAGAAAAATTTGGAAAAATTTGGAGTTCATGGGCTGATTGACTGACAAAACGTGGTGTAGTAGTAGTAGCGGCAGTTAAAACTGCGGCTACACGCGCAAAACCCGCCTCCGCGGGTTGAAACCAGTCGGCGCAGGCCGACTTTGCTTGTCTAGGCGCGGTTACTCTTCGAGAAGCCGCGATGCGTCTATAATCGCCAACCTCCGAGCCAACCTCCGAATCTTTTATCACTCAATCAGGTAGCGGGGGGTTCCATTATCCCACAGCGTGATCTCAAAGCCGGCATCCTGAAGTTGAGCTTCAATCTCACTCTGATCGTGGGTTGCAGCAAATAGCAAAATGCCACCTTGAGACTGTCCGTCGCGGGCAAGCCCTGCGGCGATCGCCTCCCACGGCTGCAGATGATAGCCCTGCCAACCCAGTGTGGGGTAAGTATCTTGCATGAGCGCGAGAGAACGGTGACTGGTGTGAAGAATCCCGGCTAGAACCACAAAATGCCCAACCGCCCAGTCGGGCGGCGGAGGCGTGATAGGCATGCCGTTCAAGTGGGCGATCGCCTCTGAAATGGGCAAATTTGCTCCCCACAGATATCCCGTATTGAGATTGCAGACCGGAACGATATTCCATTTGGGGTGCTGGTGGCACAGCCAAAATAATTGGCGGATTTTATCAGCAGACCACTGACATTGAACGGGGATAAATCTGTATCGATTGGCAGAGCATTGCTTGACGGCTGCTGCTAACCCTCCGGCAGATGTGCCTGATTCATGTAAATGGATAGTGGTAAGTAAGGGAGTCGTGTAATCTTGCCGAGAGTCTGCTCCTAGCGGTAACCACTGCTTAGCATCTCCTGTTGGCAAGATTGTCCCTGACCATTTGCCAATCTCCGACGGGGTGGTATTGACGCGGGCGATCGCCCTCAGCAAAATAGCGGCCCAATATGGACCACACAAATTATCAGGCTGCTGTCCAGTTTGCCAATGCTCAGACTGAATCGTTTGGCTCCCAGATAACAGCGCAAGATAAATGTCACGATACTGACAAATTTTCTCCTTGAACGATTGTATCGGGAGGCTCGACATCACAGCGTGCTAATGGTGAATACCCAAGAACTTTTACTCGAACATACTCTTCGGGAACCTATTCAAAAATCTTTAAACTCCTCAAGCATTTCCAGAGATTCCTAGAACCTTGCGATACCATAAAGATAAGAATGCACAAATGCAGGCTTGATTCTGTATTTACAAATACAAAATAATCCTAGTTTTAAGCTGCCGTTCATATTAGCCTCCTCAATGTGATGTCAAACGCACTTCCTCCTACCAAACGTCCATTTCTCCAGCCTGGTGATGTCACGTATGCGCCGGGTTGGGAATTTTGCTATGAGGTAATGTCTGGTCCTTTTTGCCGAATTAACTATATTCACTGGCAAGGGAATATTGCTGCAGCACCCGCAGATGCTCACTCTTACATTAGCTATTTCATCAGAGCGCTCGGCGGAAGAACGGTTCACCGATTTATCGTCAAAATTACAAATTTTCAGTTGACGTTCCGGTAGCGTGACTAAAAATAGCTAGCAGGTGCTCATACAACAAGGCTTTATAATTCGCGTTTGTAGCCTGATTCCGTATTTGTAGCTACAAACTTGTTATAACAATCACGGCAGACTGTTCCTCAAGTTTGCGCAATGTAGTTTATCGATCGTTGGGTCGATCGATCTGTTGGTTTGACACATCAAAACTACTTGTATTTACCTGAGGAGCAAGAGACTAATGATCCTTGACGTAATGTTGTTGTCGCAAGTTGCCTTTGAGGACTTGCCAGCATCAACTCAGTTTCTAGAAACGTTTGTGACAGAGTCCTATTACTACTGGGCATCTGTCTTCATGTTAGTCATTCATGTCGGCTTCTTAGCATACGAGGGCGGTGCATCTCGGGCTAAGAATGTCCTAGCAACAATGGTCAAAAACCTGCTGACCCTATCTACAGTTGGTTTAGCATTTTTCTTCTTTGGCTGGTGGGTATATTGGGCATTTCCCCTCTTTCCGTTCAACGGAGGCATTTTAGGCCCGTGGACAGGCGAGGTCGAGGGCGCAGCAGCCGACATTTTACCGTTGGTTCAGGCATCCTATCCTTGGTCTGAAGCGATGGGGCCTAATATCTCGGATAACCTCACCGGGGTGTTCTGGTTTGCATTCTCATTATTTGCTATGACGACGGCATCAATCATGTCAGGTGCTGTGATTGAGCGAATTCGTCTGGGTGCCTATGTGGTACTTGCCACGATCTTGGGTGGATTTACTTGGGTCGTTGCAGCAGCTTGGGGATGGAACTATTGGGGATGGTTTACGACCAATTTGGGCTATCACGATTTTGGATGCTCTGCTGTCGTTCATGGAGTATCTGGCTTCTTTGCTCTCGGGGTACTGATTAATCTAGGCCCCCGCATTGGTAAATATGACGCCGATGGTAAGCCAAGAGCAATTTTGCCTCACAACCTTCCCTTAACAATGGTTGGGCTCATGCTTATCTTTGTTGGGTTTTATGCCTTTTTAGCGGCATGTGTCATTTATAGCCCCGGCTTTGCCAGAGAAACTACCATTTATGACACTCCCATGACATTGGCTTCGATTGCAGTCAATACGACCCTTGCGCTCTGTATCGGTATTGTGGGTGCGTACATCGGGTCAAAGGGCGATCCCTTCTTTACCATTTCGGGGGGGCTGGCTGGCATCATTTCTGTTGGCGCAGGGCTTGACCTCTATGCGCCACTGCTGGTTATCCCGATTGCATTCATCGGCGCGTTGACCATGCCTTGGGTGGGTATGTGGATTGAGAAGATTGGCATCGATGATGCCGTGGGTGCGTTTGCGGTTCACGGCTATTGCGGGGTTTTTGGCGCGATGGCGGTTGGCGTGATGGCGACCGGATACATCCAAGGAGATGGGTATCCCGCAACGGGTTTCATTGGTCAGTTGATTCCAACCCTAGTTTGCACCATTCTGTTAGGGTTTATCCCTGGCTATGGCGTGAGTTGGGTACTGAAGCAGATGAACCTGTTGAGAGTTCCTCGTGAGGAAGAAATCGAAGGTCTGGATATGGGGGACTTTGGGACTCAAGGCTATCCAGAATATTCGATCGTTCCGGGAGAAGAAGCTCCGATGACATCGATCAAATAATGGTGCGACTTGTAAACTTGCGATCGCTTCAGTTATTACCCCTAAGGAGAGAGAACTATGCGTGGCTCTAGCCCATTTTCAACATACGATGAATTTTATGAGGCTACTGGTCCCATCTATACGTTTGCCGATCGCCCTGTGATTATGGGCATTCTATGTGTGGTCAGCGCTCTCATATTCATTTATTTCATCTATGCGACCTACACCATCAAGAAGGGACACTCCGATGCAAAGAGTCCTGTTATTTTAGGACTACTAATCGCAACAAGCATTGCGTCTGCTGCTGATGCCGTATATTCCAACTACATACAGCGGAATCAAGATCGGCACGCCGACCGAGTAACGCAGAATGCCGACTATGTAGCTCGGCAGCATCGCTCTAGCAATTTTCAGTTGCCCGCGCTGCTCGGCATTATGGGCGTAGGGGCAACAGCGTCTCGTCGCCGCCGGTCATCAGTACGCCGCCATGCAAAACTGTCTCGCCAAACCAGTGCTAAGCGCAGACGTTATCGCTAATCATCGCACTCGGTAGGTGGTGGAGCAGATCTATGTAAATAAGATATTAGGGGCGGTTCACGAACTGCCCCTAATGCTGTTTATACAGGGTGCGCAATTTTTTATTTCTGGGCCACATCACCCTACTTAACCCAAGCGCATGCCGCTATATATCTTAAGAAAATCTGTTTCAGCACGGGGAATAGGATAATCTGTAATGGGCGTGCAATAAAAATTAATAGTTCTAGAAGGCATTTCCTTATGCTGAGGCTTATTACCGATTTTGATGGTCCAATTGTAGACGTCTCAGAACGGTATTATCGCGTATATCACTTTTGCCTAGACCAAGTTCGCCGTCCAGAGCAATCGGTGCGTTGGCTATCTAAGACCGAGTTTTGGGCACTGAAACGATCGCGCGTCCCTGAGCGGCAAATCGGTCAAATTTCAGGGCTAGATGAAATGCAAGGTAGAACGTTTGCCCAACTTCGACGAAAAACGGTGCATACGCTTCCGTATCTGTGTTTTGACCAACTAATGCCCGACGCTCGTGAAGCGCTACAGCAAATTCAGCGGATGAATATTGATTTAACGCTGATGACCATGCGGCGACTTCATGAGCTAGAGTATGCCCTCAAGCAGTTCGATTTGACGGATCTGTTTCCAGAAGACCATCGCTACTGTCGATGTAATCGGGCATTTAAGACCACAGACATCGAAGAAAAAACGCTGCTCATGCAACAAGCATTATTGGAAATGCCACATGCGGCAGAAACGTGGATGATTGGAGATACCGAGGCTGATATTTTATCTGCGAAAGCACACGGCATCCCGGTCATTGGCGTTTTATGTGGAATTCGCGATCGCGACCAGTTGATGAACTATGAGCCTGACTGGATTGCGGCTGATTTGACTGAAGCCCTCGAAATTATCGCCACAAAATCATGGCTTCAATCATCTGAGCGCGCCTAATCCGATGGGCTTAATAACGCTTAATAACAAGCAACTTCGCACGTTTTGAGCATATGTCAGCTTTTCGCCGAATTTTGACCGCCGAGTGCTGACTGCTGACTGCTCCAACGTGTGACGTTATTTTTTTAAAGCTCCCATGAATATTTGACCTCAAATTTCAAGGTTTTCTGACAATCGTCACCGCAAAAAGCTGCTAATCAACCAAAGCAAAAATGCTGTCACCAAGACTGCGAATGAATCAGGTGCTAAACTGACCGCTTCAAGCTGGCTTTGCATCAGATTCCCAAGTTGCAGACCTACAAAGACTCCTCCGATCAGGCCAATCAGAGTCAGCAAAAATGCTCGCCCAAATTTACGCTCCTTGCGATTTAAGAAATATAGGCTAAACCCGGCAGCGATCGCCAGTGAAAGCGCCGCATATGATGCATCCACCAAGCTGAGTAACCCAATCGCAACGAATGACACAGCGGGCCATAAAATTTCTTCGCGACTCGGAGTATCAATAAAGCGTTGCAGCCATTCCGGAGCCTGCTGCCTTGGCGCTGTATTAATGTCAGGAGGAGGCTCGGCTAGACGTTCTGGAAAACGAATCCGATCTGGCACTTTGATTTTGCCTTCTTGACGGAGACGTAAGCGATCCATCAAGATCGCGTCGTACGCAGCCTCAATCGTCTCCTGCTGCTTGCGATCGCCACTGTGCTCCTCCAGTAGGCGATTACGAGCATCCTGAATTTCTTCGAATGAAGAACTCTCATCCAAACCCAGCTTTTCGTAGTAATTCGGCTCACCCATCTGCAATCTCCGAAAAACCCCCAACTTACTCAATTATGATTACTAATTTGGAAAATAGGCCACCTGAGAACATTCTAGTTTTTTTGAACGTCTTAACACAGTTGGCATTTCTATGGGATAAGCATTTATCTTTAACCTGACTGTAAGGTTGGTCATTAGCGGTACGTTTACCGTATAAAGGAAAAGCGGGTTAAACTGCATGAGTTTTATTTTCATTACCGATTAATGGATCATAATGGGTTCAATATCCGAACAGGGTTGCAGAAACTCATGTCCATTTTGAAGCGAATCGGAACAAAGTTAAATATTCCACATTGAATCTTTATCCAAGTTTTCTTAGCTCATAATTAATGTCCACTCACTTTGATGTCCACTCACTCCCCAAATGTAAGGTAACGGTCATGGCCTCAGCCAAGATTCTTGTAGTTGACGACGACCCTTCCATTCGAACGCTGATTCATCGGTTTTTATCTAAGCATGATTACCAGATGGAGTCTGCCGAAGACGGAAAAACTGCATTAGCTACCTTTGAGCAGTTCAACCCTGATTTAGTCATCTTAGATGTCAATTTACCCGACGCCACGGGCTACGCTCTTTGTGAAGAGATGCAGCGGCGAACTGGGGTCTTTGTCTTGATGTTAACAAGTCGCACGGATGAAGCTGATAAAATTAAAGGCTTTTCTCAAGGCGCAGACGATTATTTAACCAAACCCTTTAGCTTGGGAGAGTTGGAGGTTCGTGTTGGCGCAATCTTAAAGCGGCAGCGCCCGGTCACGACCGCCGAACAACAATGCTTAACATTTAATCGGCTTGTCATTGACCCAGTTCGGCGCGAGGTGACGCTCAATGACGCCATTGTTCCATTAACCGCACTTGAATTTGATTTGCTCCATTTCCTGGCAAGCCATCCTGGGCGGGTTTGGCGTCGAGCAGAATTGATCCAAAAAGTTTGGGATTACGAATATGTCGGAGACCAGCGGGTCGTCGATGTCCATATTGGGCAGATTCGTAAAAAGATTGAAACAGATACCTCCCAGCCCGCCCTGATTCAAACGGTTCGGGGAGTGGGGTATAAGTTTGAAGCTCCTAATGAAATGCAAGAAGAGATGGCAGAATAGCTTGAGTCGCGTGGTTCTTGGCTTGCCCCTGTTCAAGTTGAACGTAGGGTAATTGCGATGTTATCCGGAGTCGGCTTGAGCAGACATGACTTCTTCTATTTTAAGAGTCAGGATGACTATTAATTGTGATTATGTGTAATCCGCGGGCTACGCGGAGCGGCCTGCAAAGCCTCGATGGACCCGTTTACGGCACTCATTTAGAGCACTCACGGTCAGAGCAAGACATACACCGCAATTCTGCGTGCGCAATAGTAAGTGAAGGGGGGATCTATCCGTGAGAAAGTTGCTATCTCAGCACGACAGCATTATCTCTCACGATACAGATTCTAATCACTTGTCCTAGCAGCTTAGGAAAGACATGCGTGCCAAATCAAAAAAAGAGCAAGAGAATCCTTGCTCCATTAACTAGTGAATCATTCGTGCTCACATCTAAGCGAGGTAACGCATCGAAGTTAGCGCCATCGTTGAGCGACAACTTCGGCCAAATCAACGACTCGCTGGCTATATCCCCATTCGTTGTCGTACCACCCGATGACCTTGACCATGTCACCCCCCATCACCAGAGTCAAACTAGAATCAATGATTGATGATGCGTCATGTCCTCGGTAGTCGCATGAAACAAGCTCTAGGTCACTGTAGGCCAAGATTCCCTTCATTGGGCCTTCAGCCGCAGATTTGAAGACCTCATTCACTTGCTCGGCGATTGTCTTTTTTTCAACTTGAGCCACCAAATCGACAACCGATACATTCGGGGTTGGCACCCGGAGGGCAATTCCATTTAGTTTGCCCTGCAACTCTGGAAGAACGAGAGCAACGGCTTTGGCAGCTCCGGTTGATGTAGGAACAATGTTGAGCGCAGCAGCGCGGGCTCGACGCAAATCTCGATGGCTTGCATCCAACAACCGTTGGTCGCCAGTATAGCTATGGGTTGTGGTCATCGTTCCTTTGATGATGCCAAAGTTGTCGTTGATGACCTTTGCAATGGGTGCAAGACAGTTAGTAGTACAACTCGCATTGCTGATGACCACATGTCGATCATGGTCATAGGAATCGTGGTTAACACCCATGACGAACGTGCCGTCTTCTCCCTTTCCAGGAGCTGTAATTAGCACCTTTTTTGCACCTGCGTCAAGATGCTTCGATGCTCCCTCCTTCGTCCTAAAGACCCCGGTCGATTCGATGATCAAATCAATGTCCCAGGTTCCCCAAGGCAAGTTGGCAGGGTTGCGATCCGATGTACATTTAATAGTTTTTCCATTCACAATCAGGGAGTTATCGTCAGCACCAATGTCTGCGTCTAACTTGCCCAACATAGAGTCATATTTTAATAGATGAGCGTTCGTCTTCGGATCGGAGGTGTCATTGACAGCGACGACCTCTAGCTGGCTGTTTTCACGAGTGAGCCAGCAGCGCATAAAGTTGCGACCGATGCGACCAAAACCGTTAATAGCTACTCTAATCACTGCGTCTTGCCCTCTATTTTCTACGTAAAGCCTCCAGTAATGGTTCAGATCATATCACCTTAAGTCACCTGCCTCTCAAGTAGGTGATCTCGTTCGTCTGTGGATTTGACTCAATTTTCTCAGCGACTTAGAAAAATTGAGGGTCACTCGGGATCATGTGAAGGGGGCTTAGAGAAATTCTGATAAAGCTGATGGTCGTTGATATAGAGGCGAACTGACTCTGGCACGAGATAGCGAATAGAGCGGCGATCGCCACAATATTGGCGAACTAGAGTGGACGAAATTTCAAGGTGTGGCGCATGTAAGATTTGCCATTGAATCTCGACGGACTGCTGACTGAGTGCCTGAGCAATCTGTCGGCAAATGTCACGAATAGATGAATTGAAATCGGAATAATGGATATGATTGCTCGACAAGCAGTTGGAATCTCCATCCTCATTCCTGCCCTCACTCGATAGTTGGGAACTAGATGATTGAAGCGGATCAGGCAGGAATCGGGGCGCGACGAGCCAGTGGCAGTGTGATGCGAACTCCTTAACCCGATGCCATTTAGGCAACGATAGAAATGCATCGAGCCCAATAATCCAGTACCAATGACAGTTTGGATAGAGTGAGTTTAATTTAGCCCACGTTTCAGCGGCAAACGACGCGTGGGTATGGTCACGCTCAGCAGCAGATGAACAAAATCCTGGATTTGAGGCGATCGCCCGGTTAACCATTTCTAGCCGATGAGTAAACGCAACCTGGCGATTGGGCGACTTATATGGCGGATAGTGGGTGGGCACCCAAATCACCCGATCCAGCATGCACTGATCGCGGGCAGTTTCTGCAATCAGCAAATGCCCCCAATGTACTGGATTGAACGTGCCACCTAAAATTCCTAATTTAGTCACAGCCTAATTACGGTGATTGGCTCAGCTGATACGCAGTACCGATATCAATATTATTGATTTATTCCGGAATGCTGAGAGTCCTACCCTGTAAAACCTTCATAGAGGAGCTTATCTAAATCGTCAGAATCACCGAGCCTCTTTTATCATTTTCTTCGATATTGCTCTGCTAACCGAGTCGAGCTCCCATCGTTGAGAATGATTAACCTCAAATAATGTTAAGCAGAAATGGTAATAGTCAGCGAATTCGTTTGCTTTCAAGTATCACCAAAAGAGAATTCTTGCTATGATATCGCGTGTTACGGGTGTGGTGTGGTGTGTAAGGAGCTAGAATGCTGAATTCTGTGGATTTCAGCGGGAGACCATTCCACTTCATCGGGATCGGTGGAATTGGAATGTCTGCTCTCGCCTACATCTTAGCAAAGCGTAATCTGCCAGTTTCTGGCTCAGATATTTGCTTAAGTCATATTACGCAGCGACTGCAAGAGGAAGGGGCTCACATCTTTTTGAGCCAAGATGCTTCAAATTTAGAGTTCTTTCAGGCAAAGGTTCAGCCTCATTTGATTGAGACGCTGCCAATTGACTCTAATTGCAGTCATCCTGCATCAGCAGCCGATTGTGATCCTCAATCGGCTGGTAAGAGATCAACGACTCTACGAAAAGAAGAACTACCTCAGGTCGTCTGCTCAACCGCGATCAATCCTGCAAACTCTGAATATCGGGCTGCCTTAGAGTTGGGCTGTCCAATTCTCCATCGCTCAGATTTGCTGGCAGCGTTGATGCGCGATTATGAAAGCATTGCGATCGCCGGAACCCACGGAAAAACTACGACCAGCAGTATGGTTGGATACCTGCTGTTTGAAGCAGGGCTTGATCCCACTATTATTGTTGGGGGTGAGGTTAAAGCGTGGGAAGGCAATGCACGATTAGGTCATGGCGCACATCTGATCGCAGAAGCCGATGAATCGGACGGATCACTCGTTAAATTCGAGGCTCAGATTGGTGTCATTACTAATATTGAGCTGGATCATCCCGATCATTATGCAACCTTAGACGACGTGATCGAGACATTCAAAACGTTTGCTCAGCGGTGTCAAATCTTAATCGGATGCATTGACTGTGACGTTGTTCAGAGAGATTTGCATCCTGAGATTAGCTATAGTCTGAATCCCGATTCTCATGCTGACTATATTGCTAACCAAGTTAGGTATAGTGCCAACGGCACAACAGCTGAAATTTGGGAACGAGGTAAATACTTAGGGGACTTAACGCTCAGGGTGTTAGGAACGCATAATCTTAGCAATGCACTGGCGGCTATAGCCGTAGGCCGTTCAGTTGGCTTGCAATTCGATCAAATTGCAACAGCGCTGCTTCTATTTGAGGGGGCTCGTCGCCGATTTGAGCGTCGGGGTGAATACGCCAATATCGTCTTTGTTGATGATTATGCGCATCATCCAAGCGAAATCCGTGCAACCCTTGCGGCAGCGCGTCTGCAAGCGGATGGAGACGGCACGAAATCGAAACGTGTGGTTGCAGTGTTTCAGCCCCATCGCTACAGTCGAACTCACGTTTTTCTAGAAGAATTTGGGCAATCGTTTGGCAACGCCAACCTGGTTGTGACAACTGACATTTACAGCGCGGGTGAGTCATCAATCGGTGGAGTTAGAGGGCAACAGGTTGCAGATGCGATCGCCGTCCATCATGCAAATGTGTTTTATCGCTCAACATTGACCTCCGTGTCATCCTTTTTGAAAGACACGTTAATGTCGGGGGATATTGTTCTATTTTTGGGCGCAGGGAACCTCAATCAGGTTATTCCTGACTTGATGAGTTTCTATCAGAAAATAGAAGAAGGTGACATTCATGCGGTTGTCTAATGGCTGATGTGCCTAGAGATAATTAACCCGTGCGATTATTAGGTGCCTGATAGTTAGGTCTATTTGGCATTTGTGTCTTTAATGTATTGCTTAATATCGGTCGCTGTTTCTCATCCGCCATTTGCATAATTCCGACATCACAGTCTATTAGCAATATCTCCCATCATTTGCGCTCAGTCTCTTGAAGTTGAGGCGCTTCATTCAAACCCTTAGCAGTGTTCCCGTGTGTTACGATTATGGCGCTTTCGAAAGAATCCTCAAATATACGCAGCGATGAGCCCAATTCTCATACCGTGATTGCAAACTCTTACACTCCCGAGCTGAATAAAACGCGCAGTGCGTATAAGCCCTTGGGGAGTGAAGTGACTCCTATTCATCTTCCAGACAGCCAATGTTTAATTCAGCCCCAGGTTCCGCTCGCTAAGCTTACGTCGTTTCGTGTCGGTGGACCTGCAGAACTTTATGTCGCACCTCGAAACTTAACTGACTTGCAAGCAAGTCTTGCGTGGGCCAATCATCAGGGGGTAAATACAACCTTGTTAGGTGCCGGAACCAACCTGCTCGTGAGCGATCGCGGCATTCCTGGACTAGTCATCTGTACTCGATATCTACGGAGCTCCATCTTTAATATAGACGCCGGGCAAATCACAGCCGCTGCGGGAGAACCCATCGCTCGTCTCGCTTGGCAAGTAGCGGAGCGAGGTTGGAGTGGGCTGGAATGGGCAGTCGGTATTCCTGGCACCGTTGGCGGCGCCGTCGTTATGAATGCAGGTGCTCACGCTGCTAGCATCGCAGATATTTTAGTTGATACCTGCGTGCTGTCATCGAATGGCACGCTAGATACTCTCTCAACCAATCAATTGGGCTATACCTATCGCACCTCGAATTTGCAAGGCGCGACGTGGCTCGTTACGCAAGCGACCTTTCAACTTAACCCAGCGAGTGATCCAAAACGAGTGCTCGCTCAAACATCAGCCCATCTAGAACACCGCCGCACGACGCAACCCTATCATCTTCCGAGTTGTGGTAGCGTGTTTCGGAATCCGAGTCCTCGCGCAGCCGGATGGCTCATCGAACAGGCGGGGTTGAAGGGGCATCAAATTGGAGGAGCGCAGGTTGCACAGCGTCATGCCAATTTTATTTTGAATATAGGGAATGCGACAGCAAGCGATATTTTTCACCTGATTCAGCATGTTCAGCATCAGGTCGAGCGTCAATGGTCGCTCTGGCTATACCCTGAAGTAAAGTTGTTAGGAGAGTTTTAGCGAGAGCGGCTCACTCTGATTCGGCTGATACCACGTCCTCTGGCGGCTCTATTTCAAGGGGCATTGCATTTCTGCGGCATATCAGTGTAAGTTGCGAATAACCGTCTCCGGGGTGAGACATAAATCAGCAACAGTGCTAACTTTAATGTGTTAAGTTCATACTTTATTTAGCTGCGTTAAACGATTATGTCAAAAGGACAAGGGTTCGGCTTCGGCTTAAGCAAGATGAAAGAGCTCACCGAAGCGTTTAAGAAGGCTCAGCAGGTTCAAGAGGGTGCTAAGAGGCTCCAGGAAGAACTTGAGCAAATGAATATTGAGGGACAAGCTGGAGGCGGGATGGTCAAGGTTGTTCTCAGTGGCAATCAAGAACCTCGCAGCGTTGAGATTTCTCCAGATGTGCTAGGTGAAGGTGCTGATGTCGTCTCTGATCTGGTCACTGCAGCCATGAAAGATGCTTATAACAAGTCTACCCAGACGATGCGGGAGCGTATGGAAGAATTGACAGGTGGTCTTAATTTACCTGGCATGTAATGCCGGGTGGGCGATCGCGCATCATCGTTAAATGGTGATTTTGAGTATCAGGATACCTTTCCTCAGCTCTCTGCCCTGCTTACATCGCTTGTTTCAAGCTTCATAGTGAGCACTTTGAATCGAGCGTCTAGCTTGCTGAGATTGATTCAAAGCAAGCTAGTACGGTTTGGCAGAACTGAGCCAACCCTGAGGAATGCGGGCATCTTGCCTGTGACGTGAGCAAGACGCTCACACTGGGTGATGAAACGTCTGCCGTCTTGTAATAGCTGCTTTGATGGGTGGATTCCAAAAAGCCGAAGCTAGCGTGCAAGTGCCTGACGAGCCATGCGAAGTGGCAGATCACATTAAGTCAGTAAATTCATATAACCGCTTCAACATCGCGAGAATTTTAGTGCCGTAATTTAAGTCAGCAGCCCAGCGCCCCGACAGTTGGTCAACAAGGGGGGCAACTCCGCGTGTTACAAATCGAAATCGAGGATCGACGAGCTCCTGTACCAGCGGTTCGGTGCTGGCATAGGCTTTGAGATGTTGAATCTGGGCTCTAATCCCTATACGAGCGCTGGGAAACGTTGCTCCGGCAGCGCCTCCACCGACAGCGCCTAACCCTGCAAAGTTGTTTTGTTCGGGCTTAACGTCTCCCTTGAATTGAAGAAACCCTGTCTCAACGCACATCTGGCAGAATGCGATATCGTAGTTGATACTTTCAATCGTGGATTCTTCTCGATATAGCTTAGGCAAATCAGGAAATTTATTGAGCCCTGCCTCATTATTGACTTTGAGAAACATGATGAGCTGCATTTCTGACGTTTTACCGCGTCCAAGGATACGGTCAAACTCACCCGGGCAAATAGACACAATCGATCGCAAAATAATGGTTCGATTGGCATTATCCCAGGCTACGGAAATATTAAAATCTCGAAGCTCGATTGCTTTGATGTATACAACATTCTGATAACGAATGCGATGAACAGTGGGAGCTTGAGACAGATCAATCCCTAATTGATCCGCCAAATCGATCGGAATATAGGCATTGCCGTTCACGATGATGCCTGGCTCCCCATAAAAGCCGCCATTGATGTTGATATTAATCGGAGGATATGTCGGACTGGGAGGCGCAGGTGCGGGGACTGGCGCTGGGCTTGGAGAGGGAGATGGGGAACCGCCAGAAACTGCTCGACTCCAAGCAGCGAGCCCATCTGCGATACCGACTGCAAAGTCTCTGCGACGATTTTGCAGCAAGTCTCGGTCTTGAGGATTCGTCAGAAACCCAACTTGCATGAGTAACGACGGGATCACAATCCACCGACAGAATACAAGGCGTCCAGTGCTGGTTGTTGTGTCAGGTTGGGCGCCTCGACTGGGCAGTTCAGGCACACGGCGTAGCAGCGCGAGCAGCATCAGTTCTGCATGGCTTTTACGTTCGTCATTGTGAGTGATGTAATAAACGGTCGCGCCTCGCACCTCACGATTGTTGAATGAATCAGCATGCAGTTCAAGAGCAATATCGCCGCGTCGGCTGCGAGCATTAATCCAGTCGATTGATTGAACTAGACTTAACCCATCTGGAACTGAGAGCGTCTCAAACCCGCGCGATCGCAATTCTGGAACAATCAAATCGCGGAGTGCGATCATTTCCGCTGCTTCCGTTGTCCCGCCCGCTACTGAGCCTGGATCAAGCACTCCGTTCTCTTGCCCGCCATGTCCCGCCGAGATAAAGATTCTTCCCATTTTGTTCGTTAATCCTCGTGTGCCAGAATCCTGTTCTGTTCGCTTATTTTCTCGCGTCAAAATCCGTTATAGAGTCATCGAGGGTCAAAGTTCAAGCATAATCGCCTCATGCCTTTATTCTTAATCTTTTCTACTTTTCCTAGATAGAGCGTATACTTTACCAAAGATTCTTCCTATGACTCTAACGATTGTGTAATACAAAGCGACTATGGATATTCCCCGTTTGCATCCCGATACCATCGAGCAGGTCAAAGAAAAGGCTGACATTGTAGATGTGGTGTCTGAGCATGTGGTGCTGCGTAAGCAGGGGAAAGACTTTATTGGGCTCTGTCCGTTTCATGATGACAAGTCTCCGAGTTTTAGCGTTAGCCCAAGCAAGCAATTTTATTACTGCTTTAGCTGCGGCGCAGGAGGGAATGCGATTAAGTTTCTCATGGAGCTCGGAAAGCGCCCGTTTGCAGATGTTGTACTCGATTTGGCAAATCGATATCACGTGTCTGTGCAAACGCTTGAGCCTTCTCAACGACAAGAACTTCAGCGACAGCTTTCCCTGCGAGAACAGCTCTACGAGATTGTTGCATTAGCGGCTCGGTTTTATGAACATGCGCTCCATCAGCCCCAGGGAGAGGCTGCGTTCGACTATTTATCCTCCCGACGGCTCAGCCAGGTGACGATTCAGCAGTTTCAGCTCGGCTATGCTCCAGCGGGGTGGCAAACGCTCTATGGCTATCTTGTCGAGCAAAAGCGATACCCGGTTGAACTTGTTGAAAAAGCGGGATTGATTGTGCCGCGATCGGGCGATCGCGGCTATTATGACCGATTCCGCGATCGCCTCATGATTCCGATTCAGGATGTGCAGGGGCGCGTCATCGGGTTTGGTGGCAGAGCGCTGGGAGATACTCACCCCAAATATCTCAATTCGCCTGAGACAGAGCTATTTGACAAAGGCAAAACTCTGTTTGCGCTCAACAAAGCCAAGACGGCGATCGCCCAACATGATCGGGCGGTTGTGGTTGAAGGCTATTTTGATGCGATCGCTCTCCATGCCGCAGGTATTGAGTCTGTGGTTGCATCGCTCGGTACTGCTCTGAGTCTGGCTCAAATCAAGCAACTACTGCGCTATACCGAATCTAAGCAAATCATTCTTAATTTTGATGCTGATGCGGCGGGGGCTAAAGCAGCAGAGCGGGCCATTGGGGAAGCCGCACGCCTAGCATACCGGGGTGAGATTCAGCTCCGAGTCCTCAATATTCCCGATGGCAAAGACCCGGATGATTATCTCCAAAGCCATACTTCTGCTGACTATCAGGCTCTCCTCGATCAGGCTCCTCTTTGGCTTGACTGGCAAATTGACACCGCATTTGAGCACCGAGATCTCGATCAAGCTGAGCAGTTTCATACTGTAACCCAAGAGTTAGTGCGTCTTCTAGGGGATATCGCCAATGCCAACACCCGTACGCACTACATTCGTCGATGTGCAGAATTGCTGAGTCGAGGGGATGCTCGACTGGTGCCGCTCCTGGCTGATAATTTACTCGCCCAGGTGCGACGTAAGCGACGGCGATCGCCTGATGGTTCTGAAATGCCGCGATCGCTGCTGGTGGCAACTGATTTTTTAGACCAGGCAGAAGCGACGCTGCTGCGAATTTATTTGCACGCTCCAGACTATCGGGACGAGGTTGTCAAAGCCATCGACGAACGCGACTTGCAGTTTAGCTTGTCCCATCATCGAGCGATCTGGCGGCATATTTTAGACCTCATTGCCGCCGAAGAACTCGACGCTCATTCAAATTTGCCATCTGACACCCCTAGAATTCTCCAAAAAGACTTGATCGCTCGACTGCGCGATCGCTGTGCCGAGGATTCAGCATTGCTCGATCCGGTGGCTCATCTCTTTCAACTCGACGAAAAAACACAGCGAGATATTTTGCGAGCTTCCCTAGTTATCCAAGCGGCAACAGATTGTTTAGAACGAGTCATGTGTGAGAAACGATACCGTCACTTTCGCAACTTGTGGACTCAGACCGAAATTTCAGCCGAGCCTGACCTATGCCGATATTACCAACAACAGATTTATGCCGAAAAACATCGCATTGCCGAACTTGATCAGCATCGCTCAATCAGCTTCGAAGATTTATTTCAAGTGGCAGATCCAGATCACTGGATCAACTCTACCGAAACTAAACCCCAATCATCGGTTTAGCTCCGAATAACTGCTGAATGTTACCAACATTCCAGCGTGTCTCGGGTGCTTCGCTCCGTGGTTGGATTGGTTCCTCGGGCGGCCTTACACAATTTTTCTTGCATGTCTCGGCGCAGCAACACATCTGTAAAATCTGCACCCACAATCGTAGCGCCATCAAATTTGGTATTGAACGCAAACGCTCCCTCAAGAATGGCATTCGTCAGATTGGCATTCACAAACCGGGCCGTATCCAGGGTTGCATAACTGAGGTCAGATCCATATAAAGTGGCACCTTCAAGATTAGCGCCAAAGAAACTAACGCCTCTTAGATTAGTTTCGCTAAGATCACTGCTGCGGAGGTTTGCTTTGGTGAAGCTAGAATCAGTCAAGTCCTGCCCTGAGAAATCGACATCGATCAAACTTTGTTTGTCGTAGTTTTCTGCATAAGCAGTCGGGGCATATCCCAGACTGGTGGCGATCGCCCCAATTAAAATAATCCATAGAGCCAATAAGCGATACCGTTTAACGCTTAAGCCCCTATATCGCAGGCGTAGCCGTTTCAGGGAATCAAAACAGAATCGAGACATGATGCTAAACGCTATCAAACTGAAACAATACAGCGAACAATCACTATTCTGATAGTACCGGAATGTGTTGCCTGCCTTTTCTCAAAGACATCTGTTCCCTATGCCAAATTGCGTTTCCCAAATTGCGTTTCCCAAATTGCGTTTCATAGTATGAATTTTGATGCGCCCCTTCATATCAGGAGAATGTATGACCTCTGATGCCCAGACTCAGATGCCTTCGTCGAAGCGCCCTAACCCTGATCTCGGTCGCCTTGGAGAAGATTGGGTAGCTCAGTGGCTAATGTGCCGTGGCTGGGCAATTTTGCAGCGACGCTGGCGATGTAGATGGGGGGAACTGGATCTGATTGCCCAATCCGCTGAGAATGAGTCTCCCCTAACTATATTTGTCGAGGTCAAAGTTCGGAGTCGCGGCAACTGGGATGCTAACGGGCTATTCTCAATCACGCCCCAAAAACAAGCGAAGCTTTGGCGGGCTGCCCAACTGTTTCTAGTGGAGCATCCTGAGCTTGAACAAAACCCTTGCCAATTTGATGTTGCGTTGGTTTCATGCAAACCCTATTCAGTTCGGTCGACCCAAATCAAATTAGAATCAACTGGGTCGCCCCTTCCATCCGCGTCGTCCCCGAAACCACCAATCCAGCATGAGCGAGCGATCGAAAAAGAAGGCTACCAATTTAGCCTTCAACACTATATCTCGGGTGCATTTGAGTGCAATTTCGAATCGCTTCAATGAAAAACATTCGAAAGGGGACGCACCTACGGTACATCCCCTTCACCTTTGAATTACCATCAGGTTAGACACCCCAAATCAGCAAGAATATTCAGGCTAACGTCTCCGGACAGTAGCCCAACCCTTGAACAAACTGCTTACGAAAAGCCTCAATTTCTTCACTATCTGGAGCGCCATGGGAGACGACTGCCACTTGATAACGCCGCATTACATCGACCGGAGACTGTCCTGTTTCCAAGCCCCAGAACGCCATGCGAACCCGAATTTCAGGCTCATACGGAATCCCTAGCTCGTTTAGGAAAGCTCGCAAGTCCCCATCCTGCTGAATGCCAAGCTGCCGATTAAGCTTGATTTTGATGACCCAGCCATCAATTTGGTGAATCACGGTCATGAAGCGAACAGGAAGCCATAGAGTTGAATGGAGAAATTCCACGACTCTGAGTGTAAGGCTGGCATTCGCGAGGTAATAGGTATATTCCATCGTTGAAGGTTCAAGCAAATGCTACACTTCTATCTTTGCGAGAAACTTGATAAAGCAATAGGGGAAGACCACCCGACCTTGCTTGGGTGGAGATAGGGAAGATCCCCCATTCCCCAAATCTCTATCGATCTTTCGGTGACTCCTATGAATATGGCTCGACCTTTTGTCCCAGATCCAGCGTTTCCATTTTCTAATGACCATCAAGACATCGAGAACAAGGTTGACTCTGATCATCCGGATTGGCGTCTTAGCTCGTATGATTACGACTTGCCGAATGATCGCATCGCTCAACAGCCTGTTGTGCCGCGCGATCGCTCTCGATTGCTGGTCGTACAAGATCTGACTAATCACACCCATCATATTTTTCGGGAGCTTCCGAATCTCCTACAGCCCGGAGACTTGCTAGTCCTCAATAACACTCGCGTACTACCTGCCCGACTCTATGGACGCAAGCCAGGCGGTACAGCAGTCGAACTGTTGTTGTTAGAAGAACATCAACCCAATCAATGGCTTGCACTCGTTAAGCCAGGTCGCCGACTCAAGCCAGGTGCTCATATTCAATTCGAGGTGCCCTCCCCTATTTCTGCGACATCATCCAATGATCAGATCGCGTCTCTAAATACCCCGTCAGGCGCAACTGTTTTAGACGCAACCGTGGTCGCAACCGACCCAGCGACAAAAGGGCGTATCATTCAGTTTCACCTGCCAGACGGCACATTGCTTCAGCAGGTCTTACCTCATATGGGGCAAGTGCCTTTACCGCCCTACATTACTAACACTCAAGTAGACTCAGAACATTATCAAACAGTATATGGCGATCGCCTGGGTGCTGTTGCGGCTCCTACGGCTGGGCTTCATTTCACGGCAGAACTTCTAGAGCAACTCCAGCAGGCGAATATTCAACATACCTTTGTAACTCTGCACGTTGGAGTCGGGACATTTCGCCCCGTCGACTCTGAAGACATTACCGCTCATGCGATGCATGGAGAGTGGGTCGATGTCCCCAAAGAGACTGTAGCCGCTATTCAGCGCACTAAAGCCAATGGAGGACGCATTATCGCAGTAGGCACAACGGTTGTTCGGTCGCTGGAAGCGGCTGCCCAGGATGGGGAGATCCACCCATTTTGTGGCAAAACCGATTTATTTATCTATCCAGGGTATACGTGGCGAGTCGTTGAAGGATTGATTACAAACTTTCATTTACCGAAGTCAAGCTTGCTAATGCTGGTCAGCGCACTAATTGGGCGCCCCCGTCTGCTGACTCTCTATCAAGAGGCGATCGCCCACAACTACCGCTTCTATTCTTTTGGAGATGCCATGCTCATCTTGCCCTCTGCACGCTTTACGTAAACAAGGAGATGGGGCCTAGTGTGAAATCAGCGTGCCCTTGATCTGTGTTATCGCCAAAGAATAGAAAATTGAGACGATCGTACGGGCTAAACGGCAACGGCGGATCGCTGAGTGCCGGATCAAAATTAAAGTCACGCAGCAATCCAGAGAAAAGCGATGTTCCGTCTGCAAATAGCTCATAGTTGGTATCGCTGACATCAAGCGTGTAGTTGATGGCTCTACCGATGGAACTGAGTGGTGCGCTCTCAGTCGCAACTTCTGTGAAGTTAGCAGATTGAGCAAAGATGCGATCGCCCTTAAAGGCTAGCTCAACGCCTTGTGCTGTATTATTCATCATGATTAAGCTAAAGCCTGCTCGATTAGCACCGCTCGTCTCAGAGTTGAGCGTCAGGGTAAATTCGAGGGTGTAGCCGACTGATGCGTCGAGCACTGGAAAGAGAGAATTGACCAAATTGAAATCAACGTCTAAGTCATCTAGACTATTTGCGCCCAAAAGTTCGACTGTATTGATGGAGCTCAGGTCAGGCTGATAGTTGGAATAGCCAACATAGCCTTGATTCGGGTTGGTTGTTGAGAATTGAGAGTTGATGTTCACTCCAATTCCCGGCACGTAGGTTTCGGGTATTGGATCGCCAAAAAAGTCTCTGATGTTTGGAGGCAGCAGATTGATCGGAATCGGAGCGAGCGTCTCAGGAATGGGAAACTGCCCCAACGCAAGCGACTGGGGAACCGTGTCCGCGGGCAGATTGACGCCATTGTATAGGGTTGTCGTTGTTAAATCAGCTATCGATGAGGTCAGCGTATAGGGAGTGGTGCTTCCTGCTTGAGGAACCACCTGAATATAGTAGGTGCCCGCCTTTAGATTGCGAACAATCGCTTCTGATTCAACCCCAATCTTTGCAGAATTTTTGATTAGGGCTCCGGTGCTGTCTAGAAGATTCAGATCGGCATTGGCTTGCAAGTTGGTTAAGGCGAGGAACACCTTCTTGCGATCGCCCAAATCAAAGCGATACACATCACTCGGATCAGATACTCCAATTTGATCTGCAAAGATATTCACCGTTGACTCCGATGGAATCTGAGTCGCATCAGCGAGAGTATTGCCGACGCTATCCAAAACTGGGAGTGCTTCTGGCGTTGCGGATATACGCAGCCGATATCGGGTGCTGTCTCGATTTCTATTGGGGTAGACCCGTACAAAGAATGTACCCGGCCCCACATCTAGGCTGAGTGTCTCGTTGCGTTTGCCCTTTCGGGTCGAACGGCCTATTCGTCTGAGATTGCGCCGAATATCTCGACGGCTGAGGTCATCAAAGTCAATGCGCCCAATTTTTCGAAGGACGTTCCGCAGCTTACCTTTGACTTGATAAATTTCGACATTCGCATTAGCCCTGAGTTTGGACAACGTTAAGTCAATCTGACTAGTTGCTCGGGACTTAAAGCGATAGAGATCGGTGGAGTCGCCTTGCCCGATGAAATCTCTGAGGGTTCGAGGAGTTGGGCTGAGTCGGAGTTTGCGAGCCCGTCTAAGAGTTTCTTGGGCGCGATCGCTTGGCATAGTTGAATTAGAAAATGTATCGTTTGAGCTTGACCTAGTTTACCGGGCGATCGCAATCCCCTCGATACAAATTCACTAAAGATTTATAGTGCAGGTTGCCAGCGCACATAGACCTACACTTGCAAATTTTTAGCGCGCCTAGAGTTAGCTTCGCACCATCCGAGTGGTTCGAAACGTAACATTAACCCCTTCGTTGGATTGTTCTAACACTAGCAACGGAGTCGGCTTTGCCTTTTGATCCCAATGGACCGATGCAATGCGACCCTGAATCGTAGGTTGCCACGTATCATGATCGGCTTTGTTGCTCATATAGGTTTCAAGGCAGTCGATGATCTGGCTAATGGTTACAGAGGTTGGTTGCGTTGGAATTTTGGTCAGCCGAATTTGAATTCGGAATAAAACACCTCGCTTCCCATCAATAATATCGCTCAAGTTATATTCGACATCAAAGATTTCATCGACCTGCCGCCCCGTGCTGGCAATTCCTACTAAGCCTTGATTGGCTTGCGAAGGGCGCAGTGCAACCGAAATTTTTTCTTTAACCTTAATTTTGATTTGATTGACGATTGCGAAGTGGAATTTTTTTTCTTCCATTCGCATTCTGAGATAGTCGAGATTAAATTCTCTGGAATAAATTAAATCTGGATTTCTCTCCATTTTGCTAATCGTTTGCAACGAAAGTTTCAGCTTTCTGTGGAGTTCACGATTTTTAAATTCCTCGAATCGCTTTTCTTTTTGAATTTTATTAACTGTGATGTTGGTATAAACAATCGATGCAATCAACAAAATAAAAAGAACCCCTGACGAAATCATCCACATTTGATCAGCACGGAACTTCGCCGGAGGAGAAGACGGAGTTTGCGCCAATCTGGGTTCAACAAGGAGAATATAAGCTGACATAGTGAGTTTCGCTGAATACAAACCAGTAACGATGCCTAGCAGTTAGGAAGCCCTACATTAAAGAGGATTCCCCTAATTGATAGAAGTCCATCAGGAATAAACCATGTAAAGGCTTATACAAGAATAGGCACCCTGATTCAGGAAAATTTATCACTAATAAAATTAATGCCGCCATCGAGCTCGATAGCCACGAGCATCGATGTGGCTCAGGTTGCTTCGGCTTCCTGTATATCGACCTAGACCTCCAGCCCACCAGGGATCTAAGGCGCGGTAGATCTGATCCCCTGTTAGTCCATCCACATAATAATCGATCGCATCACCAACGACATGCCTGCTCTCGGATGCTCCACCCACGCGTCGATTGACATCGGGCGGTCGATACCAGCTTGTGATCCGGAAGGGGCGGCCAATGCGATCGCGTGCTTGCTGGGCCAATTGAGCAATTCTAACGATGGCATCCACGGTCGTCTGATTGGGCGGCATCCGTTGCCCTCCGCGCGTGGCTTCTGCCCACGTAAAATTGCCGTTTGGAATAATCGATGCATGTAGCTGAATGTTGTTCGGAGTCCAGCGGTCAGGGCGAGGTGGTTGAGGAGCAGGTTCAGGAGCTGGTGGCTCATTGGGCGATCCCCGACGGGCTTGGTTGATGCGCTTGACGTCTTCTAGCAATGCTTGAATTGCCTTTTCACGAACGCCGAGATCCCGCCATAGTTGAACCAAGCGAATGAGCGCCTCTCGCTGTTCATCCGTTTCTTGATAGGCTCCAGGAATGCGACGGGTGAATGCAATCAGTTCTCGATCGAGTTGACGAGCCACATCTTGAGCCGTTTCAGGAGCAAGCTGCTTGCTGGATAGAATATCTGGATTGATACCCAGCTCGATGAGAGCAGTGCGCCGAGAATCGAGCTGCCGCCAGAGACGAAAGGCTTCGGTCAAGGCATTTCGCTGGCTCCCCTTGCCATCATAAAATTGGGGCACGCGCTGCACAAACGCAATTAAGGCTGGATCAACGATGTTCAGATTGCTCTCGGCGGATGCACTTTCCTGTAACGAACGAATTGCATCTTCGCGGGAATCAAGCTGACGCCAAAGCTGAACGAGCCTCAACAACGCTTCTCGCTGATGAGGATAGCCACTGTAATATGGTGAAATATTTTGAACAAATTTGACTAATTCTCGGTCAATTTGGACTTCGTCGACCGAGCTACTTGAAAAACCGCTGGGTCGTCCAAATAGGGTACTAATAGCTTGGTCTTGAGTATCGAGTTTGCGCCAAATGCGTAACGCTTCGAGTAGCGCGTCTCGCTGATGGACGACTCTCTGATAATAGCGAGGAATGCGGTCCACAAGTTCTAGCAGGGCACGATCCAGATATACCAGATTTTGCGGGAGTTGCGTTCCTTCGTAATCGATGTCGATGTCATCGAGGTATGCCCGGAGTAATTCTTCTGAATCACATGATTCTAAGAGTGCTGACGACACATCGTCGGCTGGAGGAGAGTATCCGTCTGCGATCGCCTGAATGAAGCGATCGCTATATCGACCTTGATTGCTATCCCATAAGTCATTGCCCTTCCACCCTTGAGCAATTAGGCGTTCAGTCATGCTGCGGATGGTGTTTGCCGCATATTGCACCTGCTCTGCAAACGTATTGACCCGATCGGGCGGGACGCGATTGATGGGAGCAATTCCAAGCCCGGTCTCTCCATCGAATAAGCGAGGGCTATTGTGAACCGCATACAGCGCCGCCAGAATAGGCTTGTGGATGCCTACTCGCACTGCGTCCAGAATGTAGAGATAGTTCCGTTGGTCTGGGTTCAGTGCTGCCATGGGGGGTAACGAGGTATCTTGAATTCAGTCTAGTCAACTACCCAGTGTAGGCGGTTATGCTCAAAACTCAACGACTTTATGCCGATTCTGTCAAGAATATTCGTCTAATTGCTACCGACATGGATGGAACATTAACCCAATCAGGCAAGTTTACGGCTCGCATGCTGCAAACTCTAACGGATTTGGCTCGTGCAGGCATTCCGGTTTTGGTTGTGACAGGGCGATCGGCAGGGTGGGTTGAGGGCATAGTGAGCTATCTGCCAGTTCAAGGGGCGATCGCCGAAAATGGTGGTCTTTTTTATTCGGCGGACGGCGAGCTTCACTTGATTTCACCCATTAGGGATATTCAGAACCATCGAGCCAATCTGAGTCAAACCTTCGCAAGCCTGAGTGCTGAATACCCTATGCTTCACGAGTCATCTGATAATCGCTTTCGGATTACAGACTGGACGTTTGATGTTGAGGGCTTAAGCAGGTCTGAGTTGCAAACTCTACAGGAGCGCTGCGAGGCGCAGGGATGGAGTTTTACCTATAGTACGGTGCAGTGTCACATCAAACCGCACGGTCAAGACAAGGCAACAGCGTTGCTTGAGGTCTTGCAAGCACAATTCTCCGATTTTAATCCAGACCATGTTCTGACTGTCGGAGATAGTCCAAATGATGAGAGCCTATTCAATCCGGTTCAGTTTCCTCACTCCGTCGGTGTCGCGAATGTTCTGGATTACCTCAATCAGATGACCCATCCGCCAAGGTTTGTGACTCAGCATGCTGAAGCAGAGGGATTTTGTGAAATGAGTGAGATGCTTCTTTCAGACCGAATGCGTTGATGAGAAGGCGATCGCTCAGTCTTATGCGAGCGTATCGGGATCAACACCCAGTTCTCTCAATTTTGCCTGAAGCGCAGCGACTTGATATTCAGCTTGTCGGCGTTGTTGAACCTCCTGTTCTGCTCGCTGAGCTTCCTGTTCTGCTCGCTCTTGGGGCGTGGGTACGAGTATTTCATCTGACGTGAAGAAGCGGAGCCGATCTTCGTGAATTCCTAAATATAAATCAAGCTGCTGACTCCAGAGCCATGCGCGAGAATTGGGCTCAATGGGCTGATAGTTACCCGCCATTAGCCGAAATCCCTTGAATTCTAGGGTTTCAGGGTGAAACCAGAGATATTCGGGCGTGCGGAAGGTGTCTTGATAGAGGAGCTTTTTTTCGTTGCGGTCGACGCTTGCGGTGCTATTGGATAGCAGCTCAATAATGACATTAGGGTATTTACCTCCTTCTACCCATGTCATCCAACTGCGGCGTGGGCGATTTTCTGTCCCTAAGACGACAAAGAAATCAGGACCCCGAAAATCTCGAGTCGTTATTTTGTCTTCGCTGTAATAGATGGTAAGGTTGCCGCTCGCATAGTAGTCGCTGCGATCGCGCCACCAGAATCGTAAACAGGCTAATAGCAGGTCAATTTGATCGCGATGCCAGTCGCTTTCCAAGGGGGGTTCATCACTCCAAAGATCACACGGTGGCAAACGAATATCGTCGGCTGGGGTATCAGCAACAGTCATAGCATTTGCTCAGAGCGTTAATCTTAGTGTATCGGCAAGGGGGTAAAATCGCGGCGCGCAATCTGGGCACGCCTATGGAAGAAACGATACATGGGCACTCACAACTCGCCATCCTTCAGGAGTCCGCATCCAGGTTTGGCTTTGTCGTCCGATTTTGCCAGACTCGTCGCGCTGAAATTCAGTATTCGCTGTCGCAAAATCGCGCCCATAGGTGGTAATGATGGTATTCGATAAGGTGCGCGTCAACCCCATGGGCGATCGCTGACTGCGAAATCGGGCGATCGCCTCATATCCATACAAATTTTCAGTTGCACCATACCGAATGGTGTAAGGACTGTTCCAAAATAGCTCATCCAGGACCAGGACATCATTGTGAATCAAAGCTGCCTCGTAGCGCTCAAATGCAGCCGTGACCTCTGTAACAATGGCCGGATGATTAATATCCATAAGACTTAATATAGCGATCCTAAATCGCTTGTGAATGGGTTGTGAGTGGTGGGGCGGGCGCCGCCACTCACAACCCATTTGGGATTGCTATAGAGCAATGTGCAATTTAAAGGGCTTAGTTAAGCATGCAAGACACATAGCGCATCTCAAAATTGTCCTTGAATGCCAAGCCAATTTACGCGAGAGTGTTCCAAATTTTGTGTAATTGAGTGTTTGCCCTGGCAATGTGGAGCATAACGTCTCGCTCACATCCCCACGGTTAGGGCACAGGCGACCGAGGACGGTCGCACTTACACGAAAATTTAAACGCTCTCATTCACGCCGGACTTGCCGTAGTTAGATGGCTGATAATAGTTTGTACGATTTTCAACCCCGTAAAGACCTGCCAGCTAAATAAGCCCAAAACCCCGACATTCAAAACTACGTGAGCATAGCGGGCCGGAATATTACCCTTTTGCATAAATGGAGCAAGGGAAGCAGACATGGCAACAAGTCCAGTAATGGTCAAGCCTACAACAAGATGAGGTCCAAGAATGAGCTTGCCATTGTTGATATAGGTCACCAACATAGCAAACAAGGGACTCAGCACAAAAATAGCTAGCAGGATTGAACTGAGCTTGTGATGCCTGATGCCATATCGTCCTTTGACAAGCTCTTTCTTTTCGTCTCCTTCAGCAGTACGCGTTTTCTGAGCCTTGATGCCGAGATAGAGCGTATAGAACGTAAAGAACAGCAAGGTTAGCATCACCGTGGGATGGATAAATTGTGACCCCGTTTTAACCCACTCTGGAAGAAATTCAAAAGTCATAGCGCACTTAGTGTATAGGGCACATGCAGAGCTATCGATACGCTGAAATGCCGAACGATGACGTCGGAGTTTCAACCTACTTTCAATCTGGATCGGGCAGGTATAGGATTCCTACCCAAATTGTGAAAAGAGCAACAGAAAACCGTGTTTCCATGCCAACGTAAAATCCTTGGACTCAAGTATGTCTAGGAATTTCTATGTGTCTGTCAGAGTGATACCTCAAATGGTACGGAGTAAGAATCTCTCTTTGGTTATACTGGCGCAAATGTGCTTATATCCAAACTGAATGCTAATCGCCAATATAGCGATCCTAAATCGCTTGTGAATTGTGTGTGAGGGGTAGGACGCCGCCCGCCCCACCACTCACAACCCATCTGGGATTGCTATTGCTATAGCTAATCGCTTACGGCTTAGGCTGACATTGAGGACAATAATAGGCGGTGCGCCCTGAGACTTTGATATGCTGCAATGATTCTCCGCACTTGGGGCATTTCCCGCCATCATGGCGATGGGGAAGGAGATAGGAGTTAGGCAGTTGTTCCGGATCAGCCCGATGAGCGATCGCCACCTGTAAGACCTCCTGCATCGCTCGAAAGAGGGTATCAAAATGGTTATCGTCCAATTCTTTCACGGAAGTCTTGGGATGAAACCCAGCATGGAATAGAATTTCATCCGCATACACATTTCCAATCCCGGCAATGACATGCTGATTCATTAGGGTAGATTTCAGCATTCCCCGTCTACCTTTCATGACCTGCCGAAACCTAGATTCATCTAAATCCGGACTGATTGCATCGAGTCCGAGCTGGTGAGCCTCGATAAACTGCTTGCGATCGCCCGTTAGCATGACCTTTCCTAACATGCGTTGAGAGGCATAAACAAGGTGGAACTCATTTACAAAGTCGAATCTAATACGAGGATAGTCGGGCATTTGATCATCGTTTTTGAAGTACTTCAAACTGCCCGTCATCCCAAAACTGAACACTAGCCATTCACCGCTACTGAGTTCAACAAACAGATACTTACCTTGCCGACTTGAAGATTGGAATTGACAGTCTTTAAGCTGATTTTTGAATACCTGAGCTGACGTATTTTCTAAGACTTTAGAGTTTGATACATCTACGTGCCGGATTGTTTGATGCAACGATGTTGAATCAAGATATTGCTTAAATACTTCTACATCTGGAAGTTCTGGCATGCGATTAGTTCACGGTGTAAGGAAGATGGTTACGGGTGCATGTCACTTTTGTAGCCCTCACCCTAAATCCCTCTCCCAAAGCGGGAGAGGGACTTCAATCCGGCTCCCCTTCTCCCTGCTTGGGAGAAGGGGTTGGGGGATGAGGGCAAATTTGCAAAGGTGACATGTTCCCGATGGTTACTATAAAGGTGTAAGGAAGATGGTTACTATAAAGTAGATAGAACTATACTAAAACGTTCATGGATAGCGAACCGATTGTCATATTATCTAGCCGCGAAATCGAAAAGATGCGTCAAGCCGGACGCTTGGCGGCGGAGTTGTTAGCATATTTAGAACCCTTTGTGAAACCTGGAGTCAGCACTCTAGAGTTGAATGACAAAGCCGAGCAGTGGACTCGTGAGCACGGTGCAATCAGTGCCCCTCTTGGCTACCACGGGTTTCCGAAGTCAATTTGCACCAGCGTGAATGAGGTGGTGTGCCACGGCATTCCCAACGCAAAGCAAATTTTGAAAGACGGCGATATCATCAACATCGATGTCACACCAATTCTCGATGGATTTCACGGTGATACGTCTCGCACCTTTTTTGTGGGTCACTCGTCTCCGCTTGCTGAGAAGCTGGTCGCAGTCACGGAAGAATGCATGATGAGAGGCATTGCTGAAGTAAAACCAGGAGCTCGCATCGGGGATATTGGCGCGGCGATTCAGGAATATGCAGAAGCGAACCATTTCTCAGTCGTGCGTGATTTTGTCGGGCACGGGGTCAGTCGGGTGTTTCACACCGCGCCGCAGGTTCCGCACTATGGAACGCGAGGGAAAGGCAAAAAGCTGCGTGCCGGAATGGTGTTTACCATTGAACCGATGATTAATGAAGGCACCTGGGAGGTTGAGGTGCTTGACGATAATTGGACTGCGGTAACTAAGGATCGAAAGCTATCGGCTCAGTTTGAGCATACGATCGCCGTTACAAAGGATGGTGTTGAGATTCTCACGCTCCATCCTGAATTGGTCCCTGCCTAGCGATCGCCCCTATAGACTGTCACAATGAAGAGTGATGTATTTTATCGCTGAATTTTTGTGATACCTCAAGCTGTCGATTCAATTCTAAAACGCGCTCTTCACGGAGAAGACATTACCGAGACAGAGGGCGTTATGTTGCTCATCCAAACTGATCCGGGAGCGATCGCCGCTATTCAACAGGTGGCTGATCAGCTTCGCCATCGGCAGTCTGGAGACACCGTTACCTACGTGGTGAATCGCAACATCAATTTCACAAATATTTGCGAGCAGCACTGTAGCTTTTGCGCCTTTCGTCGAGATGAAGGCCAAGACGGCGCGTATTGGCTGGATGAAGCCACAATTCTTGAAAAAGCAACCGATGCGGTGCAGCGTGGAGCAACGGAAATCTGTATGCAAGGGGGGTTGAATCTCAAAGCAAAGCGAGACGGAACCTCGCTAGCCTATTATGTGCGGCTTATTCAGACCATCCGAGATGAGTTTCCCAATCTACATCTTCATGCCTTTTCGCCTCAAGAGGTCGAATTTATTGCCCGCGAAGATGGGGTGAGTTACGCGGCTGTGATTGCGGCGCTCCGAGACGCGGGAGTTGGTTCCATGCCCGGCACTGCGGCAGAGGTCTTGGATGACATCGTACGACAAATTCTTTGCCCTGAAAAAATTAATACGGCAACCTGGCTAGACATTGTGGAAACCGCCCATCGCCTCGGCATGCCAACGACGAGTACGATGTTGTCGGGACACATTGAAACGTCAGAACAGCAGATTCGTCATTTGGGGCACCTGCGATCGCTCCAGCAGGCAGCTTACCACCGAGGCGATCGCGGCATTACCGAATTTATTTTGCTGCCCTTTGTGGGGCAAGATGCTCCAAAGCCACTGCGCCGTCGGGTAGGACGCGACCAGCCTGTACGTTCCGATGCGTTGTTGCTGACGGCTGTCGCGCGGATTTTCTTAGGCAACTGGATTGTGAATCATCAACCAAGCTGGGTGAAGCTAGGGCTTCAAGGCGCGACCGAGGCGCTCCAATGGGGATGTAATGACATCGGCGGCACGCTCATGGAAGAACACATCACCACGATGGCGGGTGCCCAGGGTGGAACCTGTATGGAGGTCGATGACCTGCAACGGGCGATCGCCTCGTTGGGGCGACCCGCTCAGCAACGAGACACGCTGTATGCGCCTTTGGCCAACCCAGTGGCAAACCCATCCGTGCCGTATTTGGTTTAAAAGTCCATTACTCTTAGGGCTGAAATTTGACCTGATTGGGGCACGGTCGCCCCTCGGCAAAATCGGTGATATTTGAAAGCGTGGTTTGGGCGATCGCCTCTAGCGCATTGCGAGTAAAAAATGCCTGATGCGCGGTGATCACCACGTTGGGAAATGACTGGAGCAACTGAAACGTGTCATCTTGAATCACGGTATCCGACAGGTCTTCAAAAAAGATATTGGCTTCTTCTTCGTAGACATCGAGTCCTAAATACCCGATTTTGCCAGACTTAATTGCGCGAATCGCAGCAGACGTATCAACGAGCCCGCCCCGACTGGTATTAATCAGCATCATTCCAGGCTTGAGTTGCTCAATCGTTTTGTCGTTGATGAGGTGATACGTGTCTGCCACCAGAGGACAGTGCAGCGAGACAATATCAGACGTTGCTAACACCTCAGGCAAGTCAAGATATTTGACACCCAACTCCAAACAGTCGGGATTTTGGTACACATCATAGGCAAGGAGATGACACCCAAAGCCTTTCATAATCTGAGCAAAACACTGACCGATTTTACCCGTGCCTATAATGCCAATCGTTGAGCCGTGCAGGTCGAAGCCAAGCAATCCACTGAGTGAAAAATTATCGTCTCGAACGCGATTGTAGGCTTTATAGAGCTTACGGTTGAGCATCAAGATCAGCCCTGCGGCATGCTCTGCCACCGCATACGGCGAATAGGCAGGCACCCGCAAAACGGTCATGTCAAGGTCTGCTGCGACCTTCAAATCGACATTGTTGAATCCGGCAGAGCGGAGGGCAATCAGTCGAGTCCCTGTTGAGGCGATCGCCCGTAGCGTGGGTTCATCAAGCTGGTCATTAATAAATGCGCAGATTGCTGGAAACCCATCTGCTAGGACTGCCGTTTTTGGTGTCAGCCGAGGCTCAAAAAACACCAGTTCGTGATCATAGGGGCGATTCGCCTCATTGAGAAATCGCTTGTCGTAAGGCTTTGTGCTAAAGACTCCAATCTTCATCGCCGATGCCTCAAAACATTACAGGAGTATGGGAATAGGAACCGCAAATAGGCTGTTGGCACAGTGGGAGTGCGGGCATCTTGCCCGCGACGTGAGCGAGACGCTCACACTATGGGTATGAAACTTCCGTCGTCTTATACTGGGCTCATCTCGTAGGTTGGGGCTGAGCCATAGCGTTTGCTAAGCATTCCGTAAGGAAAACCCAACGATACCAGAGCTTGTTGGGTTTCGCTACGCTCAACACCAACCTACTGGCGTGGCATAGCTAAAATAATGCATTAGGTAGGGTGTCGTTAGCGCAGCGTAACGCACCGGATTCAAGAGCTTCAGCCCTTTAGGGATTTGCACTATTTTAGGCATGTCACAACACTAGTGCTGGAACGCTCTTAGTAAGGCCATTTCCAGTTGACGATCTCCGGCTTATCCATTCCGTTTTCGTAGGCATAGCTACGGTGATCGATGATGGCGTTTCGCATGCGTTCGCGCACATAGGCAGCGGCTGATCCAAGCTGCGGTACGCGATCAATCACGTCGATGACTAGGTTAAACCGATCAATCTGGTTATTGATTGCCAGTTCCAGCGGCGTATTGATGTTGCCCTTCTCCTTATAGCCCCGCACGTGCAGGTTTTTATGATTGGTGCGTCGATAGGCCAGCTTGTGAATCAGCCAGGGATAGCCATGGAAATTGAAAATAACGGGTTTGTCGGTCGTAAACAGGCTGTCAAAATCCCAGTCGGAGAGTCCGTGCGGGTGCTCGGTGTCTGGCATGAGCTTAAACAGATCGACCACATTCACAAACCGCACCTTAAGTTCGGGAAATTCTTCTCGCAGAATTGCCGTGGCTGCCAGTGACTCCATCGTGGGCACATCGCCACAGCTTGCCATCACCACGTCGGGAATATCCGGCTCTTTACCGCAGTCATCATTACTCGCCCATTCCCAAATGCCGATGCCTTTGGTGCAGTGCGTAACCGCATCATGCATGTTTAAGAACTGGAGATGCTTTTGCTTGTCTGCGACGATGACATTCACATAGTTCTTGCTTCGCAGGCAATGATCAGCACACGACAGTAGACAGTTAGCATCGGGCGGAAAATAGACCCGCACGACTTCGGGGCTTTTGTTGGTGACGAGATCGACATAGCCTGGGTCTTGGTGACTGAAGCCGTTGTGATCTTGCCGCCATACCGTTGATGAGAGCAGAATATTGAGCGAGGAAACGGGCGATCGCCAGGGGACTTCGTGCTTACAGATATCGAGCCATTTGGCATGCTGATTAAACATCGAATCGACGACGTGGGCAAATGCCTCATAGGTATGGAAAAATCCGTGTCGCCCCGTCAAGAGATAGGTTTCTAACCAGCCCTGGAGAGTGTGCTCGCTCAACATCTCCATGACGCGCCCATCCGTGGCAATTTCGGTGCCGTTCGAATCTTCTGGCAAAATATCGCCCATCCAGACTTTCTTGCTAGCCTCGTAAACGGCGCTGAGGCGGTTTGATGCGGTTTCATCGGGACCAAACAGCCGGAAATTGGTCATGTTATTGCGCATGACGTCTCGCAGGAAGTCACCCAGCGGACGCGTGTTTTCGGCGTCGACGGCTCCGGGCTGATCAACCGAAACGGCATAGTGGTGAAAATCGGGCATCTTCAGATCTTTTCGTAAGAACCCGCCGTTTGTGTGTGGATTTGCCCCCATGCGACGAGACCCGGTTGGTGCAAGCGCTTTCAGGTCGGGCATCAGCGTGCCATTTTCATCAAACAGTTCTTCCGGCTTATAGCTTCTCAGCCAGGTTTCTAGCAGTTGGAGATGCTCAGGGTTTTTGTGCATGCCAGAAAGGGGGACTTGGTGCGATCGCCAAAAGTCTTCGGTTTTCTTGCCGTCTACTTGGGCAGGGCCAGTCCAACCTTTGGGCGATCGCAGGACAATCATCGGCCAGCGTGGACGCCTCGCCACGCCTGAGCTGCGAGCTTCTGATTGAATGGTTTTAATTTCAGAAATGACGGTTTCTAACGTCGCCGCCATCGTCTGATGCATGGTTTCAGGGTCACTTCCTTCCACAAAATAGGGCTTATAGCCATATCCTTTGAATAAATCCTCCAGTTCTTCGTGGCTCACCCGCGCCAAGATGGTCGGATTGGCAATTTTGTAGCCATTCAAATGCAAAATCGGCAGCACTGCACCGTCTCGAATCGGGTTGAGAAACTTATTCGAGTGCCAGGCGGTAGCGAGGGGACCTGTTTCTGACTCGCCGTCTCCCACGACGCAGCTCACAATTAAATCAGGATTATCGTAAACGGCTCCATAGGCATGGGAAAGGCTATAGCCGAGTTCTCCACCCTCATGGATTGAGCCTGGCGTTTCGGGTGTGCAGTGGCTACCAATGCCTCCTGGAAACGAGAACTGTTTGAAGAAGGTCCGCATGCCTTCTTCGTCTTCGCTCTTATCTGGATAAATCTCAGAATAGGTTCCTTCCAGATAGACGGGGCCTAAAATCCCAGGCGCACCGTGCCCCGGCCCTGCGATATAGATCATGTCGAGGTCATATTTTTTGATGACTCGATTGAGATGAACGTAGAGAAAACTGAGCCCAGGACTCGTACCCCAGTGCCCCAGCAAGCGTTGCTTAACATGCTCGGGTTGAAGCGGCTCTTTGAGCAGGGGGTTATCTCGCAGATAAATCATGCCAACGGCCAGATAGTTACAGGCACGCCAGTAAGCATGAATCTTGCGAATGTCTTCATCGGATAACGGCTTGGTTTGAAGAGGCGTTGCAACTGTCATAGTGGTGTAGTCCTAAACAAGAAAAAGTAAGATGCATCAAAATCTACGCTTTTCTATCCTTTATAGACCCAATATCTAAACTTATCTACCACCGTTATCTAATTTCAGTTATCAAGCTTACACTCTGATTCTTGATAGAGAGGGCATAGCGCTAATTCGTTTTTCTTATTTAAAGATGACTTAATTCTTGCTTAATCATTTTTGTTGGGTAGAGTGATCTTTTAACCGAGCATACTTGTCTACAATGGCTGGCTACGCTGAAGGATTTCAAGACGTCTAGACTCTGCTGTGGAATGGCTATTCTAACTATTTCAGACAGTCAATTCTTATACAAATTTTCTTGGAGGCTCTCTCAATTCCGCACTGGACATACAGCTATAAACCCCTATAGGCAACTAATACAGGTGACTAATACGTAGTTTTGATCATTTGACACAGTATTCATAGTTTTAATCATTTGCTGTATTTAAGTTTTTCACTCGTCGTTGAAAATGAGATGTTTTGTCTTTAGGGAAAACTCTTCACATTGATATTGCAATACCGATTATTAGAAAATTGAGTCTAGATATGTCTAATATTTCTAATATTGATCATAGAAATTAACGTTCAAATTTCTGTTTGAAGGTGGGTGTTTTTATTAATCATATTTATCAATGCCGTTTGATTTGGAATAAACTAAGTTTGATTGCACGATTCTGAATCAAATTAAAGGTTTAAATCCAATGGTTATCATTATTAATATCTATATCTGTTGATGCATGCGAATGAGCGATCGCCTGTTTCATGACTGTGATCGTTAGCTGATTGACTGACAAAACGTTGTGTAGCGGCAGTTAAAACTGCTGCTACACGGGGAAAACCCGCCTACGCGGGTTGAAACGAGTCGGCGCAAGCCGACTTTGCTTGTGTAGGCGCGGGTTTAACCGCCAGCCTCTGAATCTTTTGTCAGTCCATCAGGATCGTTAGTTACGGACTGCAACGTTAATGGCAGAGCTAATGGCAGAGGTGCGATCGCTTATGTTGGTGAAATCGGTGAAATCATTGGTTATGGAAGCAGGGCGATCGCTCCGCAATCTAGCGGCTGATCCCGTTACGATAAGGGTGTGCATTTCACGCCATAGGAACGGCATCTATGCCGATTATTTCGGTTGATCATCTGAGCAAAGTCTATCCGGTCGCTGTCAAAGAGCCAGGGCTCAAAGGCACACTAACTCACTTCTTTCGACGCACCTACCGACAGGTTGAAGCTGTCAAAGACGTGACCTTCGGCATTGATTCAGGAGAGGTGGTGGGGTTTTTGGGACCCAACGGCGCAGGAAAAACCACCACGCTCAAAATGCTGACGGGGTTGATCCATCCATCGAAAGGGCAGGTCAATGTGGTTGGGCACACGCCTTTTCAACGAGAGCCTGAGTTTTTGAAAAATATCACCCTCGTCATGGGGCAAAAGCAGCAGCTCATTTGGGACTTGCCGACTCTAGACTCGTTGCGAATTAATGCGGCTATCTATGGCATCTCGGATAAAGAGTTTCGGGGACGCGTTGGGGAATTAGCAGACATGCTGACCTTGGAGAGCAAACTGACTCAACCCGTTCGCAAGCTCTCCCTCGGAGAACGCATGAAAGCAGAACTGCTCACTGCACTGGTGCATCGTCCGAAGGTGTTGTTTCTCGATGAACCGACCCTGGGGCTTGATGTGAATGCTCAGGTGAGCGTGCGAGAATTTTTGCGGGAATATAACCAGCGCTATCAGGCGACGATTCTGCTGACGAGTCACTACATGGCAGACATCACCGCTCTGTGTAAACGGGTTTTGCTCATCTATCAAGGTCAACTCATCTATGACGGCAATTTAGATCAGTTACTCGAACGCTTTGCGCCGTATCGAGAGGTCAAAGTTGAGCTGGCAGAGGGCTGTGCGCCAGACGACCTGAGTGCGTATGGCGAATTAGAAGCCTTGGAGGGGTGTGTGGCTCGATTTATCGTCCGCCGAGATGAACTGACGGGGGCGATCGCCCGCATTCTTGCCAATCTCAACGTGCTGGATATGACCATCACCGATCCGCCCGTGGAGGAAGTAATCGGACGGGTGTTTCGAGCTGGAACCGTTGGACATGACGCATGATTCGCACCGCTAAAACTCTGATCACCGTTTACTACGCCTACATGCTCGAATATCGGGCAGAATTGCTGTTTTGGGTACTCTCTGGCAGCCTACCGCTGATTCTCATGGGCATTTGGGCCAAGGCGGCTGCGGGTGGGCAATTTGGGCTAACCTCTCTGGACTTTATTCGCTATTTCATTGCGGTGTTTTTTGTCCGGCAGTTTAGCGTGGTGTGGGTGATTTGGGAGTTTGAACGCCAAATTGTAGAGGGTAGGCTGTCTCCCAAACTCTTGCAACCGCTCGATCCGGGTTGGCATCATTTTGCGTCTCACTTTGCCGAACGCTTTGCGCGCATGCCGTTTGTGCTTCTAGTGATGGGCTTGTTTTTTTTGGTCTATCCCCAAGCCGCCTGGCTCCCTGATTTGGCAGATGTGGCGATCGCACTGGTGATTTTGATGATGGCGTTTACGCTGCGATTCGTGATGCAATATACCTTTGCGATGTTTGCCTTCTGGACAGAGCGAGCCAGTGCGATCGAGAGTTTCTGGTTTTTGTTTTATCTGTTTCTCTCTGGCTTGATTGCTCCCCTTGATACATTTCCTGAGGCGGTTCGCCAGGTCGTGGTTTGGTTGCCGTTTCCCTATTTGATTTATTATCCTGCTAGCTTGCTGGTGGGGATTCCGGTGGATATTCCCCGTATTTTTATCACCATGATCGTGTGGACGGGAATTTTCTTTGTTCTCAATCGTTGGCTTTGGCGAAAGGGGCTTAAGCAATACTCAGGCATGGGCGCATAGTAAAGATTTATAAATCTTTCGGTTACAACATTGACAAAATCAATAATTAACCCCTGGTAGGCTAGAGCATCCTTTATAGTGAAAGAGCGCAACAGGATGTTTGAATTGCTGAAATCAAACCGTTGAGGGCATATATGGCATTACTACTCGGCTTACTGCGGGTGTTAGAATTTGTAGAATTTCTCACGACTCCCGTTGGGCTGGCAGTGAGTCTAGGCATGGCGCTACATTCCTTATCGGTGCGCTGCCCGTTTATGAGTTTTTTGTGGACACTCCCCTTCTTGTCAGCGGTGGCTGTTGAGGCGTATCGTTCACTTAGGGAGACTGAGCAACAGTAATTCACTGCATCCAAATGGGTCGCTATCTCAAGGTCTTAAAGCTATTTTGGGGAGCGGCGATCGCCGCCGAGTTAGAATATCGTCTTAACTTCTTAATCGCTGCGCTAACGAGCCTCGCAAACTTGGCGGGTAGCCTGTTTGGGTTGTTTCTGTTCTACCGAACCAACTACACGTTTCAAGATTGGTCGTGGGAAGAGGCGCTCGTCGTTTTAGGCGTGTTTACGCTGCTGCAAGGATTTTCCGCAACGTTTTTAGCGCCTAACCTCAATCAAATCGTGCGTCAGGTTCAAGAGGGCACCTTAGATTTTGTCTTGCTGAAGCCAATCAGTTCTCAATTTTGGCTATCGACGCGCACCGTCTCGCCGTGGGGATCGTCCGATTTATTTTTTGGCGCGATTCTAGTGGTCTACGCCGGGAGTAAGCTGGAACTCGGATGGACGAATTATCTGGCTGCGATTCTTCCGCTGCTGTGCGGGTTTCTGAGTCTTTACAGCCTGTGGTTTATGTTGGGTGCGACCAGCATTTGGTTCGTGAAAATTTATAACGTGACCGAAGTGCTGCGGGGCTTACTCGAAGCGGGGCGGTTTCCCATTGTGGCGTATCCGGTGGCATATCGCTTTTTTTTCACGTTTGTGGTGCCTGTGGCGTTTCTCACCACAATCCCGGCGCAGGCATTGCTTCATCGTGGAGACGTGGAATGGATGATTGGAGCGCTAGCATTGGCGATCGCCCTACTCTATGTCTCTAAGCTGTTTTGGCGATTTGCCCTCCGCTTTTACACAAGCGCATCCAGTTAAGTATAGCCTTACGCTCTGTATGTATTTAGCGTAACGCCCTAGAGATCCCCCTAAATCCCCCTTGAAAAGGAGGACTTCAACACCCTGTAAATAGCCCCCTTTTTCGGGCAGCGACAGCGTGGGATCTCACACATGCGCTAAACGCATACGCCGCGCGGGATCACCACACAAAGAGCCCGTAGGGCTATAAATGCTCTAATCAGAATAAATTATTTAAACGACAGTGCCGTCATTGAGGCGTCGTAAGGTAAAAGTACTAACGAAGCCTTTCATAAGCCTTGCCCATATCTAAAAACAGATGACGACCGCATCACCGGCGTTGCTGAACTCAAGATACACGGCAGGTATTCGCTGCTAAGGAGCAAGACGTGGTTATCAAGAGGTTACCTCAAATATGCCTGTCCGTAATCGCTGGAATAGGGGTCTCGATTGGACTGACACTCGGGTCAGGAGGCTGCTTAGTGGTGATCGCTCGTCCCGTTCCTAATGACACTCTAGGTTCCGATCGGTCTGATATTCAGCAGATTCGAGCCAATCAATTTCGGATTGAAGGTGGAGCACGTCGTGGCTCAAACCTTTTCCATAGCTTTCAAGATTTTGATGTGCCCGATGGGGTCGCAGTTTACTTTGCGAATCCGGCAAGCATCGAAACGATTCTCAGCCGGTTGACAGGCAACAGCTCGTCTGAGATTTTGGGAACGCTCGGCGTGGATGGGATGGCGAATTTGTTTCTGATCAATCCCAATGGAATTGTGTTTGGTCCGAATGCGCGTCTCGATATTCGCGGGTCATTTGTTGCCAGCACCGCTGACCGCTTTACGTTTCCCGATGGCAGCGAGTTTAGCGCTAGTACTCCTCAAGCGGCTCCACTGTTGACGGTGAATGTGCCGATTGGCCTGCAATATGGCACTGGTATGGGAGCGATCGCCAATGCGGGCACTCTTCAAGTCGGGCGAGATTTAACCCTGTCGGCTCAGCAGCTTGACCTACAAGGACAGCTCCAGGCAGGCAGACATCTAACCCTGGTCGCTGACGATTTGCGTATTCGAGATCGCGTGATCACGCCGTTTATCGCCACGGCTGGGCAGACAATGCGGCTCCAAGGCAATCAACAGCTTGATATTGTCGCGCTCAATCATCCCGATAGCCGACTGGTCGCCGGGTCAGATCTAATCTTGCGATCGCCCAATCCCGTGATTGGAGATGCTCACTATTGGAGCGGTGGCGACTTTCGAGTGGAGCGGGCTGACGGCATTCTCGGTGATTTTTGGAGTCCGATTGATCCGATTATTCGAGCGGGGGGTGATGTTGCATTTGATACCTATCGCGGTACGTCACTGCATATTTTTGCCGGAGGTGCCGTTGATATTGGCTCGGTGGTGATCACAGGAACCGATGACGCCGCTGTGGAGGGTATTGACGCGATCGCAGAGACTGTAACGCTCTCTGACGGCATCACCACCGTCGCGATTGACGGGCGCACTCAGCCCACCCTAGACATTCGGGCTGGAGTCAATCTAGAAGCGATCACCCCTCCCATTGGCGTATCAGGGAGCGTAGAGGAATTAACACCTGCCGATCCGCTCAGCCCGACTCGTACATCCGCAGATATCACCCTTGATTCAGTCAACTTGGAAGCTCCCAATGGGTTGGTGTTTCTCACGAATCAGTATCAAGCTGACCCGACATTGCCTGGAGGCACGATCGAGGTCGATTCGATTCGCACAGATGATAGTTTGAACGGGTTTGCGGGCAACGGGGGAACCGTCATCGTGGATGCGCGCGAGGGTCTGAACGTGGGCGATCGCATCTGCGCCGATGGGCATGGGTTTTTGTCGGGATATTGCTAGCGTGGGGGCTATCGGCTCATTCAATATCGGGTCTGGAGAGGAAGGCGATCGCCCAAACAGGGGGTCAAGAACCCGCCCCAGAAAATGTCCAGCAGAATGCCTCAGAAAGCATCCCAGAGCACGCATTAGCACCGTCCCAGTCTGTGTCATCGTTCTTCAATCAAGGGCGCGATGCCTACGCCAATAGTGACTATGAAGCGGCTGTGGAGTACTGGCAAACTGCTGCTTCAACAGCTCATCAAGTAGGCAATTTATCTCAGCGCGCGATCGCCTTGACCTATCTATCTCTGGCCTATCAGCAGATGCAAGATTGGGCACAGGCGGAGGATACCATTCAGACGGCGATCGCTCTGTTGACGTTACAGCCAGAATCGCATCAAATTACATCGACATTGCCCTATGCTCAGGCTCTGAATGCCCAGGGTCGCTTAGATCTGGCAATGGGGCGATCGCAATCGGCGTTAGATACCTGGCGACACGCAACGGAGATATATCGGCAGCCCGGCGATCGCCCCGGCATCACGGGAGGGCTACTCAACCAAGCACAAGCCTTAGAAAGTTTGGGATTTTATCCGCAAGCCTGTAAAACCGTATTCGATACCATCGAGCTGGATATAGACTGCGCTCTTACGTCGCAGGATGCCGTCGATCAGGTCATCCATCATGTGTCAAACCTAACTCCCTCGATTCAACTGATCAGCTTGCGAAGCCTAGGCAATCTGCTGCGACGCATTGGCAATCTGGACGCATCTTACCAATTGCTAGAACAGGGAGTAGAGATGTCACAAACCTTGTCGCTGCCTCAGTTTGAAGGCGAGATAATGCTGAGCTTAGGCGACACGGAGCGATCGCGCTATCTCAAAACGCGGTCGCTGTTTGAGCGCACCCGTGATAGCGTTAATCGCAATCAGGCTAGAAACTACGGATTGCAAGCACTGGAGCACTATCGTCAATCAGCGGCGATCGCCTCGACATATCTATCGATCCGCCCGATTCAGGCTCAGCTCCAGCGGTTGAGCCTATTATCTGATTTAGAACACTGGCTGCGGAGCCAAAATCGGCTGAGAGTTGCAGAAGCTATTCGTCCTCAAATCCAAAGCCAGTGGGCTGAGATTCAGTCTGGAGGGTTAGCAAATTTGCCGCCTAGTCATGCTGCAATTGATGCTCATCTTGACCTGGCGCAAACGTTAATGAATCTCGAACAGCATCAGCAGCTTCAGACGGTATCCGATGAGGCGATCGCCCTCGCACTGACCGCGCTCCGACAGGCCGAGGCGCTTCAAATTCCTCGTGCAGAGTCCTATGCCCGTGGCACGCTGGGTATGATTTATGAGCAAATTGGCGATCGGGCTCCCCACCGTGCTCACGCCTCTTGGCAGCAAGCTCGCGAATTGACTCAACCCGCCCTTGGGTTGGCTCAAGCTCATCAAGCCTGGGATATTGCCTATCGCTGGCAGTGGCAACTCGGTCGCCTTTATCGCAAGCAGGGAAAAACTGACGCGGCGATCGCCCACTACGAAGCCGCCGTTCAAACTCTCCAGACGGTTCGTCAAAACCTGCTCAGCGTCGATTCTGAAATTCGCTTTTCATTTCGAGATAACGTCGAACCCATTTACCGAGAACTCGTCGAGCTGTTACTAAATACCAATGGAGCAGCCCCCAGTCAAGAAAATTTGCAAGCGGCCATTCAAGATATTGATGCGCTCCAGGTGAGCGAGTTGGAGAATTTTCTGCGATGCGATTTGTCACCATCCCTCGAAATTAGTGAAGCAAACGTCGACCCAACGGCTGCCATTCTCTATCCGATTATTTTGGAAAATCAGCTAGCAGTAATTTTGAAATCGCCTCAGTCTGATCGGCTGCACTTTTATGCGGTGTCGCGTCCCAAGGATGAGGTCGATACCGTGCTCGTTCGCCTCCGCCAAGAACTCGAAAAGCCCTATCCATCGCGGCAAGGACGGGCATTGGGAATGCAGGTTTATGATTGGCTGATTCGTCCCGCCGAGTCAATTCTGGATGCTGAACAGGTCGAAACGCTGGTCTTTGTTCTCGATGGGGCCCTGCGAAATGTACCGATGGCAGCCCTGTATGACGGTGAGCACTATCTGATTGAACACTATGCGATCGCCCTCATGCCCGGATTGCAGCTCATTGAGCCTAAACCGCTGACCCAGGTGCAGCTTGATGTCCTCAAATTTGGCTTGTCTGAAATTCGACCTGACTTCCCGGCTCATCGAGGCTTTGCTGCTCTAGAAAATGTTGAAATCGAACTCAATCAAGTCAGTGCTCAAACGTCAGGGCGGCGACTTCTCAATCAAGACTTCACCAGCGATAGGCTTCAGCAACTTGCAACGACGACGTCATTTCCGATCATTCACCTGGCAACCCACGGGCAGTTTAGCTCCGAACCCGAAGACACCTTCATTCTGGCGTGGGATAAGCGGGTCAATATCAACGCGCTGAGTGCCATCCTGCAAAATCGTAGCCAACGGGCGAATGCAATTGAGCTGCTGGTGTTAAGCGCCTGCAAGACTGCGGATGGAGATAGCCGTGCTGCCTTAGGATTAGTCGCCGTTCAATCAGGCGCACGCAGCACCTTAGCATCGCTGTGGTATGTCGATGACCAGGGTACGGCAGAACTAATGAGTCACTTTTATCAAGAACTGGCAGGAGCAGAGACTCTAATCACCAAGGCAGAAGCGCTGCGGCGATCGCAGCTAGCTCTGTTGCAAAATCCCTATTATCGATCGCCGATTTATTGGGCTCCCTACGTGCTTGTGGGCAATTGGCTTTAGACCTTAGGATTTGATGAACTGGGATCGAAACACTGGTTCTCCCTTTGATAGGGTGAGGTCTTCTCGCTCCGTTGAAATCGGTAGCGGATTGTGAGGCAGCCAGTTAAGCCCTTGGCGAGTAAATGAATGCTCTTGAAAGCGATCGCCCATTTCAATTGCCACCTCTTCGATATCTGATTGCAGCAGCACCCACCCTCCCGGCACTAGATAGCGGGCAAGCTCATCGACCAGTTTGGGTTGCACAATTCGCCGTTTTTGGTGGCGTTTCTTAAACCATGGGTCAGGGAATTGAATCGTCACCCGCTGTAATACTCCGTCGGGTAGCGATGACAAGAGCGGTGTTAGAGACTTGTTGGCATTGCAAGAGATGAAATGAAGATTTGGTAGCCCCAGTTCGTCGCGTTGGAGGACGGCCTGCTCCACCAGCGGCTCCCGAATCTCTAATCCTAAAAAATTCCAACCGGGCTGCTGTTGAGCCATGGCAATTAAGAAATTACCACGACCACAGCCGATGTCGAGATGAAGCGGATGGTCTAACTCAGCATATACCGTCTCCCACTGGGGAGGAGCCGCAGGATGCTGATATTTCTGACTCAATGGATTGACGTGTTGGCGCACTCGAACAGCCGACAAAGGAAAATGACCTCCATACTGACATCTACTCCAGCCTAGACGATTCGCGGCAGCATCTAGAATAAGGGGTTATACTCAACGGGAATTGACTGCCGTCTTTAATTAGGATGCTCTTGCCGACGCATTATGAGTCTGAATGTTCGATTTGCGATCGCCAGTGATCTACACATTGCGCTGCCTCATACGATTCCCCACAACCCGCATCGGTTTCATCGAGTAGAACTCAGCACCCATGCCTTCGAAGCGGTGCTTGATTACCTCGCGCAACTCGACTTAGATTTCTTGCTGCTGCCGGGGGATTTAACGCAAGATGGCGAGCCTGATAACCACGCATGGGTTGCCCGACGACTGGCTCAGCTTCCCTATCCGGTGTATGTCGTCCCTGGAAATCATGATGCCGTAGAGCAGCACTCGACTCACTCCTCCATCGGCATCGCAGATTTTCCATCCTATTATTCAAAATTTGGCTATTCTAATCCGGGGCAGCTTTACTATTCAGAATCGCTCTTGCCCGGAATTCGCCTGATTGGGCTTAACTCGATCGCATTTGACGATCAGGGCAAGCAACTCTACATGGGACGAGTGGATGAGGAACAGCTTGTTTGGTTACACCATTGCCTTGAGGCCGCATCCGACGAATTTATTGTGGTAATGATTCATCACAATGTGATTGAACATTTGCCAGGGCAGACGCAAAACCCCCTCGGACGGCGCTACATGCTCGAAAATGCGCCAGATCTTTTGAATCTCTTGAGGCAGGCGGGTGTTCGGCTGATTTGTACTGGGCATCTCCATGTCCAAGATATTGCCCACGATCGCGGAATCTACGACATCACAACGGGGTCGCTGGTGAGTTATCCCCACCCGTTTCGCGTTCTGCAGTTGTATCAAAACGACGGACATACGCGGCTTCAGATTGAATCTCACCGCATTCAGTCATTACCGGGTTGGGATGATTTGCAAACCAGTTCTCGTGAGCTGATGGGCGATCGCTCCGTTCACTTTATGATGAAGCTGCTGATGGGCGATCCGCTCAACCTCTCATATCCTGAAGCCAAACGATTCGCACCTGATTTACGTTACTTTTGGGCGGATATTGCCCATGGCGATGCCCAATTCAGCTTTCCTCAATTTCCGCTGAGAGTGCGCCGCTATTTCGAGCAATTTGGCGCGTTGGATGAGACCGGCAGCCCTGATTTGATTGACAACTCCGCGACCCTATTATTCTGACGATGCGTGCTATGACGATGCTTGACGAATAATTCCGAATACAGATGTGTAGCCGTGGATAAAAGTCGTATCACCAACGGGACCGATCTCCCCATTACAAAAAAATCCGGCAACCGGAACATTGCTCACGTAGTGGCTAAAGAGTCGAGAGTCGAAGTTTTGCTCGTTATAGAGCCGTTCGCCTCTCCCCATGCATGAAAATATCAGGGCTCCGATCGGCGATGTAGACCGAGTCTGCTCCGTATATTGGTAGTGTTTGAGAAGCCCCTCCAAGTCATCGGCAGAGGTGGCCGCATCGCGCAGGTGAAACTGGATACGTTGCCCCGGACGGACGCGATCGCCCACCGCAATAGCTCCAATTCTTGGATCGACACCAATCAGATTCCGAATTAGGAAATCGCCCTGATCGAGTTCTCGCTTAAATTCTGTTTGAGCGATGCCCACGAATAGAGAATGTTGAGCGAGTTCGCGATCGTCCTCACTCAAGTCTTGGATGAGCGTTTGCAGCACCTCTAACGGCGTTTGAGCGATGCCGCACATGTCATCACGGATCTGTTCTTCGAGTTTTAAGATAATATTGCGTTCACCCTCGACGACCTGATAAATTCCGCCGATGGGGCGACACCCCTGAGCCACAATTGCTTCTAACGTGACGTCGCCGCTCAGGGCAATGCCTACCATACCGTCTTCATACATCTGCTCGTTATAGAAAAGCCCAACCCCGCCTCGCAGCGCTCCACCACTGGCCAATCCGCCCACCTTGACTGATCCCGGATACGCGAAGTCTAGCCCTTGAAGGAGATCAACGACTTTAGAGAACGTCGGGTCTGATAATACGATGAAATCAGGCTGCTCATTGGGAGAAATGCCCATGAGGTCGATCCAGCGATCGGGAGGCCCGTCAAGATCGGGCAACTCGTCCTCTGTGACATGAAATGGTGTAATGGTGACCCCTGGCAAGTGAGCAAGCGTGAGGCTGAGGGCAGCTCCGCCCTCGATTTCTTCTGACTGATCGACGGTGTTCATGCCGACAACGCCGCCTCCGCTACATCCAATCAGCACTGAAACCTCCAGCTTTTCTTTCAATAGCGGCATCAGGCGTGGGTATTCACTCGCAAATGCCGACGAAATGAAGACCAAGCCAAGGTCTGCTGGAGCCTGTAGCGATTGCTGAGCCTGTTCGACTACATCATGAATGGCAGCTTCTAACGACGGCTGTGTTGATAAGGCGCTTACCCACTTCATCTGATCAGTCATTGATTGTGCCATTGTCACGCTTCCTAAGCTAAGTGCTCGTCAAACTCAATACAACACTTATTTCTCAACTTGAAAGAAACTTTGTCTACGTCTAGACCTGTCATTCTCCTTAAGAAAAAGCTGCAAGTTTCGAGCCAGACGCAGTTTAGATCCATTCAAACCTTAAGAAATGGAGTTCATTCCGTCACAAATTCTCTTCATTGTGCATACTAGAACGGAATAGTTACGATTATAGAATCCGTTTTCCAAGAACTGAGGTTCTTAATGATGCTGCGGTATCTTGGAATAATAATTCTCGATCAGTCTCTGATCATCAGAGTAGTAGTTAGCGGAAGTAGCGAAACCCATGAGTGATATTCAGGAGCAAATCGAAAAAGAACGCACACAGGCTCGTGATGCTTGTGATATGAGCGGGGCAGACTCTGCAGACTGTGCTGCTGCGTGGGATGCAGTTGAAGAGCTTCAGGCGGAAGCGTCTCATAAGCGCAATAAAGCCAAGTCTAAGACCTCTTTGGAACAATATTGCGACGACAACCCTGAAGCAGCAGAATGCCGGATATACGATGACTAAAGATCTGATATCCCGACGGGCTCAGATTTGGGTATAGAACGTCCGCACCGTTGGAGTTCTGTATGTGTTCAATGTCCTAACGCAAGCGCGGCGGGCTATATCTCTAGAATCTGAGTCTGTATCCGAAGAATCTGTATCCGAAGAATCTGTATCGGATTATATGACTTAATACTGCAAGTCCGGGAGTGTAGCCATTGTTGGGTTATCTCCTGGATTTTGGTTTAAATCGATGTAGGTATGGCAACGCAGGCAATTTCTTTTCCCCTTCTAACTGTGGATGCGACTCATAAATTAGGAATCGCGCTCGGGCGATCGCTCCCAGCCGGAACCGTCATCTTGCTGGAAGGGACTCTGGGTAGCGGCAAGACCACCTTGGTTCAGGGGATGGGTAAAGGACTCGGGATTTCTGATTCGATTGTCAGCCCCACCTTTACACTCATTAACGAATATTCGGATGGTCGCATTCCCCTCTATCATCTCGACCTATATCGGTTGTCACCGAATGAGGTTGGTTCTCTCTATCCTGAACTGTATTGGGACGGACAGGAGTACCCGTCTGGAATCACCGCCATTGAATGGGCGGATCGGCTGCCCTATCGTCCCGATAACTATCTCAAAATTTGCCTCTCATACATTGATGCTCAGGCGTCTGAGCAACCTGTGAAGGGTGGTTCAGGCGATCGCCGTCTTGCTCATCTTGAGAGTGTTGGTCAGATCCCGATAGATCTTAGGCCAATTCTTCAAATTAAAAATCTTGAATCAGGCGTTAACCCATAAAACAATTCGCCGCATATTCTCGTTAGAATGAGGCATGCCAAACCGCACCACGCTTAATGTTCACTATGACTGTTCGCGTTCGTATCGCTCCTAGCCCAACCGGAAATCTCCATATCGGCACCGCACGCACGGCTGTCTTCAATTGGTTATTTGCTCGGCACAATCAAGGTCAGTTCATCCTGAGAATTGAAGATACGGATGTCGAGCGATCGCGCCCAGAATTTACCCAAAATATTCTAGAGGGATTAACCTGGCTAGGCTTGACCTGGGATGAGGGACCCTTCTTTCAAAGCAAACGAACCGAGCTTTATCGGCAACAGGTCAATACTCTGCTGGATCAGGGTCACGCCTACTATTGCTATTGCACAGAAGACGAGCTTGAAGCCATTCGCGCGTCCTATGAAGCCAAGGGACAACCGCCGCGCTACGATAATCGCCATCGCCAGCTCACAGCCGAACAGCAGGCTGCATTTCAAGCAGAAGGGCGGCAGCCGGTCATTCGCTTCAAGATTGATGATGACCGGGTGATCTCATGGAAGGACATGGTGCGCGGGCAGATGACCTGGAAAGGGAGCGACTTAGGGGGCGATATGGTCATTGCCCGTCGCGCTCCGGCTGGTGAGATTGGGCAACCGCTGTATAACTTTGTGGTCGTAGTCGATGATATGGATATGACCATCACTCATATCATTCGTGGTGAAGACCACATCGCAAATACCGCTAAGCAGATTTTGCTGTATGAGGCGCTAGGTTCTGATATCCCTCAGTTTGCCCATACGCCTTTGATTCTCAGCCCGTCGGGTAAAAAGCTTTCAAAACGGGATGGGGTAACATCCATTTCAGACTTTCAGCGGATGGGATACGTTCCAGAGGCGATGGTCAACTACATGACGCTGTTAGGTTGGTCGCCCCCCGACTCTACTCAAGAACAGTTTTCGCTAAGCGAAGCCGCCAGTCAGTTTAGCTTCGATCGGGTCAATAAGGCCGGAGCAAAATTTGACTGGGATAAGCTCAACTGGCTCAACAGCCAATATCTTCATCACAAATCTGCCGATGAAATCACCGATCTACTCATTCCGTTTTGGCAAGATGCAGGGTTTGAGTTTGACCCGGTGAGCGATCGCCCCTGGCTTAATCAAATTTCCCAACTCATTGGGGCAAGCCTCACTCGCTTGGATGATGCTGTTCCTATGAGCGATTATTTATTTAGGCGCGACATCGAGGTAAAAGAGGCCGCAATTCAGCAGCTTCAGCAAGATGGGGCATCCGTGGTGTTAGAAGGGGTTTTAGAATTACTCGAAGAAAATCCGCCCTTTGATACTGAGTCAGATGCTCAATCGGTCATTAAACGGGTCACAAAAGATAAGAATGTGAAGAAAGGTCTAGTCATGCGGACGCTCAGGGCAGCATTAACCGGAGATCTTCACGGCCCCGACCTTGCGCAATCGTGGCTGCTGCTGCATCAACGGGGATACGATCAGCCCCGACTTCAGCAGGCGATCGCTCTAACAAAGCTCTAACAAAATAGATCCCCGCCAGATTACGATAGGCAAGAACATCTCTTGTCTAAATTTCATTCGCTAATACTATGCGTATCCAACCACTGATCGTTGGGATTGGGCTGACTCTTGCAAGCGTGATTTCGGTCAACGGATCGCGGTTAGGTCGTCTTGCTCAGGCCCAAGTTGTGCAGCCCTCTCAAGAGGTCACCCTGTTTGAGAATGTGACGCTGACCCCTAGCTTTACCCCTGATCCAATCACAGTCAGAGGAATTAGTGGAGGGCAGCAGCCTGCCAGCGCTGTGGCAGGTCGCCCCGAAACCGACACTGGATCGTGCGTTGGCTTCGTGGATGGCCCCCCAGATCACCGGATGACATTGACCGAATTCTTTGACTATCTCAGCCTCGAAATTCAGAGCCCTGACGACACGACTCTGGTGATTCGCGGACCAGGCGGGAGTTGGTGCAATGACGACTATTCGGGCGTCAATCCCGGAATTGCAGGCCAGTGGTTTTCAGGCACGTATGAGATTTGGGTCGGCTCATACCAGGAAAACAGCTACCATCCATACGTAATTCGCATTTCAGCAGTCCGCTAAATGGCGCTGTTGGATTCAACCGTTGGATTCAAAGAATTCAGAAGTCATCCAAGATAGGCGCGAGTCGATCTAAAAGGGGGTCAGATGCTCTCGATATCGTCGCTGGAACTCGCTCCGGCTCGGGTGATTCCCGCGATTCTCGCTCGTTAAACGGAATCGTTGAATGCGCTTCCCCAAAACGACTTGAGAGCCGTGTGAATTGATGGTCGAGATGATCGAATGGGCGATCTAACTCTTCATGTCTCGGAGAAGGGCGATCGCCACTCAGCCGATATTCAAGATTTGCCAGACTGACTCTCAAATCAACAATCTGGCGCTGTAACTCTAGGAATAAGGGCATCGTAGACGACATTTCAGCCCCTAGAAGCGACTGCCGCAGGGCTTGTTTACATAAATCGCTGAAACTGGCGTATGGTTGAGTTGCCAATGCTCGTTCAATAGCTCCTAGCAAGGCTTGATCGGTGACCGAGTCCTTAAAGACCACATCATAATTGACATGATTAAACTGATCTGCATCCAATCTCATCGAGCCCCCCCTCATGCGGATAATGAATTTCGTGAGTGAAGCGCTGTGGATTAAGCGCTTTTGCTAGCAACAAGCTGACTTGAGAGAATCGCAATTTGCGCCTCACCGTAGATATACTGCCCCAGCGAGTTTGCCTTGCGAGACGGTTTTGCTAGGTGCCCTTTAAGCTTGGCTTCGCGCAAAAGCGGACGAAGCTCATTCCAGAAGAACTCACCGCCGCCGCCGCTGACAACAACATCGGTCACGCGCTCAGGCAACCACGACACGAGACGATTAGACAGTTCGCGGGCAAAACTTCGTCGCAAGCTGGGCAAGATATCGTCTAGATTAGTTGGAATTGCAGTTCCTCTGGGACGGAAAAACCTCTCACCTTCGGGGCGATGAACTGCTTCAATTAATGATAATGATTGACTATCAGCCCCTTGAATCTGGCTGGCTACATTCTCATAAAACTGGCTCATTGCAAAGGGCACGCTCTGAGAGGCTCCTCGCGCAAATCGAAATCGATCAATCATGAGAAAGTCGGTCGTTTGGTGACCGATATCAACCACGCCAACTGATAAATTGGGAAAATCGGGAGTAGACTTCTTTCCGTGTGCTTCGCACCAGATGAGGCTTCCATACCCCTCCGGCATGACCCAGATTTGCTGAATGTCAATCGCCCTAAATTCACCTCGATAGTTCATGACGTGGGGCGATCGCAACAAGCCGATAACTTGCTCTTTCTCTTGATCAAACTGCTCCTGAGAATGGTATGGCAATCCTAATACCACACCAATACTGCCTTTCAGGTCAAAATATCCGGCTGATGCTAAAACTTTCACCAACGCATCTTCAACCTTCGATTGACCAACTCCTAGGTTTGCGCCGAAATCTGCTGCAAGCTGACCCATCGCAAAGCCTTTGCCCTGAAACTCTAGCCAAATATCGAGCAGCGGATCGGTAGGCTGCGATTCAAAACCACCCCTACGAACCTGCTCGACCGTCAGATGAGCGACATTGGCGGGAATAAGAACCACATCAGCAGGACTGCGACCCACACAAGCTTTTGTTGCAGTGCGCCCCAAATCGACGCTCAAAACCGTACCTGGAATATTGGAGGATTGCCTGCCAGTCATGGGGTTTGTACCTCTATTCAAATCAGTACTCGTCAAATCAGTACTCGTCAAATCAGTACTCGTCAAATCAGTACTCATGCTGCCGACGCCACCTCGCTGCACAACCTGACGCCACCAGATAATACAATTGTTCTATCACATCTCGATTTTCAGTACAAGCGTTCTTTAAAAGTTGTCTACAATTTCTGAGAAAATAGGCGGAAATGTCAATCCAAATATCTCCCAGCATTCAAAACGCGATCAGACGCGCTAGCATCGATTTAGCAGGCATCGGCAAAATCCAATTCTTTCCTGAGTTGCTCGATGTGCCCTCGTTACGTTAAATTTAATTAAGATTTACACTCAGAAATAGTGGTTTTGTTAATTCTTGTCGATTCTCCTAACCGCGTACGATAGTAAAGATGACGCAGAAGTCTGAGCCACATCTGGATTGATTAGAGTTGATTAGAAACGAAATCTTGTTGAGCAGTGTTAGGCTGCGTGTACTTTAATTCAACTAATTCAACTGCTGTTATTAGAGGCGCTTAGGGTTATGAAGCTTTCCTGGAGAGTGATTCTCCTCTGGACATTGCCAGTCTTAGTCATCGGGTTCTTTTTCTGGCAGGGGGCATTTTCGTCCTCAGCGATGGATATCGGAGGAAACACCGCAAATAGTCGGATGACCTATGGTCGATTTCTGGAATATCTCGATTCGGGTCGAGTGACCAGCGTTGATTTGTACGATGGCGGGCGGACCGCTATCGTCGAAGCAGTTGACCAGCTCGATGATCGAGTTCGTCGCTTAAGAGTCGATTTGCCGGGTAATGCTCCTGAGCTGATCTCCAGGTTGCGAGAAGACGGTGTGAACTTTGACACCCATCCCCCCCGCAATGATGGGGCAATCTGGGGATTATTGGGAAATCTTATTTTCCCTATTTTATTGATTGGCGGACTATTCTTTCTATTTCGCCGCTCTGGCTCCGGTGCCGGAGGGCCTGGACAAGCCATGAACTTTGGTAAGTCTCGGGCACGCTTCCAGATGGAGGCTAAAACGGGTGTCATGTTTGACGATGTGGCTGGCATTGAAGAGGCGAAAGAAGAGCTTGAAGAAGTCGTCTCATTTTTGAAGAAGCCTGAGCGTTTTACGGCAGTGGGTGCGCGGATTCCGAAAGGCGTGTTGTTGGTTGGTCCTCCAGGGACGGGTAAAACGTTGCTAGCGAAAGCGATCGCGGGTGAAGCAGGGGTTCCTTTCTTCAGCATCTCCGGGTCCGAATTTGTTGAGATGTTTGTCGGTGTGGGTGCATCCCGCGTCCGCGACCTGTTCAAAAAAGCGAAAGAGAATGCGCCTTGCATTATCTTTATTGATGAGATTGATGCGGTTGGGCGTCAGCGAGGTGCTGGCATTGGAGGCGGCAACGATGAGCGGGAGCAAACCCTCAATCAATTGCTCACCGAAATGGATGGATTTGAAGGCAATACAGGCATCATCATTATTGCCGCTACCAACCGCCCTGACGTTTTAGATTCAGCCTTACTTCGTCCTGGGCGGTTTGACCGTCAGGTCATGGTTGATCCACCCGATATTAAAGGGCGTTTAGAGGTGTTGCAGGTGCATGCCCGCAATAAGAAGCTAGCACCTGAAGTGTCTCTCGATGCGATCGCCCGTCGCACGCCCGGGTTTACAGGGGCCGATTTAGCAAATCTTCTCAATGAAGCGGCGATTCTAACAGCTCGCCGACGCAAAGAAGCAATCACCATGCTCGAAATCGATGATGCGGTAGATCGCGTTGTCGCGGGTATGGAAGGCACTCCGCTCATTGACAGCAAGAGTAAGCGCTTGATTGCTTATCACGAGCTGGGGCACGCTATTATCGGCACCTTGTTGAAAGATCACGATCCGGTTCAGAAGGTGACGCTCATTCCCAGGGGGCAGGCTCGCGGCTTGACGTGGTTTACCCCGAATGAGGAGCAGGGCTTGATTTCTCGCTCTCAGCTGATGGCTCGAATTACTGGAGCACTCGGAGGTCGCGCCGCTGAGCAGGTCATCTTTGGGGATGCCGAAGTGACCACAGGGGCAGGTAATGACCTCCAGCAAGTGACTGGCATGGCTCGTCAGATGGTGACGCGGTTTGGAATGTCTGATCTGGGTCCCATTTCTCTAGAAAGCCAGCAGAGTGAGGTATTCTTAGGGCGTGACCTGATGACTCGCTCAGAGTATTCAGATGAAATCGCGTCTCGAATTGATGCTCAGGTGCGTTCTATTGTCGAGCACTGCTACGACGAAGCGCGTCGGGTTGTTCGGGAGAATCGCGCGGCGATCGACCGCTTAGTAGACTTGCTCATCGAGAAAGAAACAATTGATGGTGAAGAATTTCGCCAGATTGTCGCCGAATACACTCCTGTTCCGGAGAAGGATCAGTACGTTCCGCAGATTTAGCGGCGAATTCTAATTGTTCTCGTCAAAGTGGGAGTGACATCGCTCCCATTTTTTTTATAAATGTCGTCAAATTTTGAGGCTGAGGCGGATAGGAGCCGTTTCAATTGATTAAACTAGATGGGTAGACCAAGCTAAGAAACCTATAACTGCTTACTGTATTTCCGAGGGGAAAGATTGAGCTATGGGACTATTTGACCGTGTGAGCCGGGTGGTTCGCTCAAACCTTAACGCGATGGTGGGCGCTGCTGAAGATCCAGAGAAAATTTTGGATCAGGCGATCATCGATATGCAGGAAGATCTAGTGCAGATGCGTCAGGCTGTTGCGCGGGCGATCGCCAGTCAGAAACGGACTCAGCAACAGCTTAACCAAGCTCAATCTGAAGCCGGCAAGTGGCAACAACGCGCCCAGCTTGCTCTGCAAAAGGGAGACGAAGAATTGGCTCGGCAAGCGCTCAGCCGCAAAAAGACGCAAGCTGAAACTGCGGCGTCTCTCCAAACTCAGTTTGACCAACAGAATACTAGCGTTGAAACATTAAAGCGAAATCTAATTGCCCTTGAAGGTAAGATTTCGGAAGCCAAAACCAAGAAAGATATGCTCAAGGCTCGCGCTAGCGCAGCAAAAGCCAATGAGCAGCTCCAAAACACAGTAGGTCAGCTTGGTACAGGCAGTTCCATGGCAGCCTTTGAGCGCATGGAAGAGAAAGTAATGATGATGGAAGCGCGATCGCAAGCTGCGTCTGAACTGGCAGGATCGGATCTAGAAAGCCAATTTGCTCAGCTTGAATCGGGGTCAGATGTCGATGACGAACTCGCCGCTATGAAAGCTCAAATGCTGGGAGGTTCTGCGGATCAACCTCAAATTGAAGGCGCCACGGAGTCAAGTGATGCACCTAGAGATGAGGCGGTTGATGCCGAACTCGAAGACCTAAAAGCACAGCTTGACCAGCTTTAGAAGATGCTGTGAAAAGCGTTTGATAGTCGTAGGTGCGATACGAGTTCTTACAGAGTAAACCGCGACCTCACCCGCTACGTCATGTAATTTAGCTGTAAAACCCCCCGGATTCTGGCAGAATCTGGGGGGTTTTAGTGTGCACGAATACCTGAATAGGGCATTACCCTGCGCGAAATTCCAACTTTTTTAGGACAGAAAGTAAAAAAAGTTTAGATTTATAGGTTTAAATCTGAAAAAAATCAGGCAAAATTTAGACCATCTACCTTTAATTCATCTGAGATTTAATGAATGTCAATCAAGTTTATCTAGTATCAAATACGGCAGTTTTGTTTTTGCAAATCTAGTTAATCAGAACGGCATACCCCCCTGCTGACTCATTAGCGAGAAATCTTTTGATGGCTAAAGGCTACGTTAAGCGATCGCATTGCGATTGATTTCCTGAGTATTGTCTGGCGTTTGTTTAGGGCATCCAGTGAGATGAGGGACATTATGGTGTTGCAATATTCCTACGATTTACTTAGAAGAAGAAACGAATGTTCTGACGTGGGTCGGGGCGGCAGACGAGTAACTGTTTCACCTCAGATACTCCTGGCTGCTGGGCTTGGGCTTGCAGTCGTCGTTTCATTAACGAGTCAAACGGGGGCGATCGCCCAAACAACATTACCCATCTCATCATCTCAGGCGCGTCGATCGTATACGCCACCCGCCACCTCGACGACATTATTCTTTGTCAATCCAATTGTGGGTCATGACACCCAGGGCGATGGCAGCCAGCGATCGCCCTTTAGAACGATCACTCAAGCACTGGAGCGCTCTCAACCTGGAACGGTCATTATGCTTGCACCGGGAACCTATAGTGCCGAGTCAGGCGAACAATTCCCGTTGAGGATGAAGCCTGGAGTCATCATTCAGGGAAATCCAAGCACTCACGGAGACGGCATTCTGATCCGAGGAGGAGGGCGATTTCTCAGCCCCACCGTTGCGGGTCAAAATATCGCCATTCTGGGAGCTGACGATGCTACGTTGACAGGGGTGACGGTCAGGAACCCAAACGCCCGAGGCTACGGATTGTGGATTGAGTCAAGTAGCCCAACTGTTGCTCGCAACACATTTAGCAACAATATCCATGATGGGGTGTCGGTCAACGGCGACAGTTCGCCTATTGTGCAAGATAATCTGTTTCGTCAGAATGGCGCGAACGGCATCACCGTGTTTGGGTCGGGGCAAGCCGTCGTCCGAGAAAACGTCTTTGAACAAACCGGGTTTGGCATTAATGTGAGTCAGAATGCTGCGCCTCACCTGATTGAGAATCGTTTACTCAATAATCGAGATGGCATTGTTATTCAGGGGCATGCCCGTCCGGTGCTGCGACATAACGTTATAGACGGGAGCCATCGAGACGGAATCGTGGCGATCGCCCAAGCAGTGCCTAATCTCGGAACGCCTGATCATCCAGGCAATAATCAGTTTCAAAACAATACTCGCTACGATCTCAATGTTGAAGCAGCCGAACACCCAGTTCCTGCGTTCGGCAATGACCTGACGGACGCACGCATGACCGGAGCGGTTGATGTGACCGGCAATGTGCCGATCCCAATTGCAGCTCCACGCCGCGTTGCTGCTGACTTACGCCCCGATTCATCCTCCTCCGAGAATTCGTTGTCCTCATCATTGCCAGTATTGCCTACATCATCGGAGGCGCCAGCCCGTTCGTCATCTGGCGAGGAGTCGTCCTCCGCGTCATCGATGCACCCTCATCAAGGCGAGCCCTCATCTCAGGCGATCGCCGCTCACCCAACGAGTCGCCAGTCCTTATCATCTGCCTCCTTATCATCTGCCTCCTCATCATCTGCCTCCTCATCATCTGCCTCCTCATCATCTGCCTCCTCATCATCTGCCTCCTTATCAACGGTGCCATCTCCGACAGCGTCCTCTCGACCCGCATCCTCTCGAACGGCAGCATCATTTCCTCGCCCAACGGATACTGGAGCGGCCGCAACACCGTCACCTCAACGAATTCCGTCGATTGACATGTTTGTACCGCCTCCATCCGTCCCGACATCGACGCCGCCCGCACCGCCGCCGCCTGCACCTGCTGTGATATCCGCAGTTACCGAGTCCTCCCCCTCACCGCAACGGGCGATCGCAGACCGTTCGACTACGCCGCGCTTGAATTCAGATGCGCAGTCTGCCCCGTCCCGTTCTGCCCGCCCCGTAGCAAATTTCACAGCGCCTATTGAGATCCCTGTGCCGCCGCCCATGCGTGGGACTGTGGCTGATTTGTCCGACGAGAATGATGGCCAAGCCAGCCCGGTCAATCAGCTAGCGTCTGCACTGGCATCCGCTCAGTCATCACCATCCGCTCAACAACCCAGTTCTCCACCTAGAAACCTACTGAGAACCCTGCTTCAACCCCGGTCATCGCCACCTCGTCACTCAAATGCGTTACCTGTTCCTGGGGGGGAGATTCCTCGAGGCTATACTGGCAGTTTGCCGACCGTGACCATCTACAGCGATCCAGTGCGGCAAAGAACCTCCGCTGGATCGTCGCCTAATCGGTCGACTCGATTGAGATCGCGGTATCGAGTCGTAGTTGATGCCCGTAATGAACGGATACAGAGGCTCGTTCAATCGCTGGTGCCTGGAGCGTTTTATACCTACGTGAATGGTCAAGCTGTGATGCAAGCAGGAGCATTCAACGACCTCAATAATGCAAATGAAACGGCTCGAATGCTGATTAATAATGGCTTGCGAGTTGCCGTACAGCGCATCGAGTAGCGAATTGAGTCGCGAGAGTGGTGACGGCGGCAGCTATTAGAATGGCACATCGTCATCGCGCTGAGGAGGAGGGTTTGACGAATTGCGCGGTTGAGGATGCTTGCCATTGTCAATGTCATCAGACAGATTAACGACTTCGCCGTTAAACATCTGGGCAAACAGCCGTGCTGCTTTAGACACTTCATCGTCGTCTTGCCAGCTTGGTATCTCATAGGCTTTTGAGGCTTCTTCTGCGTCAGCTCCTGTCGCAGACGCTGTTGATGGCTGATCAGCGGGGTGGGGTTCTGCTTGAGACGCTGGATGAGGCGGTGTTTCGGTAATCGGCTCCGCAGGAGACACGGGCGTCGATACAAACGGGGGGGGCGGCACTGGAGCAGATGCAGATGCTTCGACGGGCAATCGCTCGTCTGGAGATGACGATTCAGCAGGGGTTGGGGTGTCTGATCTGATAACCACATCCACGCTCACGTCTTGGGACACCGCAGCTCGAAAGGCTTGTTCAATATCTGGAATTCTACTTTGAGCAATCTTGAGGAGATTTTTTGAACGAATGCCAATCGTGACATGATGCCCGTTAAAGCTAGCAAGGTGCCCATGATCGCGAAGCAGAGCCTTGCTCAACGGATGGAGATGTTCAATCACCTGCTGCCATAAATGGCTGAGGTCTTGATGCGCTGTCTTAGGGGGCGATTGGGGTTCGGGCTGCGCTGGTAGAGAATCCTCAGGTGGAGGAGACTTGGAACCCTCTGCACGCGGTTGAGAGGTGGATCTGGCAGGCTCAGGTTGCCGAGGTCGCTGAGTCAGAGGGGACGGGGAGGCGATCGGCTGGGGAGATGCTGGGGGAGTCTGCTTGGTAGTCGGATGGTCAGTTGAATGGCTAGTCGGAGATGCGGGCTGAGGCGATCGCCCGGCGGTTGGGGGTACGGCTGCCTGACTAGGTGATCTGGGATTTGTAAATTTGGTCTCTGTGACGGGTGAGGATAGATTGAGCGCCGATGGCAGCAGCCCCATCAGCGTAACTTCAAGCCACAAGCGAGGCTGGGTAGTATGTTTGACCTGCGCTTCGCTCGTACGCAGGTGCTGCTGCCCTGCCAAAATTGTCACCGTATCCATCTGTTGAGCAAACTCACACATGTCTGCCCATGTGGTTTCGGTAATGGCAACCAGATCGCGGCGATCGCTCGCCGTTTTTGCCACGAGTAAATCTCGATAAAAACTCGCCAGATTTTGCAGCACAATCAGCGGTTCTCGTCCCCGATTCATAAGATGGCGTGCCCAATCGAGGACGGCAGTTCCACTGTCTGTGGCGATCGCTTTGACCAGTTCCAACAAATCGCGTTCAGGCACGGCGCCGACCAAATCCCAGACGCGATCGACGGTGATACATCCGTCGAGCAAACTGAGCTGATCCAGCAAGCTCTCCGCATCTCGCAATCCGCCTTGAGAAATTTGAGCCACTAACTCAACCGCCTCGTCAGTGATATCAATGTGTTCTTTCTCAACAATGTGAATCAAGTGCTGCACCATATCGGTGAGAGGGATGCGGCGAAAGTCAAACCGCTGGCAGCGGGAAATGATCGTCGGCAATACCCGCTGGGGATCGGTTGTTGCCAACACAAAAACGACATGCTCAGGAGGTTCTTCCAACGTTTTTAGCAATGCGTTAAATGCAGCCGTGCTGAGCATGTGGCATTCGTCAATCACATACACTTTGAATCGACACTGCACGGGTGCAAACTGAGCTCGTTCAATCAGTTCGCGAATATTGTCAACGCCTGTGTTGCTAGCCGCGTCAATCTCGATGACATCGAGTGCCGATCCTCGTGCGATCGCCCGACACACGTCGCAAATGCCACAGGGAGTCTCTGTGGGCACCTCTCCGGCTAGGCAATTGAGTGACTTGGCTAAAATGCGTGCGCTTGATGTTTTCCCGGTGCCTCGCGGCCCTGTAAACAAATAGGCAGGCGCAATCCGCTGTTGGCACAGTGCGCTGCTCAGCGTCGTGGCGATCGCCGTTTGCCCGACTAATTCCGCAAACGTTTGGGGACGATACTTGTGATGTAAAGGCTCGTAAGGCATGGATCTTGAACGTCCTGAACTGTCGGGTATAGGAGAAAAACGGGTTGAATGGCGCTCTCCTACAATAAAGCTAGATTAGAGTGAAACCACCTCTCCCGTCGCATCATACTCGTGATACTCAGACACTCCCATGATTGAAACCAAGCCGCTTGAACCTAAAACTCAGCCCCTCTACAACGGGGTCTTCATTCTAATCTTAATCAACTTGGCACTGTTTATTGTGGATCATGTGTTCAAGGTGCCAATCGGGTTTCTCTACCTTAATCAGGCAGATCCAGCCTGGTATCAGTTCATCACCGCAATGTTTTGCCACGCCAACTGGGCCCATATATCTGGCAATCTGTTTTTGCTCTACATTTTTGGCAAGATTGTTGAAGAAGAAGAGGGTGCATTTGGCGTCATTGCTAGCTATTTGATTACTGGATTGGCTGCCAACGTGCTGAGTTGGATTTTGCAACCCGCACCGATTGTTTCGCTGGGTGCATCGGGAGCCGTATTTGGCTTGTTTGCGGTGAGCGTCTTGATCAAACTAAGTTGGAACTGGCGCAAACTTCTCGAAGTTCTGATTTTGGGACAGTTTGTCATCAGTCAAGTTTTGAATGAGGTGCAACAGGTCGGCTTACAAGATGGCGTGAACCGTATCGCCCATCTTGGTGGAGCATTGGCAGGCGTGGCGTTAATTTTCGTGCTCATGCGACTGGTGGGAAATCAAGACTAATACCGATTTTGGATTTTAGATTTTGGATTTTGGTTAGTGTCCCGATTTATTCGCCATCGATTTCCGGTCATGTTTGGCATGGTCAAGTTGAATCACCAGAAAAAATAATGTGAGACAACAATCCTCTGGAGCCATCACTCACGACAAGCGTTACGCCGTTGGGGTCTAATCCCCGCTCAATCAGGTGTTCAAACACTTGCGTCCATGCCTCGGTTTCCTCCTTGAGCGCGATTTCATAATGTAACAGTTCATGGTGTCCATCGGGCCACACTGCCATCACCGCTAAGCTCACCCGCTCCTGTGCATGACGCACGTGCCGTTTTTGCTCCTGTCGCTGTCAAAGCAGATACTGTCGATGCCCGATGTGATGTCTATACCCGTAGCGAAGATCACGCGTCTCTCGTCATGCCTTGCACCTTCTCCCAACGCCAGGGTGTGGTGGGGATTCAATTTGAAAATGGACAGCGGTTTGACCTAGCTCCTGTTGGAGATCAGCCCGGTAACTATGTCGATCAAGATGGCAACGCGGCCTATCGGCAATCTGGATTGGGCGATCGCGTCGTAATTCGGCTTGAATCTGTCCGTCGATCTGTCCTTCCTTCAAGGCAATAGACGGAGGAAGTAGCGCATTGAAATTGGCGATCGCAACCTCTTGGCTCTGAACCATTAAATTTGTGGCCGAACCATCCGTTTGGGCTTCCCCTTTCAGCTCAAACCGACCTTGACCATTGGTGGTTCCTGACGTTTCAAACGCTACGATTTGATGGTCATCTCGAAATTCTATTTGAGCATCTAAATCTTGAATGAACAACTCAGACCAGAGGGACGATGAAATGGGCGATCGCAGTTGGGAGCCTTCTGTGGAAGGAGAGACAAAGAGGATTCCTCCTTCAATTCGAAGTTGATGAATTTCGGTTCGGATTGGCCCCTGATTTTCTTTAGGGGTTGAAGGCAGTGTAGACCACTGATCATTCCATTGCTGGCTGTAAAGCACGGTCGGCTGGTGCAGCGTAATATCAACGGCTAGAGTGCGATGCAAAAGCAACTGCAACGGCGCAATATCAATATTGATTTGCTGTACTGTCAGCCAGCTAAAGTCGTCGGCTGTCGCGGGCACGAGAGAAGCGCCAAGCTGAATACCTGTCCAAGAAATCCGCTCAATTTCCCCTAGAGCAATGGGGCGGTCAAGGGTTTGACTCAGGTTTTCTTCTACAATGCCAATCAAGTCAGTTTTGACAAAGCGCCATCCAATGACGGCAGCAAGAGTGGCGATCGCTCCTCCTACGACACCGCTGAAGAGAAGAAGATAACGAACCCTTCTCATCCACAATGCTGTTGCCGTTGAGGTTGATGGAGAAACAGGTTTTTGATCGGATGACTCAGGGGGAAGGCTCATATCGCCTGTTCCTCAGTAGAAAGGTTGACGATGCTGAATGCTAAAAAACTGACGGGAGCATGTCAGATTTGCAACTCTCTCGAAATCCCCTCATCCCCCAGCCCCTTCTCCCAACCGTGGCTACTGTGTACACACAAGTGATCAAATCTAACCAAATCACTGGCGAACCGCCCCCCAACCCCCAAGTTTGGGGTAGGGCTGATTTATTAGTCGGAGAAAAATCTCATAACCCGCATTATCACGTTGCCCCCATTTTGATGTTTGACGAGATTACAAGCTTCAAATAGTTTTTCTCCTCTTAGAGAATCGTCCCTACCCCAGGATTGGGGGATTTAGGGGGTGAAAAAGACTTAAACAAAGTCAGACCCGGCTTGTGTGTACACGGTAGCCGCTTTGGGAGAGGGATTTAGGGTGAGGGCGCAAAAGTGACATGCTCCCAAACTGACTGATCTTGTCTCTATAAAGTCATTGATTTTAACCTGAAGCTCACAACTTGCAATATTTTTAGAACCAATGAAAACGGTTTTTGCTAGTAAGTAGGTAGCCATAATTAAACGATGCTATCTACTTATCTTGCAATCAACGTTAACTCAATCCTTATATTTTCATAAAAATTTTTTTTAACTAGAGTATTTCATCCTTTAATAACGATGACTCCTGAAACTACCGAAATTCGAATCTGAAATCATGAATATTAAGACTACATTTTGGGCGATCGCCACAGTGATTGCCTCTGTTGGCATTCACTCGGCAGCTCATGCTGATACGGTGAATGCTCGCTGCGATATTTATCCCCTCGGCGAAGATCAGGCATCTGCGGTCACGGCTTGTACGTTTTCCCAACGCCAAGGTGCCGTTGGCATTCAGTTAGCCAATGGTCGCCGCTACGACTTTGCGCCATCGGGGAGTCAACCCGGAAATTTTGTCGATCAAAACGGCAATGCCGCCTATCGTCAGGCAGGGTTGGGCGATCGCGGCCTCATTTTCCAAACGTCGGGCGAACGGATTTTCGTCTACTGGGATACTGCTGGTGTGTCTAGTGGTGGCAGCAGTTTTAGTAGCACTCCTGTTGCTAATCGGCCCTCTGGCAATGGCGGTTTTGTGACGCTCTCAGCCAGCGATCCAGGTTCGCGCATTAACCTCCGCAGCCAAGCCACGATTGATTCCTTGGTGGAGGGATATGGTATTCCGGGCGATCGCGTTCAGCTTCTTCAGTGTGTACAAGACCACGATAGCTACAACAGCACCTTGAACTGGTGCCAAGTCCAATTTCCTCGTTCTCGCGCTGTGGGCTGGATTCGCAGCGATTTTATCATCTTTGAAGATGCCGGCGAATAGGCCAATCATCGCCTCTCAAACGTTCTGGACTTTTCCGCCTGTTGTATTCTTCACATTCGATCTACTTAAATTCAATCAACCCATGCGAATTAAGCTTTTTATCATTTCAGCGATCGCCACAACTGCTGCCGTTTTTGCCCCCGTCGCGGTCAAAGCCGACACCGTCGATGCCCGCTGCGATGTCTATCCCCGTGGCGAAGATCACGCGTCTCTCGTCACGCCTTGCACCTTCTCCCAACGCCAGGGTGCGGTGGGGATTCAATTTGAGAATGGACAGCGGTTTGACCTAGCTCCTGTTGGAGATCAGCCCGGTAACTATGTCGATCAAAATGGAAACGCGGCCTATCGGCAGTCTGGATTGGGCGATCGCGGTCTGATTTTTCGTCTCGCCGATGAGTCCATTTACGTGTATTGGGACACGGCTGGGCTAAGCCATTCCACGAGCAGCAATGCGTCTTCTGGCAATCCGGTAACTTACACCACGTTTGTTGATCCCAACCACATCATCATCCAAATCGATGACGACTACTTCTTTTTCCACGAAACCCTGACCAAGCTCCCTGGCCCTGACTATGCCGGAAGTGACGGCCATGCCCGCGTTATTTTGACTCCAGACACGGGGCGAATCGTTATTTTTGATGAACGCACTGGAGAAACTCTGTACGACTACAGCATTAACCCGGTCTTCTTTGGCGAAGACCCCAGCACCATGTGCGATCCTGCGACAGAGCCTTGCTAAATCCAGCCTGCTTTAAAGCGCCCAGTCACAAGCTGGGCGCTTTGAAGTCACCTCGCAGTTGCCACAGCACCGGGTCAAGATATGCCAACTCTGTTGAATTCGTCGTCCGACCTCCCAGGTTATGTTGTCGATTTGCAAGCCATTTATGGCGCTCCAAGTCAGGCAGGATTTGGTAGTGCTGTGTTCTACGAATCAGTCGATCAACCTGAACCGTTAGATCAGGTGGCGCTGAAAACCTATCGCTATTTTGTTGGCGATCGCTGGGAGCGGTGGGGAGAAGCCGCATGGATGGCTCCCTGGAAAGTAGTGTATCGGCGGTTACCTGATACTTCTCGTCAGATTGTTGCCGAAATGCAGGCCATTTCTGTCTCCGATGCTGCACTGTCTTTGTCGATGATATTAACGGTTGATAATGCCGAAGCTGCACATCGAGCTCTATCAGATGCCTATGACGATGCAACGGTCACGAATTTGGCAATCTACACCATTGGCGATGGTGCAGCCATGTCTGGTGTTTTGGTCGTGGGTCGCCGTAAATCAGGTGAAACAACTTTGCTTATCTTTTTATTGGATTAAACAAACAAACCCAGGAGCATTGAATATCCCATGCATCTCATTCGAAAGCGTTTACCGTTTGCTGCGTTGGCGATCGCCACTTGTCTATTTTCCCAAGCCTGTACAAGTACTCAAGCAAACAGTAGCGATACGGCTCCTGAAACCCTAGCCCAAGCTTCAGGCAATGAAACCAACGGCTCAGCGACTGAAATTCCTTGCCCCTCTGTGGTTGTTGGCATCGATGAAGTCAAGGGCGAAACCTATGACTGCGGCATTGTCACCGTCCCCGAAAACTACGATGAACCCGATGGTCGCCAGATTGAGCTGACCTATGCGGTGCTCTACAGTCAGAGCCTTTCCCCCGCTCCCGACCCGGTGATTTATCTGGCTGGGGGGCCTGGAGGCGGCAGCGTTTATGCCCCAATTGGCTGGGGTGAGAGATTTGCAGGACATCGACGCACCCGCGACGTAGTTTTGTTTGACCAACGGGGCACAGAGTATTCCAACCGCCTGGGCTGTGCGCCTGTTTCCTATGTCGTATCGAATATTTTTAGCAATCAGGAGAGTGAATATTTCGGTCAGATTGATTCGCTGCTAGACAGATTCAGGGCAAAGTATCCTGAGGCTTCGGAAGATGACCTGTTCAAATATGCCTACATGGCTCTATGTGGACAACTGTTAGAAGCTCACGGTGCCGATCTGAGTCAGTACAACACGGCGAACAACGCTCAGGATGTGGTGACTCTGGCCACAGCTCTGGGCTACGACAAAATCAATCTCTACGGCACATCCTACGGGACTTATCTGGCCCAGCAAGTAATGCGCGACTATCCCGATCGCCTGCGCAGCGTCGTACTCGACTCGACCCTACCTCAACAGGTCAAAATCTACGAAGCCTGGGTGCAAGATCACGAAGTGGTCTTGCTGAACCTGATTGAAGACTGTGACGCCGATGCCGCCTGTCGGGCTGCCTATCCAAACCTGAAAGCGCGCACCGTTGCTCTGCTAGAGCAGTTAGAGACCAGCCCTGTTCCCCTGTCCAGTCCTATCCCCAGTCCTATCGAACCCGATACTCTGATCGACAGCGTTACGCCCGATCAGATCATCATGATCATGGACTTCCTAAACAATTTCCCTCAGAAATTATCGCCCTACGTGCCGCGAATGATCGATGAGCTAGAGCAGGGCATCACCACTACCTATGAGGCTATCCTGTCGGACAATCTGCCAACCCAGGCAGAACCAGAAGAGCCAGAAGAGTCTGAAGAGTTGGTCAATCCAGCCCTCACTTACCGCATTCGGGCTGAAGAATTACAACTTGAGGCGCAAAAACTGCTGGCAACACAGCTCCTTCAGGCGGAACAAGAGCGTCCTGCTACTCAGTGGTCAAACCAGGTGCAAACCCTTGCGTTGCAGCTTCCCCAAATGGAGCAGCTGCGGGTGGTGGCCAACTTCTTAGGGGTGGGATATCAGTCTGGAATGCCGCGCGATCGCGCCACCCTACTCGCGTTTGTAGACGAAAACTTTGAAGGAGAGGAGGCGCAGTCTCTCAGCGCCGCTGTCAACGACATGGCTGACACCGAAGTGCGCCATGTGTATGAGGTGGTCTCCGATGTCACCGAACAACTCGTCCCCATTGACAATGGTGCGACCCAGGGCATGTTCTGGAGTGTGGCCTGTCAAGACATTCGCCCCTTTAGTGAACGCGCCGAAACGGATGCGGCTTTGGCTAGCTTAGAGCTGCCTCAGATGGGTGCCAGTCGTTATCACGATGCCATTGAGGCTTATACCATTTGCGAAAACTGGCCTGTTGAGTCCTATCGCGATCGCCCCTTTGAGGCTGTCGAAAGCGACATTCCCACCCTGGTCTTGCAAGGGCGCTATGACGCACCGACGACGACGGTCGTGGGGTCGCAGGTAATGACGGGACTCTCCAATGGCACCTATGTGGAGCTGCCCAACACGGGTCATGGTGTCACGAAAGATTCCGAATGCGCTAAAGATATTGGCGTGGCGTTTGTAAGTGACCCTGACCAGGAGCTTAATACCAGCTGCACTGAGGATCTAAAGCCCGACTTTCTCCTGCCTTTGAGTGCGACAGAGCAGTCTACTCCAGCCGACGCCGGTGCGAATAACGGCACATCTCCAACCCCCACGGCTGAAGCGAACACGGCATCCAGCACTCCCATTTGCTTCCAGGTCGATCGCCCCTTAACGGTATATGCCGAACCCTCATCTTCTGCGGCAGTAGCAGGCGCTTACAACAAAAACGACATTGCCTATGCCTCGACCAATCCGCCGACCACTCAGCAAGCTGATGGGCAGGTGTTTATCGAAGTCTCAATCTACGGCGGATTTACAGGTTGGATCGCTCAATCTTCACCAGATGGGGCAGGGTCTGCCCTTGAAGAGTTATCGGCTGACCAATGCCAGTGATGGTTTTTCTCTCTAGCTCACCTAATTACACTAAGGACTCGTAAAGAAATAACTTTTACATCTTTCAGGTCAAATGGATCTACTATTGATTCATGACAGATGACGATCCGCTTGCCCAAAAACTACTCACGATTTTGCCGCATCTCAATGAGAA
>JBNPEG010000159.1:0-14521 GCA_051117555.1 Elainellaceae cyanobacterium | reverse complement strand
GCTCTATGAAATCTACACAGCAAGCTTGGAGGCTTGAGGTTGGGTTCGGAGTCCTCCCCTCAGCGATATGCTTTTAGGATAAATCCGAGGGGCGTACCGCTTATATACAAGGTTGGGTTGAGGCACGTATAGCCCAAGGGGCATTCAAGAAAGGCGCAGCTTTGCCGAAGGCAATAACCCAACGCCCGCATGGGTTACGCTATCGCTTTAGCGAAGCCATGCCCGAAGGGCTATACCCATCCTACATTTGATTCCGCCCACCTACTTACAATTAACTCTGTTAAGTCCGATAGGATTTTATTAGGGTTCCGATAGGAAAAACCGTTAAGCAACCTGTAGCGGGCGATCGCATAGTTTTTTATCGTGGCTTTCCATTTATATTGAATATATAGCAATCCCAGATGGGTTTTGAGCGGTGGGGCGGGCGACGCCCGCCCCACCGCTCACACACAATTCACAAGCGATTTAGGATCGCTATAGACATATTTCTGACAATGGCATTGTTTCAGCATCCCATCCTAGAAAAAAGCTTTGCAGTCATTGACCACGAAATTGGGGATCATTCTTTTAACTCGTCTGAATATGCGATTGTCAGGCGGGTTATTCACAGCACCGCAGACTTCGAATTTAAGTCATTAATTCGCTTTAGCCCAAACGCCATTCAAAGCGGCATCCAGGCCCTACAACAGCAGATTCCTATCGTGACTGATGTCAGCATGGTAAGTCAGGGTATTCAAACACTTGTCTCGAAAACATTTAATAACCCAATTATTCGCGCCGTTGAAAGTGTCCAGACGGCGCTCCCGGGTAAAACCCGTACCGAAACAGGCATGCTGCACGTCTGGGAAAACCATCCTGATGCGATCTTTGTCATTGGAAATGCACCGACAGCGTTGCTATCTCTATGCGATCGCCTTCAATATTCGCCGATTAAACCTGCCCTGGTCATTGGTGCTCCGGTTGGATTTATTTCGGTACTCGAATCCAAGGCAGCGCTTGCTCAACATTCTATTCCTCAAATTCGAGTCGATGGCCGAAAAGGCGGATCGCCGGTGGCTGCTGCGATCCTAAATGCGCTACTTGTTTTAGCCTGGGATTGTCTACCTTGAGAGGAGTCATGGGTGAATGACAACCCCGATTCATGTCGTGGGAATTGGCTTAGATGGCGCAGCCGGGTTGAGCCAGGATGTTTATCAGATTGTTGAACAGGCAAAGCTGTTAATTGGTAGCGATCGCCATCTCCAGTATTTCCCCAATCATCCCGCCGAAACATTAATTCTTAACGATTTTCAGCACACTATTCAAACAATCCGTCAGCATCTATCGAGTCATTCCGCTACGGTAGATTTTCCAAGCATTGTCATTTTGGCATCGGGTGACCCGCTTTTTTTTGGTATCGGACGACTTCTAATTGCTGAATTTCCTCTTGAATGCCTGACATTTCATCCTCACGTCAGTTCTATTCAACTTGCGTTCAGCCGTATCAAAGTTCCTTGGCAAGATGCTCAGATCATGAGTGCCCATGGCCGGTCCTTAGAACCACTCATTCATCTGCTTCAGCGTGGGGTCGATAAGATTGCCGTTCTCACTGACTTTACAAACACGCCTAGTGCGATCGCGCGTTTAATAGTGGGATTAGAATTGCCCAACTCCTATACTATTTGGGTCTGCGAAAACCTGGAAGGAGAACTTGAAACTGTTCAAAATTTTACGGCTCATGAGATGTTAGATCAAACGTTTTCACCTCTAAATATCGTGATTCTTCTATGTACTTCGCATTCAGACCAGACGTTTCAAGCGTCTAGCATGCTCCCTCAACTTGGGTTGCCTGATTCATCATTTAACAGCTTTGGCGATCGCCCAGGCTTAATGACTAAGCGAGAAGTTCGCGTTTTAGCATTAGGAGAATTGGCGCTAAAAAATCCACAAGTTGTTTGGGATATCGGAGCAGGCACTGGATCAGTCTCTATTGAAATTGCTCGATTATGTGCTGATTCAGAGATTTATGCTGTTGAAAAAACATCCGCTGGAATAACTTTAATTCAACAGAATATACAGCGATTTCAAACTAAAAATCTTATTTCCGTTCACGGGCTTGCTCCAGATATTTTGCGTGATCTTCCCAATCCCGATCGGATCTTTGTTGGAGGAAGCAGTGGCAAACTAACATCAATCCTCCAAATCTGCCAGTCGCGATTAGCACACGGTGGCATTCTCGTCGTCGCGCTTGCCACGTTGGAAAGTTTGAGCGAGAGCCTAGATTGGATCAAAACAGAAGCGCTAGACCGTCAAGGTTGGGAGCATCGTTTTCTTCAAGCCCAGCTTTCCCGGTCGATCCCCGTAGGCTCACTCACCCGATGGACGCCTCTTAATCCCGTTACATTCATGACGCTAACAAAACCCCCAGAGCACTAGCCCGGTCAAGCTTAAGAACACTATCCCAACTACACCCGCTAACGGTTCTCCCTTCAAACCTGTAATCCATGCCGGAACTCGCTGAGTGAGGCTAAATCGCTGGGTCATATCTAAGATTGAAATTCCAAAAATCCACGCGGCATGAAGCCCCCATGCAACGCCAAGCGATCCCTCATCCATCCATCGAGCTAGCACTAACACCATTCCCATCAGCCAAAGGCCAGGCAGTTGTGGCCGCGTTTTATTAACTTCCCAGACTAAATGTAAGCTGGCAAATATGAGGCTGACGATCGCAGCGGATAGCCAGGGCGCATACCTCATTTCAAGCTGAGTCTCCATGAAGCCACGAAATATTAACTCTTCTACAAACCCAATTCCAAGACTTAATATCGCCACAGGAACGATCTTTGTGGTTGCAAATGCAACGACGTTGCGTAGGTTGGTTTGAGGAGCGTGATCGGTGTTGGTAGGCGAATCACTGACCTGAATCCAGCCCAATCCGAGCTGAACTCCATTCATGAGTATTAATCCTAGAAGACCCACAATCCAACCGATCCCAACTGAATTAAATAGCGATCGCCCTCCCATTAATCCATAATCAGCGAAAGACGTTCCAAGCAGCCTATTCAGCCCCATAATGACGACAGGAGCAATCAAATACAAGCTCGCCAGAAGCGGCAATTTTTGATGCGATTCAGCACGTGTGAATGGGCGCCATTTAAGGGCGATCGCTAATGGAATTGCTAGCGGCAACCATGCTCCAATCCATACCAATAAAAAGAGACATACACTCAACAGAGCGTGAGCATCTAAACTATTGCTAAATCTCGATAGATAGTCTAATTTCAACTTCTGGAAAATCTGAGACGCATTTCTCAGGAGTAGTCAAAATCGGGCGATCGCTCAATTCTTCGAAGCAAGAAGTCGGAAAACATACCTGGCTGTATTCACTATCAATCATTAGATTTAGGACAGAAGACGAAAGACTCTAAGATTCACTCTCATCAATCTTCTTCATCATCGTCTATCACTTCACCATTCACATCGCTATCTATTTGAATGAGATGAATATGTTTATAACCAAGCTTGATTTCAAATTCATCACCGGGCTTCAGCCCCATTTTTTCCGTATAAGTCGCACCGATTACAATTTGTCCATTTTTATGAACGCTAACTCGATAGGTTGGCTCACGACCACGCCCATCCTTAGCACTTTCTGCACCCAAAGGCATGCCCTTCGCTGCAAGGAGCGCTTCAAAAAAGTCTGCTAAGTTAACACGAGTCTGATTATTTTTTCCTACCGTGTAATAGCCACACAACCTAGCTTTTTCTCGTCTAGGCAGATGTGAGAGTTCTTTCACTTTTTGAAGCAGAGCTTTTCCAGTAAGTGGGTTTGTTGGAGCTTCCGTCATTGCCCTAAAAATTTCTCGTTATTCCTAAAATAGCAGACAAAGAGCTACTGATCTTTAATATATAAAAATATAGCTCTAAATCTCACCAATGTGATCCTCTATTTATTAATTTACAGAGAAGGCTAACTAAAAATAATTGTATTTCTCGGTTGACTTTACACGTAAGGTTTATTATCTATCTCTCTCTATCGATCATGCAAAATCCGACGGGGAAAGCATTTGAGTAGCAATGTTCCGAATTGTCCGAAGAATTTATATAAAGTTGGTCTATATGTCAGGCCGTTAACAATAATGTCCGGCTTTGCTCATACTGCTAAATATTTCTTGCGTTTGTACTGATATGTTTGTGCTGATATACATGAGACAATCGCAATTTATATACTTATGATCAAAAACTCATATCAGAAACTCATATCAGAAATAGAAATGACGTATGCCCTTGTTACAAAATACAGAACCTCAGGCTATAGCGGGGTATTGACGTTATTAGGCTAGACAAAATGTTGCTTGGGTCAAGATTTAGCCCGTATTACAAAATCTGCATCATTTCTATCGTAGGTTAGAAAATCTGCTTTATAAATCAATGCGGGTGGCTGAAAGTAAATATCCTGTTTTCAGATTTTGAATATTAGCTAATCGAAACAGATCTACAATATTGAGGAGAATCTTTAGAGAATAAATAGTGTCACATTTGTGACTAACGTTCTTTTGAGAGAGATGCTGAATGTAACGCACGTGCTGTATAAACAACCCTAGTTGACTAACAAAACCCTAAACGCAGGCCGTTTAGACGCATAGGGGCTTCGCGAAGAGCAAGCGTTGCTACAAAGCAATTTGTCAGTCAATCCGGAGCAAACCTCTGCTTTTAGCCTATTTATAGGTTCGCTGGCGCAGGTAAAGACAAAGTTGGCCTATGATTTGTTTGGGGCAGCTTCCTTGTTAATAAGTCACAGCGCACTGCTAACAGCCAGATGTTGGCTAGATAGTGTTTAAACATCTTCGGATTCAGCTATTAATTAAGTCGGGTTAAACTCCGTAGCCTGTCAGTCAATACTTTGAGCATCCTGTTTCAGCGCAGCATACCTTACTTATGAAAGTTCAATTTGAGATTACTCGACAATCCGTCCATGACGCGCCTCAAATGCAGACCTATACCGTAGACGTGGAGCCAGGATATACGGTGCTAGACTGCTTAAATCAAATCAAATGGCATCAGGATGGCAGCCTTGCATTTCGTAAAAATTGTCGCAACACCATTTGTGGAAGCTGCGGTATGAAAATCAATGGCCGTTCAGCACTGGCATGTAAAGAAAATGTGGGGCATGAATTAGCCCGTCTTGACCACCTAGCAAATCTGTATCCTGATGAGCAGGCGCCAGTTCCGACCATTAAAATCGCGCCGATGGGTAATATGCCCGTTATCAAAGATTTGGTTGTTGATATGAGGAGCTTTTGGGATAATCTTGAAGCTGTTGATCCGTATGTGAGCACCTCGTCACGCCAGCACTTAGACAAAGAGCATCTGCAATTGCCAGAAGAACGTGAGCGATTAAATCAGAGCGGCAACTGTATTTTATGTGGGGCGTGTTATTCAGAGTGCAACGCCCGCGAAGTCAATCCAGATTTCGTAGGGCCTCACGCACTCGCAAAAGCAAATCGAATGGTGGTCGACTCACGCGATGCTCAGACTGAGCAACGGTTAGAAAATTATAACCAGGGAACTCAGGGAGTCTGGGGATGCACCCGCTGCTATTATTGCAACTCCGTTTGCCCCATGGACGTCGCGCCGATGGATCAGATCGGTGAAATTAAACAGGAAATCTTGAGTCGAAAAGGCGCTGAGACGAGCCGTTCAATTCGTCACCGTAAAGTCTTAATTGATTTAGTTAAGCAAGGCGGTTGGATTGATGAGCGTCGGTTTGGTCTAAAGGTTGTCGGCAATTCGTTTCGAGACCTGCGAGGCGTAGCAAGCCTTGGAGCTTTGGGGTTACGCATGTTGGCACGAGGCAAATTTCCATGGACGTTTGAGTCATCTGAGGGCACGCGGGAGGTGCGATCGCTCATCGAATCGGTTCAGCAATTTGAAGACCCTAACACAGAACAAGAGCCATCGACCCTTATATAACGATGGTATTCTCGAAGCAATTCCCAGAGACATTCATGAGGATGCCCAATGAGTTCACCTGACGAAACGAGCACGTCTCCCAATCCATCAGATTCTCCTGATCAATCAGATCAACTAGAGTCAACCGCCACCACCAATCATGAACCTGCCTTCGGCTGGACTCCATATGCCGAAACAATCAATGGTCGCTTTGCTATGATCGGGTTTGCAGCACTCATCATCCTAGAGCTTGCTACGCACCAGGATTTTTTTACGTGGCTAGGAATCCGCTAAATTATAACGCTCAGCGAATGGTGAGGGTATAGCGCCCTCGCCCTGTTGAGTCGTAGGAATTGGCGATCGCTCGATACGTGCCAGTCTCAGGTAGAGTAACGGTCAAAGATGAATTTAGATTATTAGGCCCAATATCGTCATTTTGATCGATGACCTCCTCATCCGGGCCAATCAAAATCAAATATGTATCGAATTCTTCGCTTTCCATTGTGATGGTAATTGCTTGCCCCTCGTCTCCTTCGAAGAGATGCTCTTGATAGAGGCTACCGTCTGATGGTAAGACCGCAGAATCAGGTCCGAGTTCACCCTCTTCCTGCAGAATAAATCCATTCGTAGGTGTAGACTGTGCTTCACCCGGTGCTGCTGTCGATACACGTAATTCATACTGTCCCGACTCGCCCGCTGAATATGAATTCGCCAACACTGTGTATGTACCAGACACAGGAGCGGTTGCCATCAGGCGAGCATTGGTGCCATTGCCTCCATCATCATTTTGAGCCAGATCCTGCCCATTCGGGTCTAACAAAATTAAATAGGCATCAATTTCGCTGCTCAGCATATCAATTACAAATCGCTGGCCCGCGTTCGCTTGAAAGTTATAAGCATTGAAGAAGCTTCGATCAAACTCTAAAACATTGCTTTCTTCATCGAGTTTGCCTCTTATCGCAGATCCATTGATGTCAATAGTCTGAATTCCGGCAAACCGCGACCATTCTCGAGGCGCCCTCCCGTCCCTGACAGCCGCCAAAAACGGCTGAACCTGATTGATCGGAATCGCAAAGCCAATGCCAATGTTCCCTGAATTTCGACCTGTTGTATAAATTGAGGTATTTACGCCAATTAACTCGCCGCGACTGTTCAACAAAGGACCTCCAGAATTCCCTGGATTGATCGCAGCATCTGTTTGAATCAAACCCCGTTGCGGATCGATTCGGCTCACAATTCCGGTTGTGAACGTTCCCTGAAATTGACCGAAGGGATTACCGATTGCAAATGCCTGTTGCCCCACATTAATAGCATCGGAAGCTGCTAGCGGAATGGTAGGAAGATTGGTTTGATCTTGAATTTGGATGGCAGCCAAATCAAGCCCTGGATCACCAAAGGCAATGACCTCACCCTCAAACTCTCGCCCATCTTCTAAAACTACCCGAGCATTTCTACTCCCTGCTACGACATGCGCGTTGGTCAACACCAAACCATCCGAGCTAATGATTGTGCCGCTCCCCGTTCCTTCACCCGTGTCAATCGAAACAACTGCCGGGCTCGCCTCACGATACACCCGAATATTGGTTTCTTCATCAACTGAATCTGCAAGGACGCGAGTGGAGTGGCCGCTCAGCAGATTCAACACGCTTACAGGAGAGATGCTATCGACTAGTACCAATGTTGTAGCTGTACCCGCGACCATCAGCCCTGAGGCTGCGAAACGGAATAGATTTCTGTTCATTGTTCAGACAATCGATAATTAACTGCTATGGCCTGAAGTGATTGCTAGTAGACCCATCGTCTACCATTTCTGATCACCCTCTATGTTCTTCTTGAGCATATTCTCATTACCCGGAAAGGTATGACACCTACCTGCATACAGAATATCTGCATGCTGCTCTCCCTTAGCTAAACAAGTAGCACTCATTTGAACAAGGGCGATCGCCCCCAAATAGCATTAAGAGATCTTTAATTGTCAGGAATCTTTAACTATTGTTGAATCTAGCCAATGATTTGAAATCATTGGCTAGATTCAAAGCATTGAGCTAGCGATAACGCTCACCATAATCTAAAGAGTCATCCGATTCATCATCTGAATAGTCAACGGGTTGGTAATCGACATAGTCATCTGGTGCGTTAGAGGATGTCGCTCGGCTCCTGCGTGCGGATGTAGGGCGAGGAGGGCGACGACGAGGAGGGCGTGATGACGTATTATTCGAGCGAGGAGACGACGGGCGTGATGACGTGGAGCGACTTGGATAATTCTCCGCAGCATCCCTGTCATCAGTATCTTCATCCCACGCTGAGCGGCGATCGGGGGGCTCAATCGGGCGACTGCGGGATCGGGAGAGGCGGCGTTTCCGGAGGCGATCGCTCGCGTTCATGCCATAGTCATCATCGTCTTTGCGACGACGACTTGGTGGACGACGACGAACCTCTTCACCATAATCATCCCCATCTGACGAACGTGGATCTCGGCTGCCGCGAATACGTCGAGCCGAGGCACGCTCTTCGGTAGAGGGCAGCTCGTCTAATTCGGCTTGGTATTCATAGGAGTAGGAACGGCTAACTGGGCGATCGTCATCAACAATCGGCGTATTTCGCTTTGCTTGCTCGGTTGTCACGCTCCGTAAGCGAATATTTTCAACTGCAAAGAAAACAGCCGACCCCGCTAATGAAAGTTGACCTAGCAACAGTAGCGGGTCAAGTCGCCAACCCTGAAACATCAAAATCAAGCCACTGATAAGGGCGATCGCAGCAAAGAAAATATCATGGTCGCGAGACAACTCCGGACGTACCGACCGCATTCCATAGAGGGCGACACCACACAGTATTAGAGCAATCCCCAAAATAACCGCAGGATTACCCCCAATGTTGACTTGCGCCAGAACAAAGATAGGATCGCTCCCGAACGTAATCATCGCCTCTCCTCTCGTATGCTACGTATCTATATGCTAACGATTCTCGAATAAAATCTCTCTCTTCGTAGCACGTCTATCGGTTTAAGAATTCCCCAGCCACGTTAACAGAGCTGACTAGCTTATGTAAATGGATCTACATAAACACCCTATCCGATTCGCTTAGATTGCTGACAGATTGCTGAGTGAGTTTTCTCAAACCTCATAACAACCCCAATCAGTAGCATGCAGCATCTCACAGACCACTACTTTGTAGTCTAGAAACACAAATCCCTGCAAACCCATCAGCAACATCTAAATTCCTGCAACATATCTACGCTATTTCAATAGCATTGCAGTAAGCATGCCGTGATTAGGGCGCAGGGATAGCCGAGTAATTTGAATCTACAGATTCCGCTTATGATCTCAATCGATGGCTGTCATGCTTTTCTAGAACTGCGATTCCTTTCCAGAAAAGTGCAGGTGCTAGATCTTATGGATTCCGAATCCAAACCTCTAACTAGGACGCTATTAACCTAAGCCTATGAGCGCTTAACCTTGTCTTTCTGACTAATAAAGACCAAACCAACGATGACGGGGATGACGACAATGACGGCACCCGCTAGCAAGCTGTAAAAGAAATTAGCTAGAGACGGTGTCATGAATTTACAACCTCTTATCTTGGCAAAATTTTTAGATTATTAGTAATCTTATCGCTCTATCTGCGTCTTGAGAAGTCTATTTCAACACTTCGGAATAGGAAGCCTACTTTGCATACACTCTAATTTTGATAGCGCAGAGCGCGATAGAATATAAATTAAATTAAATTAAATTAAGTAACAAAGCTTAAGAATTTGTTGGATGTCCATAAACATTTAATCGATGACTGCTACTGAAATCACCTCTTGGGTTTTGGGTCCATTGCTTGGGTTGATGATTCTGCTGTTTGTATTGCGGATTGTGCTGACTTGGTACCCACAAATTGATTCAAACAAACTCCCTTTTAATTTGATAGCTTGGCCCACTGAGCCTTTTTTGATTCCTCTCCGCAAAATTGTTCCTCCCATTGGGGGCGTAGATATTACGCCAATCATCTGGGTTGGAATTTTTAGCCTGCTTCGAGAGCTGCTAGTAGGGCAACAAGGATTGCTGAGAATGATGTAGGCAGCCTAAATTGTGAGGCAGCCTCACGATTTAGACTTAGGCGATTGCATCACATGCTCTACAAAATTTGTGAAAATATCTCCTCGCTCAAATTCTGGAGTTTCTAAGATTCTTTGATGAAAGCTAATTGTTGTGGGTAAGCCCGTGATAGCAAACTCTCTGAGCGCTCGCTTCATTCGGTTGATAGCAGACACTCGATCAGGCCCCCAGACAATCAACTTTCCGATCAACGAATCATAGTACGGAGGAATTTCATAATCGGTGTAAACATGAGAATCCATCCGTACGCCAGGACCACCCGGAGGCAGATAGCCACTGATACGTCCCGGATGAGGACGGAAATTTTGATCGGGATCTTCGGCATTAATCCGACACTCAATTGTATGCCCGCAGAGCTTAATTTGCTCTTGGCTCCGATTGAGGGGTTCGCCTTGAGCAATCCGAATCTGCTCGGCGATTAAGTCAAGCCCTGTCACCATTTCAGTCACTGGATGTTCGACCTGAATCCGAGTGTTCATTTCCATGAAATAAAACTGACCTGATTGATCAAGAAGAAATTCAACCGTTCCCGCTCCAACATACCCAATAACTTGGGCAACTCGAACTGCGGCATTCCCCATTTTGTCTCGCAATTCGGGAGTTAGGGCAGTGCTCGGCGCTTCCTCTAAAAGTTTCTGGTGACGACGTTGGATTGAGCAATCTCGTTCACCTAAGTGAATGACGTTACCGTAGGTGTCTGCTAGGATCTGAAACTCAATGTGTCGAGGGCGTTCGATAAATTTTTCGAGGTAGACACCAGGGTTGCCAAATGCGGCTTCTGCTTCACCCTGGGCAGCCAAAAATGATTTACTCAACTCATCCTCACTGCGTACGAGCCGCATTCCCCTCCCGCCGCCACCTGCCGTCGCCTTAATCATGACCGGATAACCAATCTGACGGGCGATCGCCATTGCAGTCGGTTCATCAGTCAACAACCCATCGCTGCCAGGAACGGTAGGAACGCCAATACGGTTCATCGTTTCCCGCGCCGTTGACTTATCGCCCATTGACTGCATTGCTGCAGGTGTAGGACCGATAAATGTAATCTCATGATCGGCACAAATCTCTGCAAATCGAGCATTTTCAGCCAAAAACCCGTATCCAGGATGAATTGCCGTTGCATTTCGCGTCAAGGCTGCCGCAATGATATTAGGAATATTCAGATAACTTTTACTACTCGGGGGCTCACCAATGCAAACGGCTTCGTCCGCAAGCTGGACGTGAAGAGCATGCCGATCAATGGTCGAATGCACAGCAACCGTCGCAATCCCCATTTCTTCGCATGTACGAAGAATGCGGAGAGCAATTTCTCCTCGGTTTGCAATCAAAATCTTAGAAAAATGCATCTTCTAGCTGTCACGGCAAGAGATCAGTGAACCCACGCTTCCGAAGCATCCTGAGGCTCTGACGTTGCGTAAAGAAGTGCGTTTACGTGTGACCAGAGACTCGAATGTAGTAAGCCAGAAGTCAATCCTACCATTCCTGCAAGCTCTAAACGGATTCGCTAGCTGAGCCGTTGTAATTAAACATGGGGTTAGACGTCATAACAGTGCTTTAAACAAATAGATGACCAGAAACCTTGAAACTGACATAGGAGCAAGAATGCTCCACATCGATTCCGAGGTCTCTGGTCTGATGCTCTATCAGCGTCTAGCGTATGAATTACTCGGCAGGAGCCAATTCAGTGCTTCCGCGCATCCGACGGCGAGTGATGCTGTTAAACAACATCTGCCCGATTGCCTTAACGAGGTTTCCTTCAAGCTCTTGGAACATTTTCATATTCATGCCAAACGCCGCATTCGCCTCATCTACGATTCGATCTACGGTTGCATCATCTAGGGGGAGGTCATCCAGGGCTTGGCGATATTGCTGCTTAAACTGCTTTTCATCTTGAATATCAGCAAATTCGTAGAAAGCTGTTCCTTCTCCGTCAGCAAGATTCATGCCGCGTTGAGCAATGCCTTTGAGGATCTGCCCACCTGATAGATCGCCCAAGTAGCGTGTGTATGAATGGGCAATCAAAAGTTCGGGCTCATTTTCAGAAATGTCTCGAATTCGCTGTACGTAGGCATCTCCGGCAGAGGAAAGCGCAATCTCTTCGCGCCAGTTATTTCCAAAATAGAATTGAAGATCGCGTTCGAGGCTATCTTTACGATTGAGTTCGGGGAAGTAGATTTTGGAGACGATTGGATGTTGCCGATGACGTTCCATCTCTTCTTCCATTGCGGAGTAGACAAAGTAAAGATTTGAAACGAGCTTGCGATACGATGTTTTTTCTACAACTCCTTTGAGAAAACATCGCACAAACCCAACATTCTCAGCCATTGTATGAGATTTCTTGGTGCCTTCTCGCAATTTGGTTGCTAAATTACAGCTCATGCTAAATATCCTGCTAAATTCTCACCACTAAATGATTCGAGAATCTGAGTGTTGCCACTTGAAATGGACATCAGAAACAAAGGCTGATACGCCTCCTTACGTTGTTACAGTAGACTGAATTGATTAGAGTTTTTATTAAAAATTTTTACGGAAGTACAAGAAGCTTCGTAGGATTTAGGACGTAGCCTGTTTAGCGAGTAATTCGCTAAAAAAGCGTTCATCAATACCGGAGAGTTGGCTTAGACACGCTATTCTTAGCATATCTAGCCTAATCTCGCCTAATCTCGTAGGTGAATTGAACCAGGGAGAAACCCATTGAAACCAAACTTTTAACTCACTCTTTCACCGCCTCCAAGACACGAGAGAAATAGAAGCGTGTCTTGGTCATAGCATTCCGCTTAATCTTCCATCCCTGAGATTCCAAAATGCGGGTGACATCAGCTTCGCGATGAAGGTAGGCGCGAGTTGCTTTACTCGGTCCAGGGAAGAAATCTCCAACTTTTTTGAGCAAGCTATATGCCAGAGTTTTGGGTGCAAAGCTGAGAATTAAACGAGACTTAGCGAGAGAACCTAGATGCTGAATCATATGAGCCGCTTTATCTTGAGGATAATGAATCAGCACGTCTAGACAAATAACGGTGTGATAGGTTCCACTTAAATCGTCTAAGTCTTGAACTGAAAAGACTAGATTATCCGTATGGTCGAGAGACTGATTAGCACGGTCTTTTGCTTCACCAACCATTTTCTCAGAAATATCGCTAGCAGCGATATTGGCTCCCGCTTGAGCTAACGGAATACTGAGGCTACCGACTCCACAACCTGCATCACAAATCGTCAATCCTTCTAGATTTCCGTCTGCCCGAAGCCAATCCAAGACTGTATTCACTGTCTGCTGATGACCGTTACGGATATCAAGCTGAACGTTGTTAACGTCACCATTTCCATAAATTCGTCGCCAACGATCAAACCCGGTGGCATTGAAATATTCTTTAACAATTGTCTTATCGTCAAGTACGTTCATGCGATCGCCCAATTCCCCGTTTTCTGAAACTCGTATCGGTTAAATCCTATTACGTTTCTTTACTCAGCATCCAAAGAAGCACAGTGTTTCTTAACGAAAATACAGATTTCACTAAATCTGCTGTTTGCTGGGTAGCAAACCGCTACCGCATTGATACGATGCTGGTAGCGATTTTGGCTGATGATTTTATAGAGATGCAATCCTACTAATTCTGCTCAAATACTAATTCTTCTCAAATACACTATAAATGTTGGACGGGTGGCAGTATTGCATCCTCTAATTTTCTAATGATTAGGTTTTAGCGCATCCATTTTTTTATGACTGACAATTCCACTCAAATCGGCATTATTATGGGCAGTGACTCAGACTTGCCTACTATGCATGGGGCGATCGCCATTTGTGATGAGTTTGGCGTTGCGTATGATGTGGCAATTGTGTCGGCTCATCGAACTCCTGAACGAATGATTGACTATGCTAAATCAGCCCACCTAAGAGGGTTAAAAGTGATCATTGCAGGCGCCGGGGGCGCTGCCCATCTACCGGGAATGGTGGCTTCACTAACGCCCTTACCCGTGATTGGAGTTCCCGTTTCAACTCGACAGCTAAATGGAGTTGACTCATTATATTCAATCGTCCAGATGCCAGGAGGAATTCCAGTCGCGACGGTAGCAATTGGGAATTCGAAGAATGCAGGGTTGCTTGCCGTGCAGATATTGGCAAGCAATCAACCTGAGCTATTGGAGAAGGTTCAGCAGTATCGTCAACGTTTGACCAAGATAGTCATGGAAAAACAGGATCGTCTAGAACAACTGGGAGTTCAATCGTATCTCGACGCGATGCAATCCTCTTGACGTGGTTACAAGAATCTGGATAAAACGCTTGTCGGTTGACACATATCAATCTTTTTACTACGGACAGATTAAAACAAGTGTGGGGATATCAACATAGGACTAAAGCGATTGTGATTCCTCGGCTTGCCCGTCTTACCGTTGGCTGTGTTGATGACTATTGCGAAGCCTATCGTCATCTATTCGGTGATGTTCGCAATTTTGAGAGTTTCAAACTTTCCAATTCCTGGGCTACATCGGTG
>JBNPEG010000151.1:0-14542 GCA_051117555.1 Elainellaceae cyanobacterium | reverse complement strand
TCCTAATTTCATTCGAATTTTTGGCTTAAAATTACGAAAAGACTCACAAGACTTGAATCCTACTCGGGCTCAATTTATCGTGCCTCCCATTCTCAATCGGAAAAAGCAGCGTGCCTATCTCAAACTCGACGACTGGTAAAAACTCATCGTCCATTACGCCACCTGACCCGATTGATTCACTCCATCCATTTCCATCGGGCCACATTTTTCATAGCCCAGGCGGGCATTTTACGTATCGTGTGATGGGGCCGTGCTGTCGGCTATTCGATCGAGACGAACTGCCCTGGCCGTGCTGCCGGATTCAATGGCGAAGTAAGGAACCCAGTTGGAGACGCATCGGCAAGCGTTTTATTGCCGACATTGCTGCTAGAAATGCGCCGTCTTACTCGGTTGAAATTTTAGGCCAAGAGCCATCCCGCAATTCTTTCGTGATGACGCTCTATTGGTCGAAGCTTTCCCCACCGCTGAAAAACTGGTGGTATTCTAAAAAGCCACCCGACGATTGGACATGGTAAACCGCACAGGCACTCCGCTATCTAAACACATACTCCAAATGATTGCTTGTGGGGGGGCGATCGCCCAACGAAGCGGCGACGACCTGCGCGAGATGATAGGGACGCGCAGACGATACCAACGTAGACGGATACACCGTTTGCCCCCAAATGGGATGGAGGAGACTAATACAGCCGCCAACATCTGCCTTGTCATATCCCAACATTGAGTGAGCCACTGCCACGTCATCTAACCGGATAGACCCCGGCAATGAGAGCAGCGGAAATCCAGTACGCGGATCAAATAAGTCTGCGAGATACCCGCGTTCTTCTAATCGATGAACAACGTCGTAGCCAAGCGCAATGAAGCGATCGCGCAGGGTGTCTTTGCTGCTTTCAGCATCTGATGTATGACTCACAAGGCTGACGCATGGTCGCTGGAGCACAATCAGCACCGACAGAACTGGAACCGTCCAATCGGGCAATAGCCGACGAAGATGCGTTTGAATAAACGCATTGGGTGAGTGGACTGAACATTGGATTTCGCTCGAAATGACCACGTCACCCAAAACCCTAGATTCTAAACGAAGTCTCCCTATTCTGACTCATCAGGTTCAAACGTAAGTGAGGCAGAATTGAGGCAATAGCGCTGGCCGGTTGGCTGCGGCCCGTCATTGAAGACGTGCCCCAGGTGGGCATCGCAGGCTGCACATAAGACCTCAGTTCGGCTCATAAACAAGCTGCGATCGTCTTCGAGATCGATATTTTCGTCTGTAATCGGTGCCCAAAAGCTAGGCCAGCCCGTTCCAGAGTCAAACTTAGTGTCTGAACTAAACAGCTCAGTCCCACAACAGACGCACTTGTAAGTACCTGATTCCTTATTATTCCAATATTCGCCCGAAAATGCGCGCTCAGTTCCCTTCTTACGAGTCACCTTAAACTGCTCAGGCGTGAGCTGCTCTTTCCATTCTTGGTCAGATTTTTGAACCTTAGCTGTCATACGTGAATCTCCATTCAATCAGATATGGGACAACTTAAACCCTGTCCACTTCTAGACCCGTCATGTGCTATCAGAAAAGCCTAGTTCTCGAAATGAACGCGTTTAAATCAAATCCCCCTTTTATAAATCTTAATAGTTGTTAACAGGTGCTGCATAGGGTTGCCGGGAGGGTTGCCGTCCCTAATCGTTACGGTTTTCTGTCTATAGGAGAATTTATAGGAGTTTGGAGGGATTTGAGCGTTATGTGGGAGCGATCGCTCAAATCACCGCAAATCGCCCTACTCAGTATGTTTCAAAAATTCTCCACGAGGGTTGATGTAGCTGCGTTGTCCATCGATCTCGACCCACGCCCATCCTTCCGAAAACGACCCGGCATTGGTAAACTGCGGCTGAATTGCCACCTCCCCAGAGCGGTTGATATAGCCAAACTGACCATCGACTTGAACCGTCGCTAGCCCGTCTGAGAAGGGAGACGCGTAGCTAAATCTCGGTGGGATGATTAGGGTGCCTGTTGCGTCAATGTAGCCCCATTTGCCATCGATTAGCACCGCAGCAAGCCCCTCAGAAAAGTCGGAGGCAAAGGCATATTGAGGTTCGATAATCGGCACCCCGGATGGGTCGATATAGCCCCATTCACCGCCTCTCCGAACGCGGGCTCGCGATTCAGAAAAGGCAAATGCGCCATCCCAAGTGGGTTCAATGATCTCCTCGCCTGCTGGATTGATATATCCCCATCGACGATTAAGGCGAACTCCAGCCAGAGACTCCGAAAACTCCCATGAATCTTCGTATTGGGGCTGAATGATCCACTGACCTGTCACGTCGATATACCCGTATCGATTTTCAACCCGAACAGCAGCTAGCCCTTCAGCAAACTCGGTTGCCAGATCAAACTGGGGTTCAATGCTGAGAGCACCCGTTTGGTCAATATAGCCATACTTCGTGCCCGTGCGAACTGCCGCTAAACCATCTGAAAAGGGGAGCGCACTGGGATATTGGGGCGCAACAACAATATCCCCATCACGGTTGATATAGCCATAAAAATCGCGGACTTTGACCAGAGCCCTTTGATCAGAAAAAGGAGACGCCCCGTCCCATCCAGGATCAATCGTGAGGACGGTGTTACCCGCCTGATCGATATACGTAAATTGATCCGATGGAATCGAAGACGCATCAGCAGAATCATGACGGCGAACGACTGCCAAGCCTTCCGAGAAATCAGATGCGTAGTCAAATCGAAGAATAGTGTGATCCATAGCGGGCGATGAAACAGCCGTCTCCTTTTCAAACGAATGGGTTGGGATGATCGATGAAACCTTAGAGATATCCATCTGCTGGATACAGGATACTAGGCTGCCTGCCATGAACCCAAGAAAAATAATATGGATATGTCTCATGTGTGCTCCAGCATCGACCCTGACTCTGGCGATCGCCATCACCGCTTCACAACCGCAACTCAATGCCGCTCGTTGTTCAATCTAACCTGACTGATGATTAAAGACTGTGTTCGTCGCTTCAAGAACCGTCCCAGTCGACACACGAAACTATCAACGACCTCGGTGCGATCGCCAGAGTCGATATCCGGCCCAACCCAGCGCTCCAGCAAGTAATCCCCATTGAGTGGAGGGTTCAGGAATCGACTCAGCGGGGTCGCTATCCCACTCCTCGCCGAAATCAGGAAATGGTGCTATTTTCTCAGGAAACGGATTTGAGCCGCTCTCAGGCGGATTTAGCGAGTCAGGAAACAAAAAGGTCCCACTGTCGGGCTTCCAAAAGATGTCAGGAGAAGCAAAGCCAATTTTAGGTGCGCCTGTAGGAGGGATGACGAGAGGCTGATACGGCGGTTTACCAGACATATCCCCCTGCTTGGTGGGAGGACTCACGCCAGGAGCCGACAGCGACGGCTCAAAGGGGCCATCTTCAGTGGGGGTGTCTAGGGAAAACGGGGCGTCAAGTTTGGGACGATCATCCGGCGGCGCAGAGGGGGCTGAAGCCGTTGGCATCTCGGTTGGAATGTTTAGAGACTCAATGATTGGGCTAGGTTTGGACGATGATTGCAGAGGCGGCTCGACTACAGGAGGTAAGTTAGCGATGTCCTTTGGCTGCTCCGCCAGTGCATCTGGAGGCGTGAGAGGCGCAGGAACACCGCTGGCTGCTGGGTTGACAGAGACTGGCAGATCGGCGGGAGCACTGATTGCATCTTCGATGGGGAACTCGGGATGCTTAGACGTTTGGACGAATTTTACCGGATCAACGGGCTGAGGCGACTGAACCGAGCCATTCACAACGGTAACGAGATGACCGACTGGCACCGCAACGGCATTTTGTCCGCTAGCATCTGTGACTGTAATTTCACCGTCTGATAAGGCGATCACGTAATCAGCTTTTAAATCAGCATCATGCATTGCCAGCACTTTTTCAGACTGATCCTCAGACTTGCTGGAATCTGGGGCGATCGCGGCGGGTAAAACCTGGATCTGGCTTCCCGGCATTTCTATCTCTAAGGCTGCTGCATTGGCTGTAGGCGTAGGCGGCACGGTAACTAGAGCAATGCCGTCTTGCATGTGCAAGTCGACGCTAGCTCGGATGCCGCTGGCATCCATATTAATTGGCTGTTTTCGGGGTGCAAATCGAAAAAGGCTGTTGGAGCCAATCCGCAACAGTGTCCCTTGATTGAACAAAAGCTCAGCCATCGAAATTTTGCCCGTCCGCACAGCGTCGAGGGGGCGCACGATGTCATCGATTTTGGCAGGTCGAGTCGTTTTCTCGAAGGGCAGCAACTGCACGTCGTTTCTAAGGTTGCGAATGGCTGCTTGAGTCATCTCGCTCTCAGGTGCAAGTACTGGAACGACCGAAACCAGACTCATCAAACCAGCGGCAAGTGAACATTGCCCCCAGAAGACAGTCAGGCTAACCAAACTACCCGCAATCGAATATCGGTTGGGCAAACGCATGCGCCTTATCATTCCTTTTTTCCTAAGATGGTCTGCTCGACTCAACGACAAACGCAATGCCTAGAAACGAGAGAAATCTTAGCCCCCAGATTAGTGAATGCGTCATTGAATGTGCGACGTAATCAGGCACCCGTGATCACCGTTGACGAGTTGTCCGGCGATAGTACACGACACTCAACCCCTCATAGAACTCAGTATGATCACGGTCAGATTGTTTCTATCTTCTATCTTGTGAGCAAGACCGCTACAGATCAAAGGGACGGACTATCCCTTTACGGAAACTTTAAGCGGGTAGACAAATTGCCCGATCCTATAGACGTAGAATTACGTGCGAAGTTTCAAGATTCCCGCCTGTTCATTTTGAGTCTACGTAACCCGGACACGTTCAAAACTTCAGCAAAAATACGGATCTTTTGGACGAAACGATTACCTCGTGTCTCCAACGGGGCTGTCCTCTCCGTTTTATGATGGAAAAGAGCACCGTATAATAAATGTCTTTGCAACGCTTTAGTCTCTAGGAGCCTGTCCGAATGGATGCAATGGAATTTTTTCAGCTCAGTGCTGGTCAGTGGCGATCGCAACGCACGACCCACCATTTACCCTTTAGGCGATCAGAAACAGGAGATTCTGAAATTTGGGTCGAAGCCTTTCCGGCTGACCATCCCAAAGTCGTCGAAATTTGCCAATTACACGATGTCGATCCGTCTTTGGCAAGCGGCGGAGCATTTGTGAAGTGGCAAGGGTCAATGGCATGGGATCGGGAAGACGATAACCATCAAGGAACCACCGTTTTTGCCCTCGTACCCGATCCGGGAAATCCTCAACAGGGGCGGCTCTTGCGCGAACGAGGCTATGCAGAAATTGTCCCCATTATTGGTCGATATCACATCGACGATGAAGGCGGCATGGTGCTGGTCACCGACTATGAAACAATGAGTTCTATCGAGCGATTTTGGTTCGCAAGTCCAAACTTACGATTGAGAAGCAGTACAGTAAAACGATTTGGCGGATTTAGCACGGCATCCTTTTGTGCTGAATCCCGAATCGACGCAGAGGATTCTACGGTCAATCAGGGAGATCTAAGCCCTGAGCAACTACAATCCGCCTCCGAATCCCGCTCGTTTTATTCGCTGATGGGATGGTAATCCATCGATAGTTTGTCACAAATGCAGTAAGGATAGGAAAATTAGCTGTGTGCACTGAGTCAGACATCCATTGAATTACGTTCGCCAAAATCTTGACGCCTTCCCCGACTCCTATCTCAAAGATTTGCAGGGAGAAATTCAGGCATGTCCGTATTTTGCAACCAACAACCTTAACCGAGACTTTATTGCCACTAAAGGGTTTTCTGTCGTCTTTCAACGGTCAGGATTACCAACCGTTGAACGCACGTTTCCCTTCTTTAAGAGTTATTTAGATCAAGCCCTACAGCCGAGCTGTAACGCTTTCTATCTCAACCCCCTGTTGCTCAATCAAGCCTCTCGCGTTGATCCTCACATCGACCGATCGCTGCGGTCATACTGCAAAACGGTCGCTCCACCCGTAGTTGTAAGCGTGCTGTATATTCAAGTGCCTACTAATTTGAGTGGAGGAACGTTAGTTCTAAGTCAGGGAAAGAAGCAGGTTAAGCGCATTAAACCCTGCGTCAACACGCTGCTTTTTTTTCAAGGAGATCTAACTCATTCAGTCACGACGGTGCAAACACCAGGAACCCGTTTGAGCCTGGTTTGTGAACAGTATGCGCTCAGCACCACCGAACTCTGGGATATTCCCGAATTTAAGATCGAATCGAGAGCAATCCGATCTTCAGCCAAATCAAAACGAAGGCGCCCGTCAGCTAGATGAAAATCCCAAGGGCATAGCCTCTAGTCTTATCAAACATCCACGCATTTTGAAGGGCAATACCGGCCTGCACATTAAAGGCTTCCATGAATTCTTGGTCGGTCGAATCAAAGCTCGCCTTCCAGCAGTCGGGCACCATCGGCCAATCGTTGGGACGATAGGATGGGAAGATGCCTGGTCGTTTCTTATTGACCAGTTGTGTGACTGCAATGACTTCCTTCACATGATTGAGAACTGGCATGCAGAGCAAACTACACGTGCGATAGCCCGTTTTTCGATCCATTTCCTTTGCTGTTTCTGAATGGGGATGATCATACAAATCAAATGAAATATTTAGCGCTTTGCCTGTCGTCGCAACTTGACCCACAAACCCCGCACTTAATGGAATTCGCCTCTCTAACATCGTGCCATACACATCAGATATGCGAGTCCACAGCTCATGTCGTTCACGGTCAATTAGCCACAACGTACTTCGATCAGCATTCATTAGTTTTCGAGCTTCGCTAATTACTGTAGTAATGACTTCATCAAGGGTGTTTTCGCAATCTAGACTGCTGCGACCTAATGATTGAATAGATGCCATTAGCGCTTTTGCAGCTCGTTGCTTTTGTGCAGCCTTATAAAAAAGTTGAGATGACTTCAGCACTAGTTGGATAGAAGGAGCTATTTCTGAAAAAATAACAGCATCAGCATCATTAAATCCCTTTCGATCAACGCGGCTAGCTAGAGGAAACGTAGAATCAGCATTTTGCTGTAATTTATTCAATAATTGAACAACGGCAACTAGATTATCCTGCTCATCTAAGAGTGGGAGTGCAAGCATCGTATAAGTTCGGTAGCCTGTTACCTGTTCGAGCTCTTTTGCTTTGATTGAGCGAGGGTCATCATAAAAATCAAAAGGAATATTAACGACTTTTTGTGTCTTTGCAACATGACCCGCAATTCCTTCATCTACAGAGATACGAATTTCCTCCCAGCCTCCATTATTCCCTTTTGCAACAACTGACCAAAGCTCATGAATATCAGAGTCAAGTAGAAAAATAGTAGTTCGGTCAGCATTCAAAATCTCGCCTGTTTTTAGGGTGATAGATTTCAGCATGTCGTTGAAAATGAAATCAAACTCTTGACTGTCAAGCATTTGATCAATCATCGACAGTGTTTGAGTGACAAGACTAAAGTCCTGTTCCAGACTAGGAACAAGATCACGAAAACTATCGGGTGTAAGGTAGTTAAAAAGCTGATGAATGGTTTGCAGATCTAGATTTTGACCTTCACCTGATCGAGCCTTCAAATAGCGAGTTTCTTCTAAGGCTTTTTGGAGCTCTTCAAACTTGCGCTGTACGTTGCCCTTTTCAAATTCTTGACTCGTTGTGAGAAACTGATAGTCTATGTGGCTTAGACTTTTATCAACTGCCCATCCCAGAGCCTCCTGTAATCCTGGACCTTTTAATAGGCACTCCGTATCTTGGCAGTTTGAAGCTTCCCATGCCCGAAGTTCGTCATGATAGGGACGCAGATTTGCTAGCTCTTGGTTAATCCACGCGCGATCGAATACCGACTGATAGATCTGGTTATAAATTCTGAGTTTATCGTGTCGCTTGACAATCAAACCTGATCGTTGGAGCTGCATTTGTTCTGGACTTTGCTCCGCTGCTACTTCACCGTGGTTAAGAATTTTTTGGTAAAGCCCAAGGATGCGCCCGGTTTGAGATTCATTGCTCAGAATGCGATCGCGAATGGTTTTCAGGTGTTCGGGTTCATCATGGGCTTCCCAATTTTGAATGATCTTAGACTGCACAAGCTGTTTCACCCAGGTCCGTTCATCTCCGTCGGGCACATTGGATTGACTGGTATTGACTAGTTTGCAAAGTTTCTGCGTAAGGAAGGGTTGTCCCCCCGTCCATGCCAGTATTTCTCTCAACATCGCTATGGGGGCATCTGCCTGACCCACCAGCCCTTGAGCGAGTTTCTGGGCTTCGTGGAGCTGAAACCCATTGAGGGCGATCGCCCGACCGATATTAAACGGCGTTCGATTTCGATCTTCAATCAGCTCAGACGGGGTTGCCAGACCCAACAGACCAAACGTCAGCCGCTTAAAAGCAGGATTTTCAGCCCGTTGGTTGTAGCACGATCGCACAAAGGCGAAAAAATCGTCTTTGAATTCTAGACTCGAAATATTATCAATTTCATCAATAAAGATAACGATATTTTGAGGGAGTTCTTTCAGCAAAACCCCTTCGATAAATTCCCATAAACACTGCTGAGGGGTAAGATGTTCGCGATCGCCCCACCACGATTTGAGATGCAAGGTTGGCAGTGACGGGAAGCTATTATTCAAGCGCCGAATGAAGCTGCCATACCATTGCTCTGCGGTGACATATTGAGTCCCGATCACCGTAACATCAACGGCTGCACAAGCAATTCCATCCGCCTCTAACCGCTGCATCGTACGCACACGCAGACTTGATTTCCCCATTTGCCGAGAATTCAGCACATGGCAAAACTCTCTCGCCTTCAAGCCTTCAAAGAGATCTTTATCGGCTTGTCGTTCAACATAGCTAGGAGCGTCCACGGGTAGACTTCCACCCACCTGATAGTTGTAAGTCATTTCTTTGTCTCATCATCTGCAAATTTAGCCACGTCGCCGCGCCTTCAAATACTGGCTTAGGCAGTCAGTTGGTCAGCGAAGTATTCTCGATAGAGATGACACCGAATCATCACGTCATTACCCCGCAATCGAACAAGTCCTCGACTGTAGAGCTGATAGGTTTGGCTGGGCTTTAGGCGAATAGGACCATCAGAATGAACTAACATCTTTAAGGTTTCAATTCGTTCAGGATGCTTGCGAAACACTGACCAATGCTTGCGCAGGTGATCTCGATAAATTCCGGCTTCTGTTGCCGCAGTTTGCAGCAGCGCATCGTAGGAGTCTTCGCCCCGGTCTTTGAGATAGGAAAAAGCTTGCTGCACCAGGTACGGATGCCCGCCCACCAAGTCAAATAGTTGTTGAATCTGAGAGGTGTTTAAGGTTAGCTCATGTCGGTCAGCGAGTTCATTGACTTGTTCAAGGGTAAATTCGGGTAGTTCAATCGCCAAGCCGACGTTGAACGGAGACTCATTGATATTGAGCTGAAGATAAATTTCAGTTGAATGCATCACCACAAGCCGCAAGTGCCGCCAAATAGGGCTAATCTTGGCCTGTTCATGCCAAGCTCTCAGCAAGCCCAAAAACTCAGCAGCGACTTTGGGATAGGGAAAGATGCGATCGACCGCATCTAAACACAGCACAACGGGGCTACCAACCGTTGGCAGCAAGTATTCTTCGAAGTATTGGGTGCAGTTGGTCTTAGCAGTTGAGAAACGTTCGTCCCACACGTCTGCGAGCCGGTTTGGCTGCCTCAGGCGTTGTCCAACGGTGATGCAAAACCACCGCAAAAATGCATCAAGCGTATCAAAATCTGTCGCTTCTGCCAGATGGAAATTAACTGATGCGACTTGAAATCCACGATCTTTTAGATGAGGGAGGATGTGTGCCAATAAAGCGCTCTTTCCCATCAAACTGGGCGCTTTGATTCGCACTAGCGCCCCCGCTTGGAGGAGTGCTTCTGAACAACTGTGTTCGATCGGCGGGCGTTCAATGTAAATTAGATGATTTAGGTCTTCTTCGTAGGACGCATGACTATCCGGATGAAATTCTGAAGCATCCGGAACAAATGGGGTAAGGTCGTCATCATTATGGAAAGATGCAATGTCGCCCCACTCTAGATCGAGCTGCGCGCAAATTTCTATAAAGTTGAGATAATCAACTGGTTTCCCGTTTAAGAAGTTGCTCACCGTTGTCAAAGAAAGATTCAGAGCTTCTGCGAGATCTTTCTGACGGGGATACCCGTGGCGCGGAACGGCGAGCTTAACATCATCAATATGGCTTTTGTGAACTCTGAGCGATCGCGGCATGGTTCAGATATACTGCAACGACTATAGATTTTAGGGCTGTCATTCAACAAGGGTGAGAACGCAGACAAAAGTCAGCTACAAACCAGAAATCTGGTTTAAGTCTGGCAGCAACTCAAAAATAACTAAGGCGTTCCCGACACCGAAGACAGTCTTCATGAAGTTTTTATAGATCTAGAGGAAATTGCACGTCAGCTTTAAACAAGCTTGACAACTGATTTCACTCCAAACTGATACGCATCGCTATGAAGGCAGCTATGAAAGCAGCGTGAGCTACTTTTATAGGTATACCGCTGTAGCGCGCCACCTGACGCCACTCAATTACCCTGATATTGACTCGTTTATTCTGATTCTCCCCCGATCCATCCCCCTTACTAGGAGGCATCTATGCTTGACCTGACATTCGCTAAAATCAGCAGATGCAATGACTATATTCAGACCAGCTATCGCCAAATGTACGGTGATCTTGAGCCAACTAATGTTGATCTAATTAACACCGTCGTCGGCAAAACTTTATCAATTATCGCGAATAGTGATGCGCTTTACCACAATTTAGAACACACTATTCTTGTGATCTCAGTCGGGCAAGAAATCTTACTAGGCAAGCAATTGCTTGAAGGCAGCGTCACTCGCGACGATTGGCTACACTTTACCATTGCGCTGTTATGCCATGATATTGGCTATGTTCGCGGAGCGTGTAGCCACGATCAAACGTGTAAAAACTGCTACGTCACAGGAGCATCTGAAACCTTAATCGAGCTGGCTGATAACACAACCGATGCCAGCCTAACGCCCTATCATGTCGACCGGGGAAAGCTCTTCGTCAGTGAGATGCTAAAAGATAGCCCCAATATTTGTCTGGAAACGATTCAGCAAACGATTGAATTGACTCGATTTCCAGTGCCAGCAGAGGCACGCTATCAAACGACAACTAGCTATCCAGGATTAGCGCGTGCTGCCGATTTGATTGGTCAGCTCAGCGATCCGCACTATCTTAAGAAAATTCCAGCCCTGTTTTATGAAATGGAAGAAACGGGGGCGAGCCGCAAATTAGGATATCGGCATCCAGGAGATATGCGGGCAAGCTATCCCGAGTTTTATCGCAAGGTTGTTTATCCGTATATTCAAGATAGTCTACTTTATCTAGAAGTCACGGCTCAAGGTCGGCAAACGATCGCCAACCTTTATCGAAATGTCTTCATAGATGAAGACTCGATTGCGGCATAAGGTGAAGACTCGCGTGTCAATACGCTACCACCGGCAATGAGCCTGTGATAAGGGTAAACGGTCGTTTGCCCTTATCCAACTACTGGTTTGACACGCCTAAAATAATGCGAACTCTTAAAAGGCTGAAACTCTTGGAATCGGCGCGTTACGCTTCGCTAACGGCACCCTACCTAATGCACTATTTGAGCTGTGCCACGCCAGTAGACTGTGCTGATAGCGATCGCCAAGTGACCTTCATAGCACGTAGAGCGGCGCGTCGAGTGTCGAGTCACTACGGGCCTAGATTTGTGTGGTGACCCTACACGTTCAGCGTCCTAACGCGAGAGCGTAAGACTATATGGTGATGTGAGTTGTGCCCCACACCACCATGCTTCACTCAAAGCGTATACCACTAGCTGGCGCTCTAGCTGGACGCGCGATCGCCCATGGGCATATACTGCATCCGCTGACGGGCCATCTCGTCGAGTCGAAATTTGATTCGACCGTTTATGCTATCTGCCGGATAGTTGCCCTCGTTATCCGCTTCACCCGCAGGAATACCCGTCAATAGTTCAATCCCTTCGTCAACAGTCTGAACTGGATAGATGTGAAACTGGTTGGCTTCCACAGCGTCTCGTACGTCCTGACGCAGCATCAAATTTTGGACATTGTCTGCCGGAATTAAAACCCCTTGATCGCCTGTCAATCTGTGTTGTTGACACGTATCAAAGAAGCCTTCAATTTTTTCATTCACTGCACCAATGGCCTGAATTCGACCATGTTGGTTGATTGATCCTGTTACTGCAAGGGATTGTTTGATAGGCACCTGGGCGATCGCCGACAGTAATGAATACAGTTCAGCCGACGATGCGCTATCTCCACCAATGCCGCTGTAGGACTGTTCAAACACTAGGCTGGCAGAAAGGGAAAAGGGCCTATCTTGGGCATAGCGTCCGGTGAGAAAGCCCGCTAAAATCAGCACTCCCTTAGAATGAACGGGGCCACCCAGGGCTACTTCTCGCTCAATATCTAGGACGTCACCTTTGCCCAAATGAATACGAGCAGTAATGCGACTCGGACGGCCAAAGAAAAAGTCACCAAACGGAAACACGGCTAGACCGTTGACCTGTCCGACTCGATCGCCCTCCGTATCAATTAAAAGTAGCCCTCGTTCGATTTGTTCTTGAATCTTTTCTCGAAGTCGGTCAGACCGATAAATCTTAGAATCAATGGCTTTCTGCACATCCCCAGTTTGAACAACTCCATTGCCATTTTTCTGCCGCCAATAGTCTGCTTCGCACAGCAAATCAGCGACGCTCCGCATGTGAATCGACAATTTCTTGGAATCACCTACCAACCGAGAACTATGTTCAATAACGCGAGCAACGGCGTCTCTGTGAAACGGCTTTAGATTTTCTTGGTGGGCGATCGCCGCAATCAATCGAGCATAGAGCTGCTGTTCTTCATCGCCGCGAGCTACCTCCGTCTCAAAGTCGGCGGGCACCTTGAATAACTCTGCAAAATCCGGATCAAGGGTGCGCAAAATCTGATACTGCCACGGACGACCCATCAATACAATTTTGACATTGAGGGGAATTGGCTCAGGCTCTAGAGAAACGGTGCTCATCAGCCCAAGGTTTTGTCCCAATGACTCGATGCGAACTTCTTCATTTTGAAGGGCGCGTTTTAATGCATCCCACGATGCGGGCTGAGTCAGCAACCGCTGGGTGTCAAGAATCAAATATCCACCATTGGCCCGATGCAATGCACCTTCTTTAATCAAGCTAAAGTCGGTCAACAGCGCCCCCATTTGCGCGCGTTGCTCAACGCGACCCATCAGATTGGGGTAGGTGGGATTATCTTCATAAACTAAAGGCGCACCTTCAGACGGGTCGTGTTCTACCAATAGATTGACGTGATAGCGGCGCAATACCGATGACTGAGCTTGCATCGCTTTACCTGAGCGACCCAGCAATTGAGCCATTTGCTGCTGAGGCTGAGGTTGGGCTTGTTCCTGCTGGCGACCCAGTTTGAGTAAGTCTTGATGATTGTCAACGATGTCATTCTGGACAGCTTCCAGATACGCTTCGACTTTAGATAGATGTCCGTAGCGATCGCGCAGACCCTGAATCATCGGGGTAATGGCCGCAGTGGCCGTCTGCTGATTTAATTCTTTGAGCTTGCGCTGTTTTTCTCGTTCGATACGCGACGCATCTTGAATGAGCTGAGGAAGTTCCTTTTTCAACTCCTCGGCTTCTGCTTTCAACTGGCGATCGCGTTCAGGTGAAATTTCATCTGAGCGTTCGGGGGGAAGGGGCTCACCATTTTCATCGGCAGGCACCCAAAACAGCCCCTGGGGCGTCGTCAGGGCGGCGAGTCCTCGTTCTCGGGCTCGCTTTTTTATTTCCTCCTCGGCCTTCTCTTTCTGCTTGCCATATTCTCGTTCGAGGCGTTGCCGACGATTTTGGTAGTCATCGCTTTCAAACTGATCGGAGAGGGCATGAGGAATTTCATCGGCAAACTCATCCATATCGTCACGCAAATCAGACCCTTGCCCGGTCGGTAATCGTAGCGATCGCGGTTTAGACGGATCGTCAAAATTGTAGATATAACACCAGTCATCAGGGGGTTCTTTTTGGGAGGCTTGCGTCTCCAAATACTGACGAATGAGGCTACGCTTGCCCGTTCCAGGGGGACCGAGGGCAAAGATGTTATACCCTTGACGATTAATGGATGTGCCAAATTCTACGGCTTCCACTGCTCTGGGTTGTCCCAAAATTTGAACCAACGGCTCTACATCCTGAGTCGTTTCAAATTCAAATAATTCCGGTCTGCAGCGGTGATATAGCTGCGTCGCATCAAGTTCTCGGGTTACCATAACCATTCTCCAAGACTTCAAGGTGCTGAGAATTTAATCTCTCTTACTCATCATTAGGCGGAGTGGTTGCCCGTTGACATCCTCTGCAAGTAAGGAAATGGTTTATTTTGCTACAGGGCTAAGACCAGAGCCAACCCTCCTAACCCTGATATCTGCCCCTTTGGATCGCCTTTGAGTGGGAGCAAACGGCGTTTGCCCCTACCGTGTCGGTTCTTACGGA
>JBNPEG010000127.1:8696-14559 GCA_051117555.1 Elainellaceae cyanobacterium | reverse complement strand
GATTATTGCCGTTAGTGAATCAAGAGCGATCGCCATGCCTCAAAATGTCACTCAAAAGCTCATCTCGGCTCATCTCATGTCTGGTGATATGAGTCCTGGAAACGAGATTGGATTAAAAATTGACCAGTCTCTCACCCAAGATGCAACAGGCACGATGGTGATGCTAGAGCTTGAGGCGATGGGCATCGATCGCGTCAAAACGGAACTGTCGGCTCAGTATGTCGACCACAATTTACTACAAACCGATTATAAAAATGCGGATGATCATCTTTTTCTGCGATCGGCGTGTCAGCGGTTTGGGATTTGGTATAGCCGTCCTGGCAATGGCATCAGCCACGCAGTTCACATGGAGCGATTTGGCATCCCTGGAAAAACGTTAATTGGATCAGATAGTCACACTCCGGCGGCTGGCTCAATGGGAATGCTGGCATTTGGGGCAGGCGGCATCGATGTCGCAATAGCGATGGTGGGTGAGCCGATGTATATCAAGATGCCGCGCGTGTTGGGTGTGAAGCTAACGGGGCAACTGCCAGACTGGGTTAGTGCGAAAGATGTTGTTCTCGAAATGCTGCGTCGATATGACGTACACGGCTGTCGAGGCATGATTATCGAATACTACGGATCAGGGCTTGACCATCTCAGCGCAATGGATCGCCACGTCATCGCCAACATGGGCACTGAGATGGGCGCAACCACAACAGTGTTTCCGTCTGATCAGCATGTTAAAACGTTTCTAGAGTCACAAGAACGCGGCGACGATTGGGTCGAACTCATTGCTGACGATAATGCCGACTATGATCTCTATGACGAAATTAATCTCTCTGAACTGGACCCATTGATTGCGTGTCCGAGCAGTCCAGGAAATATTGTGCCCGTGAAAGACGTAGCGGATCAGCCAGTGAACCAGGTGGTGATTGGATCATCCGCTAATCCGGGGCTACGTGACTTTTGGATTGTCGGCAAGATCGTCGAAGGAAAGGTGGCGAGCGATCGCGTCTCGTTTGATGTGAATCCAACGTCTCGGCAGCTCATCGAAAATTTGGCAACTACAGATGCATTTATCCCGCTCATGCACGCCGGGGCTCGATATCACCAAGCCGGATGTTTGGGCTGTATCGGCATGGGACAGGCTCCTGCTTCTAATCAAATCTCGCTCCGTACGATGCCTCGCAATTTTCCAGGGCGATCGGGCACAGCGGATGATCAGGTCTATTTGTGCAGTCCCGAAACCGCTGCTGCTGCCGCGCTAACCGGCAAAATTACCGATCCGCGCGAGCTAGAACAGCTCTACGGCATGACGTATCCGCAATATGTGGAACCGGAAACAGAGATTATTAATACTGACATGTTAGTTGCTCCGCCCGAGGACGGACGCTCCGTTGACTTGGAAAAAGGACCCAATATCAAATCGTTTCCTGAGTTTGGAGAATTAGTGAGTGACGCCAAGGTGCCCGTGCTTTTGAAAGTCGGAGACAATATTTCAACCGATGAAATTTTACCGGCTGGAGCGCGAGTGCTGCCGTTTCGGAGCAATATTCCAGGAATTAGTCAGTTCGTCTATTACTTGAAGGATGAAACCTTTGCAGAACGAGCTGAAGCTGCAAGCAAAAAATATGGTGGACATATTATCGTCGGGGGAAACAACTACGCCCAAGGATCAAGCCGAGAACATGCGGCGATCGCCCCTCGATATTTGGGACAAGTTGCCGTCTTGGCGAAATCCTACGCCCGCATCGGCTGGCAGAATTTAGTTAATTTCGGCATCATGCCCCTTGAGTTTGCCAACCCTCAAGACTACGACACGATTGATGAAGGAGACGAACTGCAACTGCAAGGAATGCGGGCAGCACTCCAGCAGGGACATCCGATTAAGGTGGTGAATCTGAACAAAGATCGGATTTATGAGACGACTCATAGCCTGAGCGATCGCCAAGTCGAAATTATGCTCTGCGGCGGGCTGATTAATCGATACAAAATGAGCACCCAGGCATAGTTGAATCGGTTAGAAGGGGTATCAGATGGGCGATCGAAATTGCCAAATGAATCATTCAGTAACAAAAAATAGTTGGGATTTATGCCATTCGAATCGCTAGGATCTATCCCTTTCGATCGAGGAGAATTGACGGTCTAATTTTTTACTATTTAAACAGCGGTTGAGGGCAAATCTGAATAGTCGTATTCGAACGCCCAGCACCAGCATTTCAAATACTTCTCAGATACGTTCATCAGGTGGTCGCGTAACGAGATGAACGCTGACTGCTTTTAGGGTCGACACGTCGAATTCAGCGCATTAATGGCGCATCAACCTTAACCATATATTTCAATATACGTTGATATACGCCGCTTAACTGTGTGGCGTTATATCTAGCCAACTTTAGGAGGTTCAACATGGTTACGATCAATAAAGCTCAGTGTGACACAGGCACTCAAAATCCCGAATTTAACTTGATTAGCATCCTCTATCACTCTTTAGAAGGTGCTGCACTGTATGAACAGTACATTTCTGATGCAGAGCAGGCGAGTGATTCTGATTTAGTGCAGTTCTTTCGCGATGCTCAGGCAGAGAATCGCCATCGTGCAGAGCGAGCTAAAGCACTGCTCAAAGGGCGCATGTAATTGGGTGAATTTCTTGCCTGACGCTTGATAACAAGATCTCCCACCAAATTCGGAGTGGGAGTTCTTATGGAAATTTCTAAGCTGACTTTATTTATAGCAATGTGCAATTGCGTTAAATGCAGAAACAGTGGTGTGGGGGTGCGCCGCGCCCCATACCACCGTACTTAACCCAAGCGCATACCGCTATATTTCATACTTCATGGACTTGGAATATGCAGAAATTATACGCGCCAGCAGATCGGTATCAACAGCATTAGATAACGGTCTAAAGGACAACAATATGAGCTAGGAGGCATACTATGGCTAATGCAAATGGAAGTCGTCAAAAGCGAGTCGCTATTCTCATTGAGAATCACTTCGAAGATTCCGAGTTTTCGATTCCCTACAATGCATTGCAGAAGGCGGGGGCAAATGTAACCGTCTTAGGATCTCGCATGAATGAAGAATACAAAGGGAAGCGAGGACAGGCAACAATTAAGCCGACTGCAACAGCAACCGAAGTTCGTTCAGAAGACTTTGATGCGATTGTTATTCCGGGTGGCGCTGCTCCTGATCGCATTCGCACGAATCCGAATGCAGTCCGCTTAGTGATTGATGCGATGGCGCAAAACAAATTAGTTGCTGCGGTGTGTCATGGTCCCCAAGTGTTAATTGAGGCGGATCAGCTCCGAAATCGCCAAGCGACAGGATATCGCTCCATACGGGTTGATATGCAAAACGCAGGTGCAACCTACGTAGATGAACCTGTCGTCGTTGATAAAAACTTAATTACTTCGCGTCGTCCTGGCGATTTATCACTCTTTACGGTGATGGTCTTGAGCAATCTAGGTGTCGGAATCGACGGCACAACCTTTCCCGATACGTCTGATCAATCGTTTGAATGGTGGCAGCTTGCAGAAGAATGGGGCGGTTCTAGTAAGCAAGACATCGTCAATGTTCTGAATATTGTCGTTATTGGTGAACGATATACCCTGGAAGCCTTTCGCCAGTATGGCGATCGCACCGTCGATCAAGAATTGAAGTTGGTGTTAGATGAGATTCGCTCGATCAAACAAAACCATGTTGCAATGCTGGAGAGTCGACTTCAAGCATTTGATGAAGAAGTAACGTGGCAAGCAATTGGCAGTGACGCATATGCGACCTTAATCAATTGGCTTCAGTCCAGCAATGATGAATCCATCATGCGCCGCGCCTTAGGTGACATTCAGACTGGAATCGTTGACTTATCAAAGTTGAGCAGTCGAATCACCGATCCGATCACAGTCAATCTGATGTCTCAGATTGAATCCAATCTTGCTCGCTGTGAGCAGCGTCTGGCGTCTCTGTATCGCGCCCGTTTGGGTGACAAAGTAGAATCACCGATGCCAACGACTTTAACTGCTGTGTAAACGCCCCAGCAACGTACGACTTGATGCAGCAGTATCCGTTTTGACCACTTTCAATTAAGGAGGTATTTCTATGACAATGACAGGACTATCCGTATTTGACACAACCACTCAAAAAACCAATGATTGGGTTAACGATGTCGCTGCATCCCTCGGTTGGGATGACAAGCATCGCGCATTTCAAGGGTTGCGAAATACGTTACATGTGTTGCGCGATCGCCTAACAACCGAAGAAGCTGCCCATCTGGGTGCTCAACTGCCTATTCTACTAGCGGGCTTCTACTATGAAGGATGGCGACCCGTAACAAATCCAAGCAAAGAGCGGTCTAAAGACGAGTTTCTCGCCGGAATTCGAGAGTACTTTCAAAACGTTGATCCCAACGTTGACGCAGAGCAAGTTGCTCGTGCTACGTTCAAAGTTTTGGCAAATCGCGTCTCAGCAGGCGAAATCGAGAAGGTCAAGGGAATGATGCCCAAAGCGATTGAAGACCTTTGGCCAGAATCTGTTGCGCGCTAGCTTCAGCAATTCCTCTGGATGATTTGATGAGTAATCAGGGGAAGTGTATAACCTGCGTGCCGCGTGGGTTATACACACAAATCTAAGCCCGTAGGGCTATATATTGTCGAATTGGTATTCAGTATGAACGTTCCACTAGAGATTAGCTATCGCCATGTCGATAAAACGGAGGCGCTTGAGTCACTGATTCGAGAGAAAGTCGAGAAGCTAGAAGACGTATGTGATCACATTAGTAGTTGTCGCATTGCAATCGAAAAGCCTCATGAACATCCCAGTAGCGGAACTCCCTATCGAGTTCGCATTGATTTGCGAGTTCCACCGGGTCACGAATTAGCAGTTGATAAAAGTCCGGGTCAAGGCACCCAATATCAACCCCTAGAAACTTTAATTCGTGAAGCATTTGACGCGGCTCGTCGCCAACTCATAGAGCTCAACGAGCGGCAGCACCGCGAAGTGAAACATCATGACGATCAGTCGATGGGTGCAATTGTTACAAAGCTGTTTCCAGAAGATGATTACGGGTTTATCAAAACTCTGGATGGGCGTGAAGTCTATTTTCATCGCAATAGCGTCCTCAATAATGATTTCGATCGCCTAGAAATTGGCACCGGAGTTCGAATATTTGCCACCTTAAGACAGAAAGGTTTGCAGGCGAGTACTGTACAGATCGTCAATAAGCCTGGAGCACGAGCTAGTAAGGTGGATGAAGAAGAAATTGCTCCTCCAGCAGGCTGGAAGTAGATAGACATAACATCGCGGACCTGCATCGATCCGCATAATAACAAAGCGGCTTTGTCTAGCTCAGAAACGGCAAAGCCGTTTTCGAAGTTTAAATCGTCCAAGAAGACGTTTTAACCCGCATTCTGCACTTATTCTGCACTTTAGGTGTCACACTCAGATCGAACACCGTGAGGATTAAACTCACCGTGTCGCTGGGCCTTGTTTGAGCCCCATTCTTGCCGTCGCTGCTCTAAGAATTGAGCGATCGCCTCTAAAGTGATTTGCTGGTCTGAAGCCTTCTCAGAGCCGCTGTTACAAGGCAAATTTTTAGTATCCATCTGACGCGCGCCAGAATCAAAATCTCATCGGCTAGAGCCTCTGGCACTCGGATCACAGTGGTTTTGCCACTGTTCCATTAAGGGGTGAAGCTGGTTTTCGTTAAGGCCATATCTGCTGAAATAAGCCTGTTACACGGCAATTATTCACGGGGCAGAATCCGATCGATGATGCTAGATTGACGCTCTACAGCTTGAGCTAGCACACTGACGCTATTTGCCTGCTGTCGTGCCACTTCTGCCTGCTGTTTGGCGGTTTCTGACTGTTCTCGAACTAGTAACTTAATTTC
>JBNPEG010000127.1:0-8596 GCA_051117555.1 Elainellaceae cyanobacterium | reverse complement strand
GTGAGCAGGCCGAGGGCAAAGCTTAGCACTGCCGTTGCAATCAGTGGGATTGTCATGTTTTGCCTTGTAACAGGCTCTAGCTGCTTGGGAGAGCGTTTGGCTTCTGAGACGATGCTGGTCATCTGAACTAGCTCGATTTTGGAGTCTGGTTTGCTGATCACCCAGTTATCGGGGGTGACTTCCCAGCCGTCTTCAAAGCGTGAGAGGGCTTCGACTAACCAAACGATGTCTAACGAGTTGTCGTCTGAGGCGATCGCCCATTGCCATGATTCATTGAAGCGATCGCAAGCTTGGAGGACAGAAACCGAATTGTATAGGAATCCTATTTCCAGCAAATGCTTAAATTCAGACAATTGAGCCGATGAATTGTCACAAACAATGGTCATAGCTAGCTCATGGAAAAAAATGATTGAATGAGTCGTTGGGCACGATTTAAGCGCTTGTCAGCGTCAGCCCTATCACCATTTCTGTACTTAGCGAAATTGAAAATTGCTATAGACAGCTAGGAGGGATTTTTAAAAATCGAGGCTTGGTGTTAAAAACACCAAGCCTCGATGAAAGGGCTAAGAAAAAGCCCAGAGCTAAGAGGCTAAGGGCTTAAGAGCTAAGAAGAGCCCTAGGCGGCACGCAACACACCCGAAAACCGAAATCGTAGTTACGGTTATCGCGCGAATCGTAGTCGCGAAAGGCAGACCGACAATCCCTAGGATCGAAGTCCCAGGAACCGCCGCGCAGCAGCCGATAAGTTTCTGTGCGATCCGTCTCGTCCCAAGCACTCCCATCATCTGGAGCACCCTCATAACTGTCATGCCAGTCGTCTTCACACCACTCCCATACATTGCCATGCATGTCATGCAAGCCAAACCGATTCGCAGGGAAGATTCCGACCTCAGTTGTCTGTTCCCGATATTCCCCCTGAATACCGCGACCATATGTTCCCTTATATAGAGTTCCTTCAATTTCTTCATCTTGAGCGCAATAGTTCGCCAGCTCATCGCTAATCGTTTCACCAAAGTGAAAGGACGTTTCAGTCCCAGCACGGCAAGCATATTCCCATTCGGCCTCAGTCGGCAGGCGATAGGTGCGACTTGTTTGTTGAGAGAGTCGCCGACAAAATTCAGTAGCGTCATCCCAACTCACCCGCTCGACCGGGCGGTTGTCTCCTTTAAAGTTGGACGGATCAGGATCTAGGTCACTCTCAACGGGTGGATAGTTTGCTACTGCTCGCCATTGAAGTTGAGTGATAGGAGTACGACCCATGAAAAACGGTTGCACGGTTACTGGATGTCTCGGTAACTCGCGAACATGATATTTTTGGTAATCGTCCTCGCCGACCTGAGCAATCAACTCTGATCTCTCGGCTTCTGTCTGACCCATCAAGAAGGAACCGCCAGGAATCAGTATCATGTCGAGGCGAGCGGTTTCATTCAACTGTTCGATGAAGTGTTGCCCTTTGTGGGTTTGGCGGCTAATCACGAGGCGTCGTTCGGGGAGAGTGGTTCTGTCAGCCATATGTGGATGAGAGACGTGGTCAAAGAGGGCGCGGCTAGATGACTCTTCGGAGAAATCCTACCAAGCTATCCAGCCGCTGGTTATTTTTGGATGCATTCGCATCACCGGAACGGGTCTGGACTCTTCATGTACTCCCGACTGATTCCCACCAGCCAGCTCTGACAGCGAAGAGTACTAGGCGGCACGCAACACACCCGAAAACCGATATTGTTGTTACGGTTATCGCGCGAATTGTTGTTGCGATAGGCAGACCGACAATTCCTAGGATTGTTGTTCCAGGAACCGCCGCGCAGCAGCTTGGTTGCCCGCCCCACTATTACTTTAACGGGTAGGGCAGGTCTATATTGTTAAAGATGTGCTGGCGGAGCCGCCAGGTGTTGCCATGAGTCAGGTGAGCGTTCCAGCTTTGCAGACTCCGGGCAATTTCCTCTTCAGATAACCGACCACTGGCATAGGCAGTTTGGAGTCGTTTGAGGCGTCTACGTCCAGTTTGCAGATTATGATTGCGAACGCGAATGCGATCGGGCAGCACGCGAAAGCCGACAAAAATTGCGCCATAACGGGTTTGTGTGAGTTGGCTTTTGATGGGATGGATTTTGAGCCTCAAGCTGGCGAGATAAGTTTCGATTTGGCTTCGACAATTCTGCAAGAAATCGCAGTTATCACTAAAGAGGGAAAAATCGTCAACATAGCGCAGGTACTTCGAAACGTTGAGCGTTTCTTTGATGAAGCGGTCAAAGCCATTGAGATAAACATTAGCAAAGAACTGACTGGTGAGATTGCCAATAGGAAGACCTTTGGGACGCTCAAGCGGCGTCAGCAGACTGTCACCTGGAAAGTAGTCAATCGGGCTTTCGATGTTACTGGGAGTATCGAGAATCGTATCAATGAGCCACAACGTATCGCGGCACTTGAGCTTTCTGCGAATGAGCTGTTTAAGGATAGCAATATCAATGCTGGGAAAATATTTACAGATATCACATTGCAAGACATAGCGACTGGAGCGGGCATAGTGCACAAATTGCCGTAGAGCGCGATGGGAGCCATAGCCAATGCGGTTTGCATAGGTTGTAGAAATAAAGGTTCTATCGAAGATTGGTACGATGATATTGCACAAAGCATGATGCACGACGCGATCGCGATAGGGTGCAGCCGAAATCAGCCGTCGTTTGGGCTCATAAATCTCGAAGGTTTTGTAGCCGCCTGGCTGATAGGTTTTTGACTGAAGTTCTCGTTGCAGTTGCAATAGCTCATGTTCCAGGTTGTAGTTGAAGGCGAGGACAGGATCGCGATAGCGCTTTTGGCGTTGGGCTTTCTTAGCCGCATCTAGCAAATTCTCGAAGGTGGTGATTTGTGGATATAAGTTGCCATGGCGCTTCATTCTACATTTCGTTGCTGCCCCAGCCAACCCGTCAATTGCCGGCCTAACTCGTCTAATAGCCTGCTGGCATATTCGTAGCGCTTTACCTCCATAAGCTGAAAATCTAGCAGCAGTCGAGTCTGGTATTGCAAAATATCGAGTTTGCCGCTGAGGGGTTTTAAGATTGCGAGCTTGTTGCTGGCATAGCGAGCCGCAACGAAACCTTCCAGTAGGTCATAGAGCGTCGATACCATGCGATCGCCCAATCCAAATTTATGGTCACGGGGGAGGCGATTCAAAATTGGCACATACCACTTGATGAGGTCATAGGTCTTTTGCACAATAGGAAGTTCACTGCTGGTTTTTTGCAAAATATCGCGATCGCCTTCGGCGAGGGAAAAAGGGCTAAGAAAATCGTAGCGCTAAGGGGCTAAGAGCTTAAGAGCTAAGAAGAAAGAATCCCAGGCGGCACGCAACACACCCGAAAACCGAAACCGAAGTAACGGGTATCGCGCGAACCGTAGTCGCGAAAGGCAGACCGACAAATCCCAGGAAAGTCGTACCAGGAACCGCCGCGCAGCAGCCTTCCCGTTCCTTTGCGATCCGCCTCGACCCAAGCACTCCCATCAGCAGGGGCTCGCCCGTAGTTGCTATGCCAGTCATCTTCACACCATTCCCATACATTGCCGTGCATGTCATGTAAACCCCAATCGTTTGACGGAAAGTTGCCTACTTCAGTAGTTTTTCTACGATTTTTTCCTTTCGGGCCATCATTGTAAGTGGATTGCCCGTCATAGCTTGCTAACTCGCTTGTAATTGTCTCGCCAAAATAAAACGGGGTTTCAGTCCCAGCACGACAGGCGTATTCCCATTCGGCTTCACTTGGCAGACGATACTCTTGCCCCGTTGCGGCAGATAGCCGTTTGCAAAATTCCTGAGCATCATCCCAGCTCACCTGTTCAACGGGGCGATTGTCTCCCTTGAAATTAGATGGGTCAGGATCGAGCGATCGCTCCACTTCTGGATAGCCTGCCACAATCCGCCACTGAGCCTGAGTCACTGGATAACGTCCCATGTAGAACGGCTGGAGAGTGACTTCATGTTGAGGCCGCTCACTGTCCAAACTTTCTGGTTCAGTCGTGGGTGCTCCCATCATGAAGCTTCCACCGGGGATGGCAATCATATCCAGGCCGATATCCTCACCCATTTCGGTGGTCAGGGTTTCGGTATAGCCCCAGGTGGCAGCTTGGCGACGTTGGATGGTCCAATCTTGACGGGATGTAGACGAGCGATTTTCTTTGGCGATCGTGGCTGTCTCGAAATCAAAGCGATCGAGGATGGCGGTGATGGTTGCTGATTGATATTCGTAAGGTTGCAGGGGAGGGAAGTTAACGAATTCGGCAACTTCATACTCCAGGTCTTCTAGCGGGAAATCGTCAGGTTCTTCTTCGTCAGATTCTTTTGGCAGCTCTTCACCTGCTCCATAGCGGAGTTGTTGTGCAAAGTCAGCATACTTACCCCCTAGCTGTTCCAGAATGTCTGCCGTGATGCTTGCAAAGGAGCGCAGCCCTTCTAACTCTTCTGGAGCTTGAACACTGGGATTCAGCAAGAAGGCTCGAAAATCATGTTTGGAGAATTGGTTCCAGCGCTTTTCTACCGCTGCCGTTATGCTGTTGATCACCTCAATAGTGTCTACCTTTGGCAACACTTCTAATAAGACATCGCGGACTTTAGGAACAAAATCATACTGCACTAAATCCAATTCAATATCATTCTGTTCTGGAAGACGCTGCAATAAGCCGCTCAGAAACACCTCTGCTACTGGCAAGGGCGATCGCGCCTCATACAGCATAGAATCACGAATTAGCCGCATCACTGGCAGAGTAATTACGGGTGAAGCCGCTAACAGCATCACCAGCCGTCGTGCTGGAGGAGACGCCAACTCTCGAAAGCGCTGTACTCTTTCGCGGGCGATTGCAGCTATCTCTTGGTGGATCGCTGCCTCCGAAACACCATCATCAGTTTCGAGTTTGAGTTGTTCAGCACGATCGTAAGCAAGCTCTTCAATACTTTTTGATTTCGGAATTGACCCTCCTTGCAAAGGCAGAAGAAACCCTGGTGTTGCTTCACGGCGATCGCCCGCAAGCATTCGGCTCCAATTGCTGAGGTCTCGCACCTCACTCGTGACCACCGGCATTGACACTCGCTGGTCAACATTTTCAGGTGGTTTCCGCTTTAGTACCCTCGTCTTCAATTGTTGATTTGCAGCCCCTGGAATGTCATTCCTAAGCGCTATTGTGGTGCCTCGTCCTAAAGCAGTTCTTTCCCACATCCACTCTGGCAACATCTGCCAGATTACGGTGGGCATAACCTTGCCCCAGTCTTGCAGCATTGGCAGCAGCTTTCCATCCCACCAATACGTACCTGCACAATCACTTAGGAGAATGGCAATCCGTTGGCCTCGTTGGTCAATTAGCTCACTAGGACGGTGAACTGGTCGATCGGGGTGCGATCGCAACAGTATTTGATCATCTGCTTTTTGAGCCCCACGATTAATCTCAATGTCAAACGCCTGCACATCTCGAAAAGCTCCATATCGACGCAGGATGCGGACTAGCTCATCTACTAAACGCTGCCAGATGTGCATAGACGACCCACGATCTACCACCAGAATAATATCGAACCAAGGTTCCTGCTCTGGTTCTAGAATCGGCACCCATAGCTGTGTACGAGCAATGCGGTTTACTGTCGCGGGTTCATTAAGCTTACGACCAATGCCCGCATCTCTTGGTCGAAGCAAGGGCTTCAGCGATCGAATTATATCCAACGGATTGGTCAACATTCCCGGATCAGCGAGCCAAACAGGAAGGGCTTGGGTTGGCAAGACGCCGGCTCTTGGTGTTGTAGGGGTTGCAATGTTTGCTCTGGGTTCTGGAGGAGCGGGTGGCGGCGGCAGCGCGTTATCTAAATCTGCCACTGTGGTTTCAGAAGACGAAACGGAGGTAATTGACTCGGAAGCCTTCGGCTCATCTGGCGTAATCGTAGCTGTCGGCTCTATCCGTAAAGCCAGCCAAAGTGTCTCTGCAATTTCGATGCTAGTGAATTTCTGCTCCTTGACAAGCAACTTTATTAGCTCATCACTAGGATACTTTGATACCCCTGACTCTCCTGGAATTGCCATCAGTCCGCCTCGCTCAGCCGCTTGAACAGCAGATCTTGCAGCCTTTTCATTTCTTGCTCGCTAGGGCTTTCCTCGCGAGTCATCAAGTAGATTGCATTGAGGAGTTGATCTGTAGCCCGATCTGCCTTGTTACCTTTATCTAGAAATTTATCAATGAGGTCTGTGAGGTGCTTTTTAGTTTTCGTCCAACCGCTTGGATCTGCTTCATCGAAATGCGATCGCACAATAGGCAACAGTGATTCTGGAGTAGGGTCAGGCATTCTCACCCGCAAACAGCGCCGATGGAAAGCAGGAGGGAAGTCGCGTTCTCCATTGCTAGTCATGATCACAATCGGAAATTCGCAGCATCTCACCCTTCCATTTGCAATAGGTACTTCGATATCATCGTCAGTCCGAACCATGACTGTAGCGTTTTGATTCGCTTTGTCTCCTCTAGGTTGTTTGCGTCGCACTAATTCTAGGATCTCAAACTCCCCTTCCTCAAACAAGTTCAGCAAATCGTTAGGCAAGTTCAAGTCGCTTTTGTCGATTTCATCGATTAGCAACACCCGTGGTAAGCGGGAGGGCAAAAATGCGGTTCCCACTGGTCCTAATTGGATATAGTCACCCAAGTCACCTTCTTCTTTAACTAACTTCCCATCACTACTGTCACGGGTTTTGTCGAGTTGAGCGTCTTGTAAACGGGCGATCGCGTCATAGCGATATTCGGCATCTATCAGGTTGGAACGTGCTGTGATAGGCCAAGTCAACACAGGGCCGAGCTGTAACTCATACGCAATAGCATAAGCTAGAGATGTTTTACCAGATCCAGGGGCTCCTGTAACTAAAAGTGGACGCCGCAGGTGGATTGCCGCGTTGACTGCATCAATGATTTTTGAATAGCCGTCTTTATCTGTCTGTACCCGAAAGCTCTGCCCACGCTGAGCTGAACGGGTATCTGACGCTGCCAAATCACGAAGTTTTCCCCAGTAGGCTTTATCCCTAGCCTCATCCACTACATCTTGAGGCAAAAATTCTCGCCAAGGTGGTCGATCGGGCAATTCCGCCAGCGGATTAGTGTGGTCGTTACAGTTACCGTGAAAATATTTCCAGGTCATGGGCGTTTAAGTGTAGTTACTAAGAAGCAACGAGCAGATCTTCATCCCGATTTGGGTCTGGCAAATTTGGACAACGATCTGGGCAGTCACAGAGTAGTCTAAGATGCTTGATCACTTCATTTCTAGCTTGCGTACGCTTCACTCTCCATTTCTGGGCTAAGTCAGAGAAGTTTATCAAACAGCTTTCTCGAAGCAAGTTATCAAACTCAGTTAGTCTCTCAGCGGCTGTACAAACATCCATGTCGCTTGACCATAGGGCGATCGGCACAGCGGAATTAATAATATCGTAGAGAATATCCTGACGCTGTTCACGATCCGTCGGCAATCCAGCAACCAACTTTAACCCAGGCATGTTTTCTAAAAATCCCTCCAAATCTCCAGGAGTGGGGCAATCTTCTTGCACGTGAAACTTGTCACCGGCATTACCCTCTTGCACATATTTCTTCAGCAGCTCCCAGTTTTGGCTTAAAACTATCTGTGTTGGTCCGTTTAAGACACGTTCGAGCGATCGCACCACTACCCCTCGATGCCTCCCTATAGAACGAGGACGATTTTGCTCGTTCCGGACTTCCCATTCATCCTCGAAATTCTTTTCTAAATGTACGCAGGGCAGAAACAATTCAAGGGTAACTCTGCCACATCGATAAGGAATTAATGCATCTTCAGCTTTTCGAATCCAATTAGATAAATGCCCAGCAACCTCGTCTAGTGAACACGTCACTGAAGTAGCATCAAATTCGATTGGGTTCGCTTCTCCAATGACGTGTAATTCGGTAAATACGTTCACAGAAGGCCCTTCCTGTGTGACTCGGCCACTTTCTTTCAAGGCCACAAGCAAATAACCTTGTTTATCCTTCGGGATAATTGGTTCAGGATTTTCAGGCGAGATATTGTGCTCTTGAGAAATGCGATCGCGCCATGCCTCTAAGGGAATGAAATCTCTTGTTTGTTCTTTGCTAGTTTGTCGCAACTCAGCAATGCCATGCTCTACAAACTGTACTGCCAGCTTTGGATTATCGTAAGTTTCTAATAAGCTTTGAATTTGTTTCAAATCATTCAAAGGGGGATGATCTGGACGTATGTCCCAAAGATCACCATAGATTAACTTAAAAGCGTAGAGAAATGCTTTTTGGACACCAGCGAAATCGTATGGAGAAAAATGTTCAAATAACGTTTGTAAGTCTTCTTTAACTAGCTTTGGGACATCCTTAATGAGAGGTACAGGTTGCAACTCACGTTGAAGATCCGCAACTGATGAGTGATCGGGATTTAACTCACAGAACTTTGTATATAAGCTATCAATCCAGCCTTCAGAACGAGACTTTTCAATTAACTCTTCTGCCCAATCTTCTGGACTAGCTCCACCGATGTCAGCAAGCGAATACTCGAAGTTATCGCGGATAAAACGTCTCAGTAGTCGAACATCTCTATCCCCATAAACCTCTA
>JBNPEG010000216.1:0-14606 GCA_051117555.1 Elainellaceae cyanobacterium | reverse complement strand
TCGCATGTGCAAGAAATTCAAGTCGGTTAAGTTGCTATTTGGACTGGTAACGCATTTGCAAACCTTCGCTTTTCCTAAAGCATTCATGTACGGTTATTGTTCATGTCCTATTTGAGAACGGTATATCTGTCTTTGCCTCTGCACCACCGCGATCCTTTTGACAGACTTCTCATTGCTCAAGCTACCCATCATTCTCTGGCTCTCGTCAGCCAAGATACTCAAATAGATGCCTACCCTATTCAACGACTCTGGAATTAATAATTCGGAAAGGTTAAGTATGACAGAACCCTCAAAATACAACTTCCCAAAAGCCGAAAAGGTTCAAATCTTCGAGCGCGTGGAGACCTACATCGAAAGTCAGCACAATCATGCTGTTGATCCTGAAGTTGAAGCAGCGATCGCAAACTTGCAAACCCCGATTACCCAGCTTCAAGTCTAGCATCCCAACGTCACCACTGAAACTGAAGTACTGGCCATTATTGATACTGAATTTACGGACATCAAACAGTCTCCCAATCATCGGCTGGTCACGCTTCACCAGCAACTCCTCAATCCCGAACGTCACTCACAAGCGATTAAAGCCACCCTTGGAGAAGTCGCCAAGCACTATCTGGAAGAAAGCCTTTTGGCGAAAGTAGCGATCACCTACCTTGACAAGATGAGTGAAGCCCCCGGCCACGGAGCGTAAAGTACAACCCAACACCGCCGACATCATTTTGCTGCTGATCAGCGCCAACTCCCTAGCCGACGACACCTGCTACACCCTCGAAATCCAACGGGCAATGGAGCGACATCAAGCAAACGAAGCCCACGTCATTCCCATCCTGTTGCGCCCGGTAGATTGGACAGGTGCGTCTTTTAGTTCGTTAACTGTGCTGCCCACAAACTACCAGCCTGTCACCACCTGGGATAATCAAGACGAAGCGTTCCGAGAAATTGCTGAAGGCATTCGAGCTGTGGCGATGGAGGTGAGGCAAGAAAAGGGTGAAAGGTGAAAGGTGAAAGGTGAAAGCTCAGGACTTACGCAGTTGGAACTAGCTTAATGGTGGGAGCGGCTAAATAGGATCGCACGGCTTCGCGCACAATTTTGAGTGTGCTCTCGTCCCAACTCACGCCCGTGTTGAACCAATGCATCTCTAGGCGCAGAAAGGCTCGAATGGCAAAGCCAATATGGTTGCGCTGTGCCCTGGAGGAGCGCACTTGGGCGCTTTCGACGCCGCAACACTGTTTCAAACCGCGATGGTATTCCTCAATCGAGCACTCGAAGTCAGCCCACTTGAGTCGTTGCAGTTCACTCATCTCGAGGTCATTAGTTGCCCAGTAATCAATGTCACCGTCTGGGGCGACAATCTTGAACACGTTGAACGTGTCGTGAGCCCTCGCGGCGCGGGGGCTTACGACACACCTACCCCCGTAGTTTTGCTGGAGTCTGTCGAACAACGTTACTCAGATAACCAGCACATCGGGCGATCGCTGCTATAATGCCATCCATAGTGCTCCCAGTTCGAAGGAACAGCGTGCCCCCGCCATCACGTTCGCTATCACAGGGTTGAATTAACGCGGTTACAGAGCCAGTATGCCTTTTGCTCTCAAACCTCTTACAGGAGAGCATTAATCAATCTCTATCCTTAGAACAGCCAATGTCCCTACGATAGCTAAATTTAGTTATCGGCCTATGATTAATGTCAGAACAGTATTCAGAATAATGTCAGAACGATACCCCCTTATCGGGCTATTCTTTACCCTTGGATAGGCCCGTAATTTTCCAAACTATTGGCAAAATGAATGCATAACATCATTGGGAGGCGAATGGATTGACACTGTTGCCTGAACAGCGAATCACAGTTTCGTTGACAACATTACTTCTTATTCCAGCAATTTTCTTGCTGGTCATTGTGGTTTGGCAGGTACGCAGCCTGATTGTGTTGCTGCTGATTTCGGTGGTGCTGGCGTCGGCAATCTCGCCCGTAGTAGATTGGGCTGAACAGTTCCGAATTCCTCGTTGGGTGACTGTCATTTTAGTTTACTTAACTCTGGTTGCTGGGTTGACAGGAGCAGGGCTGTTGATTGGTCCCACTATCTTTGAACAAATTCAGCGGTTGATTCGGCAAGTACCTGTTTCGCTAAAAAACTTGCTATCTGTAGCGGAAAACTGGGTGATGACCCAGAGCGATACGCGTCCCGAGCTTATTAATCAACTGTTTGACCAGGTCTTAGATGTCCAGGGACTCACCACGTGGGCCATTCGCTCAACCCAGAAGCTGCTAATCCGATCTTTTAGTCTCACGACAGGGATCGTGGGCGGAGTGTTTAGCCTCATCTTGTCGCTATTTCTCTCAGGCTACATGCTCTCAGATAGCCGAACGCTGGTTCACAGCGTCACCCGATTATTTCCGCAACCTTGGGATGAGCGCCTCGCAGCTCAGGTAGCTCCGATTAGCAATCGCATCGGTAGCTACATCCGTGGACGAATCATTGTCTCGGCCATTTTAGGGCTTGTTATCACAGTGACCTTAAGCGTTATTGGCTTATCAGATTTTGCGATTGGTCTAGGGGCGATCGCCGCTGTAACCAATCTCATTCCGTTTCTAGGTCCCATTTTGGGTGCGATTCCTGCGCTTGCTGTTGCAGTATCACAAAGCTGGTGGATTCTGCTGTGGGTGTTTCTGCTGTTTATAGTGATTCAAAACCTTGAAACCTATGTGCTTGATCCATTACTTGTGGGGTCGTCAGTAGGGATTCATCCGCTTTATCAGCTTTTGGCAGTGTTGGGGGGAATTCAAGTACTCGGTATTATTGGGGCGCTCATTGTGCCGCCGTGGTTTGCGGGAACAGCCGTATTAGTCGAGAATCTCTATCTTCAGCCCAAACTAATAGCAGAGAAACCTGCCAAGTTATCCCAAACGGAACCGTCCCCTTCAACGCCATCGAGTTCCCTGCCTGTGTAGGCCTTGGGTAGATTTTATATCAACCGCCACAGTTCTTTGTGCAGTTGCATGCCAGCTTCCCCGGCTTTGGTTTGAGTCAGAAGTCATGTCCTAAGCTGGCTAATGCTGTGTTAAGGGATGCGCGATCGCCCGTGTATACCATTTGATACGGTTCACATAGGTCACCCATCAGAGCGTGTAGGTAAATCCTTCGACAAGCGCACCGGGAACCCAGGTCCCACCCAAATCTCGCAGTCCGTAGGTGCCTACTTCAGGAATAAATTCTGGAACATTGGTTAGGTTGATGAGATTCTCGCCAAAAAATCGGTAGAGGCTTTCATCAAATCGAAGATCTTTGATGGGAGCAATCATCTCTCCGTCTTCTACCCAAAAGCACGCATAGCGAGTCATGCCCGTGACGCGACCATTTTGGCGATCGCTCCAGTTGAGATAGTGCAGGTTAGAGACATACAGCCCCGTATCAAGAGCGGGGAGAATATCTGAGGTGGATAGGGTGCCTAGGCTGACCTCAGGCGATCGCAGATATTCTCCACTAGCTGCCCCATTAGCCGTTTTGCCGTATTCTTTGGCAGTCCGAGAACTGATCAGCGTGTTCATAAGTTTGCCGTTTTTAATCAGGGGCAACTCTACTGGAGCGACTTCTCCCAAATCGTTGAAGCGAGGCACCAATCCACGGGCAAAATTTTCGCTGAGCGTAAACAGCGGCGACAGCGCTTTATCACCTCTCTGGAGGGCACCTAATGCGCTTCCCCCTCGCTGGAGGGATGCCTCACTCACACATCCCCACGAAAACATGCTCACCAAATCTGCAACTGCCGCCGGCGAAAAATAGGTGCGATAGTGTCCTTTGGGAACCTGTTTGGGCGATCGCGCAAGTTTTTCAAGCTGGCGCTTTGACGTGGCTAGGGTTTCAGCATAGGAGTGCGCATCCCAGTCAGTTCCGGCGAACGTGCCCTTAACGGCTTGCCCGTCGTCAGCAAAGATTGAATAATCGAGCGCAAATGAGTCTGTCGCAAACCAATGGCGTTGCCCAACCGAATCGGCATACGCCCGAATAGACAAGCCTCCCGCATAAATTCCTGCAAAGTCTAGCCCACTTACGGCAGGCAAGATTTCATCGACCGCCGAATCGTGTGAAAGGAGCTGTCCTTGGTGGCGATCGCGGCTGGTCGCATTTCCTGTTGGGAGCACCAAATAGGGATCAACAGGAAGCTGCGGAACCTCTTGACGTAGCTCGTCGAGCGCCGCTTTTGCATAGGCCCAATCCCCATCCCATTCACCCCGAAACGGAAATGACCGAAAGCTCATGCGCTGATTGTGCATCAGCGTCAGTTTCATCTGTCCGTCAGTAACGCATCCGGTTTGCCGGACTCTGGCATGATTAAACCGAATAAACTGGCTATCTTCACCGACTAACTGAATGGTTAAATATTCGTCAGCATTGAGGGCATTGAGAAGCGCGTCGACAACCTGGCCAAAGGTCGATTCAAACGAGGCGATTATTCGTGTAGGCATAGCCTGAATCATCATGCATCTCCCCCAAACACTTCTACTTGTTCAAAGACGCAGACGGGTGAGCCATGCCCCACTCGAATGGCCTGATTGGGCTCCCCTTTGCCGCAATAGGGGGTGCCGTAGTTTTCCCAGGTTTTTGCATCCCCAATGCGGACAAGGCTATGCCAAAATTCTGGCGTTGTAGCTCGATAGTTTGGGTTTCGCAACGGTTTAGTCAGCGTGCCATTTTCAATGAGCCTGGCATATTCGCACCCAAACTGAAATTTATAGCGCTGATCGTCAATCGACCACGAGCGATTGGCTTCCATATAGACGCCGTGTTCAATGTCGCTGATCAGCTCCTCCAATGATTCGGTGCCGGGCTCCAGGTTGATATTTGCCATGCGGTCAATCGGGGGGCGATTCCACGACGATGCACGGGCATTGGCAACTCCTGCAACGCCGAGTCGAGTTTGGCTCTCTAGACTCCCGAGTCCTCGCATCAGCATCCCGTCGCGAATCAAATATTCTTTAGTTGCCGGATTCCCGGTGTCATCAAAGTTATAACTCGCAAACTCTCCAGCCACAGTAGGGTCAAAGGTGATATTCATCAGCGTCGAGCCGTAGGACAACGTACCAAAGTCTGAGGGCTTCACAAAGCTGCCCCCTGCATAGTTCCGTTCGTCCCCGAGGATGCGATCGAGCTCAAGGGGATGCCCTACGCTTTCGTGAATTTGAAGCATCATCTGGTCAGGCGCGAGGACAAGATGAGTGGTAGCCGTCGGACAATCATCAGCAGAGAGTAATTCAATCCCTTGTTCCCCAACCGTTTGCGCCTGATCCCAGATTGCGTCTAACGGAAAGAGTTCCCAGCCACCTTGGTGACAGTGAGCACGAAACCCATGATCGCTCCGATGTTGCACGATCGCCCCATCTTGAGCCGTCACGCCAAAATGAGTTTGCAGCATCAGAAACTTTTGATACACCTCAGAGCCGTTGCTGCTGACAAACCACGTCTCTGTCTCATTAGTCACTGCGGTGGCGATCGCCTGCACGATCTGATCGGATATTTTCATCGTCTTACAGATCCGCACCAGCAAATCGTTGATATCGCCAGGACTAAGCACATCCAGTGGCTTTAGAAACGGTGAGACGTAGTTGCCCACTACTTTAGGGCGTACCGCGGTTGTGAAAGGATGAAGCGCCCATTGGCTCGCTGCCTTAGCCTGCTGATAGGCCGTCTGAGCCGCGGCTTGAATCGCATCAGGACTCAGAGAATTCGTCGCGCCGTAGCCAATCTGCCCATCGACTAAAACCTCGACCATGATGCCGCGATCGAGAGATTTTCCGTTTCTCTGCGGATTGCCATCCCGAACGGAGCGGGTGCTGATTGCTTCTTTGACGACGCGCAATCCAACCCAGTCGGCGGAAACGTGAATCGAATTAAGTGCCTGCTGTAGTTCAGAGATCATAGGTGACGTTTGGAACTGCCCTGCTGACATATTTTAACGAGTTGCACAAAAGCAGAGTGTGATCGTTGATGAATATCTTGCACAGGTATGGTTGCAAACGGGCGATCGCACCGCAAGAAGTGAACACTACGCACAGGCTGGAATCTTCTCAACATCGATATCTGTCGATCCAAAATCGAAAATCCAAAATTGAGAATTAGCGTAGCCAACGCGGGCAAGATGTCCGCGCTACAAACATTGATACAGTTACAAATGTGTGATGCTCCCCACTATTCAAATTGGGCTGGGATAAGACGATTGACCATTGGATTGACCATTGGATTGACCATTGATGTGAACCAGCGACATCAGCGCCGACTGCCGCATGAGCCATTTTTCCAGGTCTGCTAGCCCTTGATATTCACGATATTCGTGGGGGTTCGCAACTTTATGCTCCAAATCATATTCCTCGATAAATTGATGGATCATGTCAAGGGCGATCGCACGTTTATCCAGTACTTCTAGCTGATTGGGCGTTGTTCGCAGAGCTTCTATACCCGCCGCAGTATCCGACACGACATCGATATCTTTACCCAGCGCCTGGAGAAGGCCGACTCCTTGAATCGCTTCCAGCTTTTGAGCAAGTTCCTGGATGGGCTCTAGCTTTTGAGCAAGTTCCTGAAAGGGTTCTAACTTTTGAGCGAGTTCTTGAATGGGGTCGAGTTGATGAACAAGATCCTGAATGGGTTGCAGATGTTGAACAAGCTCGCGAAGCGAGCCAATCTGTGCCTCAGGTTCAAGCTGCTGCACCAGTTCTTGAATTGGTAGTAATTCGTGATCCGGTTTAAGCTGATGGACTAGCTCTTGAAGCACGTCAATCCCTTGAATGCAGTCTAGCTTGCCATCCTGAACCATTTTCTCCATCAGGTCAGCCCGCGTCATGTTTTGTGACTCAGCAATATCCCCCAAGGATTCCCATGCTGAATCGGTTGCTCGGATACTACGGACTTTGCGATCTTCAGTTGACTTAGCCCTAAATTTCCCGTCTTTCCTGCGCCGGAGTCTAGACATTGACCTGTTGCTTAAGCGTTGACGTCTATATAGTATTTATACCCGTGTACTACGTTGATATAAGTAGATTGAAGTTATTTTCCTCAAAAGTATTATGCCGGACTACCAAATGACTAGAATGAGCAAATCCTGAGAATCTAAAATGTTGGGGAAATTTTCTAGGCTAGCGGCTAGAAGCCAACCTAGTTATGGCAAATCCGGGTTTCATAAGCAAGGTGAATGCGGCATATATCGTGGAAAATAACAAGAATTATGCTGGCATCAAGCTAACGTCTCACGATTCTCCGGTTTTTTCGCTATGCTATCTTGTAGCTTGATTTAGCTTATGATAGGTTTGTTCGTGTAATACACGGCATCGATTTATTCGAGGAGGTTTATCGTGAAAACTGCATTTGCAAAGCCCATCGTTGTTGGACTCGCTTTCTTAGGACTTGTATCTCCGTTTGCGTTGGTAGGCTGTGGCGGTGCTGATACTGGCACTGAGGAAGCTCCCGAAGAAGTCCCAGCGGGTGAAGAGGAAGCTCCTGAAGAAGAGCCTGCAGAATAATTAATTCCACTTTCATCTCGCTGAGACGCGAGAAGGTCACCACTCTGTATGAACAATTTAGTCAGGTCTGCGTTTGCAGCGCTTCTGCTCTCGTCGGCTGTGCTGGGTGCTTGTAGTGCTCCAGATCGGCCCGTTGATGGAAGTGCTGTTTCGTCTGATGAGCCAGCAGCGTCTTCACCGGACAGATCTGGATTAGAGGCGTCTGTATCCGATGCTTCCGACTCAGCACTGTCTGGATCAGATGGCGAAGAGTATGCTCAGCAGATTGCCCTTGAGCTTGAAACGCTCGATCAGCAAATCGATGCTCTCAAAGCAGATTCTCCATCGGTTCCGGGTATGAAGCGATTGCTGCTCAAACAAGAAACAGCTCACCAGCAGCTCGATGCACTGCAATCCGATGTCTCATCATCGGAACAGAAACAAGCGATGAAACGGGCGATCGCCCAGCTCAAGCGCGTTTACGAGCGAGTTCAGACTCGAACTCAGCAGGCTTAGCATAGGGGTTGGGTCATAGTTTCCTCATATCAGGTCTTGACCCAACTCGATTGCTTCTGTTAAGAAGATAGGTGTAGGCACGCGACGCAGATAATCTGCACATGTGCCCGGTGATATATTCAGAAATATTCTTCGGGGCGAAATGCGTCCAACGATGTCCCAAAGATGTTCTAGACATATCCAAGAAGGCGCTGCTCGAGCAGCTACTCAATTAGGAAAATTAGACAGTCAACTATGATTCTCAGCAAGCGATTTTTTTATTTTTGGTTTACGGAGGTTCACCAGAGGTGAATTCATCGTCGTATGAACCTCTAGGTGGACCGCAGTTCGATTAGAGCTTGCGGTCTTTTTAATGGATACCGAATCTGAACCGGCGTTTATTGTCTCGACATACTCATGCTTAACCGCTTATCCACCCATCTAAGCTACTTTTTTGGCTTTTATTTTTGGCCCCGCCCACGTTCCGGGTAAGTTGGTGATGCAATATTTCTAGCCAACCCGGAACGTAACCAGTTCCGGGTTTTTTAATGCGCTGCTCGTGGTCAATGTGTTATCAAATCCAATTACTTAATGTCAGGAGAACTCCATGCAACAGGCCAAACTCGTTCGCAAATCTCATGATGATCACCAGGTCGTTGTGCAATTGTCAGCCCAGGTAGCAGTCGGAGGAACAGACTTGCTGATTGTGGGAGGGCCATGTTCGGTTGAAAGTCTTGAGCAAATGGACACAATCGCAACAGAACTGGCGATCGCCCCGGTACAAGCTCTCCGAGGTGGTGTCTATAAGCCCCGCACGTCTCCTTACTCGTTCCAGGGATTAGGCGATGCGGGGCTTAAAATTTTGGACACCATTCGCACCCGCCACAATCTGCCCGTCATTACCGAGGTCATGGCAATTTCTCAGATCGAGGCGATCGCCACCCACGCAGATGTGCTCCAGATTGGCAGCCGCAATATGCAAAATTTTGATTTGCTCAAAGCCGTTGGGCAAGCAGGCACGCCAGTCGTGCTCAAGCGTGGACTTGCTGCAACCCTTGAAGAGTTTGTGATGGCGGCAGAATATATCATCGCTCACGGTAACCCAAACGTGATTTTATGCGAGCGCGGCATTCGCAGTTTTGATACCTACACGCGCAATGTGCTTGATTTGGGGGCAGTCGTGGCACTCAAGCAAATTACCCACCTCCCTGTGATTGTTGATCCGAGTCATGCAACCGGAAAACGCGAACTCGTGCCTGACCTAGCACGTGCAGCGATCGCCTGTGGAGCCGATGGACTCATGATTGAGTGTCATCCTGTGCCCGATGAGTCTGTGTCTGATGCCCGCCAAGCCTTATCGCTTGAGGATATGGTAAGCCTGGTTCAAAGCCTCGACCCCATTGCTGCCGCAGTCGGTCGAACCATTCCCAAACAGGTCAGTCGGCCTCAACTTGTTGCCGTTTAGCCATTGCATAGAAGCCCGATGAAACAACGATGGGATAGCTATTTTAGCCATCCCATCGTTGCCTCAATCCACTACTTCTGTACTTGATGCGCAGTTGCTCCAAATTGGCTAAGAATGACTGGTGTACGGGCAAATGGCGCCGTTTGCCCGTACGCCAGTCTGTGAAGTAGTAAATCGGTGCTAGTCACCAATGCCCATGATACGTTTCGTGAGAATTTGCATCACTTCGTTGGGATTTACGGTGGGAATGGGTTTTGACCAGTCACCCGGTTCGGCATAGCCAAGTTGATACATCTGCATGATGTGATGGTTCACAACAGTAAGCGACCCTACTGCAATGATGCGGAGGGTATGGCGATCGTCATCTGGACGCGATGAACTGTCCGCCCCACCGGGCGGATTAGGTGGATAAACCATGAAGTACGCTCCTTTTTTTTTTGATAAGGAGCGCTCAAACAAACACGCCACCCTGATACTTGACATGGCAAAGGAGGATGGCGATAGGAGCTAAAATGCCTAAAGCCACTGATTCTGCCTGAGACAGGGTCAGGGGTCAGCTTCCTAGTCGTGTGTCCGCACTTCTAGGGAGCGCTGCGCTGTTTGAGCGCTTAATGGCAAAGAATAGTGTATTCGTGAAAGAAATACAACCGTACTTTGGCTTATTAGCAAAGATTTAATGGGATTGTGGGGTGATGATCCTTTAGGAACGGTCTTTGGCGATCGCACTAACAGTCCATTCGCTCACCTCCGTAACGAATTTGAAAATATGCGGAAAGATTCTGGCTATTCTGCCTGAGCGGCATATTATGCAGAAACCATCTGCATAAGCATGAAATTTGGGGTGTTATGCTGAATCATTCTGCCTATCCACCCAAATTGGGATCTTAGGCGGAAAATTTCAGCCTATTAATAGTTATATTGCTTCAACTGCTTCAACTCCTCCTATAGAAATACATAGGAAGTTCTATAGCTACGAGATTGAGCTGCCTAAGTCATACTTGAATACAGCAGCTAAACTGGATAAAACTGAAAATCCACAAATTATTATCTGCTGAGGAGTCAATGGTTAAATTTCGTACTTCTGCTTCTGAAGAACCGAAGCCTCAATCTATAGTGCTCATGTTTAGGGATCTTAATCGTGATCCTTCGGTTAAATACCTTTATTCGCATCAGGACAGAGTGCTTGAAGGATATTATCAAGAACATCTTAAAAGTAAGGATCTAGCCCTTGAGCTACCTACAGGTACGGGAAAAACTCTAATTGGTCTTCTCATTGCAGAGTACCGCCGTCGGGCTCTGAAAGAGCGTATTGTGTTTTTGTGTCCAACTAAACAGCTTTGTTTTCAAGTTAATGAACAAGCTCGTCGCTATGGTATTAAAACTGCACTGCTTATTGGTCCCCAAAATGAGTATGATTCGTCTCTATTTTACCAATATCAACAAGGCAATGCTATTGCCATAACAACTTACAGTGGAGTTTTCAATACAAATCCTCGTATAGATGACCCCGAAGTAATAATTTGTGATGATGCTCATGCAGCGGATAACTACATTGTTGATTTATGGACTCTTACAATCAATCGGCTAAGACACAAGGAGTTGTATACAGCTATACATAGATTATTGCAGTCCGCCATACCTGACTATATAAAGCACCATATCGAAAAAAGTAGTAATCGGTATGATGAATACTTAGTAGATCTGATTTCGAACATTTCAGTTCATGAGTATTTAGATGAACTGAAGGAAGTATTAGAAGAATTTGCACCTCAACATAGAGACTTAAAGTACTCATGGGGCATACTTTCATCCCATCTTGAAGCATGTTCAGTTTATATCTCTCCTATAACCATCGAGATTCGACCGCTTATTCCACCAACACAAAGTCATCACCCATTTTCAGAAGCAAAGCAGCGTATATATATGTCCGCTACGCTAGGAGAAGATGGAGATATTGAACGAGTATTTGGAGTAAAGAAAATTGCTCGATTGCCTATTCCCGAAGAATGGCATAAGCGGAGTACAGGTAGGCGACTAATTCTGTTCCCAGGACAATCATCCAATTTAGATCCGGTAAAAACTTCAGTTGAGATGATAAAGAAGGTTTCTCGCGCTCTTATTCTTGTTCCTGATAACAATAGCCTTCGTAAATGGGAAGAGGGTTTAGAAGAAACTCATACCATTATTAAATCAGAGGATATTGAGCAGAATTTGGATAAATTCACAAAGCATCCAAGTCCATCTGTTCTGCTACTAGCAACTCGTTACGATGGGATTGATCTTCCAGGAGATGATTGCCACTTTATGGTGTTAGATGGTGAACCATCTGCTTCAGGACTACAAGAAATGTATATGAGGACTCGACTTGGCGTGTCTTCTCAATTGCAAAACCGTATCCGAACACGGATTACACAAGCAATGGGAAGATGCACTCGTGATGAAAGCGATTACTCTATTGTCGTGGTCATTGGAGACAAGTTAACCAAGCGTTACTGTACTAAAACCTTCACACAGGGTATACACCCTGAATTACAAGCTGAGATCGCATTCGGGCTAGACAACTCTACAGATTATGAAACATCAGATTTTGTAGAACTTTCTGAGGCTTTCCTCAATAGTGATCCGGCATGGCAAGAAGCAGAACAAGATATCCGTAAGCGGCGTGATGCTTTTGAAAAAGTGTCGGATTCGACAGCCGATGCACTAGCAAGAGCGATGCCTTATGAAATTGACTATGTATATTCTTTATGGCGTGGTCGATATGAGGACGCATTAAGTTTGTCAAATAAAGTGCTTGATGCTTTGGAAGGAGGTTCAGATCTAAAACCATACAGAGCTTTTTGGTATCATCAGGCCGCTGAAGCTGCGTTTTTAGCCTGGAAGCATTCAGAAAATGAGTCATTTAGAACTGCAACTATTGCAAATTTAGAAAAAGCAGCAGCTAGTTCTTCCCACATCACATGGCTTGAAAAACTGCGCTTTAAAGTCTCAGGGCAATCTGATCAGAGTATTGATACAGCTTTACCTTTACAAGATTGGTTCTTGGAGATCGACACACTACTTCAGGAATGGGGAATTACAGGTGGGAAATTCGCTCGCAGGTTAGCCGATGTGGAATCCCAAATCAGGAGTAAAGAAGCTAGAGAGTTTGAGAAAGGCTTAGCTGCTCTTGGAAGAATGCTCGGCTCGAAAATGTATCAGAAGAGTCAAGAAGATGGAGCACCTGATGGACTGTGGACCTTTGGAGATTGGTGTGCATTTGTATTTGAAGCTAAAACTAACGAGAGGCCAGGAAGGGGGATTTCATTCGATACACTTCGACAAGCAGGTGCTCATGAAACTACAGTTCGTGCAGATGAACTTATTCCCAAATATATGCCTTGTGTTACTGTCGTTATTTCTCCAAGAAACACTGTTGACCAGTTAGCAGTACCTCATCTTAAAGATATTGCTTACATCTCTCATGACGAGATAATTGACCTCTTTAAAAAGACTGCAACCGTGCTTGAAAAGCTACGTGCATCAGCCTCTGGCAATACTGAGGAAGCATTAAAGGACAATGCATTAAAATTTTATACTGATAAATCAATTGATTTACGACATATTAAAGATTGGCTGCTAAAGAAAAAGCTGAAAGATTTGCCAGTTCAATAATTCATGTAATTTTAAAGATAGAATGAGCCAATAATTGTTGGCAGCAATATAACCTTGCGCAGGAGCGGACGGACGGACAATCCTTAATATTTCTCAAGATACTGGCCGCCGCTCAGCTCCACGTTAGGTAGCTTAACACTCAGCCCTAAACAGGCTTGGGGCGTCCCCACCAAAAGGCGATCGCTAAACCACCAAAAAGAAACGCTTCGCCTATTGGAAGGAAGCCAATCCATGCTCTGACATCAGCACTGCTGAGCACAATCACCAATCGATAGAGCGCCATCAACGCCATCCCAATTGCATTAGCAGGGGCGAGGATACGTGCTAGTTCCATATGCCGAGAGGCTACTTGTAGACTCACCCCCCAGACCATTAGCACAGAACCCGTAAATGCCACAAAGTAATGCCCTACGCCATCCACTGGAATCGGTGACTGACCCGTGCCCAAGAAAACCAGCATCACGGTAAGTAGGGTCAAACCAAGCAATATCAGTGCTCCACCAGTAATACCACATAACCTTCCATAGGTAGAATTCATGCATTTACTCCCGAATTAAATGCTGGTTTCTCGAATGCTATGAACCAATCGACGGTGAAATCTATAGAGAAGCAGCACACAACCGCCATCAGTCCATCACGATCTAACGGCGGTAAATTTCTCTCAAACATTGTTCGATTTCCTGATCCTGGAATACGAAACCCGCATCCAGCAGTTTGCTCGGTGAGACGCGCTGCCCCGTCAGAACCAGCTCTTGCCCCAGTTGCCCCATTAGCGCTTTGATCAAGAAAGCGGGGGCAGGTACGAGACTTGGTCTACCCAACGCTTTGCCCAGGCTTTGGGCAAAAACCTGATTGCTACAGGCTCCCGGCGAAACGACGTTGGTCGGCCCGTTGAGGTCTGGATGATCAAAAATGAACTCGATGGCAGCGACTAAATCGCGCAAACTGACCCAGGACATGATTTGCTTCCCCGTGCCAGATTTTCCCCCCAGGAAATAGGGAAACGGAGTTGCCATGGTTGGCAGTGCGCCCTCGGAGCGATCAAATACGACCCCAATGCGCAGCAGCGCGACCCGATTGCCTGCTTCCATCGCTGGCTTCGTTGCCTGCTCCCATTGGTCAATCAGCTCCTGCAAAAAGCAAGTTCCTGTCCTGCGATCGCTGTCAGCTTCTGAAAACGCCTCATGATCATCCTCATAAAACCCGTAGGCACTAACCGCTGACGCGTTGATCAGACGAATCGCGGGATTCTGTTTTCAGACCTCAACGCAGGTGTGGGTAGTATCTAGACGGCTATCGGTCATGACTTGCTTGTAGGCATCCGACCACGGTTGGTCACTCACACCAGCACCTGAAATGTTGATGATGACACCTAATACCAATTCTCTTGGTTGAGGCTACAGATTCTGCAATTATGAAGGAGCAGAGTTTGGCATATATCCATGGCGGGGGTCTACCGATTAGAAATTTCGGAAAGTAGCGAGGAGTTAAAACATCTGCTC
>JBNPEG010000031.1:0-14872 GCA_051117555.1 Elainellaceae cyanobacterium | reverse complement strand
AAATAAATTCACCCAGTTCCTTATTGTAAAATGCAGCATCGGGACGAACCTCAGCCTGCTTAAACCCATCGGGTTCTGGGTACGCATAGGAAAAAAACGCTGGGTATGATAATCCGACTCCGGGCCAGAATCCGGCGCTACTAACTTCCTGGGAGTAGGCTTCCTTTGCCACTACATCCGGTAGATTCGGCACCCCTCCCGGATGCTCCGGAGCCGATCGCCCCGAAAAGCGAGTCACTGCTAAATCAAAACTTCCCCAGAAAATCGGATTTTGCCGATGATTTGAGTCCACATGTGCAAGGTGGCATAGGTATCCTGCCATGCGTCCAGGGGTAAACTCGGCCAAGTATCTGTTAGGGCAGGCTGATTTGACATCATGGTTTCCTCGTGAGTAGAAAAGGGGCGCGTGATCAATAGGTCTTCTGTTGTTCATCGGCAAAACACCACAGCCATTGTTCTCCCAATTCGGCTGAACTAATCACCGTATGTCCACTTTCTTCATAGTGACGGCGAGCATGTTGATTTTTAGACGAGTCGCAACACAGCATTTTGCCGCAGGTTTGACAAATTCTTAAGTGAACCCAGCGGTCGCCAACCCGAAGGCATTCTTCACAGCGGAATACCGGGTAATTGGCTTTTGAAATCATAGTCTCTAGCGTCAGTTCGTTCAGGCGTTGACAAGACATGGAAGATTCCTGTGAATGTGCAAGATATGTACTTGGTCAAATGGGATACAGCCATGTGCGAAAGAGTTGGGTGAGGCGCGGCATAATCACGTAGGTCAGCAGGACAACTGTTACGCCTGAATCCAACAACGTTCTAAGCAATCCCGTGCAACCACTCCTCATATCCCTGCTCACGTCCAGTTCGAATGAGGTGAGAAATAATGGCGGTTACCTGGTGAGTTTCTGCCTCTGTACCCACTACCCCGGGCTCTAGCATGAGAGATGACCTCAGAAAAACTTGGTTGCAAGGCACTTGATGAGTACTAATGTGCGATCGCAGCTTTTAAGGCAGACTGAGCATTTGCGATCGCCAGCTCACGGGCTTCATCCCCCATATTCAAGCTATCGGCATAGATAAACTCAATATCCGTTATCCCAATAAACCCAAAAATGAGTTTTAGATAAGGTGTTTGTAAATCATAGGCATGGGTCGGGCTACCTTCGGGGTAGGTTCCTCCCTGCGCCATAATGATCGTCATTTTCTTGTTGTGAACCAGTCCCTTGTAACCTGTTTCATCAACAGAAAAGGTATGACCTGCACGCACAATCTGGTCAAGATAAGCTTTGAAGTTAACAGGAATGCTGAAGTTATACACAGGGACACTGAAAACGTAGCGATCAGCGGATAAAAACTCGTCGATCAATTCGTCAGAAATTTGAATTGCAGCGGCCAACTCAGGTGTATGTTGATCGGACGGAGTAAATGCAGCCGCGATCCAGTCTTCGCTCACAAAAGGAACAGGGTAATGCCCAATATCACGGTAAGTGATGGTGTCGTTGGGATGGGTGGTTTTCCACTGGTTAATGAACTCTTTGGAGAGCATGCGGGAGATGGAGCGATCGCCACGCGGACTCGCATCTAAATGGAGAATGTGGGTCATAGGATAAATCTCAGATTGTGAGTGAAAAATATAGCGGAGACAAATGAGCAACCAACGGATTAGCGCTGACCCAACAGTGTGTAAAGCTAACCGTTACACGTGAGCCATCGTAGGAGCTTTTTTGTGAATTCAACGTTGCTGCTTGAGCGTGCGTTAATCCAGTTGCACCTTGAATATTCATGCCTTCAAGCATGGAACCGTGCAATTTACTTGCTCGATCCATTTGCATGACTGTTTGCACAAGTTCAATATAGGGGGTCGCCTTCAAGCTGTCGCCTATAGCAAGTTAAATTCTTTACGGTGCAAATTGATAGATTAACCATGCCATCGCGGAGTAGAAGGCTAGCTCTAACTTAAGTTAGAATCCGAATTTGATCGAAGGCTACTGAGTTGAGCAATTACAAGTCAAGATATAAGGACCTACACAAGGAGCTTTATATTCTGGAGTTTGGCAAGCGATATACTTTGGGAAACGGATGACAGTCCTTCATCGGGGAAGCATTCAATGATTACCCTGCCTAGAATTACTATCCACAGCAAAATTTATGAGAGCTTAGCTTCTTTGGTGTATCGAGGCATCAGAGAGCAAGATGACTGTGCAGTGATTGCCAAAGTTCTCAAGCAGGATTATCCCTCTCCTCAGGATTTAACTCGCTATCGGCAGGAGTATGAAATCACTCGCTTTCTCAACATTGAAGGCGTAGTCAAGGCATACAGCCAGCAAGACTACCAGCGCACGCTGGTTATTCTTTTGGAAGACTTTGGTGGAGAGTCTTTAGAATGCTGGATGCGGCAACAATTAAACTTCTGTCCCATGCCGCTGTCGGTTTTTTTGAATATGGCGATCGCCATTACTGATACTCTAGGCAAAATTCATGCGGCTCATGTCATTCATAAAGATATTAATCCTGGCAACATTGTCTTTAATCCGAAGACTGGCGTTGTCAAAATCATTGATTTTGGCAACGCCACTCGCTTCAGTCGCACCAACCCCACATTCAAAAGTCTCCATCTTCTAGAAGGAACCCCCACCTATTTGTCGCCAGAGCAAACCGGACGAATGAACCGGATGCTCGACTATCGCACCGACTTTTATTCACTGGGCGTAACCTTCTACGAACTGTTGACGGGACAATTACCGTTTCCCACAGAAGATCTCCTAGAGCTAGTCCACTGCCACATTGCCAGACCGCCGACTCCTCCCCATGAGGTTGAGGGTGTGGGGTGTGGGGTGTGGGGTGTGGGGACGGATGGTTCATCATCTACCAGGCATACAATTCCTAAAGCAGTTTCCGACATTGTGATGAAACTGATGGCAAAGAATGCGGAGGATCGCTATCAAAGTGCTTGGGGCATCAAAGCAGATCTAGAGCGCTGTGCCCAACAACTGGCAGAAATGGGTCAAATAGAACCTATGCCATTGGGACTGCAAGATGTTTCTGAGCAGTTCCACATTCCTCAAAAACTGTATGGGCGAGAAGCGGAGATCGAAGCATTATTTATGGCGTTTGACAAAGTGACGGGGAGTCGGGAATCGGAAATCGGGGATCAGGAGAAACACTCCACATCCCACACCCCACACCCCACACCTTCATGCAGCGAAATGATGCTGGTCTCTGGTTATGCTGGCATCGGCAAAACGGCATTGGTGCAGGAACTCCATAAACCGGTCACAGCAAACCAAGGCTATTTTATCTCTGGCAAATTTGACCAATTTGGACGCAACATTCCCTACAGCGCCATTGTGAATGCCTTGCAAAAGTTAGTGCAGCAACTCTTGAGCGAACCGGAGGAGCAAGTGGAAGTGTGGCGATCGCGCCTGCTCACTGCTCTGGGCAGCAACGGACAAATCATCATTGATGTCATCCCCGAAGTTGAGTTAATCATTGGCAAGCAGTCGCCTATACCCGAAGTTGGAGCAACTGAGGCACAGAATCGCTTCAATCTCACGTTTCAAAGGTTTGTGCGGGCGTTTTGTGCAAAAGAGCATCCCCTGGTCATTTTCTTAGACGATCTACAGTGGATCGATTCTGCGACGTTGAAGTTAATCGAACTCATCTTACTTGATGAGCAAATCCAGTATCTGTTTTTGATCGGAGCCTACCGAGATAACAACCTGACTCCAACGCATCCGTTGGTCTTAACACTAGAGAGCATGCGAAACCAGGGAGCAGCGCTTCAGGAAATCATCCTGACCCCCTTAACGCTGGAACCGTTGACTCAACTGATAGCTGAGACATTACATCACAATTCTGATACCGTTCGTTCTTTAGCCCAAGTCGTGTTGCGTAAAACCGAGGGCAACCCTTTCTTTATTGGTGAGTTTTTGAAGCTGCTGCATAGCGAAAACCTGTTAACCTTTGACCCCCCTCCCCTTGGTAAGGGGGGAAGTAAAGGGGGGTGGCAGTGGAACCTAGCTGAGATTGAAGCTCAAGATATCACCGATAATGTGGTGGAGTTGCTGCTACGTCAGTTGCAGAAATTGCCGGAAGCAACACAGCAAATTCTCTCCATCGCTGCTTGTGTTGGGTCTGAGTTTGATTTAGAAACGCTGGCGTTTAGCGCAGAGCGCAACTCCGAAGGAATCGTTTGTGAAAAATCACCGAAAGCAATTTTCCAGGATCTACTAGCAGCAATACAAGCGGGATTAATTCAACCTCTGTCTGACTTGAACGAAGATTTGTTAGTTCAAGAGTATAAGTTTCTGCACGATCGCGTGCAGCAAGCGGCTTATGCCCTAATTGATGAGTCGTGCAAACAAGTGGTTCATCTCCAAATCGGTGGCAATTTGCTCAAAAAAACTTCACCAGAGCAACGATCCGATCGGTTGTTTGAAATCATCGATCATCTCAATCAAGGACTTGAGCTAGTCACTGCTCGATCAGAACGAACTGAAATTGCCAGATTGAATTTAATAGCAGGTCAGAAAGCAAAGGCAGCAACGGCTTATGAAGCAGCTTTTAAGTATTTCACTACAGGGCTTAAACTCCTCAATTCAGAGAGTTGGCAGAGTGAGTATGACCTCACCTTGGCGCTGTACTCAGAAGCAGCAGAAGCGGCGTATCTCCAGGGTTGCTTTGATGAGATGGAACAATTAGTAGAAGTGGTACTCGATCGCGCTAAGACAGTGGTTGACAAAGTGCAAGTTTACGATAACAGCATTCAAAGATATTTGTCACAGGGCAACCTGAAAGAAGCACTCAAAATTGGTTTGGAAGTGTTGAAGCTCCTGGGAGTAATCTTACCAGAAAATCCAAGTGAGTTAGATGTTCGAGGCGGATTGGAGGAAACGGCTGCACGATTAGCTGAACAAAAAATTGAAGACTTGGTTAATTTACCAGAGATGATTGCACCAGAACCGCTAGCAGCAATGTCAATCCTAGCGAATATAGGGGCTGCTGCATTCATAGTATCACCAGCACTGGTGATACTGATTGCTTGCAAAGCGGTAAATTTATCAATCAACTACGGTAATGCTATCTGGTCACCACTGTATTATGCTGGCTACGGGTTTGTTCTATGTGGAGTTGTTCAAGACATTGAACTCGGCTATAAATTTGGTCAATTGGCTCTTAGCTTGGCAGAACGATTGAATACTAAAAAAGGCAAGGCTAAAGCATTACAGTTATTTAGTGACCACGTTATGCAATGGAAAGTACATCTTAAGGAGACGATACCACTGCTGGTTGAGGCTTATCAGGAAGGATTGGAAACCGGAGACTTTGAAACCGCTGGTTATGCTGCATATGACGTGTGCTATAACTCGTTTTTCGTCGGTGAGGAACTCACCCAACTGGAACAAAAAACAGCAACCTACAGCAAAGCGGTTGATCAAATCAGACGGGAAAGCCCCTCGACTTGGATTGCAATAGTGTCGCAGACCATTCTTAATTTGTTAGATAGGTCTGAGAATCCCAGTCGCTTAGTTGGTCGGGTGTGTAATGAAGAGCAGGCATTACCACACGCCCTTGCAGTTAAAGATGGAACTGCAATTCAAATGCTATATCTGCACAAAGTTATACTGTGTTATCTATTTGGAAAATATCATCAAGCTGTACAGACTGCTATTTTGGCAAGGAAACATTTTGAAGAAGTGACAGCAATAAAGATTTTACCTATATTCTGTTTCTATCATTCTCTAGCGCTTTTGAGCCTACCGCTCGATGCTTCAAACTCTGAAGAAGAAGCTTGGCTAAGTTGTGTTAACACCAACCAAGAAAAAATGCAGAAATGGGCAGAACATGCCCCAATGAATTATCTACATAAATTTTATTTAGTCGAAGCAGAGAAAGCGCGAGTCTCAGGGCAATTCTTTGAGGCTGAGGAACTTTATGAACGAGCGATCGCAGGTGCTGCTGAAAATGAGTATATTCAGGAAGAAGCATTAGCTTATGAATTAGCGGCAAAACATTATCTAGCGCGAGGCCGGGAAAAGATCGCTCAGACCTACATGAAAGAGGCGCACTATTGCTACGATCGCTGGGGCGCGATCGCTAAAGTCAAAGACTTAGAAACTCGCTATCCACAGTTCTTTTCTCAGTCGTCTAGAGCCGCTTCCGCATCAATTCCTATTACTGCTGAAACTATCTCTAATCCCTTCCATACTGCTTTCGATTTAGCAGCAGTGATGAAAGCTTCACAGGCGATTTCTCGTGAAATTGAACTGAAGCAACTACTGCAATCGCTGATGCAAACTTTAATTGAGAATGCTGGCGCACAAACGGGATATCTGATTTTAGAAAACTCAGGAGAATGGTCGATTGAAGCGGCTTGTGAACTCAATGCCGTTGAGAATGCTTGTGCGACTCAGGTGTTACAGTCTATTCCAATTGCCGGTCAATTGCCAGAATCAATCATTCAATATGTGATTCGGACTCTGAAGCCCGTCACCTTAAATGATGCGACTCGTGAAGGTGCTTTTATTAATGAGCCATACATTCAACAGAACCAGCCTCAATCTGTTTTCTGTTTGCCGCTGCTGAATCAAGCCAAGCTGGTCGGTGTATTGTATTTAGAAAATCGGTTAGCAGCTGGAGTATTTACACCAGAGCGATCGCAGGTCTTGCAGCTATTATCGACTCAAGCCGCGATCGCCATCGAAAATGCCAACCTTTACTCAGAACTGCAGGCTAAGGAAAGCAAGATCACCCAGTTCCTCGAAGCGATTCCGGTGGGAATTGGGATCGTGGATGCGACGGGTCGCCCTTACTATACCAACCAATGCAGCAATCAGCTCACCGGTCAAGAAACTGATACTTCCATAGCACCGGAGCAGATCTCAGAGGCTTATCAGCTTTATGTAGCGGGAACGGATAAAATCTATCCAGCGGAGAGCTTGCCTATTGTGCGGGCATTAAAAGGCGAATGCATCAGGACTGAGGATATAGAAATTCATCGAGATCATGCCACAATTTTACTTGAGGCACGGGGAACACCAGTTTTTGATCAACAGGGCAATATCACTCATGCGATAGCTACCTTTCAGGACATTACAGAGCGTAAACAAGCCGAGAAGCTCCTAGCCGACTACAACTACACTTTAGAGCAACAGGTCGCAGAACGAACTGCTGCGTTACGACAAAGCGAAGCGAATTATCGCAACCTGCTAAAAACCGCGAATTCAATCATCCTGCGCACAGATAGGCAAGGACGAATTCAATACATGAATGACTATGGACTGAGCTTTTTTGGCTATGAGGAAGATCAGATTCTAGGGCGTACTCTACTTGAAACAATCGTTCCAGAAATCGAAACATCTGGACGTAATCTCAAGCCGTTTGTTCACGATCTGTTTCATAAGTTTGAAGCTTCCTTACCTCAAGCCTACTTGCAAACCGAGAATGAAAATCTTTGTCGAGACGGTAGACGGGTTTGGATTGCCTGGTCGAATCAAGCCATCTTCAATGACCAGGGAGATGTCGTTGAAATCTTATCGGTGGGCAGTGACACCACCCAGCGTAAACAAGTAGAAGAGGCTTTACAACGCAGTGAAGCTAAGTTCCGAACTATCTTTGAAAACTCGCAGGTTGGCATCTACCGAACCCGCACCTGTGATGGATTAATTCTCGACGCCAATCAACGCTTTGCCGATCTATTTGGCTTTGATTCACCCCAAGAGATTATTGGAATTGAACACACTATAGGCTATTGGGTCAATCCCAGCGATCGCCAACAAGGCATTGAGGTGATGAAGCGGGATGGGGAAGTGCGAAGCTATGAAGCACAGATGCGAAAACGATATGGGACAGTGTTTTGGGGACTTTTCTCTTCTTATCTGAGTGCAGACGACGACTACATCGAAGGGGTGCTTGCGGATATTAGTGATCGCAAGCAAGCAGAAGCAGCTCTACAAATAAGTGAAGAACGACTGCGCTTGGCATTAACCGCGTCAAATCAGGGACTCTACGATATCAACATCAAAACTGAAGAAGTTGTGGTTAGCCCAGGATACCCTTTAATGCTGGGCTACGATCCAGCAACATTTCATGTAACCATATCTAGGTGGATTGAGAGTTTGCATCCTAACGATAGAGAATCAGTGCTTGCAGCTTACCATGCTAGTCTTACTGGAGAAGTTTCCAGCTATCAAGCAGAGTATCGCCATCGTACTCAGGATGGTCAGTGGAAATGGTTTTTTGCTGTTGGCAACGTTGTTGCCTGGAACGAATTCGGTGAACCCATCCGAGCGTTGGGAGTTGTTACGGATATCGACGATCGCAAACAAGCAGAAGCAGCCCTACAAGTCTCAGAGTCAAAGCTACGGAATCTAATTGAGGCAATTCCCGATCCATTGTTTGTATTCTCTGCTGAAGGGCGATTTCTTGAAATAATGGTACTGGACCCAGATCTGCTATGGCACCCCTTTGAGGAGATGATTGGTAAAACAATGCATCAACTCGGAAGGGAAGAAGCTGATGAGTTTCTAGGTTATATTCAGCAGGTACTGAAAACCCGACAAATCCTCACGGTCGAGTATGGTGCGTTTCTAAATGGACGAGAAATGTGGTTTTCGGCTCGCATTGCCCCAATCAGCCACGATCAGGTGATTTGGCTGGTGCGAGATATTACGGCGCAGAAGCAAGCAGAAGAAGCCTCAATTTTAGAGGAGCGCAACCGCATGGCACGTGAAATTCACGATACACTCGCGCAGTCGTTTACAGGCATTCTGGCTCAGGTCGGAGCTGTAAATCAGGTACTAACGGATGATGTAGACGCAGCTCAGGCACATCTAGGCCTGATCAAAGAATTGGCGCGAACTGGACTGACTGAAGCGCGGCGATCAGTCGTCGCACTCCGTCCTCAGCTTTTGGAGGAGGGCAGTTTACAGAGCGCTCTACATCGTCTCGTCGCTCAAATCAGAACTGCCGCAATGGATACCACTTTGCACTATGAGATCGAGGGTGCAGTGTATGCTCTACCCACTGAAGTTGAGAGTAACCTACTGCGGATTGGGCAGGAGGCATTAACCAACGCAATTAGACACGCTAATGCTGACGAAATTCGAGTGGGGCTAGTCTACAATCACGATCAGGTTTGCCTGCGCGTGAGAGACAATGGACAGGGCTTTGGAGTTGGCAGTATTCCAGCCTCTGAGGGATTTGGCTTACTCGGCATGAGCGAACGGGCAGAGCGCATCGGATCACAACTCAAGATTAGGAGTCAGCCTGGGCAGGGAACGGAGATTATCGTAGTCGTTGGGGTGTAATTGGGGTGTGGGGTGTGGGTAAGTTAGAGAGTTATCGTGATTTGGAGGTTTGGAGAGTGTCAATGCGATTGGCAAAGGAAGTTTATCAAGCAACAGAAGCACTACCAAAGCATGAAATCTATGGACTAACTTCACAGATTCGTAGAGCCTGTGTTTCTGTGCCTGCCAACATTGCTGAGGGATAATGACTACACCCCACACCCCACACCCCACACCCCCAATTCGGGTTCTGATTGCGGACGACCATGCCATTTTTCGGCAAGGATTAGCCACGATTATTAACCGTGACCCAGATATGCAGGTAATTGCCCAAGCCGAAAATGGGGAACAGGCGATCGCTCTATTTAGGGAACACCAACCGGATGTCACGCTCATGGATCTGCGAATGCCGGAAGTGGAAGGAGTTGCCGCCATTGGTGCAATTTGTGCGACGGCTAAATCGGCTCGGATTATTGTATTGACCACGTATGATAGTGACGAAGATATCTATCGAGGATTGCAGGCAGGCGCAAAAGGATACCTGTTGAAAGAAACTGAACCTGACGAGCTTCTGAATGCGATTCGTACTGTTCATCGGGGGCAGAAGTACATTCCGCCCGATGTGGGAGCAAAGTTGGTACAGCGGCTCAGCAATCCAGAACTGAGTGAACGAGAACTGGCGGTACTCCGTTCACTCGCACAGGGGATGAGTAACGCTGATATTGCGACTGCTTTGAGTATTGGTGAGGGCACCGTCAAATCCCATGTCAATCGGATTTTGAATAAGTTAGATGTGGGCGATCGCACCCAAGCGGTGATTGTTGCCGTTAAACGCGGCATTGTCAGTTTGTAGGATGTACTTTCGATCAAATTCGGATTCTAACTTAAGTTAGAGCCAGCCTTCTACTCCGCGATGGCATGGTTAATCTATCAATTTGCACTGTAAAAGATTTAACTTGCTGTAGGCGACAGCTTGAAAGCGATCTCCTACATTGAATGTATGCAAACAAAGATTCAGTCAATGGATTGAGTAAGTAAATTGGAGCAGAAATGGCAGTCTTGTATTGTTGGTTTGAGAACGTGAGTGATACAGCGAACTTTGCCAATTGCAGCGCCTATTTCCTAGCCTAATCAACCTTGAATCCTATTTGCAGAATCACAATTGGTGGGCAAATCTCGCCAGAAGTGCATTCAATTAGGCAAATCATGCTCCTCTAGAGCAATGAAGCTGATTGAGTTTTCAACCCTAACCCATCGGAGATAAATCGATGACCTCTACTTCCACAGCTACAGACCCAATGCTACGCCAAGGCGATTCTGGTGCTGCTGTCACTGAGCTACAACGATTGTTGAATGCGAAAGGAATCAACATTGCAGTCGATGGAATTTTTGGCAATGCGACTCGTGCCGCAGTGGTTCAGTTTCAACAGCGGAATGGACTTGTTGCAGATGGCATCGTTGGCCCTCAAACTTGGCAAGCCCTTCGTCGAGTCAATGCCCCCATTCAACTGACTGATGCAGCCGTTTACTACGATCCGTCGAACTACCCTTATCAAAAAGAGGCATTTGAATGGCTGCAATTGCAACTCTCTAGTTCAGTTCTAAGGGAATTTGCCCGTCGTTGGCGAAACCTACGCTAACGCACTAATCACCGACCTCAAAGTTATTCAGCCCATGTTCCAATTGCTGATGCTGGGAATGCCTTGAATCATAAGGTTTTTCCCAGCTTTTATTGCGAGGTTCCAGGCTTGATGCAGATGTAGAGAGATGAATGACGATCATAGTTACAGTTTCTTACTTGTATCCCCTTCAACCCAAGATTGGATTCAAGGTATTCTGAGTGCCAAGGTAGTGTTGGTGATATACGGAGACTATCAATGCCCTAGAAGTGCGGACGTTTACAAGCTGATTAAAGCGATCAAACGAGAGCTTAGTGCTGCTTTTGGAGAAGATTATTTATGCTTCATCTTCCGTCATTTTCCACAAGCACAGATTTATCCTCATGCTCAGCGGGCAGCCCAAGCAGCCGTTGCCGCCGCCGCCCAAGGAAAGTTTTGGTTAATGAGCGATACTTTGTTTGACCATCAACAAAGGTTGGAGAACGGTTATCTTGTCGAGTACGCCAATGATTTAGGACTTGACATTCCTCAATTTCTCAAAGAGTTGTCTAAACAAGTGCATGTCGATCGCATCAATGAAGATATCGAAGGCGGAATACAGAGCGGAGTAACGACTGCCCCAGCCCTGTTTATCAATAGAAGTCGGTATATCGGGCACTGGAACACGACGGAGTTGATGGCAGCCATGATTGCTGCAAGTCACTAAGCTCTATTCATATCTGACTTGTTGGTTAGTGCTAGTCAGCGATCGAATGCGCGATCGCTAGTTTTTGCCTGTTTTGTTGAAAAAATGGCCAATTTTTGAACCATGCTAACAACACCAACACCAACCATTGAGTTCAAGCGCAAAGGTTTAACACACACCCAGTTGCAACAAGTACTCGACTACATTCAGACTCACCTCGATCGAGACTTGTCGCTAGCTGAACTTGCAGAGACGCTTAACCTCAGCCCGACTTACTTTGCCAGTGTATTTAAACAAGCGATTGACATTTCTCCACACCAGTATGTAATTCAACAGCGCGTGGAACGAGCAAAATTGATGCTGTCGAAAACAGATTTTGCGATCGCAGACATCGCTCTACAAGTTGGCTTTTCTAGCCAAAGCCATCTGACGCAACAGTTTAAGCGATTCACTGGCATGACACCGAAGCAGGTGCGCTAACAGGAAGAATCTGACAAATTAGGCTAAGAACCTGAAAGAAGTCAAGCACAAGAACTCAGTACATTTAGAACACTCAGAATAGATAGAACGGCAGGATTAATATCTCCATTAATTCTATCCAGGAGTACACCTGATTGTCTTTTATTGGAGAAATAAGGTAATGACACAAGATAAACCCAAAATTGCTCTAGTGACAGGAGCGAGTCGAGGACTGGGAAAGAATACTGCTTTGGCAGTGGCAAAGAAAGGAGTGGGCGTAATTGTAACCTATCTCAACGGTGAAGCGGAAGCAAAATCCGTTGTTTCTGAAATTGAGGCAATGGGCAATAAAGCAGTGGCATTGCAGCTCGATATCGGCAGCATCGAAACCCTTGATGCGTTTGTGATACAAGTCAAGCAAGCCCTGCAAAACACTTGGGGTATCGAGCAATTTGATTTCCTCATCAATAACGCTGGAATTAGTGGCGGTTCACTGTTTGCAGAAACAACAGAGGAAGAATTTGATCGAATATTCAACGTTAATTTCAAGGGTGTCTTCTTTCTCACTCAGAAGTTGCTGCCATTGCTCAAAGATGGTGGACGAATCGTGAATTTTTCATCGTTTCTAACCCGCACGATAAGCCCAGGACGAGCGATCTATGCCAGTCTGAAGGGCGCGATCGAGGTTCTGACTCGCTCCTTAGCGAAGGAACTAGGACAGCGGCAAATCACAGTGAATGTAGTCGCTCCTGGAGCGATCGCCACCGAGGGCAGTGTCGTGCGGGACAATCCAGAGATCAATAAGTACATCGCGTCCCAAACGGCTTTAGGTCGGGTGGGTGAACCCGATGATATTGGAGGTGCGATCGCGCTGTTGCTGTCGGAAGAGAATCGATGGATGACTGGACAGAGAATCGAAGTTTCCGGGGGGCAGTCTCTCTAGCTCAAATCAACTTTAATCGGTAGACAAATCATGTTAGCCAATTAACTGATTCAGAACATCAGTTCCAAATTGAGCTACTTTATAGAGCCTCAAATCGCGAAGTTTATCCAGGTCTACTTGTGCTCTACCGCGGCAAAACATAGATACGAAGATCAAGCAAGGGTTTGAGGAGATGAATCAGCCCTGCCATCAGTACGTGATTCAGCAGCGCGTAGAACAAACAAAATTAATGCTGTCGAAAACAGATTTAGCAATACGTGCTGCGCACAGGCTGCGCCAACGCAGACATCGCTCTACAAGTTGGCTTCTCCAGTCAAAGTCATCTGACGCAACAGTTCAAGCGATTCACTGGAATGACGCCGAAACAGGTTCACTAACACCTTAAGAATCTTACAAACCGCCATAAGAATCTGAAAGAAATCAAGCATTGAACCTCAGTACACTTCAGATAACACAACGCGATTGACTCTCCTTTCAAACGACTGCACGAATAATTGATTGAGTCCTTTGACCTAGCTTTACTGCGACTGAAATGAACGATCGCACATGAAGACCTTTCAACACAGAGGAATGAATATGAAGACTTGGATTTCGATGCTGCTAATTTTAGCAAGCGTGAGCTTGTTCGGGTGCGACGATCAACGAGCGAGAGAACAATTGAATAGCACAATGAACAGTTGGATTGGTCGGGATATCGATGAGTTTGTTCGCAGATATGGTACACCCACGACAACGCTTACATTACCCAATGGAAACACAATCTATTCTTACAGAACGGATCGAGAACGGGAGTTTAATCAGCCAACCACTGTGAATGAGTTTGAGAACGATCAGGGCGATACAACTACGATAATTAGCGGAGGCAACACGGTTGTTGATCGTGATTTCTGTGAGATTGATGTCGAGTTCGATCGCTCTGGTGAAATTCAGTCCTGGCGCTATGAGGGTAGTTCTCCGAGGCATTGCGACATTAAGAGCCTGCCGAAAACGCTCCAGAAGCAATTACAAAAAGACGGCATTCTTCCGTAGGTCAAGAACAAAGTTATTGCGATTACTGGAGCCAGTAGCGGTATTGGTGAAGCAACTGCTAGATTGCTGGCTCGTCAGGGCTTACAGGTTTTGTTAGGGGCGCGACGCGCCGATCGACTGGAAGCGGCGGCACAAGCATTGCGAGAAGTCTTCACCGCGCAATAAACGTTTTAGCACTACACCACAAGTTCGCTCAATAGCCGCAAAATAAAATCGAATCATTGGGTGCAGCAAACTGCCGCATAGCTATAACGGCTTTTGGCACGCCTAATCCTTCATTTGATCAAAAGGCGATCGCACTCGCTGACCAATACGGAATGAAAATTCTCTCTTAAACCTCATCCATTCTTAACAACAACGATGAATATTCAATCCATGTCCAAAACCACTGCCTCAAGTGGTTCAGTTTCGTTTGGCAAAAAGTCATTCAGGCTTCCATTTTTGATCGGGACTTGGCTGCTCGTAGCCTGTTTGTTGATTCAGGTTTTCACCGTAGGCATGTCAGTATTTATCGACCCATCCTGGTGGGCAACACATATCCAGTTCTCCCGTGTCGTTGGGTTTCTGTCGATAGTTTTGTTTTCGGCGGCGCTAATGGGACGATTCCCAAAAACAATTTGCAGTCTGGCTGGGTTGGCAGTCTTCTTGTTTTTTATGCAAGTCGGGACGATTCAACTTTCCATGCTCTCGGCCCTTTCATTCGGCGCGGCGTTTCATCCGATTAGGAACGGGAATTAAATAATCTGTAATTCTGGTTTGGCTGTGTAATTCCATTGTGGTAAAACTTCATCGAAGACAATCTTCATGTTGGCTTTGAAATCTTCAGCAACTTTTCGACCCGTTTTAT
>JBNPEG010000218.1:0-15074 GCA_051117555.1 Elainellaceae cyanobacterium | reverse complement strand
CAACTAAAAATCTATGCCCCAAATTCTCACTGTCTGGTCTTCGCTGCCGCTGATGATGAGGCGATGATCAGGATTAGCAGCCACAGCCGTCACTAAGCTGGTATGTCCCCGCAAGACGCGAACTTCTTTGCCAAGTTGCAAGTTCCAGATGCGAATGGTGTTTTGGCTGCCGCTGATGAGATGCTTGTGGGTTTGGTGCTGGTTGGCGCTGGTGGTGACGGATGAAATCGTCCGCGATCGCACGTCGTCCGGGTCAATTGAGTTTTCGGTTTTTAAGTCCCACGCTTTGATGGTGTGTTTGGAGGTCTTCACCGTGATGGTGCGGTCGTCGGGTTGGATGGTCATCGCATAAATAAACGACGGTTCGATAAGGGTGAGCCTTTCTTCCCGGTAGCCTAAATCCCAAATGCGGAGGGTGGCATCTCTGCCTGCACTGGCGGCAAGCTGACCGTTGGGACTAATCGCAACCGCTGTGATGCCCCCGGCATGGCCCGTTAATAAATCCAGGCATTCAAACAATGGGTAGGTATCGTAGTGCTGAAGGGCAGCTTGGGCGTCGGCTGAGGGGTGCGATTGCAGCAGGGTAAACGCTACCTTTTGAACCTCCCATGATCGATCATTCAACGCCTGAATAATCAGTTCTAGTGCCGCATCGCCATAGGGTTGAAGGTGTCGAAGGGCAGCGATGCGTTGCTCAACACTGTTACTGGACAGCCGATGTCGAATTCCGTCAAGCCCTCCCAGCACTGCACCCCTTGTGGGAGCGGTGGATTGACCTCCTAATACTGCATCGTGAGAGTGTGGCTGATGAGAAAGCTGCACGGCATTAACGTAAATTCAGAAATTTACCTAAGGCGTCCACCATGGAGGGGGGCCAGCGACGGACATGTTCCACCCAGTCTAAATCTTTATATCGAGTGTCTAGCCCAACGACAGAAAACCAGTTGCTTTCGGCTTCTCCTGATTGCCCATTTGCCCACAGCGCTGCGGTTAAGGCGGCTCGCATATCAGCAAACTTCGGATATTTTCGCACCAAGGTTCGCATCTGCCGAATGGCTTCGTCGGTGTCGCCGGTCTGATAGAGCGCTAGCGCATAGTTGGCATAGGCAAAGGCATAGTCCGGAACAATTTCGGTGGCTTTGCGATAGTCTGCGATCGCACTTTCCCATTCCCCCATTCCGGCTTTGGCGTTGCCTCGGTTGTTGTAGGCGGCGGGGTCTTGCGGGTCAAGTTCTAACACGCGGTTATAGTCTGCGATCGCTGCTTCCCATTGCCCTAAGCCTTCGAGAGCGGTGCCGCGATTGAGATAAGGGTCAGGCGCATCGGGTGCGAGTTCAATGGCTTGGTTGTAGTCTGTGATCGCCGCTTCTAGCTTGTTTTGACTGACTCTAGAATTGCCGCGATTGCTCCACAGAGCAGGGTTATCGGGCATGCGCTCGATGAGTTCGCTCCAATATTCTTCGGCTGTGGCAAAGTCGCCCTGATTTGTCGCCTTAAAGACCTGAGTGCGGAGATCCTCGACTGATGTTGAACTCAGGTCTGAATCGGCTAGAGACTGAGCATTAGCAGACGTGTAGGTGCCAAACCCAACACCAAACACCATCGTGAGAATCAAGAGGCAGGAGAGAAAAAATTTCAGCATGACATTTAGCATGACGATGTAAAAGATGGCGATCGCGTTTCATCTTTAAGTTTCATCTTTAATCATCATGGCATGATGCGATCAAGACAGCAGCGAAAGCTGGCTATCGGGCGGCTGATAGCCCAAATGCTGCCACGCTGAGGCGGTTGCGATGCGTCCGCGCGGGGTGCGATGCAGGTAGCCGATTTGCATCAGGTAAGGCTCATAGACTTCCTCAATGGTTTGGGCATCTTCGCCCGTGGCGGCGGCAAGGGTGTCAATGCCTACAGGGCCGCCGCCAAAATTTTCGATCATGACGGTCAGCATGCGGCGATCTGTCCAATCTAAGCCAACCGGATCGACGTTAAATAGCTCTAATGCTTCTGCCGCCACCCATTTCGTGATATCGCCGGATGCTTTGACTTCGACATAATCGCGCACTCGCTTTAAGAGGCGATTGGCAATGCGGGGCGTGCCACGGGCGCGACGGGCGATTTCAGCAGCACCATCCGGTGTGATGGCAGTGCTGAGAATGTCTGCCGTCCGCGAAACGATTTGGGTGAGTTCATCTAGCTCGTAGAAGCGCAAACGCTGCACCAACCCGAAGCGATCGCGCAAGGGAGAGGTTAATGCGCCCACTCGTGTCGTTGCGCCCACCAAGGTAAATCGCTGCAGCGGAAGGCTGCGAGTCCGAGCGCTTTGCCCTTTGCCAATGGTGATATCGAGCCGAAAGTCTTCCATTGCCGGGTATAAGATTTCTTCGGTGACTCGCGGCAATCGATGAATCTCATCGATAAAGAGAACGTCGCCGGGTTGGAGGTTAATCAGCAGCCCAACAATATCGCGCGGACGTTCTAACGCCGGTGCGGTTGTAATCTTGCAGTTGACGCCCATCTCAGTTGCCAACACAAGCGCCATCGTGGTTTTGCCCAAACCGGGTGGCCCGTACAGCAGCAAATGGTCAAGCGGCTCGTTGCGAGCTTGCGCCGCTTTGATGGCAATGTCGAGCACCTCCTTGAGCGACTTTTGCCCAATATAGTCAGCAATGCGCTGAGGACGCAGACTTTCCTCAGGCTTGCCGTATTCTGAAGATTGGGCATCCGCATTGAGCAACGCATCCTCTGAGGCATGGGCGACAGGCTTGGCAGAGGGAGTGCGTTGGCGCTTTTCGGGAGAGGGTTGTTGAGAAGAAATGATCGCCATGTGGTCATTGTAGTACCGATGTATGGATTAATCGACACAGAACCAAAATTTAGTAGATAGCGGCGGAGGGCAGAAGGCAGGAGTAGAGTGCTGTTGCGCCAGCGTAATGCACCTATGGCAGAGGGCTAAAAGCCCCTTCCCAACAGGAATGCTATCATCGGCAACAACGGGTTTTAGAGAAACGATGGCAGAAGCAGTTGCATTTTCGGTTCCAGATGATGTCACCTTTGAACAGGCGATCGCCCTTACCCAGACATTGATGCAGCAAATGGACGCGGGCACCTTGTCAGATGCTCAGATTCAGGAGGCGATCGCCTCGTTAGTCCACACTCAAAACGGCGCACGCGGGTTTTTTGTCACCTACCTCACCGACGATCGTTCCTTCGCCGATCAGCCCTCTAATGGCGTGGTTCAAGGGTTGCAATCATCGCCCGATACGGTAGCCGAGCTGCTGGTCAAAAACGTAGCTATGTCGACTGCAATGGCGATCGCCCATCGACGCAACAATAACGACGATATGGCGCAGGGATCAGATCGGGTGCGATCGCGCACGGTTCATCTCATCGAAACCTTAAAGATCCCCCATCTGAGTGAGCTGGCTCAGCAATTGCACGAAAGCGCAGCTACAGGAACAGGTGAATATCAGGCATTTCTAGACAAATGGGGCTATGACGCAGAGCAGCGAGCCAAAATTGCTGAGGTAGTGAAAGGGGCGATCGATGCATTTTGAATGCTCTATATTCAACTAGGTTCTAAAAAAATCAAGGAGGCGCATAGCCCCAGTGCTCAATGAGCGATCGCCATTTTTGCGTCACTCTCTGATTATCTGCCTCAGGAAACTGATAGCGATTTTTGCGATACTGCTTTTTAGAGTCGAGATAGCGTTCAAATCTAGGTTTTACCTGATCAAATCCCTCAATTTCAAGGGTGTGGTAGATGTGCTGAAGATGGCTAATGGGGTCGGTTTCAAAGGTTTCAAATCGTAGTTCAACATATTGATGATCCGGCAGATCAGCCGTTTCCTTTAGCACCCTGTCCATCATGCGAGGATAGCTATCGAGAATCAAATCATCGACGGGGGCATTCTCAAACGGCTGTAGCGCAAGCTCTTTGAAGAGTTTCCAATAAAAATTGCGCGTCGATTGAAAGACAATGTAAGGATTACGGTAAATGTGAATAAACTTGGCATCGGGAAACATATCTCGCAGCATCGCCACCCGCGCCGTGTAGACCGGGTTTTTGATCAGAAGCTGTTTTCCAGGTTGCTCAAGCTGAATTTTCTCAAAAAAGAGGCGGGTGACGCGTTGCCAAGTTTCAATCTGCTCTGGGCTACAGCCATCGAAGAAGATTCCTGCATTGAAATGTTCTCGCAACCGAGCCGGAAAGTAGAGCCCGTGATAGAAAGATACGGGCTGCATATTGGCAAGCCCAATTTCATCTTCTTGGGGCGAGTCAGGGTTGACCTGCATTGAATCAATGAAGCGATCGCGCGGCAGGGCTCGTTCTAAAACCGGGCGCATCAGCTCAGTTAGGGTGAGAAATTCCCAGGGCAAGCCGACGGCAAACGGAGACACATAGGCAAATTGAGGCGACTGACAAAGCAGCTCGTAGAGAAATGTCGTTCCACTGCGCCAGTGTCCCACGACAAAGACGGGAGGCTGATGAAGGGACTGACTCGCTCGACCCGCCCGATCCGACTGATTAATGGCATGGCGTTGACGAAGCTGAGCGACCCGCAATCGCTCAACCGCTGTGATGGGCAGACGGGCGAGGGAGGTGGCGATCGCCAACGAGACGTGCGGCCAGCAGCGGAGCGGGATGCCACCATTGGCGCTGAGCACCTGCAAAAGGGTTTGAATGTCGGCTCCCATCAAGGGATGCAGCAGTCGAGGGGTTGCTGGGTTAGACGGTGCGGGAGACATGGCTCAATCGTGACCCCTGTGACATGATAAGGCTTCAATCATTACACCATGAAATGCTGAAGGGGCGATCGCCCCAATGGGCTCACCTGATACGATCAGTAAGCATTCACGGATGAGCACATCATGAGCAAGCGGTGTCTGGTTACAGGAGGGTCAGGATTTATTGGTCAACATATCGTCATGCTGCTGCGAGAACGGGGGGATGCGGTGCGCATTCTCGATTTGGCACCTCCTGACCCGCCCCTAGACGGAGTAGACTATGTGCAGGGCGACATCACCGATCGCTCGACGGTGGACGCCGCCACGCATGGAATCGATCAGGTCTTTCATCTAGCGGCGAATGCGGGGCTGTGGTCGCCGCGCAAAGATGAATTTATCTCCATCAACCAAACGGGGACGCGCAACGTGATGAACGCGGCGATGGATGCAGGCGTTGATCGGGTGGTGCACTGCTCCACCGAGTCGATTCTCAAGAGCGTGCGCCGTTCATCCGATAACCACCCGACTGACGAATCGGTGAGGCTCAGTCTCGACGACATGGCAGGTGCCTATTGCCGAGGCAAATTTGTTGCCGAACAAGAGGCATTTGCAGCCGCTCAAAAGGGGTTGCCCGTGGTGATTGTGAATCCCACGGTGCCCATTGGACCGGGCGATCGCCGCATTACGCCACCCACTCGCATGATGCTGGGCTTTCTCAATGGCACCTATCCCGCCTATCTCAACAGCACCCTCAATATCATCGATGCGCGCGATGTTGCGCTGGGGCACCTGTTAGCTGCCGAGAAGGGCAAACCCGGCGAGCGATATATCTTAGGCAATGCCAACCTCCGGCTTGGCGACCTGCTCGAAATTCTTGAAGAGCTGACCGGGCTGCCCATGCCGACGCGTCAGATTCCTTACTGGCTGGCGTTTACAGTGAGTTTCATCCAAGAATTCATCGCTGATTACGTGACCCAGAAAGCGCCGTCCGCCCCGCTTACCGGTGTCAAACTGGCGCGATCGCCCCTACAATTTGACACCACCAAAGCCCAAACAGAGCTAGGGCTGACCTTTCGCCCGTTGCGCGAGTCTCTTGCCGATGCGATTTGCGACTATCAACGGCGCGGTTTGCTGACCCGCACCCCCACCCAGGACGTCTCAACGCACTGCGGAACACTGAGAGAAAGTTAAGTGCGCATTCCTTCGCCTAGCTTTAACCAATCAAACACTCGCCCAACAGTCAGTTCTAAATTGAGAAAATTGGGAACGGGTAAGGATTCGTCAGCGCGGCGTTTTACGTGAGGAGCCTGATTGGGCTGAAAGCACACAACCGCTTTTTCATCGGGGTCAATCAGCCAACCGACCTGGGTGCCCTGACTGACAGAAAACGCGATATTGTCGATCATGCGAGTGGGAGATTGATCCGGCAGAAAAATTTCAATCATCCAATCGGGAGCCCGCTCGAATATATTGGCGATTTCCCCGTCCACATCGAAGGGGATATGAGCCCATTGAAATACCGCTACATCCGGAACGATGGATCGTCCGCCCAAGGTACAGCGTAGCTCTGGAAAGGCATAGGCAACTCGATTTGGAAACCCTGCTGCATTGATAGTGTTGACCAACCGAGATTGAAGCGTGCTGTGCTTGCCTTGGGGAATACCCCGCTGATAAATTTGTCCCTCAAAATATTCATTAGCAGGTTTGGTTTCTGGCAATTTTAGAAATTCGGCCAGCGTAATGGATCGAATGTGTGCAGTCATGGATGCAAGTAAGAAAAATTGGGATTACATGACGTAGATCCAACAGGGTGAGATGGCGATCGCGCCTGCTCTCGACCCCTATGAATGGATGTAAACACGGACGTAAACAAAGATGGCGATCGCACTCTAACATCCGATCTCTGCCTAATTCATCCGGCATTTGATAGACGTTGGCTACCGAATAATACCAATTCTTCAAAGTAAGGCTACAAATGAACAGGCTATAATCCTTGCAAGGCTGATGACCGTCAATCCAAAATCGCAAATCCAAAATCGAGAATTGGTATAAGTCTTCGGCTCTGGTTCGAGGCTGTCTAGCCGATTCTCCATTCTGGGTGACTTTCGTTTCAAAGTCACGGCCCCAATGCTCGTTTGCCTTCTTCGAGCTGCCATGCTATTAGCCCTGGTATGCCGATCACCAGTTCTCTAACTCGTTTGCACAACGACGATGCCAACGCCACCCCTGACGGAATTCCTAACGCACTCCCAACTAATACAATCGCTCCTTCTTGAGCCCCCAATCCGCTCGGAATAAAAAACGCTGCCGAGCGAATGGCTTGCCCAATGCTCTCCAAAATCAGTGCGTCTAATATCGTGATCGGTCGCCCCAAAAAATAGAACGCAAGCCACGTCTCTCCAGCCGCCGTGACGCGAAAGGCTAAGCGCCACAGGGCAGCAACCAGGAGGCGATCGCGCCGACGATACATGCGTTTGAGGGCAGCATCTATCTTTGCAGCTCCGGCTTCGAGGGGTTCGTCAGCGCGCACCATTGGAAAGCGTTTGGCAATTCGAGCGAACAGTTTGAATAGCCCCGCGTGTTGCAGCCAATACAACAGGGAGCTAGCTGCCGCGAAAATCACAATGCCAATGAGCACGGCCAGCAAGAGTTGCAGATTGGCGGTGCCGTCTCCAAGCTGAGTATAGGCAAACAGCAAAAAGCCGACGAGCGTATAAACAGCTTGAGTGGCCACTTGCAGCGTTTGATCTCCGACTACCGTGGCGATCGCCTCACCTTTAGGAAACTGGCGCTTAATCAGCATCCGAGCGCGAACAATTTCTCCCCCGACTTGCCCAACGGGTAACAGCCAATTAATCGCAAAGCTAATCCAGACTGAGTAGGTGCTAAATCGAAACGAAGGATGCTTTCTAGGTTCGAACAGCCACCACCACGAGGCGATCGCGCAAAGAATAGGCACCGTATAAAACACAGGTAACCAAAGAATTTGCCAACCAATCTCGTCAAGAATTTGGTCGAGAATATCGAGTCCTTCTCGGATGACCAACGCCGTTAAGATGGCAAATCCGATCAGTAGACCGATGAACGAAAGTCGCCGCATGAGGTGTGGTTCAAGGTTGGGTGGAGATGACAAGACCGACTAGCTTATCGTAATCGCATCTGACACATCAGCGACACACCCATGAACTACCCACGACACATGGGTATCCTACTCTTAATGACCATAACCAAAAGCAGTCGCTCCTCATATCCGGCAGACACCCTGCCGGATTTTTCGCGAAACGCTATGACTCGCTTCTATTGGCTGACTCTCAGGATTTTTGCTAAACCAGCGTCATGTATCGAATTCCCGATGATGACGATCGCTCTGCAAACATCAGCTTCATCCGCATCCATGCGATTTCGGCAATGCGCTCGTCATCACTAGGTTGGACGCGCTGAATCGGTTTAATATCTGGCTCGGGGAGATCCTGGAGGATCGACTGGGCAATGGCAAGATAGTCCATAAGTTCACAAGCCCTAGATTAAGGTGCCCCCTCATGGATAACGAGAGGTTATTTATTGTAGCCCTACTTGAGTGGATTGAGCAGATCTAGAATTGACAATCGTTAATGATTGTGTATTTGGAAACAAACGACGGTAAGACTGCATAAGCAGCCTGGGGTGATCAATTCCGCCGTCAAGCCTGCGATCCGACTAAGCAAAAAACTTCGAGATTCAAGCTAGCTGTGGCTCAAGCTGGGCAAGCGTAGGATTTGGTTAATCGGTTTTAATCACGAATGCTGTCTATCAAAGCAAGAAGTCATGAGGATCGGGTCCAGAAAGTGCGATCGCAACAATACGATACATTCGCCCAAGAACTAACCTAAAGACATCTAAACAGTCCCCTAAATTCTAAAAAGGCACTCATCTTTATGAAGAGATTGGTACTCTAGAATTTACGAGCGTTTTTACTGAGTGATCACGATTTATTTAGTTCCCTGTCATGACTAATGCGTTTCTGACTCGTCTTCATAGTCCTGAGCATCCCGTCATTGTCTTTGACGGAGCCATGGGAACCTCGCTTCAAACTCAAAATTTAACGGCTGAAGATTTTGGGGGCGCAGAGTACGAGGGCTGTAATGAGTATCTCGTCGTGACAAAGCCAGACGCCGTTGAGAAAGTCCACCGTGACTTTTTGGCGGTCGGGGCTGATGTGGTCGAAACCGATACGTTTGGCGCCACGTCCATTGTTTTAGCGGAATATGACTTGGGCGATCGCGCTTATGAGCTAAACAAACTCGCCGCAGAATTGGCAAAGCGCGTTGCCGCAGAATTTTCCACCCCTGAGAAACCCCGATTTGTAGCCGGGTCAATGGGGCCGACCACCAAGCTGCCGACCTTGGGGCACATCGACTACGACACGATGAAAGAATCCTACGTCGAGCAGGCAGACGGGCTATACGATGGCGGTGCCGACCTGTTTATCGTGGAAACCTGCCAAGACGTGCTGCAAATCAAGGCAGCGCTGAATGCAGTGGAAGACGTCTTTGAGAAAAAGGGCGATCGCCGTCCGCTGATGGTATCGGTGACAATGGAAACCACCGGAACCATGCTCGTCGGCTCAGATGTCAGCGCCATGCTGACCATTTTGGAACCCTATCCCATTGATATTTTGGGGCTCAACTGCGCCACCGGGCCCGATCGCATGGCCGATCACATCCGCTATTTGTCGGCAAATTCTCCCTTTGTGATTTCGTGCATTCCCAATGCAGGCATTCCCGAAAACGTTGGAGGACATGCTCACTACAAGCTGACTCCGATGGAGCTGCGCATGGCATTGATGCACTTTGTGGAAGATTTGGGCGTGCAGGTGATTGGTGGCTGCTGCGGAACGCGCCCCGACCACATTCAACACCTCGCAGACATTTCGAGAGAGCTCACTCCCAAAACCCGCCCCGTCCGCATCTCGTCGGCCTATTATGATTCATTGGATGACTCATCCGTGAATCCAGCATCTGCCTCCACAACGGTGCGCGAGCCGTTGCAGTATGTTCCATCTGCCGCGTCCATCTATTCGGCTCAGCCCTACGATCAAGATAATTCCTTCCTGATTATTGGAGAACGGCTCAATGCCAGCGGCTCTAAAAAATGCCGCGAAATGTTAAATGCCGAGGATTGGGATGGGCTGGTGTCTTTGGCAAAGTCTCAGGTGAAAGAGGGCGCCCACGTCTTAGATGTCAACGTCGATTATGTGGGGCGAGACGGCGTCCATGACATGAGAGAAGTCGTATCACGCCTGGTGACCAACGCCACGATCCCGCTCATGCTCGACTCGACCGACTGGCAGAAAATGGAAGCTGGTCTAAAGGTGGCGGGCGGCAAGTGCATTCTTAACTCCACCAACTATGAAGACGGCGACGAGCGATTTTTTGAGGTGTTAGACCTCGCGAAAAAATATGGTGCAGGCGTTGTTGTTGGCACCATTGACGAAGACGGCATGGCACGAACGGCAGAACGAAAGGTGGCGATCGCCCAACGCGCCTATCGAGATATTGTCGAGCATGGCATTCCGCCTTACGAGATCTTCTATGATCCGCTTGCGTTGCCCATCTCCACAGGCATCGAAGAAGACCGCGTCAACGGTCGAGAAACGATTGAAGCGATTCGCCACATTCGAGAGCAGCTTCCTGGTGTTCACATTGTTTTGGGAGTGTCTAATGTCTCGTTTGGTCTAAACCCAGCCGCCCGGATCGCGCTCAACTCGATGTTTCTGCATGAAGCAACGCAGGTCGGCCTAGATGCCGCGATTGTCAGCGCGGCAAAGATTCTGCCGCTTGCCAAAATTGACCCCGCCCATCAAGACCTATGCCGGGATCTAATCTACGATCGCCGTCGATACGATGAAAATAACATCTGTACCTATGATCCCCTAACCGAGCTGACGCAACTCTTTGAAGGGGTTTCAACGAAGCGCGATCGCACTGCTACCCAACATCTTCCCCTAGAGGAGCGACTCAAACTCCACATCATCGACGGCGAGCGGCAAGGTCTGGAGGAGACCCTAACTCAAGCCCTAGACCAATATCCGCCTCTGGAAATCATCAATACCTTCTTACTAGACGGCATGAAGACCGTGGGCGATTTATTCGGTGCCGGACAAATGCAGCTTCCGTTTGTGCTTCAGTCTGCTGAAACGATGAAGTCGGCAGTCGCCTACTTAGAACCCTACATGGATAAGCAGGATTCGAATAGTTCAAAGGGAATCTTCTTAATTGCCACCGTGAAGGGTGACGTTCACGATATTGGCAAAAATTTGGTTGATATTATTCTGTCTAACAACGGCTATAAGGTGATTAACCTCGGCATCAAACAGCCCGTTGACACCATCATCGATGCCTACTTTGAACACAACGCCGACTGCATCGCAATGAGCGGTCTATTGGTGAAGTCGACTGCCTTCATGAAAGAAAATTTGCAGGTCTTCAACGAACGAGGCATCACGGTGCCGGTGATTTTGGGAGGGGCAGCCCTGACGCCGAAGTTTGTCTATGAAGACTGTCAGAATGTTTACAATGGCAAATTGGTCTACGGCAAAGATGCCTTTGCGGATCTCAATTTTATGGATAAGCTGATGCCCGCCAAGGCAAGCAACGCCTGGGACAATCTCAAGGGCTTCTTAGATGAAGTACCCGATGAAGTATCTGATGAAGTACCCGATGAAGTACCGGATAAAGTATCCAATGAAGTACCCGATGAAGCGCTAGGTGAGCATGACGATGGCAAAGCGGCTGAGCGTCAGAAGAAATCAGCCACCTCTACTCTTTCAGCCACTCAAGAGTCTGACGAATCCGCTTCTCCTGCCCACCCCTCCACGGTTCATGCCGAGGATACGAGGCGTTCTGAGGCAGTTGCCATCGATATCGATCGCCCCACTCCACCCTTTTGGGGTACAAAAATTCTCAACCCTGATGACATTCCGATGGAGGAGGTGTTTGCATACCTTGACCTACAAGCTTTGATTGCAGGTCAGTGGCAATTCCGCAAACCCAAAGGACAGTCTCGTGAAGACTACGATGCTTTTCTCGCTGAGAAGGTCTATCCCATTCTCGACGAATGGAAACAGCGCATCGTGACCGAAAATCTGCTGCATCCGCAAATCATTTACGGTTACTTTCCGTGTCAGGCTGAGGGCAATACGCTCTACCTTTATGATCCGGATGCAATGCCCATTCAAGTCGATTCTCAACCAGGGGCGATCGCCACGTTCAACTTCCCCCGGCAAAAGTCTTTGCGGCGGCTTTGCATTGCTGATTTCTTTGCTCCCAAAGGCTCTGAGCAGATCGATGTCTTTCCCATGCAGGCTGTAACGGTGGGGCATGTTGCTACTAAGGTTGCCAAACAACTATTTGAGTCGGATCAATACACTGACTATCTCTACTTCCACGGGCTTGCCGTTCAAATAGCAGAGGCGTTGGCTGAATGGATTCATACGCGCATTCGGCATGAGCTAGGTTTTGGAGATGAAGAACCCGACACGATTCGTGATGTGCTGGCGCAACGCTATCGTGGATCGCGCTATAGCTTTGGGTATCCAGCATGTCCGAATATTCAAGACCAATATACCCTGCTAGATCTGCTCGATACGGCGCGCATTGATTTAGTCATGGATGAAAGCGAACAGCTTTACCCCGAGCAGTCTACGACGGCGATCGTCGTCCATCACCCCGTCGCGAAGTACTTCAGCGCATAGCGAATCCACTCACTTTTTTGTACTGCTTAGGGACTTGCTTGAAAATGACTGACCAGTAAGTAGGTGGGACTAATAAATATGAGACCTGTGTAGTGGCGTGGCACGTCTAAGTAGTACATTAGGTAGGGTGCTGTATAGCCTTTCAGGCATGGCTACGCTAAAGCGATAGCGTACCCCAACGAAAGGGTTTCGAGACTGCACAGAATTTTGTGTGAAAGTGCGTTTGCCCCGGCAATGCGGAGCATAACGTCTCGGCGACCCTACAGTTAAGGAACACGCGACCGAGGACGGTCGCACTTACACGTGCGCTAAACGCATACCCCGCGTCGCGGGAGCTCACACACGTTCAACGTCCTAACGCAAGAGCGTACGGCTATATTAGTTGACCGACAAATCATTGGTGTGTAGCTGAGGGTTTGCTTTCATACTTTTTCTTTGGCGGGTGGCGTGATGCCTCGCTTATTCAAGCTGTTGTTGAGCTCATTGAGAACTTCAAAATCGTCTTCCGGTAGCGGCTGATATCCGTTACTGGGCGTTAAGCTCGACGGTGTTTTTTCAAGGAAGGCAAAGGCTTGCCGAAATTGATGGGGAGTTGCTTTAATCGGCGCATCAAAGTGGCACGGAATGATCTGATGAAAATCCCAGCAGGCGACATGACAGGTCCAATCTAGGGTCGCTTGAGGGGCGCGATTGAGAATTAACCGTTGGAGAATTGGGGCAACCAATGGACGTCCCCCTCCGCGAAGTATGTCGAAGGAGTGCTTCCAATCTTTATTCCACTTGAAGGGGAAGATGCCAAAGTAGGCTTTCTTTGAGCGATCGCTCGCATTTACAGAATCGCGAATAGCGTGCCCTAACGGAATTGCCTCTAATGCACTGGGGCGGAAGTAAAACGCAAATAGCGAAATCCGTTGCCATCCTTTGCGGCGAATTGCAGGACTGTCCTCCACTTCATCGAATGCGTCGTCTTTGGCGTGAAACAGCAGCGGATAGGGGTCAAGCTGCACGATCGCTGGCGGAGTCTCAGGAATTGAAACAATTGTGTCTGTTAGTAGCAATGTGTGCGATCGCCGATGAAAGAAAGCGACTTCCTCGAACGGACCCAATCCTAAGTCGATGGGACCGAGAATAGAATAATCAAACTCATCTGCGAATGGAGTCTGAGTGCTGTCATTGGGAAGTCTCTGAGTTCGTCCGATGGGGAACCCCAGCCAGCTAAGCGGCAAGTTCACCGGAAAACTCCATTGGTTCGGGGCAACAAATACCTGAGCTTGGGGAAATCTCCGCGCAAATGGCCCTACAAATACTTTATGTTCTAATCCTGAGATGGTCGGCAAAATGATATAGTTCACGGTGCCATGCTGCGCTTCAAGCTCTCGAATCAAACTAATGCACTCTGTCGTCGGCGCGACGGGCGCATAAACCAGCAATCCGCCTGCTTCTAGCCTGATGACCGTCATCCGAATCGGCACTGTTACATAGAAAATGCCTTGCTGTTGGTCAAACGTCCAAATGGTGTCTTTGACGACTTCCTGGCGCAAGGTTCGTCGTTTGCCATACGGATAAATCGGAACGAGGGGCCAAAACGACCACTGCCATTCTCTCGGACGGGTGCGGGATTGTTGCCCCTGGCTATTTTGCACACTCATGCTGACGTAACAAATACGTTGATCAATCGCTATCAATAGCGCGAGTCGTCAATGATTGTTGATCACGACTTTGATTAAATTCCAATCCTAGTTTCTCATGAGACTGTGCAAAAGGGCGATCGCCATTCTAAGGAGATGGACTCCTTCCCTAGAGGGAGTTATAAAGCCATCTATATCTCAAGAAATCTGCAAATCGTGAGAGGGATTATGATATTGCATTTACTAATCTTAATAAGCAGCAAATCGAAAGGATTTATGACTATTAATTTCCTCACACGTATTACAAAGCGGACTGCTCTAGCTCTAGGACTAGGATTAGGAGCAAGCGTGTTGGTAGGCGCTCCAGCACTAGCAGACCAGCATACCGATTCCTATGAAGGGTCTGGTCAGTCATCTGAAATGCAGCAGATGGAGCAATCTGATAGTGCCGCGATGAATATTGTAGATGTTGCATCTGGAAGTGATTCGTTTAATACGCTAGTGCAAGCGGTACAGGCAGCTGGATTAGCAGATACCTTGTCGGGTGAAGGTCCTTACACCGTATTTGCTCCCACTGATGAAGCATTTAGTCAACTACCTGAAGGCGCGCTGGATTATCTGCTTCAGCCTGAAAATCAAGACATTTTGCGGCAAGTATTGACCTATCATGTCATTCAAGGTGAAGTGACCTCTAGTGAAGTGTCTACGGGTTCCGTTGACGCTTTGGGTGGAGGCCTATCTCTGCGGGTTGATGGCGATCGCGTGATTGTGAATAATGCTAGCGTTGTGAATCCTGATATCCAAGCCAGTAATGGAGTCATTCATGCGGTCAATCGCGTGCTGCTTCCTGAAACGTTGCGAAATACGTTGGCGTCTCGCCTAGGCGTTCAAAGCATCTACTAATCATTACGACTATCACTCTGGTTGTGCTGATGAAGTACAGTTGGGGTGATAGTTTGTGTGATATCTCGCGATATCTAAGTTCTATC
>JBNPEG010000231.1:7054-15101 GCA_051117555.1 Elainellaceae cyanobacterium | reverse complement strand
TGGGGCGGGCGGTGCCCTTCCCACTCTCACAACGCACAATTCACAAGCGATTTAGGATCGCTATATAAAGTGACTATTCATGAAAGTGACTATTCATGAAAGTGACTATTCATGAAAGTGACTATTTATGAGGATGACTACTTATATAGACAACCTCCTTCAATTTGTGCCAGGATTTAGATATTAATAGCAAATTTAGGATCACATCGCGCAGCATTAATATTCAGCTTTCAACAGTGCTAGCGATTTGCTGTTCGCTCTATGTAGCCTCTATTCTTTGTCAGACCTAGGTTTTTTCTTTATGCTGTCTTCTCCTCACTCATTGCTTTCTCTACGTAACCTGGGGCTTTCTGTTGCCGCAGTGGCGGCCGTGGCGATCGCCCCTTCACCCACCTATCGAGTTGCTCTTGCCGAAACAGAAGCAGCACAGGGGCAACCCCTCACTCTCTTATCTGATGTTCAAGAAGCCAATGCCGTAACGGGTGTTGTGACGGCACGGGGAAATGTCCAGATTTTTTATCCGGCTCGTCAAATGGAAGCAACTGCTGTCCAGGCGCAGTATTACAGCAGAGAGCAACGAATCGTCTTAAGCGGTAATGTCTTTGTATTGCAAGAAGGTAATAGCCTTCAAGGCGAAACTATCACCTATCTCATCGATGAGGGACGCTTTGTAGCGCTACCTGATCAAGGAGAGCAAGTTCAGTCTGTTTACCTCGTCCCCGGATCTGAACCCACTGCACAGACGACGCCTGTCAGCGCGCCTGAGTCAGACTATAATCCAAAGCCAGAATTTAAGGACCCGATTAGCCCATAGCTTTGGATTCAGGGTTTAGGGTGTCTCTCCAAGCTCATTATCTGTGCGCATGCGTGACGCATGGGTTTTCTTGTTGTTGCCTCTGCGGATGGCTGCGAGAAGAGATTTATCGAATCATAGGCTCTTACAGACATAGAGTGGATTATTCTGATTAGAATGGGTTCTCAGTCTGTTATTCAAATGCCGGAAGCGTGCTTTTGATAAGATTGAGTCCGTCCTGTAGATTTCTACATCAGTTTTCCTGAGGATTGGTCTGTGAAGATTGTGCTGGAAAATGTTCATAAGTCGTACGGCAAGCGAGCTGTCGTAAATCGTGTCAATGTCTCAGTCCAGCAAGGGGAAGTTGTAGGTCTGCTAGGTCCAAACGGCGCTGGAAAAACGACGACCTTTTACATCGCTACAGGATTAGAAAAGCCAAATCAGGGGCGAGTTTGGCTGAATGACATGGATATCACGGCATTACCCATGCATGCTAGAGCCCGTTTGGGAATTAGTTATTTAGCTCAAGAAGCCAGCATTTTTCGCCACCTGACCGTAGCAGAAAATATTTTGCTTGTGCTTCAGCAATCAGACATTCCCCGTGACGAACATTATCCTCGCCTTCATGCGTTACTCAAAGAGTTCCGTCTGGAGAAGATTGCGCGAACAGACGGCAATCAGGTGTCGGGGGGAGAACGCCGTCGAACAGAACTCGCGCGAGCTTTGGCTTCGGGGCGAAACGGCCCCAATTTTTTATTGCTCGATGAGCCATTTACCGGGGTCGATCCGATTGCAGTCGCAGAGATTCAGCAAATTCTCGCCAATTTGCGCGATCGCCGCGTTGGGATTCTCATCACCGATCATAATGTCAGGGAAACGCTGGCGATCACCGATCGAGCTTATATTATGCGAGATGGGCAGATTCTGGCGGGGGGAAGCGCAGAAGAACTGTATCGCAACCCCCTCGTTCGACAATATTATCTTGGCGCAGATTTTCAACCGTAGTGGTGATTATGCGATCCCCTTAATCTTTTTTCTCTCAGTACAATGAGAATCATCGTAATCTGCGAAATAATAAGTCAGGGTTTATCACAATGACACAATTCGCTATCGAACTAATTGACTCTTATCTATATGGCATCAGGCGTTTCTAAACTTCCACACAATCGACTCAGACCCCAAAACTGGATTCCTCGGATTTCAGTGATGGATCGCTACTTGGCAACCGAGCTGATTTTTCCATTCTTGTTTGGGGTCGGCGCATTTTCATCATTAGGAGTGTCTGTTGGTGCGTTATTTGATCTGATTCGACGGGTTGCAGAATATGGATTACCCCTTGAGACAGCGCTTGAGATTCTGTTCCTCAAAATTCCAGAATTTATTTCGTATGCCTTTCCAATGTCTGTCTTGCTAGCGACTTTGATGACATATAGTCGTCTTTCAAGTGATAGTGAGTTGACTGCTCTGAAGGGATGTGGCATCAGTGTTTATCGGATGATCATTCCGGCAGTTATTTTGAGTTTTGCCGTAACAGGTCTAGCCTTTACATTTAATGAATTAATTGTGCCAGCAGCAAATTATCGAGCATCAACGACCTTAGAACGAGCACTCGGACAAGATCGCTGGCCCGATTTCCAGGAAGAAAATATTCTGTATCAGGAATATCAAGAAATTCAGGGAGATGGTCGCGACGAAGTTCTCACGCGCCTGTTTTATGCCAGTCGATTTGACGGAAAAGAGATGCACGGGCTGACGGTTCTAGATTTTACTCAGGCAAAGCTGAACCAGATTATCAGTGCAGAATCAGCCGTCTGGAATTTTTCCGATAAGACGTGGGACTTCTTTAATGGCACGATTTATTTAGTTTCGGCGGATGGCTCTTACAGCAATATTCTGAAATTTCAACATCAGCAGGTTCAACTTCCTCGCACACCATTGGATATTGCCTCCAGCGAACGCCAAGATCCGAATGAAATGAACTTAGCAGAATCTTGGGAACGGGTTAGATTACTGCGGCAACGCGGGAGTCAATCTAGACTCAGGCGATTGCTGATTACAATCCATGAAAAATATGCTCTTCCATTCGCGTGTGTCGTTTTTGGAATCGTCGGATCTGCCTTGGGATGTCGGCTACGTCGAACTGGTAGAGCGACCAGCTTTGCTATTAGCATCGTCATTATTTTTAGCTATTACCTGCTTTACTCAGTTTGTAGCGCACTAGCCCACTCAGATATTTTGACGCCTATTGTCAGTGCTTGGCTGCCTAACCTTTTTGGATTTGGAATGGGGGCATTTCTCCTTGTAAGAGCTTCTCAGTAGGATTGGAAGCCAATCTGGGCGGGAAGATATCGAGATGTGCCTGTGCAGACTGGCCTTTTCTGACTCGGATTCGCATGTTAATTCTTGAAGAAGAATGTTGAATCATTCAGCGTCCTTGCGGGAATAGAAACTAGGATAGATACAAACAAGAAACTGACGAGCTGATTTAACGTCATAAGTTAATATATTTGATTGGTTAGCCAAATTCGTTCATCAATCTATTGCTCACAGACCTGAACCACATTCATTCAAGCCGTCTCAGTCTAAACGAATTCGTATCTCTGTTCTAAATCTTGACATTTCGTTTCGCTCTTCTACCACTCCATCGCAAGCACGCGTGAGCATCTTAGAACTATGCCACTCCGAAATCAGTTTCCAACCTCTATCCGCTATCTCAAAGCTCGACTCCAGTTTATAAAACGTCCGATGTTTTGGGGAGCCAGTGTTGTTTTGGTGCTGGCTACGTTTTTTATTGCTGAATACTGGACTCATCCTGAATGGTTTCAGGTTGACCAGAGCGATCGCACCCCTTTCAATGACGGGCCCTCAGAAGAAGCAGCCAATCAAGACACCTCTAACGATCTTCCACCCGTGGAGGACAATGCAATCGGAGCAGATATTGATAGCTTGCCGCTCTTATTTGATGAAATCCAGGGATTTGATCAGGATGGTACGTCCGATGACGGATTGGCTCAAGCCCCAGATGATCCCAGTTCTTTGTTTTCTGAGCAACTTTTGTCCGCCCCTGGTTCTTTAGAGTCTGATGCTGAAGATGCGCGGGAGGGCGATCGCTCACTCTTGAACCCATTTGCGTCAGGTGGCGCACGTAATGATCTACCGAGTTCAGCTAATTTTTCTAATGCGGTTCCGTCGAATAACAGTCCTAGCTTGGCGAGCCCTAGCTCCTCAGCATTACCGAGCTTTGGTAGCCTTTCATCGCCAGCAAGTGAGACCGCCTCGTCGAGTCCAGGTTCGGGCCAGTCACCTGGCAATCCTCTACAATCTGCTTTAGAGCGATATAACTCATCTGCACCATCCACATCACAACAATTTTCTCCCAACGCATCCAGCCCCGGATCATCCAGCCCATCTTCGTCCGGGGTTGCTGGTCAGAATCAGACTATCCCCGGCGGTTCTCCGTATTTGCAGACGTCACCTGCTCCAGGCACAACTGGGTATACACTTCCGCCATCTTTGACTGTTCCTTCAACCTCATCACTGGGCACCTCGGGACGCACGCCGAACTCACTGCAACGTCAGCCCGGAGCATTTACGGCCCCATCCATCGTTCCACCCGTAGCTCCGAATCAAAGCGGAACGGGGTTTTCTCCTAACCAATTTCCCGGAACGGGTATCCCAAATGGCGGAGTCCCAGCATATACGCCTCCGCCGCAGAGCTATCCGCAGCCCCAATCCAGTCAAGCATCTCCCACCTCGGCAGTTGTTAGCCGGACTGGACCAAACTATTTACCTGGGGCTAGACAATTTACCGTTTCGCCTCAATAGTCAGTCGATTGCTCAATTGATTAACCCCCTATGAATCAGCGAAATTACTGATAATTGCATCTGCAAACTCGGAACACTTCAACGGTTGGGCGGGAGGTTCCATCATGCGTGCCAGATCGTATGTCACGTTGCGGCTAGAAATTGCTGCGCCCACTCCTTTTCTCACTAAGTCAGCAGCGTCTTGCCATCCTAAGTATTCCAGCATCATGACTCCCGACAAGATCAGAGAACCCGGATTAATTCGATCGAGCCCTGCATGCTTAGGCGCGGTGCCGTGGGTCGCTTCAAAAATTGCGCAGGTGTCACCAATATTTGCGCCTGGGCCCATGCCTAGCCCTCCAACAATGGCTGCTGCTGCATCTGAAAGATAATCGCCATTTAAATTCATCGTGGCAAGAATGGAATATTCGTCTGGACGAGTTTGAATTTGCTGAAAAATGCTGTCAGCAATTCGGTCATTGACCATAATTTTGTCTTTCCATTGCCCGTCTCCATGCGTTGACCAGATAGCATCTAGAGTTGCTTTCACTTCCTCGCAGACCTCTGCTTTTTTGTCTTTCGTCAACGATGCATATCCAGGTTCAACCTGCTGGGCATTTGCTTCAATCGAAATATCAGGATTATTCTCTTTATTGCTAAGAATCCAGGATTCTCGCTCGGTGACACAGTCTCCACGAAACTCTGTGATTGCCAGTTCGTAGCCCCAATCTCTAAATGCTCCTTCTGTATATTTCATGATGTTGCCCTTGTGCACTAGAGTCACCATTTGCTTGGGCTTCGGTAGTCGAAGGGCATGCTTCATGGCTCGTCGTACGAGTCGTTGAGAGCCAGTCTTGCTGATGGGTTTGATCCCAATCCCAGAATCAAGGGGAATTCGTTTTTTACCGTGTTCAGGCGTTGCCGGAATCAGGTCTTCGTTCAAGAGCTTAATGAGGCGATCGCCCACTTCGCTGCCCTGTTTCCATTCGATGCCTAAATAAATATCTTCCGTATTTTCTCGATAGACGATGACATCTAACTTTTGAGGGCTCCGGTGAGGCGATGGAGTGCCTGGATAATACTTGCAAGGGCGGACGCAGGCATAGAGATCATTAATCTGCCGCAGCGCCACATTTAAAGACCGAATGCCTCCACCAATCGGAGTGGTGAGAGGTCCTTTGATGGCAACTCCATACTCTCGAATTGCTTGCAGCGTATCTTCGGGTAAGTACTGAAAGTCGCCATATACATCGCAGGCTTCATCTCCGGCATAAATTTTGAACCAGTTTACGTTTCGCTGGCCACCATATGCCGTCTGGATCGCTGCATCTAGGACATGCCGAGTCGCAGGCCAAATGTCTACCCCCGTACCATCACCGCGAATAAACGGAATGATTGGATTGTCAGGGACAACGGGTTCGCCATCCTTAAACGTGATTCGAGAACCAGTCGTCGGAGGGGTGATTTTTTGATACATAGCTACTGATCCAAACGTGTACGCAAACTCAATATTTTTTAGAATCTAGTGATTCTATGGCTGCCGGACACCTTAAAAACGGGTGTGATTTAACAGTTTTATTTTAGGTTGAACAGTTGATTGCACAACAAATTAGCCATGGTTATCCCGTTCTTGGGCAGAGTATCAGATTCTCAAAGAACGTAACCGATAGAAGTATTACAGAAACTGGGCGGGTATGGGAGATTATTTAAGTCTCGAACTGGATTTGAGAATACACTACGATGTTTACTGACTCTCATGAACGGGAACACTGGATAGCGAAATGATCATCGCTCCGATTCATGAAGAAGATCCTAATCGTTGATGACGATATTACACTCGCAACCGCGCTCAATCGCTATCTCACAAATCGCGGGTACTCGGTGCGCCATGCTTGCTCTGGGATAGAAGGGCTGGCTCTGTTCGAACAGGACGTGCCTGATGTCGTCGTGTCTGATGTGCTGATGCCCGAAATGAATGGGCTAGAGTTTTGCCACAGACTGCGAGCGCTGCGGTCAGGTCAATTGGTGCCGTTTATCTTTTTATCCAGTCGTAAAGACGTGGAAGACCGCATCGAAGGACACAAGATGGGGGCTGATGATTATCTTGTTAAACCATTTGAGCCCAGAGAATTAGTTGCCAAAATTGAGGCCCAACTGGAGCGATCGCGCCGACTTAACTCTGAGATTATTAAACTCATGCAGCAATCTGTCGTAGCGACAACCACCGCTGCAATCGAGCCCACTCCTGACCCGACCCCTGAACCACTCCCGCTGACTCCGGCAGAAAAACGAGTGTTTGGAGAGGTGATTCAAGGTTTTACCAATAAGCAAATTGGCGATCGCTTATTCCTAAGTCCAAGAACGGTACAAACCCATCTCAGCAACATTCTCAATAAACTTCAGTTAGAGAATCGCTCGCAATTAATCCGGTTTGCATTTGAGCATGGCTATCATCCGCCTGTAGATATTACTGAGTAGATTGCCATTAAATTGGATGAGTAGTCAGTGAGAAGTCGAGATAGAGTAATAAACAAATCAATAATCGGTTTGTGAATGGCGATTTTGCCGCTATTTCTTCTCACTGCGATGACTAACTCTCAGGGTGTCGAGTTTCCAGCATCTCTACCATTTTCTCATCGTCTGATGGGATGGCTCAATCTAGCGTTGCTGGTAATCGGCGCAGGACTCGTCTTATCCCCGATTGGGGTGATTGTGCTCATGTCCTTAATTCCAGCGGAAGCCGCCTTAAGCCTCCGTCTGGAATCTTTGAGTCAGGGGTCATTCTCAAACTATCAAGACGCCTGGGAACGAGCTAATTTTTTACTTGCATTTGCAAACTCGACGCTGGTGGCGATCGCCGTTACGGCCTGCCAGATTGTCACGTCTGCTCTAGCGGGATATGCTCTGGCGAGGCTCACCTTTCGAGGGCGACAGGCAGTTTTGCTAGTTGTGCTTGTTACGCTGGTCATCCCCTTTCAAATTTTAGTCATCCCCATTTTCTTGGTGCTGAAATGGGGACACTTGATTAATACCTACGGCGCGCTCATTTTGCCAACGGCAGCTAACGGCTTTGGTATTTTTCTGATGCGGCAATATTTTTCGACGATTCCGGTTGAGTTAGAAGAAGCCGCTGCTGTTGATGGCGCAACTCGTCTACAAATTTTGATCCGGGTTTTAATCCCTCTGGCTCGTCCTGCCCTAGTCACCTTATTTTTGTTTACGTTCATTGGCGAGTGGAATGACCTGTTTAAGCCGCTCGTTTTCACGACGCGCCCTGAGCTGAGGACGGTACAGCTTGCACTAGCAGAATTTCAAGAGCAGTTTACCAATAGCTGGTCATTGTTGATGGCGGCTGTTGTAATCGCCACCGTTCCAGTGGTCGGACTATTTTTGATCGGTCAACGTCAGTTTATTCGCGGCATTGCGACCACAGGCATCAAAACCTAATCA
>JBNPEG010000231.1:0-6954 GCA_051117555.1 Elainellaceae cyanobacterium | reverse complement strand
TACCAATAGCTGGTCATTGTTGATGGCGGCTGTTGTAATCGCCACCGTTCCAGTGGTCGGACTATTTTTGATCGGTCAACGTCAGTTTATTCGCGGCATTGCGACCACAGGCATCAAAACCTAATCAGCTTCTCTCATCCAAGAGCCGATCCACGATGCGTACCAGATTTGCAGTAGTTTCAGCTTGTTGGCGAGTGGTTTCAGCGACTTGACGATTCGTCTCGGTTAACTCACGAATGGAATTTTTGATATCTCGCATGTCAGACCTAAACTCGGTTAACCCTTCGGTGAGGCGACCGACCTGGTCAATGAGAACTTCGAGCTTTTCATCCATGCGGTCAAGCCGTTGATTGGTCGTTATAGATAGAAATACTACGTCTTGCGTTGCATTAGTCTAGCACGGTGATTCTCGATACAGTAGGGATATGAGCGTTTGTACTTTTCACCCGTTTGGGCAAATGAGCGTGGAAACCTCACATCAAACCAACGACACGATTGCCAATCGCTATCAAATTATTGCGCCACTGGGAGTTGGTGGCATGGGAACCACCTATGAAGCCACTGATTTGCACACCCAGCAGCGGGTTGCCATTAAAACGGTGTCACTTCGACAAATGGGAGATTGGAAGGTGTTAGAGCTGCTTGAACGAGAAGCAAACGTGCTGTCAGCACTCGACCATCCTGCCATTCCTCGCTATGTTGACTACTTTCATATCGATACGGAGGGCGATCGCCAGTTTTATCTGGTTCGAGACCTCGTTCCCGGTGACTCGCTTGCTAACGTGATTAAACAAGGGTGGCATGTCGATGAAGCGAGTCTCAACGAAATCGTGGTTCAAATTCTAGATATCCTGACCTACATTCATCGCCTCAGTCCCCCGGTGATTCATCGAGACATCAAACCGGAAAATATCATTCGCCAGCCGGACGGCACGATTTTTTGGGTTGACTTTGGCGCAGTGCAGGATATTTATCGCTACACGATTAGCAAAAGCGGCACCTTCGTCGGCACGATTGGGTATATGCCACCTGAACAGTTTCGCGGACAGGTCACTCCCGCATCTGATCTCTACGCATTGGGAGCGACTATTGTATTTTTGCTGACGGGGCGATCGCCTGACGAGCTGCCCCAACGTCGGATGAAGATAGACTTTCGCCCTTATGTTCAGGTTTCATCTCGGTTTGCGAACTGGCTCGATCACCTGCTAGAACCCGCTGTAGAAGATCGGTTTCAGTCTGCTCAAGACGCATTGGATGCACTCCGACGGGAACCTTTGGATCACCAGGTTGAGGGGCGATCGCTGCCTGTTCGTCTACAAAAGCCTGCTGGAACCCGCGTTACGTTGCAACGCACTCCGTCTGAGTTGAGGGTTCAAATTCCGCCCACCGGAATTAATAGTCAAACCTTATCACTCGGCGTCTTTGCCCTATTCTGGAACACGTTTCTTGTTGTTTGGACGGTCGGTGCAGCCAGTGCATCTATCTTTTTTGCCCTATTTTCGATCCCGTTCTGGCTTGTCGGTCTGGGGCTTATGAGTCGTGCCATCGGAGGGGCTGCTAATCGAGTCCAGCTTGAACTGGATTCTGACCGATTTCGCTTAGTTCGCCAAATTTTGCTGTGGAAACGGACGACTACAGGCAACACCCGCGACCTGTCCAGCATCACTGCCAACGACAATACAGGATTTTCAATCAACAACATGCCCGTCCGCTCCTGTGCGTTGCAAGAGGGCGTGAGAACTCACCGATTTGGATCAACCCTGACGTCTATTGAGCAAGAGTGGCTGGCGGCTGAAATCTCAGCATTTCTGGATGAGCTGCATCATGACGATTGGGGATAACACTCAAACACTGCTGAAATCTGACAGGCTTCGCGTACAATCACGGTAAACCCCACCCAATAGTCACCAACAGTCAACATGACAGACCCCGACATTTTGGCATTCGACTTCGATGGTGTGATTTGTGACGGATTGATTGAATACTTCCAGACAGCATGGAAGGCATATTGCCGGACTTGGAACCCCGACTCAGACACGCCGCCTGATGGGCTTGCTGAGCGATTTTATCGACTGCGCCCTGTCGTAGAAACGGGCTGGGAAATGCCGCTGGTGTTGCGATCGCTCTTGGTGGGTATTTCAGATGAAGAGATTTTGGATCACTGGCAGGCGATCGCCCATCAGCAGGTCAAGACAGAGGGCGTCGATCCGGCGCAACTTGCCGCACTGGTAGACGGCGTGCGCGACGAGTGGATTGCCCAAGATGTAGACGATTGGCTGGCTCAGCATCGATTGTATCCGGGCATCCTCGATCAGCTCCAGCACCTGCTAGCCAGTTCAACTCAGGTCGTGATTATTACAACCAAAGAAGGGCGATTTGTGAAACAACTGCTGCATCAGCACGCTATAGAAATTCCGACTGACGCAATTTATGGCAAAGAGATCAAGCAGCCCAAGCACCAAACCCTGCGCCAGCTTCAAGCTGCTGCATCCTCTCCTGCAATTTGGTTTGTTGAAGATCGGCTCAAAACTCTCCAATCCGTCAAATCACAGCCTGATCTCGAATCCGTTGAGCTTTTTCTAGCTGACTGGGGCTACAACACCCAGGGCGATCGCACGCTGGCTGAACACGATGACCGCATTCATTGTCTCTCGCTCAATCAGGTTGCACAACCCCTTTCAGCCTGGATAAATTCCCACTAAATCTTTAATTTTCGCGGAATTCGTGAAGTCTCAATATATTTTCCTGACGAGCAAATTTGGGCTTTGTATCAGTGGGTAGCTCGTGCATATCCCTCGAAACTCAAGGGTCTGAGTGACTCTAGGCTTTGATGTGGGAGATGAGAGCACCACAACGGCATCCTGCTATGACGATTTACTGAGCCCGGTTATGCGATTTTATACTGCTGCCATTTATGCCCTCGCTGCTTTCACCGTCCGGGAGCTGACCCAACATGCGATCGCCAGTCCACCGCCTGAACCCCTCCCCGACGCACCCGACGGTGAGGCAATCGATGCAGCCGATGCAGCCGGTGCGATTGATCTAATTGTGCCGCCCGAAACCCTCAGTAGGTCTGACTTTTCCAGTCCGACCTCTCTGGCAAACCGTTCAGCAGATGAGAATTTAGTCGCAGAGAGATCGATTGATACGCCACATGTAGACCAATCGCAACTAAACGCGTTGCAACCAGGACAACCGGGGTCTGCTTCCTCTGAACGCCTTGTCTTTGATCGAGTCGTCATCCAAGACGAATTTCAAATGGCGACTAGCGCTTCGTATTCCTCGGATGCAACTCGCTCTAGCGCAACTCGCTCTAGCGCAACTCGCTCTGGCGCAGCGAAGAACGAAGCAGCCGAACCCGTTCTTGACGCCGACACAAATTCTGCATCGACGATTTCAACCATAGCCGCCAATAGCTCCTCAGCCACCGAAATTCCTTCTCAATCGGTAGCAGCCGCCAGATCTCACCTGGATGTGGCAGAGCCAGAACATATGAGCGATCGCATCTATACGGCTCCAGAATCAGACATCGCACGGCAAGTCGCTGCCATCGAAGCCGACATCATGGAGCACCTAGCCGTGCGTCGGCAGACTCAGCACGTCTCTCAGGCGACCAGCTTTTCTGGGCTGGCAGACGTTGAGGGAACGTGGGCAGAATCCTCCATTCGCGCCCTCGTCGCAGAAGGTGTTATCCAAGGATTTGACGATGGCACCTTCCGCCCAAACGCACCTGTGACTCGCGCCCAATATGCCACGATGATTCAAACCGCGTTTCCCAACGTTGAATCCCTGCGTCCGTCGTTTGCGTTTGTCGATGTGCCCGTTAATCACTGGGCGGCTACTGCAATTCAGTCTGCGTATCAAAACGGATTTCTCAACGGAACGTCTGCCCAGCAATTTGCCCCCGACCAAACCATTTCACGCGCTGAGGCGATCGCCGCATTGGTGAGGGGACTACGGCTCATGGCAACCAACGAGAGCGCTGCCTCGTTGCCTGATTTTTTTGAAGACGCTGAGCAAATTCCAGCCGATGGTCGAGGGGCGATCGCTGCTGCAATCGACCACGACATCATCGTCAACTATCCCGATATCGCGCGTCTAAACCCCAATCAAGCGGCGACCCGAGCGGATACGGCAGCCTTCTTGTATCAAGCATTATCGACGATTGGACAGGTTCCCGATCTGCCCGCTACTGCAACCGTGAGTCGATATATCGTGAATTCGGGGTCAACCCAGACGATTCCCCTACCATCGTCTGCTCGCGCCACCCCATCTCGATCGGAGTCCTCATCGCTGGAGTCGAACTCTGGCTCAACAGCCGCAATCTTGACGGCTGCCGACTGTCTCGAACCTCCAAATCCCGACATCTTTGAAAGCACCCTCTTAGAACTCGATGACCTCGAACAACTTACATCCAGCACTCGTCCGTTTGACCGCAGCGCCCCTGCCTTAACGATCGCCAACCCGGCTGGATTTGGCGTGGACGGGGGCACGTTTTTCATTAGCGGGACCTTTCAAGAAGACACGCGCTATAGCGAAGAAGCAGATGGCGCAGTGGGCATCGGTGTGGGCTTGGGCGACGCTCGGCGTGCTGTCGGGGTGGAACTGTCTTACACAGTCGCCAGCTTTGGCGGCAACCGCAATTTTGGTACAGGTGGCTTCAATGCTCGCATTCACCGACGGTTTTCAGATAGCCTGTCTGCATCGGTCGGCTGGAACGGATTCTTGATTACGGGTGAAGAAGATGGTGACTTTGAAGACTCCATCTACGGATCAATGACCAAAATCTTCCGGCTTCGCGATCGCTTGAATCAGCCCTTCAGCCGCCTCGCCGTCACCGGAGGAGCGGGCACTGGGCAGTTTCGTCATGAGCGCGATATTGCAGAAGACAATTCAACCGTCAGTCCCTTTGGCAGCATTGCACTGCGGATCGCTGAGCCTATGAGTTTTATCACCGAATGGACAGGACAAGATTTAGCCATGGGATTGTCTATCGCTCCATTTCGCAATGCCAATATCGTGATTACGCCTGCGGTGCGTGATATCGCGGGAGCGGGCGATGGTGCACGATTTGTCTTAGGGTTCGGCGCGAGTTTTTAACCACACTCACCAGGAGGGCACACGATGAATAAATGGTACTGCGTATGGTCAATAGGGCTCGTCATCATGGGAAGCGCGATCGCCCATCCCGCTACGGCTCAACCATTTCCTAATCTGTCTGACATTTCAGGAACCAACGTCTTCAACAGTGTGGCTCCTGACTTTTTTGATGACTATGGCGATCGCCTCGACCCCGAAGTTTTGGCTGAAGCGCGACGGCTCGCTGCTCAACTCGAAGAGGCGTATGCAAGCTGCATCGACTCGATTGAGAGCTCAGAGGATAGCCCGCGTCGGTTTGCACGAGGTCCGGCTCCCTCTCAAGCGACCACACCAGAATGTGAAGACTACAATCGCTCACTCGGTGACACACAGCGGTTTTTAGCCCGTGTTCAAGATCAGCCCGTCACTGTTGATCCGCTTCGAGAAAGACCGTGGTAAGTGCTATGCAACATCGATCAAATGGGTTATATCCCGATTTTCTCGCATCCGGGTTCGCTGGCATTAGAGTAGGAGTCCATCAAATCTCGTTCATATCTGCATCACTCATCGCTGGATTCCTTGGACTCGCCACCAACCTTGTTGCCTTTCCTGCCCAAGCTCAGGAGCAATTTGGCAATCAAGGCATCATTTTTGACGTTGACACGGTTGTGGAATTTGAATTTGTGCAGTCAGACGGAGTCTATCAGTCTACATTTGGGGTTGTGAATCTGACGACGGGTGAACAGATTCCGCTCATGGCAGAAGAGCGATCGCGGACGAGGGGGATGACGGTCCCGAATCCGCTGGCAGAATTTGAATTTGAAGCCGATACGCCCTATGCCTTCTATCTAGAATCGCGCTATAACGGTCAACCCGCCCAGACAATTTACTCCCTGAGCGATCGCAACCCCGGTAATCAGCGACTACTGATGTTTGATGGCGATTTCATTGACTTGGCTGAGGGCGGAATCCTGCTTCGGTGGGACGATACCGGCTCCCTCCTAGTGCCTCCCGATCAGCAAGACCGAGACTTTGACGACTTCACCGTCCGCGCTGGAGGACATCTCGCGTGCCCAACCGCCCGCAACAATCGCATCGAAATCACAGACGGAAGCACTTCCGGTGGGAACTGGACTTCAGGATGCCATCACAACTAAGTCAAGTTGCTTTAAAAGCCGTAGATCTGATCCGGATGAGCATCAGCGATTTTTGTAAAACACTTTGGAGATGAGATTGTTGATGAGTTCTCATAACTATGTTTTCTAATGAAACAGTCAAGACGGTGCTCTTCTAGTAAGTAGGCGGACAGAATCAAATGTAGTGGTGTGACATGCCTGAAATAGTGCAAATCCTTAAAGGGCTGAAGCTCTTGAACCCGTTGCGTTACGCTGCGCTAACGACACCCTACCTGATGCACTTTAATCCACCAAATTAGCTGTGCCACGCCAGTAGGATGGGTTACGCTATCGCTAACCCGTGCGGGTGTTGGGTTTCATGCTGGAATCCAATCAGGGCTTTTGCCCGTCCATCCAAAATCCAAAATCCAAAATCCAAAATCCAAAATCCAAAATTGGTATACCCCACACAATTGAATGCATCCCAACCCCAGGGAGTGGGCTTCGACGGTCTTTACGATCTCAGTCTCTCCACCCTAGCCTTCTAGTTTAGTGTCGTAATCAGGGAGGCAGATTTGCAGAGAAGGTGTGTCCGAAATCGGAAGCGCTCGAAACGACGAGCCATCTATTGCCTGACTCATATCTTGCACCTAGGCAGCAGGAATGAGAAAAAAGGGCGTGGAACCAATAAATTGCAAGTCTCATGAAGATCCTTGCCCACGCCCAAGAGCTAATTTACCAACTGTTGGACAGGATGCCG
>JBNPEG010000237.1:0-15243 GCA_051117555.1 Elainellaceae cyanobacterium | reverse complement strand
AGGAGATTCGTGCAGCAGAAGACCCTGAGTTTGAGACGTTTTACACGAAGAACATCTTGTTGAATGAGGGCATCCGCGCGTGGATGGCACCTCAAGATCAGCCTCATGAGCAGTTTGTATTCCCTGAAGAAGTGCTACCTCGTGGTAATGCGCTATAGAGTTGTTCAGCATAATGCTCAACCTTTGACAGGGTAATTAAGATTCCACAGTTTGGCTCCCTGCGTTTGCAGGGAGCCTTTTTTATTCCAACTCAACACCCACTTTATATGAGAGTGTGTTATTCTAGCTCCAAGGCAGATGAGCCTGATCATTAAGGTAAATCCTTGATGAGTGTCCTTTTGAGACATATCCACTTAGGGAACAAGGAGGTGATGCCCATGCAAGATAGTAGTAAATGTATGGGTCTCCAAGTTGAAATTAACTGGCTGTGTGCCGGGGCTGCTCTCTAGAGTTCAGCTGTTTGCCTTTTGAAGGCATTGCTGGGATAACCTAGAGTTCCTCCCGGCAGTCTAGTTCAACTTGAAGACCCGCTACACCGCTCTTACCGATAAGACGTTCAAGTTCGTACTTGTTCGTTGATGGTAAGAGCGGATAGCTTTTTAAAGAGACATCTTAAAGAGGCATCGAGCTAGGTACAAAGCTTTTAGAGGATGCTTGAGAAGCAGGAGGCAGAAGGGCGGATGATAAATACCTGCTACTGCATGGCTTCAACTTAGCGTGGCTGCGCATGAATGCGGCTGCCTTAAACGTCAACCCATCGACTGCCAAAGAACTATCCCATAGACAGATTAACCTTGTAACTGAGTTATAAGGTCTATAGGCTATAAAGTGTAGCGCTGGTTGCAACCTAGTTTGCGATCGCGCTGACAGCAGTATGTATAAATAATGGGGACTGATTGCTATGGCGCAATTATTAAGTCAATCTGATGCTCAACAGCGGGCTAACCAGCTCCCTAACTGGTCAGTTGAGGGTAAAAAAATTCAATGTACCCGGGAGTTTAAGGACTTTGTAGAAGCTATCAATTTCGTGAACCGTTTAGTTGAGCCCGCAGAAGCAGCAGGACACCACCCTGACATCTCAATCTCTTACAACAAGGTAACCATTGAGTTGACCAGTCATGATGCTGGCGGCTTAACGGACAGTGACTTTGAAATGGCTAACGTCATTTCGGGTATTCAGTAGTTGATGAATTGACTTCATCGAACCTACTATAGCAATCTCAGATGGGTTGTGAGTGTTGGGGCGAGCGGCGCCCGCCCCAACACTCACGCACAATTCACAAGCGATTTAGGATCGCTATATGTTTGAAGCATTAATACATTAAGAACTGATAAGACCTGCGGAGACTCGCAGGTTTTTTTATGTCTATATCTGTGGTTTTTTTAAATAAAAAAATATTTCTACTTTAAGGAGAGACGAAATATTCTTAATGTTGCTGGAAGCATTGCCTAGCCGTGCTTAACGAGCCTAAACCCGTTATTAAATCAGTATTAAAACCTGACTCAAATCATGTTTTTAAACTTCTTTCAATCTGTGCTTAACCTTTTCTATATGTCGAATTAATTTTTTTCTCAGGCTCAACTCAGTCTGTTGTTTTATATCTCTCTTTGGAAAGAAGAAATGCTTCGGTTGAACAATCACAATCGCTGTGTCAGCGGAGCTATTTCATAACTTTTGAGTTGTTTGGGTGTGAGGACATGAGTAATAAATTTTTGTGGCATTCATTGCTTGTTACACCGGTTTTTGTTGGTATATTTGTTGTCTCTGAAGCGGGGGCGATCGCCTCAGAAACTCAATCTGATTCTGGGTCCGACTTCGCTACGAATCATGTCTCTGAGCTATTGGGTGGAGATTTCGAACTTGCTCAAGTTGCCGATCAGCCTGTGGACGTTGAGACAGACAATGGAGCAGACAATCAATTTGAATCGAGTGACTCGCTCGATACTCACCAAATCGAACCTTTAGAGGCTGAATCTTTAGAGGGTACTGAAGGTGCTATGGAGCAACCGGCTACGGTTCAGGACGAACCTGTGATGGGTTCAGAGTCTAGTGAGCAGTCAACTGAAGACGTTCTCGATCAGGTTCAGTTTTACAACACGAATGGAGACTCTGAATCGCTAGGGCAGGTGACATCGATTTCTCAGCTATCTGACGTTCAACCGACTGACTGGGCATTCCAAGCTCTGCAATCGCTGGTTGAGCGCTATGGTTGTATCGCAGGGTATCCCGACGGAACCTATCGCGGTAACCGGGCGATGACTCGGTATGAGTTTGCGGCTGGTATGAATGCGTGTTTAGACCGCATCAATGAACTGATTGCAGCAGGTCTAGCTGACGTTGTCACCCGTGAAGACTTGGCTGTTCTTCAGCGGTTGCAGGAAGAGTTTGCGGCTGAGCTAGCAACGCTTCGCGGTCGGGTTGATGCATTAGAAGCTCGCGTGGCTGAAGTCGAAGCAAACCAGTTTTCTACCACCACCAAGCTTGAAGGTGAGGTGCAGTTCCTTGTATCTGCCATTGGGGTTGATGATGGCAACGTGACGGCAAGCGGAGACGATATCGACGATGGTGACCAAGCCGTCTTCATCGATCGGGTTCGTTTGAACTTCATCACCAGTTTTACGGGTGAAGATGAGTTAGAAACCAGTGTTGAAGCTGGAAACTTTGAAAACGATATCGGCGACACTTTTCCTGATGACCCACTGGGCTTCAACGCAGGAGGCGACGAGGGGAATGATTTTGCTCTGGATGACTTGATCTACACGTTCACTCTATTCGACCGGGCTGAAATTCTGATCGGTGCCACCGGACTTGATATCGATGATCCGGTCAATGACATCACGCCTCTGTCTAGTTCGAGCAGTGGTTCAATCAGCGAATTTGGCGACGTAGGCGTTTACGAACAAGCTTTCCCTGGCAGTGGCGCAGGAATTGGTGCTTCGGTTGCACTGATCGAGAACGACGATTTTGCCGTTTTGATTGAAGGCGGTTATGTCGCGGATGATCCATCAGACCCTGAAGGAGGAAGCGGTCTATTTAACGGTGATTATGGTGCGATTGGTCAGCTAACGTTTGAGAGCGACCTCGTCGATGTTGGCTTGACCTATGTCAACTCATATTCACCCACGAGCGACCTCCAGAGAATCGATAATGTTTACGATATTGATGGTCCAGCCGTTGCCAATACCTATGGCGGTGCGTTTAACTTCAAGCTATTTGATAATTTCCTTGAGGTGGGAGGAAGCATTGCCTTTTCCCAAGTCAACGGAATCGGCGCACTCCCAGACTACGAAGCCTGGACGTATCAGGGGACGCTTGCCCTAAACGACTTGCTTGTAGAAGGCGCTCGTCTGGGCGTTGTCGGCGGTGTTCCAACGTACACTCGCGACCTTGATGACCAGTCTTCAGATAGCGGTTTTCTGATTGAAGGATTCTACAGCTACCCAATTAATGATTTCATCACAATTACGCCTAGCGTGATTTATATTGACTCCCCATTCAATGTGGACGACAACGATGATGTGATCATCGGTACGCTGAGAACCGTCTTCAAATTCTAAGGAAGGCTTGCGTCTCCGACATGCTCATCAGCAGATGGCAATGACCAACGATGTCTCAAGCCTTGCTTAAGGGTGAGGCTTGAGTTATTTATCTCCTGTTTTTATTGCATTTACCAAATTAGGTTAAGTCCTTAATATATAGGTGGTTCTGAGTTCTCACCTTGAAATCCTCATGAATAATTAGATCAGCCTAGTTAACCATCCTGGTTTTTTCTGCTAATCTGTTCTGAGGAAACATCAAGTTACGAGATGGCAATGCTATAAATTGCTTTGTAGATTGTCAGTCATTTCTTGAAATAGGTGTGAGGACACGAAGAATGCTGCCTAAGATTTTATGGAATTCATTGCTGGTTACTCCAGCAGTCTTAACGGCTACATTGATTGCTTCTACGTCTGCGATCGCGTCTGAGACTTCCCAGTCTAGTGAATCGAGCGACGCATTCTTGCCTGAGTTGGCTGAGATTTCCGACGTTGAGGAAATTTCCGTTTTCGATGGTGAAAACTTAGAACAGTCCGCTAGCGCTGAGCCCATTCAACTGGCTGGTGTGCCTGCTGAGCCATCTGCGTCTTCTCTCGAAGAGAGCGCAGACGCTCAAGACGACAGCGTTTATTTCTTGAACCAGGTTCAAGAATATAGCAGCGAGGGCACCGTCAATTCTCTAGGACAGGTGACATCGATTTCTCAGCTATCTGACGTTCAACCGACTGACTGGGCATTCCAAGCTCTGCAATCGCTGGTTGAGCGCTATGGTTGTATCGCAGGGTATCCCGACGGAACCTATCGCGGTAACCGGGCGATGACTCGGTATGAGTTTGCGGCTGGTATGAATGCGTGTTTAGACCGCATCAATGAACTGATTGCAGCAGGTCTAGCTGACGTTGTCACCCGTGAAGACTTGGCTGTTCTTCAGCGGTTGCAGGAAGAGTTTGCGGCTGAGCTAGCAACGCTTCGCGGTCGGGTTGATGCATTAGAAGCTCGCGTGGCTGAAGTCGAAGCAAACCAGTTTTCTACCACCACCAAGCTGAATGCTGAAGTCATCTTTGCTCAGGAAGTTCCGATTGATGAGCCTGACGGCTTTGATGATGAGACCACCTTTGGCTATCGGGTTCGTATGAACTTTGATACCAGCTTTACGGGTGAAGATCGCTTGAGAACTCGCTTCCAGGCTCGTGATCTTCCCGATTTCTCCTCTGACCCAATTGGTCGCTCCTTCAGCGGTGGTGGCGGCGGTGACTTTGTCCTTGACGATTTGGTCTACACCTTCACACTCCTTGACGTTGCTGCAATTACCATTGGCGCAAACAGCATCGGTGCAGATGACTACGTAGTTAGTACGATCAGCCCCTTGGATAGCTCTGGTGGCGGCAGCATCAGCAACTTTGGTTTCCCTCCTCAGTACAACTTCATTCCTGGTGATGCAGGTGCAGGTGCGATTATTCAAATCACTGATGCCCTCAGCCTCGACTTTGGTTATTCATCGGGTGAACCCTCTGATCCTAGCCCCGGTGCGGGTTTATTTAATGGCGACTACGGTGGAATCGCTCAGTTGACTTTCTTGAGTGATTTCATAGATGCTGCTTTGACCTACTCCAACTCTTACGCGGGTGATGGGTTAATTTTTGGCGATGGTCCTCAAGTGGGTAACTACTACGGTGGTCAGTTTAACGTTAAGTTAGACATCTTCGAAATCGGTGGCGGAATTTTCTACGCGAATGTCAACGGTATCGGAGCTAACCCTGACTATGAAACCTGGAGCTACCAAGGCACGTTAGCTATCAACGATGTGTTGGGCGAAGGCAACATGATTGGTGTCTTAGCAGGTGTTCCGACCTATAGCCGTGAGTTTACCGGAGATGACGATTTCGGAGATGACACAAGCTTTTTGCTTGAAGGATTCTATCGGTATCGCCTGAATGATTTCATCTCCATCACACCTAGCGTTGTTTGGATCAACGATCCGTTCAACGACAACGATAATGATGATGCGATCATTGGTCACCTCAGAACGACGTTCAGCTTCTAGACCCATGAATCTAGTTGTTTGAATTGCTGGTTCCTAGTCTCTTCAGTTTAATAGCGCCTGAGCTCGATTTTATAGGGGCTCAGGCGTTTTTTCGCTTAACTTGAACGCACCGCTATCAAGCAGGACTTCTAATCCAATCGCTGATTATGTTTTTATTTGTCACATTAAACCTGCAAACCCCAGTGGAGAACCGGGATATACTAAGGAAGATGCATAGGGCATCCTAGGCGCAATATAGTTGAGGCTTCTAAACTAACCTGTGGAACTTTCTAGTAAGAGTGAATACGCACTTCTAGCGCTGCTGGAACTCACAACTCATTACAATGGTGGCGAACCCTTACAAATTCGCCAGATTTCTGCTGAGCAGAACATCCCGGATCGCTATTTAGAACAACTTTTGGCAACGCTGCGGCGGTCTGGATTGGTTCGGAGTCAGCGGGGAGCCAGAGGTGGATATTTGCTAGCCAAAGAGCCTTGGAAAATCAGCATATTGGATGTCGTAACCTGCATTGAGGGGTTAGATACCCAACCTTCTACTAAGCAAATACCCCAATCGACCCCAGGAATTGTGGTTCACGAAATTTGGCAGGAAGCTCGTCAGGCCGCAGATGCTGTGTTAAGTAAGTATACGCTCCAAGATTTAGCAGATCAACGAGATGCGCGCCAGCAACTCGATATCATGTACTACATCTAAATCGTTATTGGCAGATAGAGACAGATAGAGGCAGATAGAGACAGATAGAGGCAGATAGAGACAGATTTTCATGAAAATTGCTCGTGATATTACTCAGCTTATCGGTCGTACACCGCTGGTGCAGTTGAACCGTATTCCTTGTTCAGAGGGATGCGTTGCCCAGATTGTTGTGAAATTGGAGGGGATGAATCCGTCTGCTTCTGTGAAAGACCGAATTGGCACCAGCATGATTGATATGGCAGAGCATCGGGGGTTAATTGAACCTGGGAAAACGGTGCTAGTTGAGCCAACGTCAGGGAATACGGGGATTGCGTTGGCAATGGCAGCAGCGGCGAGGGGCTATCGTCTGATTTTGACCATGCCAGAAACAATGAGTTCGGAACGACGCGCCATGTTGAGAGCGTATGGAGCAGAACTTGAGTTAACGCCTGGAATTGAAGGCATGGGCGGTTGTATTCAAAGGGCACAACAGATTGTCGATACGTTGCCTCACGCTTATATGTTGCAGCAGTTTCGGAATCCGGCCAATCCAAAAATTCATCGAGAAACGACGGCCGTTGAAATTTGGGATGACACTGACGGACAGGTAGATTTTCTAATAGCGGGGGTGGGGACTGGAGGCACTATCACGGGAGTTTCAGAAGTCTTGAAGCAGCGTAAGTCTACCTTTCGGGCGATCGCCGTTGAACCTGTCAATAGCCCCATCTTGTCGGGTGGACAACCCGGGCCTCATAAGATCCAAGGAATTGGTGCTGGATTTGTGCCGGACGTGCTGCGACGGGACTTAATTGACGAAGTGATTGCAGTGGCGGATGAAGATGCGATCGCCTATGGTCGTCGTCTTGCGCGCGAAGAAGGGTTGCTCTCTGGAATTTCGAGTGGTGCTGCCTTAGCGGCTGCGATTCAGGTTGCCCGGCGCCCTGAAAATGAAGGCCGTCTTATTGTCATGATTCAGCCCAGTTTTGGTGAGCGCTATCTCAGTACCCCATTGTTTCAAGATCCTGAACTTGTTACGGCTGCGATGGGCTAGCAGTCGGAGCCTCCGGGTTAAGCGATCGCCAAAAATTGTATGATTCTTTCTCGATTTGTTCGCGAGCAAGCGCGATAAAATGTGGGCATGGCACACTCGAATTATTACGACGATCTAGAGGTTAATGTCAGCGCCAACCAAGCCGAGATCAAACAAGCGTATCGTCGGCTAGCAAAGCTATTTCATCCTGACAGTAATCAGGCGATCGCCAACCATCATCGCATTGCTGTCATCAACGAAGCGTATGAAGTTTTAGGAGATCCTGAGCGACGTCAGGCTTACGATCGCCACTTCAAGACCGTTTTATCCCGATCCAGCGCACCCTATCGCCAGCATCGGGCCGCCGCTGCTCAAAGCCAATATTATCGTCGTAAACAGTCTGGACGAGACACTGACCAGCAATCTGAACGCTGGTTACGGCTTGTCTATCAACCTGTCAATCGTTTGCTGTGCCGTATTTTAAATCCCTTAGAAGACCAAATGGATCAGCTTGCTGCTGATCCATTTGACGATGAGCTAATGGCTGATTTCCAGGCATATCTTGACGATTGTCGAGAGCATCTGAATCAAGCGCAACAGTTCTTTCGCTCCGTTCCCAATCCTGCTAATCTAGCGGGAGCGGCGTCTAGCCTTTTTTACTGCCTTAATCAAACCGGAGACGGGATTGAGGAATTGGAACGATTTACGTATAGCTATACCGAGCACTATTTGCATACCGGACACGAACTATTCAGAATTGCCCGAAAGCTAAGATGGGATGCCCAATCCTCTCTACGCGATGTGAGCTAGAGACACGAAGCAGACGCTAGCTCGCTCGGTTCAGTAAAATTGCGTAGGTATAGCCAATCGTTTCAGAAATCACCGAGCGAGCCCCTTCGCTAGATGTCCACCAGCATTTTGGGTCATAGGTCAACGGTGGTGCAGCAATGATACCGACTCTGACGGTGGGTTCTAATACTCGCTGAAATAACTTCCAGCTTCGGCGAGCATGAGGCCCCACCGTATAGACGTTAATCGAACGAATCGTGGGCGCTTCATTGAGGAGCCAGTCGTGTAGCGTCATAGCCGCAGTGATGGTGCGATGATGCTCAGCTTTTGGAACCGCTAGACTAATAATGCGGTTTGGCTCTATTCCTAATTTGATCAGGGTTGCTGTTTTAAGATCGGCAAAATTTTCACAGTCTGATAAGTAGTAGCCATGCAACAGGGGACAACTGGTGACGATGAGCCATTGGTAAGCACCCTGCTGAAATTCATCAACGGCTCGTTTGAGTGCCATATCCGACAACCACCCTTCTACAACTAATGCGTTCGCTGTTTCGAGTGGTTTATTAGCAGCCAGGAACGGATAAATGTTGGCGATCGCCAGCAGTCTAGATGCGATCGCACAAAGCACTATCCAGAACCATGCCCAAACGATTAGCCAACCCTCATAACAATAGCGACCTAAACGGCGTGCAAACTTGAATAGGCGTGAGTTCTTGCTATCAGTCAGCATTCGTTGGAGTGGAGCATCGCTAGGTTGACATAGAAACTAAGGATTATGTATTCGAGTGATTAGCAAGGCGCTGTTGCCGCAAGTAGTCAAACACGCTTTTATCCCCAATATCGGGAGGAATGGGCTGCAACGCTTTGCGAACTGCAAACACCATCATTAAAACGGCCCACACTCCTAACAGTGCTTGAGAAACTGGAGGCGACAATATTCCAGATAGATGGCCCAATAGCAGAAGCGGTACCAGCGGAGTCAGCAGTTTAGTTTCGAATCGATTAAAACAAAATGCTTCTTTAAAGAAAATCCCTGTCAGCGCAACGAATGTAAATCCGATTCCCCAAATCACAGCGGGTTGCTCGTATACCAATAGGGGGAGTGGCACAGAATTCTGGAAAATTAACGCCACGGATGCACTGACTCCGATCAACCAACACACTTGTAGAAATCGATGCAGCGCTGCCAGATAGATGTGGATGGTTAATAAACTAATCCCCAATGCCAGAGAAAAACTCGCATACAGCAGCGTTATTATCGACAGAACAATTGGGGTCTGAGGTTCCCACACCGTCAGAGCAACACCCATCGCAAAACTGATGGCGGCAACCATGAGCCCGCCTCGGTAAATCATGACACCCAGGCGATCGCTTTTTGTAATCGTAAATTCACCGAACTGGCCTTGATAAACCTCGGCAGAATAATCTTGATGCTGGATTTGAGAATTAGTCATCATCCTCCCCTCTCGACTCTATTACCAGCATACTTCGGAAGCCAATCAACCTCAGAAATGAGAAGATTGACACGACCCGCTCTATCTTCCACGAATGGTTGGCTAAAACTACCATCCGTTCCTTAACCTCTCCTCAAGGAAGCTAGACTGCCGTTCCCTTAGAAGAACTACGGAGAGGATGCCGTTATGCTGAAACAAAACTCGTTTCTTTACAAATCCTTAGCGTTATGATGAACCTAACTTCTTAAGGAAAGATAAAGATAATAAAGATTTAGTCTGTAAAATATAGGGAGTTGTGAGAAATCAGGGGAGACCGCTAAACTCAACGCTTATGACTCAGTTAGTTTCCCTCAACGGTGTAGTGACGATTTATTTCTGAGAAGGATTGCATGGAGGCATTGCCCAAACAAATTGCGAATTCTCAGGCGCTCTTGCAGCTCTTGCTGTTTGTCGACAAGCGACCGACTTCGAGCGAGAAAATTCGTCAAATTCGAAATTATCTTCGAGACAGAGACGATGAGTGTTCTGTCGATTTACAAGTCATCGATGTAGTTGAGCATCCCTACTTAGCCGAGCATTTTCGATTAGTTGCAACTCCTGCGTTGATTAAAATACTTCCAGAACCTCGGCAAGTGCTGGCAGGAAGCGATCTAGTTGCTCAAATAGACCATTGGTGGTCTCGTTGGCAGCGATCAATCGAAACCTGTCGAGATAGGCAAGCCATTGATCCAGATGGGGCTGATGATGACCGAGATAAACACCTGCCCATCTCGACGTTGCGCGCTGCTGAGGTCATTCGGTTATCAGATGACCTATTTCGAACGAAGCAAGAAAGAGAGGCATTGCACGAACAGCTTCAGTTTAAGGATCGCCTCATCGCCATGCTGGCCCATGATTTGCGTAACCCGCTGACGGCTCTTTCGATTGCGTTAGAAACCTTAGAAATGGGGAATGAGGAAAATTCGCAGCATCGAGAGCGACTGAACCCTGCCATGATGGCTCAGCTCCTCAAACATGCCCGGGCTCAAACGAAAGCAATTGATCGTATGATTACTGACATTCTGCAAGCTGCAAAGGGCACATCAGCGGGATTTGAAATTCATCCCAAGAATTTTGATTTCAAGAAATTGTGTTTAGATATTTTGAATCGGCTCAAAAACCAGTATCAAGTCAAATCTCAATACATCGAAATCGACATTCCCAACGATTTGCCGAAGGTTTATGCCGATCAAGATCGAGTCAGGCAACTACTCGTCAATTTGCTAGACAACGCAATTAAATATACTCCTGACGGTGGAACTATTCATATTTCCGCACTGCATCGCACCACTCAAAAAATTCAAGTCAGCATTTGCGATGATGGGCCTGGGATTCCAAAAGAAAACCAATCCCATATTTTTGAAGACCAGTTTCGCCTTAAGCGAGATGAATTGAAAGAAGGATACGGAATTGGTTTGTCGTTATGTCAGCGCATTGTACGAGCGCACTATGGGCAAATTTGGGTCGATTCGTCTGCCGGTAGGGGAAGCAGCTTTCATTTTACGCTGCCTGTGTTTCGTCAATGATAATTTAAGATTTCAAAACTCAGCAACTGGTATCGGACACCAAGATTATCTAAAATTCGCGCTGCATTCGTTTTCATCAAGCGAAGCGTTAACGTTTCTTCTTTTCGTAATACTGCTGATGATAGTCTTCAGCACGGTAATAATCGGATGCGGGCTTGATCTCGGTGACGATATCGCGATCGCAATTTCCAGAGAGCTGAAGCTTTCGCTTTGATTGTCGGGCTGCTTGCTCTTGATCTGGAGTGTGATAAAAAATGACAGACCGATACTGATCGCCGCGATCAGGACCTTGGCGGTTCACGCTGGTGGGGTCGTGGATATCCCAAAACACGTTTAACAGATCGTTGTATGAAACCTGGTTGATATCATATTCAACCTGAGTGACCTCGGCATGCCCGGTGATGCGAGCGCAGACATCCAAGTAGGAAGGGTTTGGGAAATGTCCGCCCATATAGCCTACCGACGTCGAAACAACACCCGGAACTCTCCGAAATGCGGCTTCAATGCCCCAGAAGCAGCCCGCTCCAAAGGTTGCGATTTCGGTAGTGGAATGAGAATTCATACTAGCTGATTACAATCCACGCGTAGGTTAACATGCCAACCAGTGCCGTTGCTGCAATCGGTTCTTTCTGCTCGCGCCAGAATCGACTGAGATTGTCCCAAAAAAATCGAAGCGCTGCCCGCCGTTCTTGTCCTAATTCTTTCATGAGTTCTTCAACGCGATCATCGACTTCTTTAATCGAAACGTCGCCGCGCTGATAGGCTGCTTCTAGTGCGTCTAGCTTTTGCCAGTAGTCTTGAGTTGCCTGAAATAAGTTGGGCATCATGAGACGAATCACCTCTCGTTACCTTCTATTAACTATTGTAACGAATTGTGAAAGTTGATTCTCTACAAAAAGAGAGACATTAAGTTGAATCTCAGGGCTATCCCTAGACGATTTGGCGTTGCTTAATTGGGATGATTTTGTCTTATACGGGTGTAAGCGAGACGCTCACACTTCTTTCGGGCAAATAATCTTGAGCAGTGCGGTTTGCCTGTGGCAATGCGTAGCATCAGCATCTTGCTCGCGATTAAATTCATTCGCGTAGATCAGCAACGCCACGATTTTTTGGGGATTTGAGACTTAAAATCAGCTCAAATCTCAGATTGTAGCCCTGAGTTGGCGGTTGCGGCTGAGGCCGTTACACAGCCCAACGCCGTACCGATGATGAGTAAGACAGTATGCATGATGATGTAGTGCTGCATCCAAACCGTCGAAATAAACTCGCTGTTCAGTAGCTCATAGCTTAGCCAGGTGCCTGCTAGGGCAGGGAGTAAGAATGCTAGACTTGCCAAGCCATTCAGCTTGATTAACCGTTCGAGATTTGACTGACTCTTAAACCAACCGACCCGATTCGATCGACCGAACTGTTGCCCGATGCGATAGGCGCTCACCCATCCTAAAATGGCGCCTCCGAGTCTCAGGGCAAGGCTCGTTAGCATCGCAAATGGATTGAGGTGATATCGGAAGGCGATCGCCATTCCATCGGCAGGATAGTTTAGATAGGTTGCCCAAATGACCCGATCGCGCCGCAGCATGGATAGAGACGATACCATGTCCCAATTACGGGGCACGATCACTTCGAGGTCAATCCGCTCAGTCGATTGCCATGACTGGTCTGGAGCGAATAAGTAACCGATCACGTAGTCCTTATAGACATGATTGCCGTGGTGTTCGTACGGTCGCATTCGGTAGGTGAGGGTTAGTGTATGATCGCCGCCTGGTAAGGGGATGGTAACGGTTGTGCCCGTGGCGGGAGTTTTGGGAGGACGAATTTGCTCTAAGTCGTAGAGAGTCGCAACCTTACGCTGCGCTGACGATTGGCTTAGTCGAGCCAATAGGTCATACCATCGATTGGGATTAACCCGATCAATACTGCGATCGCGATCGCTCCGATTGCTAAATGCGGGTATGGAAACGGATTGAGTTAGGGTATCTGGAAGATTTGGCAGAGGGGCTGGTTGGGTCGGAATAGTTTGATTGTCGAGCTTGATCTTGCCACGTTTTGCGCCCGGTGCAGTCAGTGTAAACGTCACGTTGACGGGGTCACCGGGATTACGAATCTGGTAGGTTGCCGTGAGCTGCCCCTGTCGCCTCGATTCAGGTTTGGAGGTGTCTTGACCAGATAGTGATGTCCAATCAAAGGTCAGCGTTTCTTTGCGAACCGTGAGTGCCTGGAGGTCGCCAAGGGGTTCACTGAGGCGATCGCCCCTGACCCATTGATTGCTCACTGTTGGGTCTGAGACACAACTCGGAATCAGACAAAGTGCTAATACCGCTACCAGCAAAATCCAGAATGAGTGCCGTATCCGCATAACGTACCGAAATTACACATTCTACAATGAACATGTCTAAAATCTTGAATGATAGACTCTAACGAGTCACGCATTCACCATTCAGACGATTCAAGCCAATCCTTGCCGAACTAATCATGGGTGCAATGGGGCGTACCTCTACGCTGAAATTTGATCGAGGCACGTTGATTCTACATCCTCCACCCCGAGGGAAAACCTGGATCGACTATGCCATATGGGATGACCGGATTGAACGGTTTCGCGTTCCTGCTATTCAATATCGCGATTTGGTAGAAACCCTTCAGGCTGAAGGAACCCGATTTGAAGATTTGGCACGCGAGTTTAGCCCGGTTGAGCTAAAACCTGCTATCGAGATGACGCCCTATCCTCATCAGCGCGAAGCGCTTGATGCTTGGATTCGAGCGGGGCGACGGGGGCTGGTCGTGTTGCCAACGGCGGCAGGCAAAACCTATCTCGCTCAACTGGCGATGCAGGCAACGCCTCGCAGCACGTTGATTACGGTTCCAACCCTTGATTTGATGCACCAGTGGTATGCCCACCTTGTCGCAGCATTTCCGGATGTAGAGGTGGGGCTGTTGGGAGGCGGATCGCGCGATCGCTCTCCTATTTTAGTGGCCACGTATGATAGCGCCGCGATTCATGCCGAACGCCTTGGCAACCAGTATGCGCTGCTAATTTGTGATGAGTGTCATCATTTGCCCAGCGATTTTAATCGCGTGATTGCCGAATATGCGATCGCTCCCTATCGGTTAGGGCTGACTGCGACCCCCGATCGCACCGATGGTAAGCACTCCGAACTCGATATGCTGCTGGGTCAGGTGGTCTATCATCGAACGGCAGACGAACTTGCAGGTCAGGCGCTTGCTCGTCACGAAGTCGTCCAGATTCGGGTGAAGCTGTCTCAACAGGAGCGCGATCGCTACGATGCTCTAATCAGCACCCGCAATGCCTTTTTAAGCGAGTCAAACATCTGGCTGAGCAGCCTCCAGGGGTGGCAGCGATTTGTTCGTGCAAGTGCTCAATCAAGGGCAGGCAGACGAGCCATGTTAGCCCATCGGGATGCAAAGGCGATCGCCCTTGGCACTGAGGGCAAACTCAGGGTCTTGGCCGATTTGCTTGCCGAGCATTATCCAGAACAGACTCTTATTTTTACGAATGATAATGCTACAGTCTATCGGATTTCCCAGGAGTTTTTGATTCCTGCGATTACCCACCAGACTCCTGTCAAAGAAAGACATGAGATTCTTGACCGCTTTCGGGATGGAACCTACAAGACGCTGGTGGCCTCTCATGTGTTGAATGAAGGCGTTGACGTACCGGCGGCCAGCATCGCGATTTTGCTCTCAGGAACCGGTTCAACCCGCGAATACATTCAGCGATTGGGGCGGGTCTTGCGCAAGGGGCAGCCTCATAAGTTTGCTCGGCTCTATGAAGTGGTGGCAGAGGAAACATCGGAAGAATATACGTCTCAGCGACGACGAAGTCAGCGAAAACCCAAGCCCGATTTACAGCCTGTGCCGTCAATGCCAAATCCATCAGCGGGGCAACTAGAGCTGCTGCCATCGTCTACTCCAGTCTATCCGGTTAGCCCTCTGGAAACCTTCAGAGCGGCGGAGTCATCGTCTGAGGATATCTCATACTTGCCCTCGTCGAATATGTCGCAGCAGTCATCTGAGGAATCATCCAAAGACTCTTCAATGCCTCCCTCTGTAGAGGATGATCGCATACCCTAATCAAGGGGCGCACTAGGGTTACTGATAAAAGCTAAGATGCCTGATCAGCATGGGTTACGCT
>JBNPEG010000226.1:0-15300 GCA_051117555.1 Elainellaceae cyanobacterium | reverse complement strand
GCTAGAAGCCGCTTTGGCAGATGTTTTAGTGACACTGTTGTTAGCCGATATCGAACGAAAACGTTCCTTGTTGCAACAGCAGGGAATTGAAGTTCAAATTACCAGGTGCAAGATATGAGTCTACATAAACGAGAATGAATCATAGGTTCTAGAGTGATAGAGCAAGAACTGACCTTAATTACCGAGGATGAGTCATGCCTAGCTCGACTTTATCCAATTTCTGAAGCCCTTAAAAAAAAGAGAACCTGCTTGCCTTTCAGTTAGCGCTAAGAATGGCTCCAATTCCGAATGGATAAAGTCGAGCTTAGGAAGCAAGAATCAGAGACTTTGATTTAGCTAAATATGCTGAGAAGTATATAATCATGTTTCCCTAAACCTCTACCGAATTTAGCGATCAATAAGACCTTATCGGGTAGTAAAAAAACTAGATGGGCACACTAACAATACTGCGCGTTCATGGGAACACCTCGCTGAGCACCTGATCGCATTGTGATCAGGTGTTTTTCTGTTGATAAAGACTTTAAATCTACTAATCCACGAAAGCGCACTTATTGTTGTATAGCCACAGATTTTAATCCGTTGGCATCGATGCGCTGCTTATTTGGTGTGTACTGATTGATATGGGGAGAGGCACTGGTATAGCGATCCTAAATCGCTTGTGAATTGTGTGTGAGTGGTGGGGCGGGTGCCGCCCGCCCCACCACTCACAACCCATCTGAGATTGATATAGTCAGTAGAACTTACTAGTGAGAACTCTCAGCAAATTATTAGGAGATTTTCATTTCCGGAATAGGGCAGACTCAGATTGATGAATCATTATAGACGAGTAAGTTTTCCAAATTTATCTGTTATAGCTTGTCTGTCTGAGATGTCGTTACGGTTAAAGTCTTCAAAATGTTTGAGAATTTATTGCAGCAGAGAAATAAATCAATAAAGAAGTGAAAATTAGAAGGTAAAATCCAACTTTCACGAAAGTTTTATATACTTTCTTAACCCAGAAGTATGGTTCCTAAATTTCACCCAAAAAGGTGAATCATATAGGCGAAGTAATTCTTTTGTTTCTTCATATAACCTTGAGACAGTTCTTCTTTACACTTTGCAAACCAATCGTTAGATTGCAATAAGCGCATTAGTTCCTGCTTGTGAGGCTCAATGACTACTTCGTTCATGACTTATCCCAAATCTACTGCGATCGCCCGGCAGCATAATCCTGCTGCAGTCGGCGCAGCCCAAATAAATAGTTGTGCGATTTCGGCTGAAGGAGTAGATATGGTCTTTCAGTCAGGAAATCAACGCTATCAGGTGTTGAAGGGGATTGATTTGAACATCCGCAAGGGCGATGTTCAACTGTTAATGGGGCCCTCTGGTTCTGGTAAGACAACGCTCTTGTCAATTTTGGGCGGTATTCTACAACCCACAGCAGGGCATGTGAGTCTCTTAGGTCGAGATATTACCCAAATGTCGCGATCGCAGCTCGCAAAATTTCGCCTCAACAATATCGGCTTTATATTTCAAGGGTTTAATCTATTTCCAGCGCTTACGGCAGCAGAAAATGTGGAGGTTGCCTTAAAGATGAAAGGGATGCGTCCGCGCGCTGCGCGCTTGGAAGCTCCACGTCTCCTCGAACAGGTCGGGCTTCAAGATAAGGTCAGGTCGCTTCCTCGTGACTTATCAGGTGGGCAAAAACAGAGGGTGGCGATCGCCCGTGCTCTAGCAAGTGAGCCGGCATTGATTATGGCGGATGAACCCACAGCAGCTCTCGATTCTCAAAGTGGGCAAGCTGTCATCGAACTTCTGCGAAAACTCGCCACAGATGCCGGACATACGGTGTTGATGGTCACTCATGACCCTCGGATTCAGAGCGTGGCTGATCGCGTAGTTCATTTAGAAGATGGAATACTGAGCGATCGCCCCGACTAGAGTCGCGAAACGTTCGCACCCTGACTCATCGTAGAATATGCTAATAGCAATCTTCTCGGTCGTAATATGTTTCGATGATGAAATTTACGCTTGCCAATCTTTCGCTTGTTGGGGTAATGCTGTTTACGGGTTGGATAACGCCACCTCCAAGTCAAGCTGAAAATATTGCAGATGTAAGGCGACTTTACGAGACGAGGCAATGTCCTGACTGTGATTTAATTGCAGCCGACTTAGCCAATATCGATTTAAGAAATGCCGACTTACAGAACGCAGACCTGCGAGGAACGGTCTTGATTCAGGCTACTTTGATCACGGCAAATTTGTTTGCTGCTGATATGAGCCTGGCCAATCTAAGTTCAGCTCGTTTGAGAGGGGCAAATTTGCGCGAAGCACGCCTCTACAATGCGGATTTAAGTCATGCAGATTTGCGTCGCGTGATGCTCAATGATGCTAATTTATTTCGTGCAAATTTAAGGGGAGCTAATTTGAGGGGAGCTCGATTAAGAAACGCATTTCTCATTGGAGCTAACCTAACCGGAGCAAACCTCGAAAATGCTCAACTGACTAATGCATTCATTCGGAGAGCACGTCTAGAGGACGCAATTTTGTGCAATACGACTATGCCAGACGGAACGGTAGTGAATCGCGATTGTAATGATTAACGTGCTTAAATTCGACCTGCCAGATGAACCAACTGCTTCATGTTGACCAAGTGAAGTGACTGATGTTCTGGAACTACCTTAACCCACCCTTTATCGGCGAGCTTCTCCATAATTTTGGTAGCTTCCTCAACTCCAATGTCACTGACATCTGCTAAATCTTTATGGGGAATATCAAATATCTCGGTTCCTTGTTCGGATGGTGAACCATAGGTTTCACCCAGATAAACCAGGGTGTTCGCTAGCTTGATTGCGGGAGGCTGATGCCGAAGCTGAAATCTTAGGTTAGTCTGACGTAACCGCTTAACCATGAGCTGAAGCATACGATGATGCAGTTGCGAATCTTTAAAGAGAGTTTGGATAAATCGCTGAGCTGATATGCTAAGCAACTTTACAGGGGAAAGCGCAATTACATCGGTGGAGCGGGGAGATTCATCCAGAATTGCCATTTCTCCGAAGAAATCTCCCTTCCCTAGAATTGCGAGAGTCACGACTTCATCACCCGTATGGCGACGAACCTTAACCCATCCAGACTCAACAAAGTACACAGCATTACCCCAAGCATCCTCCATGAGGACAGCTCGCTCAGCCGGATAGTCGTGCTCAACAGCAATAGATAAAAGCCAATCCAGAGTTTCTGGGCTGGCGGAACTGAAAAGCGGAAAAAGCTCACTAAAAGCTTCAGTCTGCATGAAAAGTCAAGAACAATAGGTTTTAAAACAATCCCAAATCTAGTTTCTCATGTCAACGCATGATTTTTAATCTGAGAAAATATCAACCGGGATGAACGTGCTGATGTCTAACTATGTTAACCAGAAATATCGGTAAATCCTCAAAATCTTAAATTTGATAAAGACCATGGATTCGGTCAAGCTCATATCGGTGAAGTTAGACTCCAGAAGAGGAATCAAATCTCCAGTTTAGAGTTTAATGACACGTAGAGCATTGTCCCATCAAAAAGATTAAGAAAAGTGGGTTAACCTGCCTTAGGCTAACCCACCAATTTGGGAACGCTCAGAGAAACTACTTTTGCAGAACCAGCTTGACATTAGCGTTTTGCAAGCCGGGACGCTTAACCTCTGAGAGAGTCTTGTTCACTGCATACTTTTGGTTGATCGAGTTAATCAACTCAGTCTGATTGTGCTTCTTAGCAACACCCCAAAGATCTGCAATTAGATCAAAGGAACCATCGCTATTGCGAGACCAACCCAGATCGTACTCACCTTCGAGTAAAGCTACGATGTCAGAACGAACGCGCTGACCATTGTAGCCACGAACATCTGCATTGGTTTTGACCGAGATACCTAAGTCACGCAAAGAAGCCTTCAGAATTTCAGCATCAGTGATCTTAGTGCGTAGAGTGCTAAAGTGAGACATTCGGATTTCCTCCTGTAGAGAAATGAGAGAACGACAACGTTTAGGGTGTGGAGCCGTATAATCCGACGGTTGGAATGCCGACCTACGACTTAATTGATACTGCTAGCATTAATCATGCTAGCCCTTCTTCCTGCCAAGAACAGGAAAGAAAGCCTGTTAGAACTCCAGTCGCTGATATTCAGCAACCGATGACGCAGCGGGTCTCGCTCGCTGCCTGGCCCAATCGCGCAGGGCCGTCACCTGCTCATTCATTGTCCTGGAGAGCGGCAATGTCGATTTAATTGCTGCAATAATGTCGAGCTGAGTAAACTCACGATCTTGAGCGAACGCTTCATACATAGCTGCTACCAGAGCTTGCTCAATTTCCGCTCCGGAGAACCCATCACAAACATTCGCTAATTGGTCAAGATCAAATCGAGCAATATCACGACGCCGCTTGGAAAGATGAATCTTGAAAATCTCTTTACGCTCTTCAGCGTTTGGCAGATCGACGAAAAATATTTCGTCGAATCGTCCCTTTCTAAGGAACTCGCCTGGCAGGCGCTCAACCCGGTTTGCAGTAGCCATCACAAATACAGGAGACGACTTTTCTTGCATCCAAGTTAAGAATGAACCAAAGATTCGACTTGACGTTCCACCATCAGAGTCTGCTGAACCCGTACTTCCAGCAAACGCCTTATCAATTTCATCGATGAATAGAATGGCGGGTGAAATTGATTCAGCAGTCTTCAGGGCATTTCGAAGATTTGCTTCGGAACGGCCTACCATGGAACCATCATATACCCGTCCCATATCGAGTCTCAGCAAAGGTAGTCCCCATAAACGGGATGTTGTCTTGGCGATGAGCGACTTACCGCATCCAGGAACACCTAGAATCAACATGCCCTTAGGTTGAGGAAGACCATATTCACGTGCACGCTCAGTAAAAGCATTAGACCGTTGCTGTAGCCAATGCTTCAACTCCGTCAAACCACCTACTGAATCAATAGTTTCGTCTTCTTCAATATATTCGAGAATTCCGTTTCGCCGGATGAGCTGCTTCTTTTCTGAAAGGACGATATCGACCTCTTCCTCAGTGAGCCTTCCAGCAGTTACATGAGCTTTTCGATAAACCTTTTCAGCTTCGTCGTGAGTCAACCCTAACGCTGCCTTAAGCAGCTTTTCACGGGTATCTGTCGTAATGCGACGAGTTCGAATCTGGTCTAGCTGGTTAGACAACACTTGATTGAGTTCTCCCATATTTGGAAGCGGAAAATCAAGTACAGCAACCTCTTTCTCGAGCTCAATGGGAATCTGCTGCAAAGGAGACATTAGGATGATGGTTTTCTGCGACCCTTTGAATCCGGCGATCGCATCCCGTAACCATCGAGTTACGGCAGGGGAGTCAATGAATGGATGCAAATCCTTAAAGACAAAAATGCCTCCTTCTCGCTGACGGACGACCCACTCAATCGCTGCTTCCGGAGAAACGGTGTTGTGGCTTTGCTGAGCAGCGCCTCCACTACGAGACTGATCGAGTTCAACAATGCCGTGGGTAACAGTCCACACAAAAACTTTTCTTTGCGGCTTCAGCTGAGCAATTGTGCTAATCGCCCTCTCCTCCTCAGAGGTCACAAGATAGATCAGAGGGTACTGAGCCTGAACTAAAATACTAAGCTCTTCTTTCATGATCGTCGACCTACTAGAGAGACAGCGAGGGCTTCAATACAAACACTAAACGCTTTAACGATCCACACCAGCACGAAGTAACTAACGCGTTTAAAGATAGAGACATCAGACCTCAGCAAATAACCAACTCACCCCTATCTCGGTGATCTACATCGGCCTCATCGCCATGAACCTGACCAACTTGAAACTCATCGTCAGAGATAACAGTCGGCTGTTCACCGAGAGAAGCCATTTCACCATCCTGTACAACAAGATTGCTAGAGCACTCAGGACAGCTATATATCTGATGAGCCTGCCCGTGGGACACTTCTACCCCATCTACGAGCTCAGAATGTGTCAAGTAGAACACAATTGCTCGTTCAGCAATCGCTGACATTGGCTCAGAATCCACCGCTGCGCGAATCTTAAGTTTGCGGTGAACTTCAGGAGGAATATAAAGAGTAACCTTGTGTTTATCTTGCATACAACACTTACTGAATTAAATACCCGGGTATGGTTGTCAGAATAGTCGGGGGCAACCCTAGCTGTCAAGACGGCATACCGTTATGACAGCATTTTTGTTACATTCCTTTACATTGGGCCCAGTTTAGTTATCCTTGAGATTGGCTACTAGCTCGTTTTGCCGCGTCTTCAAAGAGAGCCTCAGGGTCATGCAAGGAAGTCTCGTGAACTGCCTGACCAACTACAAAAACTACGTTACATGCTCGAGGTGTTTCTAGAGCAGAAGCGCAAAGTTTTGCAAGGTTCTGCGGGTCGACCGGTTCTGCGGGGTTTCCCGCAGCTTGGAGACATATCGAATGCTCTGTATCGCCTGTGGTAACTTGGCCATGTTGGATGATTGTGTATGCCACTCCTGAGGATTTGGCGGTGTTTTTGATGGCATTGCTGTCGATATCACTTTGGGAAATCAAGATAACAAGCTGCGGAGTCGTTTCATGGCTGTATGCTTGGATTGAAGCGATCTGTAGCTGAAATAGCCCCGTCTCAAACCTAGGATTGAGGGCTCCATCATATTCAAATTTGCTGAGCATCAGTTGAAAGGCTTGAACCTGTTTGAGGTCTAAGGTGCCTGCTTGAGGTTGAGTTTTAGCTCGAAAGGTAGGAATCATGTCGGTGAACGGAATCCGGACGGTCATCCATTGATTGGCTTCGGTATCGAAGGAATATGAATAGGCGATTCCGTCCCACTGAGATTGATCCCTAACTAAGAATTTATAGCGGTTGCCGTCTCCTTTGACTCTCAACTCGATGCTTTGGTAAGGCGTTAAGTCAAGAGGAGGAGAGAAATTACGCGTGCGTATTGAGGCAAAGCCTCCGGAGTTTTCAGTCGAAACCTGACCCGTAAATTCGGCAACCGAATTATGCGGATGGATAGTGCTTTGGCTGACCCCGCCCATTACCACATCATCAACGGCATCCCAGATGTCTTGAAGATTGAGATGAGAATTTGAAAAATCAATGATTATTTTCTTGTGATTGTGACTGGTGTGGCTAGCGTTGTGCAGGGGGTGGGCGATCGCCTGAATCCATTGAGTTAATTGGTCGGCATTTATTCTATCGTTCGCGAACACAATCGCAGCACAGACGTCTTCACAAACGTCTTCAACGATGTCAGAATCGAGCCGATTGGCGTGATCAGACCTTATTTCAACCAGGTCAATCTGGTTGGCAATGTTCCCCAGAATCCTTCTCGCATCGGTGAGATCAGCGACGAGCGATCGCACGCAGTAGCCGTCTTTCAGGAGATGACGGATTAAACTTGGACTTCCTAGCTCATCGATTCCGACGAGAAGAATGTAGGGTGTTGTCTCATGTGCCGATGGTTGGGATGGCCTGGCGATCGCTGATTGATCTGAGTCTAGATTGGGTTGATGTCCCATGAGTCGCTGAAACCAATTCATGTGTCTCCTTCCTTAAATTGATTAACGCCTTGCTGATAAATCTCATCAAACATGCGTTCCAAATCAGCATGGGTGCCGCGGATCTGGTCGATGACGTCTTTTCCCCAGTTAAAGTAGGCAATCTTGCGCTCTTGTGACCAATCCTCAGGAGGGGAGGTCAAGACCTCACGAAGATTGGAAATTTTATCTGCGAGTTTTACAAGCCGAGCGCGATCGCTTAAATGGGGCGCATGTTCGACCTGGAGTCGTTTTCGAGTCTCTTTGGGAAGCGATTTGTCGTCGGTCACCTCGGCCACTACGTTTCGCACATCAGTGCCAAACTCAAGGTCAAGGTCTGCAAACGTTGTGTCCGTATCTTCCACGGTGTCGTGGAGCAGTGCCGCTGCAATGGTGATTTCATCGTGCACGTTCGCTTGATGCCAAAGTAAATTGGCAAGCTCAATGGGATGATTGATATAGGGTGCAGCGTCTATTCCTTTTCGACGCTGATTGCGATGCTTTTGAGCAGCGAAGTTAGCCGCCTTAAGAATCAGTCCAGTCGGTTCCATAAATTAAGGGTCACGCTAGCATTAACTCTGATGGACTATCGAATTGAGTATCAAGTGTATCGTCGTCCGTTTCGAAGCCCTCTCCACACTCATCATGGCGTATGGGCGGTGAGGGAAGGAATGATCGTACGACTGATTGATCACGATGGACGGTCAAGCTTTGGAGAGATTGCGCCATTGCCTGAGTTTGGCAGTGAGTCGTTGAGTCAAGACCTGGAGTGGTGCCAACGATTGCCTCAGATGATTACAGAGACGGATATTTACGGCATTCCGCTGACCCTGCCCGCCTGTCAGTTTGGGTTTGAGTCGGCATTGGAATCATTCAAGAATCCTGAGAGAATTTCACAGGACATAGAACTAGAGCATAACCAGTCGGCGATGTGCTGTCTGTTACCAACCGGGCGATCGGCGTTGGATGCGTGGCAAATGCCAGTTCGACAGGGATATCACACGCTGAAGTGGAAAATTGGTGTTGCGTCTGTTGATGAAGAAATTCGATGGCTAGAAACGTTGATGCGATCGCTCCCTGCCAACGTTCAACTTCGCCTCGACGCCAATGGTGGGCTCACGCGGGACGCTGCTCAGCGATGGATGGATGCGTGCGATCGCCTCTCATCTGTCTATCCTGCTGCCATTGAATTTGTCGAACAGCCATTGCCTCCAGCCCAGTTCGAGAAGCTGTTGACCCTAAATTGTCAATATCAAACCCCAATTGCTTTAGACGAATCTGTGGCAACACTAGCTCAGCTTCAAGCGTGTTACGAGCAGGGATGGCGAGGAATCGTCGTAATCAAGGCGGCGATCGCCGGGTTTCCGTCAAAACTGCGAGAATTCTGTCAAACTCATGCTGTCGATGTGGTTTGGTCATCCGTCTTTGAAACAACCGTTGCTCGTCGGTTCATTCTGAAACATTTGGTTCCATCTCTTTCTAGCCGCGATCGCGCGTTGGGGTTTGGCGTCACGCAATGGTTTGCAGATTCCACATTCGATCAGTCTGATGGTGATCACCTATGGCCTCACTAGACTCACTTGATCGTGGATATGTCGAGCATCGTCTGGCTGAAGAATGGCTGATCGGGGGCGATCGCTCACTTGCATTCCGCCTGTTTAAACAGCGATTGCACGAACTCAATCAGCGTGTCCGAGAATCGCATATGCCGACCATTCTTCTGGCTGAGCTTGATCCTGTTCAGTTCTTGGCTAGTTTTATAGCGGCTTGCGTGGCTAAGTGTCCGGTGTTTCTTGGAAATCCTCGTTGGACAAAGGTGGAATGGCAGCAGGTGGTAGAGCGAGTGCAGCCGGATGTGATTTGGGCATCTCCCGAGCTACAGCGCATTTCTTCCTACACCAGATATGACAGAACAGAGCAAGGACGAATTGGCAGGGGGCAGATTATGATCCCGACGGGGGGTTCGTCTGGGCAAATCCGCTTTGCTATTCACACCTGGCAAACGCTGGTGGCATCGGTGCGAGGATTTCAAGACTATTTCAATAGTGAATGCGTAAATGCTTGCTGTGTTTTGCCGCTTTACCATGTCAGCGGTTTAATGCAGTTTATGCGGTGTTTTGTTTCCGGTGGAACGCTTGCTGTATCGCAGTTTAGAGATTTAGAGACGGACAATACACTGCCGTTTAATCCCGCAGAATTCTTTCTTTCTCTTGTGCCAACGCAACTACAGCGTGTGCTAGAAAATCCTCAGGCTGCAAGCCAGTTGGCGCGATTTCAAACCGTGCTTTTGGGAGGTGCGCCGGCGTGGGCAGACTTGCTAGAAACCGCGCGTCATTATCAGATTCGCCTCGCTCTAACCTATGGCATGACAGAAACCGCCTCTCAAATTGCAACTCTCAAACCAGAGGAGTTTCTGGCAGGTTGTGTGAGCGCTGGGAGAATTCTGCCTCATGCCACCGTGACCATCGATCCTGACTATCAAAATCAAGGATCTACAATGGGTCGACTTTCAATTTATGCAAAATCCTTGGCACTCGGATATTTTGGCGATCGCCCCTTTAATGGACTCTTTCAACCCGATGATTTAGGGTTCATAGATGATCAAGGGTATTTGCGTCTCGTCGGACGCAGCAGCGACAAAATCATTACAGGCGGCGAAAATGTGTTTGCAGCCGAAGTAGCGGCGGCGATTCGTAAAACAGGGCTTGTACGGGATGTGACGGTGATTGGAGTGGGCGATCGCCATTGGGGAGAGGCAGTTACGGCTGTCTATGTACCATCAGGTCACGCCTCGAATCCTGAAAATCTTTCACAAGCATTAACGGGGCAACTCACTAAGTTTAAGCATCCAAAACACTGGATTAGAGTCGACTCGTTGCCGCGCAATGCGCAGGGGAAGTTGAATCGACGTGCTATGCAGCAACTTGCTGAAACATCGCTGTCTGATGTATCGGATTGAATGAGATTGGATCAACCAGTCTTTAAGAGGATATTTGAAAAGGGTCTGGCGGTTATAGACGCTTGCGGCTTCTCGAAGAGTAAACCGCGCCTACACAAATAAAGTCCGCCTACGCGGACTCTAGCAAAACTACGAGTTTAGAACCTGCGGAGGCAGGTTTTGTCCGTGTGGCCTGCGTTTCGCAAGCGACATGTAACGCGTTCGCGTAGCGTTCCGAAGGAAAGCGTCTCTGTCAAGAGAACTTTAGTCGCCAAGGCAACACGGCAATCTTTCACAACTCAATTTACTTTTTCCATTGGTTTAGCCACTGCATGAGGTTAACAGGTAAATCAATTCGAGTACGATTGGCTGGATTTATACACACATGGTTACTAACTGCTTTAGCAACAATAGGAGCAGAACTTTCTGTCGCTTTAGACGTCTCTAAATCTGGAAGAATTGCATACGAAATCATAAATTCGCTGGGATTTAATAGGTTGGGTACGAGATGAATTTGATGGCGATCGCCACAAAACATAGGCTTGAAGAAATCAATACTTACATGAGTAATGGGCACTGCAACATTTGAGTTAGAAAAAAATTCTCGCAGGTTAATTCCTGATACGGATAATGAAGCCTCATAGGCTTCATGACAAATTGATAATACATTGGAAAAATACACAACTCCAGCGGCATCCGTATCCTGAAAATGGATCATTCGATTGTAAATAAATGACATATATCAATCCCAGATGGGTTGTGAGTGGTGGGGCAGGCGGCACCCGCCCCACCACTCACACACAATTCACAAGCGATTTAGGATCGCTATATCACTTAATTAGGATGATAGGGTTTAATGGTTCATCCTCAATTTGTCACTATAGTGTGAATCGCTTTTTACGAGTATCGAAAAAGATAAATGTAGGAGATGTGTTGGTCTTAACAATATGCTGAATCAACGAGCGGGCAAACGAATTGGTGTTAGAGTCGCGATGATCGCATCATCTTTTATTGGGATGGTGATCATGAGCAGCCATGCAAGTGCCAATCCTGAAGAGCATCCGGTTCAGCCATCTCCAACTAGCAGTGATGAAACCGAGACAGAGCTGATTCTAAACACGGATGGAGTCTTAGAATCGGGTGACTCTGTGATTTATCAAGATGGCAGTCTATACGACGAATATCCATTTGAAGGGGTCACGGGTCAGCAAGTCTTCATCGTGCTAGAAAGTACTGAATTTGATCCCTACTTGATTCTCATTAGTCCACTCGGCGATATTTTGGCTCAAAATGATGATGTCTCACACGACGATCTCAATTCTGAACTGTCCCTGACGCTTCCCCACACCGGCACCTATTCTGTAATTGCGAATGGCATTAACCGCAGCAGCCGAGGACGATATCGTTTGACGATTCATTCTTCGACGGAGCCCGAGCGTCAGGAGACTGAAGAACCCGTGCAGCAGGCAGATTGAGGGCGATCGCCCAGTTGATCCCCCGTCGTTCGTCTGCTGAATTCACATGTCTTAAAAGTTCGCCGAAATATCCCCCACTCCATAGTGTGCTCGCTAGCATATAACTGCCTGAACTAATCTGGGCAATTGACGGAGTAACGACACTATGGACTTCTTATCGGATACGGTGGCGTTGTCTTCGTCGGCTTTTTGATTCCCATCATGCTGGCGTATAACATTTACCACTATGTGGTGTTTCGCGGCAAGGTGACAAGCAGCGAATATGGCGGCTGAACCGGATTTTCATGGGTGAGCAGTCACGACATTCCAACGAGGCGATCGCCCCTTAATTGTCTGCCATTCATCTTCACTAAGAGGCTGATTCACGAAACAAATGCCATAACACTCTTGCGCCGCTTCAGTAAGAGCCTGAATAATGCGCTCATAGCGTCTTTCAGCGCTTAAATCACAGAGGGAGTGAGGCAATGAGGGGAGATCTAATGGAGTGCCAAAGACGTGCTCATAAAGCTGAGGATCGGGATTTAATCGAATCGAACCATGCTGGAGAATTGCAGAACCGCGTCGAAGCTGAGCGCTGCCAATCAGCTTGGTTCTATCTGCTAACACCAAATCGGCAGAGGTTGAAGTGCCGAAGCAGTTTGGGTTGTGAATATAGCCTTTCCCCGCATCCCCATAGTGAAGTTCAACACCGAGCGATCGCATCCCGCTAATCAAAAACTGACAAAGCGTTTGATAAACCTCGACTCGACTGCCGTGAATATCCGAAGCGATCAGAGCATAGGTGATATCCCCTTGGTGCAAAACTGCTCGTCCTCCCGTTGGACGACGCACCAAATCTATTGCACACCCATTCCAGGTCAACGCTGCCCAAGCGTCACACCAGTGGCGTTGGTGATAGCCCAAGGAAATTGCTGGTGGCGACCATTGATAAAACCGTAGTGTGGGAGGATGGAGCCCCGAACGATGCTGATCAAGGAGCCACTCGTCGAGTGCCATTTGGATGGAACCTGGAGCATGCAGCGGAGGAATCATCCGCCAGGATTTGGATACCGAATTGAACACGCAGGACGATAGGCTTAAAGGATCAGGAAGGTGCACCAAACTTAGACTGCAAAACTTCGTCTTGCTCGTCGGCGATTGTGGCAACAATGGTGATAAGTCGAGACACTTCACCGGGCGAAATTTCAGCGACAGCCCGCGTTGATAAAATCACAATTTGGTTGCCAAAGATTCCGAATCGTGCCTCAAACGTCTCCGCCCAATTCATCTCTAACAGCTTGTGCATGAGCTGGGGCTCATCTTTTGCAGGAAGCATCAGCAGATTTGACCAAACGGTGAACGAGTCGTCTTCAGTCAGACCCGTCAACTGCACAAAAACCTCAACCGTGCCGTATCCAAATTTCCAAAGATGCCCCCCATCTGTGTGGCTGACCATCGCACTTTGGTCATTTTCCACGCTGGATATGACCGTCTCAATCATCTCGACCAAGTCCATAGATGAATCGCTATCGTTAAGGGCATCAGAATTAGGCATGGTTTCTGTAGAGTCAAAGGTCGTCATCGTTAAGGCTACCTCCTGTGAAGCAGTGCATCAAACATGAGCACCAACACTCTACCCCAACTTTAACGCTGGTTTGCTCGGGTTGTCAGTTCCCGCTGATGTATCGCAAGAGAGAATTACATTGGCCTACGCGCAACCCAGTACTTACTCATAAAGTGAATCTGAGTATCGATGCTTTCAAAGCCCGCATGCCGGAGGCGATCGCTCAAATTGTCTTCGGTGTAGTTGCGATAAAACGGCTCATGAAACATTGCTGGAAAGTTTTCCATGAGCGGTTCAAACTCAGGGGATTCAGCCCGTTGAATGGAATCGCAAATCACAAACACTCCGCCAGGCTGAAGGACCCGAAAACATTGATCAATGATCCGCTGACGAACGGGCGCAGGCAGTTCATGAAACAGGAATACACAGGTTACGGCGTGAAAATAGCCATCCCGATAGGGAAGCTCTTCAGCATTGGCTTGCAGAAGCTGAGGCAACGTACCCGTCTGTTGAGACAGCAGTTCGTTGGCCTTACGAAGATAGGCAGGCGATAAATCAACGCCATGAAGCGAGGCGTTCGGTATCGCATCTCGTAAAAACTTCAGCGTTCGCCCCGTACCGCACGCGACATCCAAAACACGAGTTTGAGGTGCATCGAGCATGCCTGCGTCGTTCAGTGCTATCTTCAACGGAGACAAAACTCGGCGGCGCATTGCGTCTGCTGAGCCATTGAACAAAATCTCTACCTGCAAATCATAGAGATTTGCCGACATATCGCTCAAATAGCCATCGGTTTGATGGTGAAAATTCTGGAGATAATATCGAGGATAGCCCTCAGTTTTAATTCCAGACGAGAATTCTTGATGTCGCTTTTGGTTGGCTCGCTCCCAAATTTGCGGCATGTCAACCCAGAGCATGGGATAGTAGCGGAAAAAATCTTCCCACGGATTGTCAAACAATAATTCGGGTGGATAAACGCCTTGCTCTGCGTCGCGCCAATCGGTATCAATAAGTTGACTCAGCCGCTCCTGAAGCAGACCGAGGACATTTGGCGAGAGGGGTTTGGTTTTGCTGCCTTCTGGAGGCGGAGCAATAAAGTTTAGAAGCTGTGAGCTGAGGGTTTTATGAGCAAGTCCGAAGTAGCTTTTGCTCTGTTGAAATGTTTGATAAGCCAGTTTGGTGAAGGTCGCAGACATAGAATTATTGAGCTGATCAATGACTAGATGCGCTTTCAGAACTTAGATTTGGGAACTTAGAATCGTTTTGAGCTGATGGTAAACCTGTATTTAGTGTAAACAACTGTAACGAAAAGTTCCATCACAGTTTTTAGTAGAGGTGAGGCATTTCGCCGATACGTTGGTGACATGGCTCACAGATTCTGATGAAATGCTTCACCTGCGATGTGCGATCGCGCTCGAAACCCGTCGGTCTTGTACGGTTACATGTGAGGGTGAAGCATTTCACCGACACGTTGGGGACCTGTCTCACGGATTCTGATGAAATGCTTCACCTGCGATGTGCGATCGCGCTCGAAACCCGTCGGTCTTGTACGGTTACATGTGAGGGTGAAGCATTTCACCGACACGTTGGGGACCTGTCTCACGGATTCTGATGAAATGCTTCACCTGCGATGTGCGATCGCGCTCGAAACCCGTCGGTCTTGTGCGGTTACATGTGAGGGTGAAGCATTTCACCGGGGAGCACGTCACTTTCTACGTAAAAAAATACTGGTCAGGAGAGAGGTCGTCATTCAGATAAGCGCAACGGTGAGCCAAAACTTGTGGAACCCGTTCCGCTTCCCAGGAAGCCCCGGCGAGCTTGG
>JBNPEG010000064.1:0-15459 GCA_051117555.1 Elainellaceae cyanobacterium | reverse complement strand
CTACTTTAATCCACCAAATTAGCTGTGCCACGCCACTACGCTAAACCTAGTTCAAGGAGGGGAATTTGCGTAAGTCCTGTTGATAAGAGACTTGATAAAAGACATTCGGAGTTTCCGTCAGACAAACGCTGAAATCTGATGGACTGACAAAAGATTCAGGGGCTGGCGGTTAAAACCGCGGCTAGACAAGCAAAGTCGGCCTGCGCCGACTAGTTTCAACCCGCGTAGGCGGGTTTTGCCCGTGTAGGAGCAGTTTTAACTGCCGCTAAACAACGTTTTGTCAGTCAATCAGCGCTGAAATTGGCTAGCAACTCACCAAGTCATCCGAGGAATGCGCAAACTTTGGCAGTCAGATTGGGTTGAGTCCGGTATGATGATCTGGATATAAATTTCACCCAAGTCCAGAACTAGAGTTCTATTTTTGAAAGAATTCGTAGGTTCCAAGCTGGTCTTAGTCTATCTGTTCCATTTGTAGGGTTCTATTCTCTATACCAGTCTTATGAAATTGCTTCGTCGTCTGTTTATTTTTCCGCTGCTGGTCCTTCTGACTGCCGGAATCGTTGTCAGTTGTGCGGGTAACGACAGCAACGCCATCAAGGTTGGATCTAAAGATTTCACCGAGCAGTTTATCATCGGCGAAATGTATGCTCTTGTGCTAGAAGAAGCCGGACTGCCCGTCGAGCGAAAACTCAACCTAGGCGGTACGCCTGTTGCGCAAGCGGGCTTGCAAAGTGGTGAGATTGACTTATATCCAGAATATACGGGGACAGGCTTGCTCACGGTTTTGAAAATGTCTCCCAGCAGCGACCAGCAAGAGGTTTACAATACTGTATCCAGTTCCTACAAAGAGCAATTTGACCTAGTCTGGCTTGAGCCCGCTCCCATGAATAATACGCAGGCACTCGCCATGACGCAGGAAGGGGCAGAAACCTACGGTATTCAAACGATTTCGGATATGGCCGAGCAAGCCAATCAGTTGGTGATGATTGGTCCTCCAGAATTTGCAGAACGGGAGGATGGCTTACCGGGATTGAAAGACGCATACGGAGACTTCGATCTGCAAGAATATAAGGCAGTCGATGCAGGACTGCGCTATGAGGGGCTTGTGAATGGCGAAGCTGATGTTGCCGTTGCCTTTGGAACAGACGGAGAAATCAGCGCATTTGATCTGGTTGTGTTAGAAGACGATCAAAATCTTTTCCCTCCCTATCAAGTTGCCCCCGTTGTTCGTCAGGATGCATTAGACGCCAATCCTGCGATCGCCGATGCACTCAATTCTCTCTCATCTCTGCTCACCAATGAAACCATGCGACAGCTAAACTACGAGGTCAGCGGCAATCAACGCGAACCGGCTGATGTCGCAAAAGAATTCCTGCTTGAACAAGGGTTAATCTCTGAGAGTTGAGAGGCGATCGTGAGCAATATTCGGTTCGAACGTGTATCCCTACGGTTTCCTGGTTCGTCTCATCCAGCAGTCGATAATTGTAGTTGCGAAATTCAAGCTAGGCAGTTTGTTGTGATTTTGGGTCCGTCAGGATGCGGAAAAACGACGCTGCTAAAGATGGTCAATCTGCTCTACGAGCCGACCGCTGGCAAGATTTACATCAACAACACTGATATTCGTCAGATGAAAGCGACCCGGCTGCGGCAGCAAATCGGGTACGTGATTCAGCAGTCGGGGCTGTTTCCCCACATGACAGTCGCTCAGAATATTGCTGTCGTTCCCAAGCTGCTGAATTGGGAGCGCTCTGTAATCGACGATCGCATTGACGAACTCTTAACGCTCATCGAACTTTCTCCCCAGGACTATCGCGATCGCTATCCGGCTCAGCTATCCGGAGGGCAGCAGCAGCGGATTGGGCTTGCCAGAGCGTTAGCTGGAAATCCCGACGTGATGCTCATGGACGAACCCTTTGGGGCAATCGATGCGATTACCCGCAATAGCCTCCAGGATGAAATTCTCAGATTGCAGCGGCAGCTTAAAAAAACGGTTTTGTTTGTGTCCCATGACGTGGAAGAAGCCCTCAAGCTCGCCGATCGAATTTTGGTGATGCGAAACGGGCAAATTGTGCAGTACGACACGCCGTTTAATATCCTCACGCAACCCGCTAATTCATTTGTGTATGACCTGCTCGGAGCCGATGATATGGTGCGTCAGTTGGGGTTATTGCGCGTCGAAACGGCAATGATGGAGCTTTCTCCTCCCTATCAACAGAATGGTCAGCCGACGATCGCCCGTCATCAAAACTTACGTCAAGCCCTATCGTTAATTTTGAGAACGGGTGCGCGCGAACTCATGGTGCTCGAAAACGGAGCAACCGTCGGCGTCCTCACGCTAGAGCATATCCGAGATTCTGCGATCGCCACTGTAGCCGACTAGCCGCCAATGAGTAGGGCATCATGAGCTATCTCCTAAATAACCCCGCCATCATCTGGAATCTGATACTCGAACACCTGCAAATGACTCTCCTCGCCTTGGCGATCGCCGTGTTGGTAGCAGTGCCCGTTTCGCTGTTGATTTCGCGCTATCGCTGGCTGACGGTTCCCATTCTGGGTGTTTTGGGCATTCTCTACACCATTCCGAGTTTGGCGCTGATCATCCTTTTGGTGCCGCTGTTTGGGCTGAGTTCCTCATCAGTGGTTGCTGCGATGATTCTCTACACTCAGGTGATTTTGGTGCGCAACCTGTCAGTCGGGTTGCAGTCGATTAAACCGGCTGTGCTAGAAGCAGCCAAAGGAATGGGAATGAACCCCTGGCAGCGCTGGTGGCGCATCCAGGTTCCATTGGTGTTGCCTGTGTTTCTCGCCGGATTGCGGTTGTCTGCAATTGTGGCGATCGCCATTGCCACGATTGGCGCTAAGTTTGGTGCAGGCGGCTTGGGCACGTTATTGTTTGAAGGAATTTCACAAGCCGGTCGATATGACAAAATTTGGGCAGGGGCGATCGCAGTTGCGCTGCTTGCGTTTGTCATCAACGGCATACTGCTTTCCCTTGAGTGGGCTGCTAGCCCCACGACTCGTATTCAGCGCAGCTTAAAGCGACAGCGGCAACAGCAGCGACAGGCTGTTCAATCAGGAAGCTAAGTCGATGAAGGCGGTTGAACAGCTTTTTGGAGGCTGGCAAGGCTAATTTCTGCCAGCAATGCCAGCAATGCCACGGGAATTGCGCCCACCAGCAAAATCGCCGGATCGTATTGGGCAAATCCGAGCACAATAAAATCTCCTAGCCCTCCTGCCCCGATAAATGCCGCCAGCGTTGCACTGGCGATTACTTCGACCGTTGCAGTTTTGATGCCGGCAATCACCACGGGAAGCGCTAACGGAATCTCAATCGATCGCAAAATTTGATTGGGAGCCATGCCCATCCCCACGGCTGCCTCTCGAATCATGGGATCAATATTACGAAATGCAACATCTGTGCTAATCAATATGGGAGGCATGACCAAAATTGTGAGCGCGATCGCCGCTGACTGAAAGCTCAGCCCGAAATAGGGAATCGCCACAAAGAGAATTGCCAGACTCGGAATCACCCGCAACCCGTTGAACGTGTTGATCAAGATAGTCGATGCAATCCGCGATCGCGCGCTTAACACCCCCAACGGCAGCCCCAAGACCAATCCAACTATCAATGGAATCACCACCAGCAGCAGATGTTCTCCAAATGCGGAGGTCAGCCGGTCAAGATTGGCGATCGCATAGTCATATGCCTGAACAAAAAAATCCACAGCCGCTCAGCCTCGTACAAAAGTACCCAAATTATTCCGGATGCACCCCCTCTAACCCGAATAAATAAATGGTAGATGCACCCTGATTACATCCCCTAACCTTCGGGTTGGGGATTTTTCTTACCCAATTGGGTGAGATAGTCGGACGAGTTAAAACCGGGAACCCTCAAAATATTGTAAAGATTGTAAGGGCTATTGACTCCCTTTCATGGAGAAGCACAATAATCCCAGAAGGAGAGGGCCATGAACGCTACATTTGCAACCCAATTAAAACAACTCATCCTGATTCGAGGAATCCCGCTAATTATTGTGCTGCTTACGTCTCTGGTGTTGCGGTTGGCCCTCGAACCCAAAAATACTGAATTCGTTACTGTAAAACCAAACCAAATCTCTCTGATCGCCCGGTTGCTTTTCAATCGGTGAATCGCCGGTGGGACTCCTATCGCCCAATCTCAAACTGAAATTCTGGACAATAGGTGTTGATTGCAGCAACATTTACGGCTGCATCAAATGCGGGTGGCAAGCCGCCTTCAACCTGTACCTTGCGAACGTCATTCATCGTATCGCCGCTTTCGAGAGACGTGCATATGGTCTTGCCATAATCAACCACATCTTGATAGTCGACCCGATTGGCAAAGGCGATCGCCTCTCTGCTGGCGACACGTAGAAACGATCGCCAAAACTCTTCTTCAAGCTCGGTCAATCTAGCAACAGCAACGTCGTCATTTACAGACTGTCGGGGCTGGAAGCGTTGACATAGATCTTCAAGCTGTACAAGCTGTCCCTCTTCGTTGTTAACCCATAATCCGCCAAGCTCGTTGAGAACACAGAGCCCAGTCGGTTCGGGGAGAGGTGTGAATTCGGCATCTTGGGCTTGAGCAGAGGGTGCAAATCCAGCCAGAATGAGCAGCAACCCAACCGCAGTGGGGGGCAAAACGCGATTTAATAGTGGCATAACAGACTCATGAGAAATTTCTCCAGCGTATATCGTCATCAGACGATGCGAATGTGACCGAAGTTCATACTGATTTTGGCAGAAGTTTCATTAATGAGACAATAGAAATCAATTCATCCACAATCAATCCACACTATTAAGGCGATCGCCCCTTACAGCCCCTTATAGCCCTTTATAGCCCTTTATTGTTACCCATCGTCTATCAGCGGCACACCGCAAGACAGGAAAGAACATCATGACATCAGACAATTTAATCGATATTCAAGCAGAAACGATTGCAAATACCGACTCAGACACCGATGACGAAGCACAATCATCTTCGCCAGAGTCCACCAACGCATCCTCCCCTCAACCCGCCGATTCATCAAAATCGACCGAGAAACCCGTCACTGCTACCGCTGACGCCGATATTGATATAAACGTTTTGAAGAATACGCTCCACGCATCTCACCAACGAGAAGCGTCTTTAGAACGGCAAGCGGCTGAGTTTAAGTCAGAAATCGACGACCTCACCGAGCAAATTAAGACGTTGCGATCGCAACTAGAGCAAACCAGCCAAATTAAACGTGAACTCGAAGAAGCTAAGCGATATATTCGAGAATTGACGGCCAAAGACGCTCCATCGGATGAACGGTCTCCATCTAAATCGTTGAATCTCGCTCCGCCCCCCCAATCGGCTGTCCAAACCCCTCCTAGTCAGCCATCCCCCCCCGCAGCCAAATCGTCTCCGACTGCTCGCCCAGGCGGCGCAATTCAAACCTCCTCAAGGCGATCTGCTCGTCCAATTAAGCGTCCGGTTTCCTCGCAGCTACTGCCCAAAATGTCGACGGAGCAATTGAACGGATTGCCCAAAATGTCGACAGAGCAACCAATCCGTCCGACAACTCGCTCTAAGACGACCGTTGAAAAAGAAACGCGATCATCCCGCATAGCAGACGTCAATCTACCCAAACCCAAGCTCTCTGATTCTGAGATCGGTTGGTTTGACTGAGGATTGGTTTGACTGCGGGTCGAGTCGCCTGAATCGAACGGCATCATTACAGGAGTAAAGGTGCTGTTAGCTGACGCTAACGCGCCGCATAGTTTTTAAACAAGCCCTTTAAACAAGCCCTTAGGTCTTGAATGGAAGATGAATAGTGAACCGGCTTCCTTGGCCTAAGGTCGATTCAAGCTCCAATATGCCATCGTGAGACTCGATGATTCGTCGCGAAAGGTGTAGCCCTAAGCCACTGCCTGAGCGATCGTGTTGCCCCTGGCGAAAGCGCTCAAAAATCTTGTTCTGATCGGTAGGCGAAATGCCGATACCGGTATCTTCAATCTCCACGATCGCCCAAGGCCCGGCATTACCGTTATTGCCAACGCTGCTGCGTAGCCGAACGGTCACCGAGCCCTTATCCGTAAACTTGATGGCATTGCCGATAATATTAGTCAACACTCGACGCAATTCGAGGCGATCGCCCAGCACTTTTTGTTGATTGACGTTAGATTCATCAAACGAACTTAGATCAGCGGTGAAGGCGAGCACCTTTTGATTTGCGAGCGGCTCTAGCTCATCAACCACCTCTTGAACAAGCTTATGAAAATCGAATCGAGAGAAGGTTAACGCCTTGCATCCCGCTTCATATCGAAACACTTCTAGGAGATTGTTTACCATATCTAGAAGATTTTGATTGCTCCGCAACATGGTTTCTGTTGCTTCAACAACCCCCTCCGGAATCTCACCAAACGCCTCTTGATGAATCAGAGTTAACATCCGGTCTGCTGCAACTAGCGGGGTGCGAAGATCGTGGGTTAAACGAGAGACAAAATCTTCGCGCTGCCGGGCGATCTGATCCCGCTCGTCAATGGTGTGTTTGAGTCGGAGCAGCGATCGCACCCGTGCTAACAGCTCATCGACTTCAACAATGGGCTTACGAATAAAATCATCGGCTCCAGCATCTAATCCTTCGACGACACAGGATTGCTCATGAGCCGTAACCAACAGCACTGGAATATACGACCACTCGGGGTGCTGACGAATACGGCGAGTCACCTCATAACCATCGATTCCGGGCATCATCACATCAAGCAATACCAGATCGGGAGGAAACCGAGCAATCTCTGAAAGCGCTAGCTGACCATTTTCAGCACAGACGACTTCGTATCCCTCTTCTGCCAAAATGTTTTCGATTAAAAACAAGCTATCCGGTGAGTCATCAACCGCCAAAATTCGATCCGCTTTGATTAAACTGTGGTGACTTGGAAATCGATTAAGTTCGAGTGCAGAATTACCAAGCATGCTTTCCTATCGCGAACTTCATATCACATTTATTTGGTTTATCTATTATCCTTGCACTCTCAGCCGTCAAATAACCTACCTCCCAAGATGGACTTTTATTACTTACTATGGCAATCCCAGATGGGTTGTGAGGGATGGAGCAGGCGTCGCCCGCCCCACCCCTCACACACAATTCACACGCGATTTAAGTCACTATATTAACTTTAATTAATGACTTTATATTAAGCACCTTGATAAGTAGAATCTGATGAGCGCTCCGAATTTTTCTGAATAACATTACGAGGAATTTCTATTCGGAAAACTGTGCCGGTCCTGACCTGACTTGACACCGTGATTTCACCCTGCATCATCTGCACCAGAGATTCTGTAATCGCTAATCCTAATCCGGTTCCTTCATGCTTGCGAGTGTTAGTTTGGTCAACTTGTCGAAACGGTTCAAAAATCGATTTAATTTCTGAGGGGTTAATACCAATTCCGGTATCTTTAACGGCGATCGCCAACCGATTTTCCCCAATTTCTAACACATTTACTTGAACATAACCCTTGTCTGTAAATTTAATTGCATTTGAAAGTAAATTTATCAAAACTTGACGAATTCGCATCGGATCATTCACCACGCAGGCATTTTTTAAATCCATATTGAGTCGTAATTCTAAATGTTTTTGATGAGCCAGCGAACGAAGCTCATCAAGGGTTGCGGTGACAACGTCAGCAAGATTGCAGCTTTGGGGCTTCAGTTCTAAATGACCTGCCTCAATTTTGGAGAAATCTAGCACCTCATCCACCAGCATCAACAATCGCTTCCCATTATTCAAAATGCGTTCCACCATATTAGAAATTTGAGGCGGCAGTGGATTCTTACGCTGACGTAAAAGAAGCTGAGAAAACCCAATGATTGCGTGCATAGGAGTCCGCAGTTCGTGAGAAATCGTTGCTAAAAACTGAGACTTCAAGCGCGATGCTTCGATTAATTGCAGATTTTGTCGCTGAATACGCCGTCGTTGTTGCTCAAGCTTATGATTCTGCCGAATTAGCAACTTATTTTGAAGTTCCAGTCGTTCTTCCGCGCGTTTCCGGGCAGCAATTTCGCGTTCTAGGGTCTGGTGTGACATTTCTAATGCAAGCGTTCGCTCATGGACTCTAGCTTCAAGGTCTACGTTGAGTGCCTGGATTTCGGCCTCAACTTGCTTCCGTCGAGTAATATCATGCATTGCAGCGACGGCACCTAGACATTCACCATCGGGGCCAATAATCACATCCCCATCCACTAAAACGGTTCGCAGATCGCCATCGTGAGACTGAATCACCATTTCCGTATCATGGACATGCTCCCCCTTGAGTGCTCGAAACAGAGGAATCTGATCGGTTGGCATGATCGTTTTACCGTCGGGTAGATAAAGGCCATACCGCTCTGCCCATTCTTCGGGCGGTGTCGGCTCTTCTGGAATACCGTGAAATTCTCTAGCCGTTGGGTTAAACATCCTAATGACGCCGTCTGAGTCACAGGCCACAATACCGTCTGACAAATTAACTAAAACCGCTCTCAAAAATTCTTGTTCAGATTTGAGCTGCATTTCGGTTTGTTTACGACACTCAATACTAGTCAACGTGCCGATCCATTCGCGGACCTGTCCTTGAGCATCTAAAACCGGATTTACTCGGATTGCAAACCAACTGTAGTGTCCATTTGATTGCTGGAGACGCAGCTCGGTTTCATAACTTTGCTGGCGGTTGAGTGCGTGATTCCAGCTACCCAAAAAAACATCCTGATCGCTAGGATGAATGGCCTTAATAAAGCCAAATCCGAGAGACTCAGAAACCGGTAATCCAGTTTGTTTGACCCATTCTTGGTTAATATAAGTGAGTGCTCCATCATTGCTCGCAGTCCACGCGATGTGAGGGATCAACTCCAGAAAGCATCGGTGGTAGTGCCCATCGTTGTCTAAATCAGACTCGCAATTAGGTGTGTATAAAAAATTGGAGGATGGGGGTCTGTTCTCTTCAGCAGGATAAGGTTGACTCATTACTCTTAAACGCGCGGATTAATCAACTGTGATGACTCGATTGACCTCAATACTATCGACTCAATCCTTGAGTTAGCCAGATGATGTGATGCAATACGAACATATTAGGAATGCCCTTTAAAGCTACAAAGATGAGCTAATTATTACGACTATCGATAGACAGAATTTGGTATAAAATCTTCCATAATTCAATCAAGAAGTCGTAGACATTCGGTATAAAGAAACTGTAAAGATTCAGTGCCACACATGAATGAAATCCGGGTTGTTTTAATTGAAGATCACGATTTGACTCGAATCGGTTTAAGGACTGCTCTCCAACAGCATGACGGCATTCAGGTGGTTGGTGAAGCACCTGATGGTCAGCAGGGAATCGAAGTAGTCAAATCTGTTCATCCCGACATCGCCATCGTAGATATCGGTTTGCCGGGAATCGATGGCATTGAAGTCACAAATCAAATTAAGCATTCTATCGCACCCTCAGAAGACGATTCGGCGAAGTCTGTACGGGTTCTCATCCTGACGATGCAGGACAATCAGGATGCTGTCTTGGCGGCATTTGCAGCAGGTGCTGATTCATACAGCGTAAAGGATGCGAGTGTAGAAAAGCTCACTGAGGCCATTCGATCAACCTACGAAGGAAATGCGTGGATCGACCCTGCGATCGCCCGGATTGTATTGCAACAGGCTCAGAAAAACCAGGCGGCGGTTCGCACCTCATCAGAGGAGGCGGGCTCAGATACGTCAGATTATGAGCAGATCCTAGAGTCAGATCCCTTGACGGACCGAGAGCTTGAAGTATTAGAACTCATCGTCGATGGATACAGCAACGCGGCGATCGCTGAAGAACTCTACATCACTGTAGGCACCGTCAAAACCCACGTGCGTAATATTCTCAGCAAATTGTGTGCCTCTGACCGCACCCAAGCCGCTGTCAGAGCACTCCGCTCTGGTTTAGTCAGCTTATAGGTAGCTCATACGAATTAGCTACCCACGAATCATTTAGTCGTATAAGCGTCGGGCAACCCTAGTGCTAGCATCTTGCCAGCATCCTGAACATCTTGCTAGTACTGGTTGGCAACAATAAGCCAACCATTTAAGTGCGGGCATCTTGACCGCGACGTGAGCGAGACGCTCACACTACGGGTATGAAACTTCCGCCATCTTGTACTAATCCTGAACATCTTTCTAGCGTCCTGAGCGCCTTGCTCGGGCCGTGAGCGAGATGCTGCAAATGGCTCGTATAAATTTAAGGCCACGCCGATCACCTGGACATGTAAAATTGCCAGGCTTGCATAAAATGGCTTGCAGGCATGCAGCATCTAGGGCGTTCCTAGTGAGCAGCATGAGACATCTCTGCCGATGCGCCGTGCTTGTCTTTGAGGCGTTCTCCAGTTTGCAAATTAAACCAGTGAAGTCGCTCCGGAGGGAGCGCTAGATTCACCTCATCCTCCCAGGTTTGATCGGCAGGCAGCAACGAGCGAATCGTCATATTCTCAGTGCCCTTAACGCGAATGCTGAGCAGGTAGCTCATCCCCAGGTTTTCAACTAGGAATACATGCCCTTTAATGGTGTGAACATCTTGAGGAGTTGCCAGCCGAACATGATCGGGGCGAATCCCCATGACTACTTCGGGCGGCGGCACAAAGCTGTCTGGCAACGGAACCTTAAACTCGCCAAGCAACGCGTGAGAATCCTGACATTTGAGTTCTAAGAGATTCATTTGAGGGCTACCGATAAAGCCAGCAACAAATCGATTAGCCGGTCGGTTATAGATCTGATCGGGAGTATCCAACTGCTGCACAATCCCCTCATAGAGAACAGCAACCTTTGTAGACAGGGTCATGGCCTCAGTTTGGTCGTGAGTCACATACACCACTGGAGCCTTCTGTTGTTCAAAAATTTGCTTGAGGTCAGATCGCACCTGCTCTCTTAGCAACGCATCGAGGTTGCTGAGAGGCTCATCCAGCAAGAACACATACGGCTGACGCACGAGTGCTCGCCCTAGAGCAACACGCTGCCGTTGACCGCCCGATAGCTTAGATGGGCGACGATCCATCAGTCCTTCGAGCCCTAACACGCGCGTGGTTTCTTGAATGCGATCGCGGATTTCTGACTCAGCCACATCGCGCAGCTTTAGCCCCGATGCCATATTTTCATAAACCGTCATATGGGGATAGAGGGCATAGCTTTGAAACACCATCGCAATGTTGCGATCGCCCGGACTGACCTGGGTAACATCATCACCGTTGATAAACACCTGCCCGCGAGTGGGTTGATCAAGCCCCGCAATCATCCGCAACGTTGTAGACTTCCCGCAGCCTGACGGCCCAACCAGCGTCAGGAACTCGTTATCTTCTACCGTGAGGCTCAGGTCTTTGACCGGGACAACCTTAGGACCATAGGTTTTATTCAGATTTTTGAGCTCAAGTTTAGCCATAATGTCTATGTCTGGTGTAAATAAGAGATCAGAAGTATTAACGGGTCATGGAGAATTTTACGCGCACGACGCAGATCGACCCAGGACTAGCCCTTAACAGATCCCGCCGTCAAACCTTGCACAATTTTGCGCTGGAAAAATAGCACCAGCAAAATCAGCGGCAACGTTCCGACGATGGTAGCAGCCGCCAGCGGCCCATACGGAATCTCAAAGATGCTCGTTCCGGCCAGTTGCGCCGCAGCCACTGGAATCGTCAACATATTTTCTTGACTGATAAACGTGAGTGCGAAGATATATTCATTCCAAGCAAAGATAAACGCCAAGATTCCGGTTGTAACGAGAGCAGGCAGCGTCATCGGCAGAATAATCTGAGTCAACATTTGCACAATGTTGTAGCCATCTACTTTGGCAGAATCTTCGAGATCACGGGGCAACTGCTGAAAAAAGCTCCGCATCACTAAAATCGTCAGAGGCAGATTAATCGCGGTATAGGGAATAATCAACGCCAAGTAATTGTTAGCAAGCCCAGTTAGTTGCACAAGTTCGAGCAACCCCAAAAACAGAAGGATGTAGGGAAATAGCGTCACAATCAACACGGCGCTGAGTACGATATTTTCTCCCGGAATCCGGAGTCGCGCTAAGGCATAGGCCGCAGGCGAGCCAATGCCCAAACATAGTATCGTCGAAACGACCGACACCAATGCACTGTTGAAAATATAAATGTAGAACTGGTTTTGGACAAAAAGCTGGACGTAGTGCTCTGCGGTATATTGAGACGGCGTTGGCACGTAGACCAGCGGATCTGCCGTAATGGCCTGATTGGTTTTGATTGAGGTCAATAACTCCCAAAGGACGGGCCCCAAACTAAATAAGATAATCAGAACAACAGCAACCCACAGCAAAATTTTGCTTAGGCTGACGCCGATCGACCCTTCGGGCTTCTGACTCGCGGTGGTATCTGGTGGTGTTGTCGTCATGATTATTCAACCCCTGTTGCTGTGCGGGCTTTCGATAGAAATGATAGGGCGATCGCCACTACTGCAATCAAAATTAAGAAAGTAATAACAACCAATGCCGCGCCATACCCAAAGTCGAGATAGCGCATCACCGTATCGTAAATATAGAGAGACACCATTTCAGTGGCGCCACCAGGGCCGCCCCCTGTCATTACGGCAATCAAGTCAAAGATTCCGAAGGCTTGGGCAAAGCGAAACAGCATTGCAATCAAAATTTGCGGCATCAGCAGAGGCACTGTGATTTTAGTGAAACTCTGCCACGGCGTTGCACCATCGATACGATGCGCTTCATATAAATCTTGCGAAATTGACTGCAACCCGGCTAACAGCAAGATTGCGACAAACGAAGTTGTTTTCCAAACATCAGCCGCAATAACGCACATCATTGCCCAAACTGGGTCACCCAACCAGTTGATGGGCTCATCTAAGATATGAAACCAGTTGATGAGAATGTCATTCCACACGCCAAACTCGGCGTTAAAGATCCATCGCCAAGCAAGGGCAATCAGCGCAGTCGGCAAAGCCCACGGCAAAATCGCAATCGTGCGGATAACGCCCCGCCCTCGAAATGCTTGGTCAAGTGTTAAGGCGATGCACATGCCCAGCACGAGTTCGAGAGCAAGGGATACAACCGTGTAGATGGTGGTATTCCAAATGCTGCCCCAAAACCGTCCGTCTAAGAACATGCGGACGTAGTTACTAAACCCAGTAAAGACGGGGTCTAAGTTAGTGCTGAGATTTTCAGTGAAGAGGCTGAGGATAAAGGCGCGCGCAATGGGATAAGCGTAGACCAGTAATAGAACAAAGACGGCAGGGATAGTAAGCAGCCATCCGACTCGCTTTTCTCTGGTTTGAATGGTTTCTGCCATGGCGATCGCTTGTTTCCTTCAATCACGTCAACTACAGTACAAAGACCTGGCTAGAATCAATCACGAGCGCTAGGCATCCGAATTTCGTCCTAGGACTCGACGGGTCTCCCCAGCCGCTCGCTGCATTGCATTCTCAGGGCTCATCTGCCCCGAAATAGCAGAACTCAAATAGCGCTGGAGAATATCAGATACCTGAGAATATTGACCAATCGGAGGACGAAGAACTGCCTGCTCAGCCACGTCTAGCAGCTCTTGGTAGTGGTCATATTTCTCGACCACTTGAGGATCGGTAAAGAGCGATCGCCGACTCGGTACATAGGCATGTTCCAGGACAAACTTGCGCTGCGACTCCTCACTCGTAAAGAACTCGACCACTCGCCATGCTTCTTCGGGATGAGAACTTGTCGCAGAGATTCCAAATCCCCATCCACCCAAGCATGCGCCGCTCGAATTCTGCGGTTCATGCACCATTGGCTTCAGCGCAACTTTGCCTTGGAGTGGAGAATCCTCTCGGTTGACTTCTGCCCACACATAGGGCCAATTCCTCAAAAATGCAGCATTTCCATTTTGGAACACTCGCAACGTATCCTCTTCTAGATAGTTTGTGACACCGGGCGGCGTAATGCCTTCTTCAATGACGCTTCGCAAAAATTCGACTGCTTCAATAGCAGGGGGCTGATCTAGCCCAACCTCACTCGTTTCAGTATCAATCCAAAAGCCACCGTGACCCTCTAAAATCTCTACAAACATCGCCGAGAGCCCCTCATATTGAAGCCCTTGCCAAACATAGCCCCACTCCGTGAGGTCTTGCTCTTGCATCAGTTGCGACGCATTCATCAAGTCCTGAAACGTTTCAGGGGGTTCGGCACCTACTTCGTCTAGCAAGTCGGTGCGATAGTAAAGCATCCCCACATCAGAGCGAAACGGCATCCGATAAAACCCGCCCTGAACCATGCCTGCATTAACGTCTGCATCCAGAAAATCGTTGAGGTCGTCTTCTGAGACGCGATCAGAAAGATCGAGGAGCCAATTTGCTGCCGCAAATTTTGGAATCCAAACGACGTCTGCATACACAATGTCATAGGGAGAATCGCCCAACAAAAAGGAGGACGTATAAAGGTCTTCCACTGTATCGGTAGCGTTTGGACCTTCAACAACCTCAATGCGGATATCTGGATTCTGCTCTTCGAACTCCTCAATCAGAAATTCCATTTGTTGGGCTTCTAGCGCTCGCACCAAAAACGAAACGGTAACAGGCTGCTGAGAGAGGGCTATCCATCCGAATAGCAAAACCCCCAGAAGCGAACCCAATGCAATCAAAATGTATCGAAGACGGGAGAGATTAAAACTTTTAAAGCGCTCAAATACCGGCAAATTTTGAATACTAAATTTCATGACTTGGAATGCTCGACCAAGAACAACACGCTAATGAAATTAATTCTTTGAACCCCAACCTAACCCTCAGTAACCATTAACAGAAGTTTACAAGTATTCCAATTATTGACAGTCACATCGTTAGCTTACGGCGTTTTCATCCAGTGAGGCAACCTGCCCTCTCTTAACTCGATAATGTTCGGAGCCTAATATCTTCCTGGCATCTTAGACTATCACTGACTCAACAATGACGCTCACCACCTCAGTAAGATTAGAATATCAGACAACTTGGCTCAACCCTGATTTGCAAAACGAGTGATTTGATCTTGCAGAAAAACCTGCTCGGTCGAATCAAGCTGTTCTAGGGTTCTAAATAAGATTTGCTGCCGCCGCTTTTGAGGAAACGTTGAAACTTTCAATAGAAGCTTTTCCATATTATGAACATCCCGTGTTCGCGTTAAACCCGACAGTGCATAAGCAAATTGACTCACGTTTGTGAGTGGAACATCAGCCATTCATGACGCCTCGATAAACTTTAAGAAACATTAATCCACCTAAACGTTAGTTGAGTGGACAGCAGTTTCTTTTAGCTTAGATCAAGTTAAAAAACGAGCATAAATGCAGCACATTACTGCATTTGGTTTTGCAAAGATTTTCATGATTATATTAAATGTTATCTAAACGGAAATCGTCCTCAGGATATAAATCGAATGCCTGTCGAGTCATTGACCCCGGATTAATGTGTAATAGGCGCGATCGCCCTCATGGCAGATACATCAAA